>NZ_CP102664.1:728125-1456250 GCF_026427355.1 Sphingobium sp. JS3065
AGCTTTATCTTCACAGCCGGCTACAACACGACATTGGTGGCGGATATGGGCGTCGTCAGGGCGCCGATCTCCGGCGAGGTCGATCGGCTCGGCGCGAATGTCGGTGATCGCGTGGCGCGGGACCAACTGCTGGGAAGCTTTGCTGCTCCGGTGGGCCTGTCGGCGGCTGTCCGTGCCGGATCGGAAGATGTGGATCAACTCCAGGCGAAACTGGCCAGCATCGACGGCCGAATGGCCGCTCTGCGCGCTGACGCCGACCATATCCGCAGCGAATCGGGTATCTATCGTTCTGAAAAGCTGGTGCAGATGGATGCGGTCGCAGACGAAAGCTCCGCAGAACTTTCCGCTGCGCAGGCACGGCTGACCTTCGCACAAAAGCAACTGGACCGCACCCGTGCGCTAGCCGATCGAGGATTCATCAGCGCCGCCGGACTTCAGCGGGCAGAGCAGGATCAGCGGGCCGCTCTGGCGGACCAGAATGCGGCCATGGCCCGCCGGCGCACCAATCTGATCGAAGCACGCGCCGCAGGGCAAGGCCTGTTCCTCAACAACGGCTATAGCAATGTCCAATATTCAACCCAGCGCCTGAGCGATCTCAATCTGGCGTTGAGCGAACTCCAGGGCGAGAGGGAGAACCTGACCGCAGCGCTCGCCACCGCGCAAAAATTGAGCGGCGGCGGCAAGGTCAGCGCCATGCGGCGGCTGCAACTTCCGTTGCAAGCAAGCATCGATGGCCGGGTCTGGGCAAAGGTCGCCGCTCCGGGGGAATCACTGCGTGAAGGCGATCCGATCTACATGCTCGCCGACTGTTCGTCCTTCTTCGCCTATTTCACCGTTGGCCGCAGCGCCTACAGCAAGCTCAACATCGGCGCGCCGGTGACATTCATCGCATTTTCGAGCGGCGATCGCTGGCCGGGTACCATCGTCAACATGGGGGTGAGCGATCCTTCCCAGCTCCGCGTCACCAGCCATGTTCCCAACCCCGCCCCGGGCGAATATCTGATCGGCGCACGGATCACGCTTGACACGCAGGGCCAGAAGCAGTGCCCGGTCGGCACGGCGGGCCGGGTGGTGCTGTAACGCAGCCATGAATGCCGCCGAAATCCCATCCTATTTCTGGGGCATGGCCACCCTGGGCCTCTGCCTGCTGTTCTTTCCCAAACTCACGCCAGCCAACCCCCTGCATCGGCTGATCGTCAGCGGCGCCGCGATCGGATCGATCCTGATCTATATGATATGGCGCCTGGTAGCTACGCTCGACCTGGACACGCCTGGCGCCGCCCTGCTTTCCGTGAGCTTCTTCATGCTGGAAGTCTGCTCCACGCTGGGCGGAACCCTGGTGCTGATCGTCCTGACGCGAAAGCGTGACCGCTTGAAGGATGTCCGCAACAATATAGGCTGGTTGCGCGCCAACAGGCCCAGCGCGGCGATCTTCATCTGCACCTATAATGAAGATATCGGGATTCTGGACCGCACGATCACCGGGGCGCTCAATCAGAATTATCCTGCAAAGGTTTATCTGCTGGACGACGGCCGCCGGCCGGAGGTCGAGGCGTTATGCGAACGCCGCGAAGTGGAATGGCTGACGCGCCCAAACAATGTACATGCCAAGGCCGGCAATATGAACGCGGGCATGGCGACATTGGCGGCGCGTGGCGAGACGCCGGACTTCATAGCCATATTGGACGCGGATTTCGTCGCCCTGCCCAATTTCATATCCCATTGCATGGCGCTGTTCGAGGATCCCGCCGTCGGCGTGGTGCAGACGCCGCAACATTTCTTCAATCCCGATCCGTTGCAACACCGGATCAAGGGACATCTGGACCTGCCCGACGAGCAGCGCTTCTTCTTCGACACCTTGCTGCCGGCCAAGGACGGATGGGGCACGGCCTTTTCCTGCGGAACATCGTCGGTCGTCCGCACCAGCGCGCTGACCGACCTCGGCGGATTTCCGACCGACAGCGTCACTGAAGACATGCTGCTGTCGATCCGGATGAAACAGCATGGCTTTGTCACGGCCTATTTAAACGAAAAGCTCAGCCTTGGACTCGCGCCCGAAGGAATTGGCGAATATTGTACCCAGCGCATCCGCTGGTGCGTGGGAGCGATGCAGATCATGCGTAGCACCCACGGCTTGTTTTCGCGTCGGCGGCTCAGCTGGATCGACAGGATGAGCTTGCTGGAAACCTTTCTGTACTGGGTGGGTAGCTTTCCCTTTCGCCTCGCCTGCCTGCTGGTGCCGATCCTCTACTGGATGACCGGTCTGACCATCATGGATGCGCCGATTGGACAGCTTGCGACATTCCTGCTGCCACGGATCCTGGTGGAAGCCTTCGCCATCAGCTGGTATTCCAACGGGCGCATCCTGCCGCTGTTGACCGACACGTCCCAACTGCTGATCGCGCCGGAAATCGTCGTGGCCTCGTGCCACACCCTTCTGTTCCCGGGTGAGCGCCCCTTCAAGGTGACAGCCAAAGGCGGCGACCGCTCCCGGACGGTGATCCACTGGAAATTGCTGTCGCGCTTTGCGGTCGTGTTGTTCCTGACCGTCGCCGGGATGCTCTTCAGCTACGGCTCACCGCTGGCACCGACCTTCTTCTCCGACCAGAAGGGTATTGTGGCGTTCTGGAGCATGTACAACATACTGGTCTGCATCATCGCCATCATCGTCTGTGTCGAAAAACCGCGACGAGCCGAAGAGCGGGCTCCCATCAGCGGAACAGCGCTTTTCAATGCCGGGGAGAGTGCCACCCCGGTGAGGTTGCTCGACATTTCATCCAGCGGCGTGGCCTTTGCCAATGAAGGCAGCTGGCACGTTGGCGATAGGGGTACGATTTCGATCAGGGAAGTGGGCGATGTGCCAGCGATCATTGCACGCGTCACCGACCGGGTCGTGGGGGTCAAGATCCTCCTGACGCCCCAGCAGCAGGTCGCTCTCACGCATTTTCAGTTTGCCGGCGATCGCATGCGTACCCCGGATGTGTCCACGCTCGGCAGCGTCCTGGCCCTGATCAGAGGCCTTGCGCTGAACTGAGCAAATGACCGCTTTCAGGGGAGCCACTTTACGCCAGGAACGGCGGCAATTGGCGCGATGCCGTCGCTAGGTAGCAGCCTCACGGGATCGCAGGAACGGCCGCTATCCGATAGCCGACCTCCAAAGCTGACCGAGCAAATTGTCCCCAACGATGGTTGATCGTGGCTGCCAAGTTACCTGTAAACGAACGGCAAGTTTCGATGCCACGATCTGAGTCTCGAAACGACAGCTATGTTGGCGGAAGCAAATATTAACGTGGTTACTTCAATGCACCGATCCCTCCAGATGACGCAGCTTGTCGGGATTGCGCATAACGTAGATGGCCCGGATCAAACCGTCTTCGATCAACAGAGCCGTCGTCTGTAGCATGCCGTCCGGCTCGCGCGTGACGAAGCCGGGAAGACCGTTGACGAAGGAATAGCGTATCAGCTCGGGTGGCCCGTGACTCAGGCGCAATATCGCAGCGAGGGCCCGCGTGACTTCGCGCGCGCCTTCCAGAATGCGGGCTACAGCCGGTCGTTTACCGCCGCCGTCGGCGTGGAAACGCACGTCATCGGCGAGGAGCTTGCCGAGATGGGCGATCCCTTCACCGCGTGACGCCTGGAAGAAAGCCTCGGCAATCTCCATGCCTTGTTCCCGGCCAACGGAATAGCGGGTCCGTTCCTTGCGCACATTGGTTCGCGCCCGGCTCGCAAGCTGGCGGCAGGCCGCAGGGTCGCGACCAATCGCGGCAGCAATATCCTCGAAGCTCTCCCCAAATACGTCATGCAGCAGGAAGGCCGCGCGCTCCAGTGGTGACAGTCGCTCCAGCGCCAGCATCAGCGGCAGGGTCACGTCCTCCACCGGGTGTTCCTCGACCACCGGTTCGGGGAGCCAGGGGCCACCATAGGCTTCTCTGCGTACCCGTGCCGACTTCAGATGATCGAGGCACAGGCGCGTGACGATCCGGCGGAGAAAGGCGGCGGGAACGCGCACCGCACCCCTGTCCGCCTGCGCCCAACGGATGAACGCATCCTGCATCACATCTTCCGCATCGCTCATCGACCCAAGCATCCGATAAGCGACGCGAAGCAGGTCCGGCCGGTGCGTGTCGAACAGGACGGTGGCGCTATCCGTCATTTCCAACCGAGTTCCGGCGCATAAAGGTTGAAGCCGACCGCTAGCCGGTTCCAGCCGTTGATGACGTTGATCATCATGGTTAGCTTCACCTGCTCTTCCTTGTCGAACTGGCCATCCAGCGGGGCATAGACGGCATCGGGCGCACGCTTGGTGGCGACCTCGGTCAGATGTTCGGTCCAGGCCAGCGCGGCGCGTTCCCGGTCAGTATAGCACGGCGCTTCCTGCCATGCGGCCAGCAGATGGATGCGCTGCTCTGTTTCACCCGCCCGGCGCGCGTCGGCAGTATGCATGTTGAGGCAGTTGGCGCAGCCGTTGATCTGAGAAGCCCGGATCTTGACCAGCTCGAGCAGCGGTTTCTCAAGCCCGCACTCTCCGACCTGTATTGAAAAAGCATACCAGGCCCTAAAAAGGTCGGGAGCGGTGGCGGTCACATCGGCGCGAGGTGTCATGGCAATATCCTTTCTTTTATAGGGATGCCGACATGACGAGGCAAAGCGGGTCGACGTGACATGGTCAGAGAAATTTTCCTCCAATGTGAGGAGTTATGCAAACGCCACGATCGCGTGCCCCGCCGCTAGAGCGGCCGATGAACGAATGGAAGGTTTCAAGAACCCATCATTCAACACTCGAATGACCGTTCTGTTGGCACAGCCGTCACCGCCGGGCCACGCGTGGGAGGGCAGCCACTTTACTTTCGCTGCCAGAAACCTGCCCGACCGAAATCCTGTCAGGTCAAGCCGATCAGCGGTCGTTCAGCACGGCGCCAAATTTTGTCGTGGAAATCGGCTTCGCCGACTCCCGAAACAAGACATTAATCGTGATAGAGATCGAAGCGAAGCGAAGGATGATCAACTTTAACCGTGCCGTGACACTTCATCCTCGGGGAGGCATATCAACCGCGGTCGGTATCAATTTCTCTCTTGCGCGCCGCGGCTGAACCAGATTGCCAGCGACCAGCCAATCACACCGCAGCCACCGAGCCAGATGAGGAAAGCCGCCGCATCCCCTATCAGAGCGCATAGAAGGCCAGGAAGACAGGCTGCGGCAGTCAGCACTTGCCGCAGCCGTCCTGTCTGACCCGTTTCCCGCATCCCGGCCGCGCGTTTGCGTTTGGGGTCACTAAGGCACAAGGCGAGAAGGATCAGCACGGATATGGCGGTCGCAACCAAGACCAACAGCATAGTCATTCGGCTGGCACCGGACGGGCTGGGAGCAGCAATCGCCTTGCAGGTAAAGCCGCCACCCGCCAGACCATCCAAATTCCGGCGAGAAGGAAAGCCAAGTCGAGTGCGGCGATGATCGGCTGACCTGCCTCGATTGCGCGGTCCCAGCCGGGCCCTCCGGAAATCCAGCGGAGTGGGACCAAGCCAGCCATGACCAATCCGGTGCCGAGTTGCAGAATTTGTCCCAGCACAGCCACCGACTGTGCAATCGCGCCGCCCAATATGGCCACGCCGGACGCGATCAGGAAGGCGGCAGGGGTCCAATAGGTCGCCGATCCCAGCGGCATTGCGATGAGGAAGGCGGCGGCCGAGACCACCAGAGCGAAGGGGAGGCCGAAACCCACGACCATGACGGTGCGATCAAGCCATTCCAGCGATCGCATATCCTCCCGTCGCCGCGCGAGCCACAGCCGCAGCCCCGTAAATGTGACATAGCACATGGCGAACCCCAGCGCGAACCACACAGCTTTGGACAGCATGCCTGAGAAATTGCCGAAATGCATGGGCGCCATGATCGCGGCCAGCGTGCCGCCTGCCGACGGCTGCGTGCCGATCGACGGCTTGGTGTGGAGGAACTGCGCTTGTGCCCCGTCATACAGCAGGGTCACAGGCTCGATGTCACCTGCCTTGGGGGGATGGAAGCTCGTGACCTTCGCGTCGGCGCGGCCGAAATTCTCGATGGTGATGAAGGTCGGAACCTCGCCCGTCCGGCGAATGGCATCGGTAGCGACCCGGTCCATATTGCCGATGACTGCGGGCCGGGGGTCTGGCCGGCCCGGATTGCCGAAGACGGCGTCGTTGAGCGCTTGAACATCACCGCCAAAGGCCGCCATGGCGACAATGGGAACGCCGATCGTGCCGAAAAAGGAGAAGAAGCTACCCGTAAAGGCCAGGATGAAGGCGAAGGGCAGGCTCCACGTCCCGGCCACGCTGTGTCGGTCGCGATCCACCAACACCGGGCTGGCGGATCGGCGCAGAGTGAAGATGTCCTTGAAGAGATGGCGATGGATCAGCAGCCCGGAAATCGCGGCCACCAGCATCACCAATCCGACTATACCTGTCAGCAGCAAGCCCCAAGGGTTGGGAACATGCAGGCGGACATGAGTATCGACCAGAAAGCTGCTCAGTGCATCGTCGTTGCGTGGCCCGAACACCTCCTCGCCGGTTCCGTGCAGCGCCTTGGCAATATCGCCCTTCTTATCGAGCTGGTAATAGACGCCGCGGCTGACCAAGGTACCGTCAGGATCGGTTTCGTGTCGGTGGAAAAAGGCGCCGAGATTATGGTCGCCGATCTCGAAAAGATCGACACCTTCATGATATTTGGCGGGCGTTTGCGCGGCCAGGCGGCGGATGCTGCCGTCCATCGGCCGCTCGAAGGCCGACTTGGTTTCGACATGGCCAGCCGACCAGATGCCGATCTCCTCCGCGAACACCGCCGCCATGCCGGTGAAGATCACCGCGTAGAGCAGCAGCCCCAGCACGATGCCCGACCAGCCATGGACGGCGACCATCAGCTTCGTCTCATCCTTTTTCAGGTGGATCATGAGCGATGCTCCCTGGCGACTGGACGCTGGTTCAGAAATTTGTGCGCGACCAGTCCCGCGTGCAAAAGGAAAAGAGCGGCAGCGACAGCCGCTACGCGCGAAAGCCTGCGATCAAGGCAGGCATGGAAGAAGAGCGCAGCCCAGATTAGCGGCACAAGAACCAGCGGTAGCACCAGATTGTCGACACCGGCCGCCCCGCCCGGAAGCCACAGCGGCATTCCGGCCATGACGACGAGCGCCACCAGCACCGCCCCCGGCCCGGCCAACAAGATGCGCGTCCATTTTCGCCAGCTTTGCGACACTGAATTCTCCGGCGCCCGATCCGACTGGGCTGGAAAGACCGTTAGCAATGACCCCTGAAGCAGGCAAGAAGAATGCTATTGAGAGTCTCTCTCAATAGCGCTAGTGGACGCCCGATCAGGGACAAGGGATGAAATGATGAGAAAATTTGCCGTCGCCGGGGTTGCCGGTCTTCTGTCGATCCAGCCGGCTTTGGCAGATGTGGATGTCAGCGCGCCGGCGGACAAGGCAGGCGAGGTCAGCGATCAGATCATCGTCACTGCCAATGCCGGTACGAAGACCGAAACGCCGCTGGTCGAAATGCCGCAGCCGATCACCGTGATCACTTCGGAGCAATATATCTCTCAGGGTGCGATCAGCATCAGCGACACGGTCAAATATGCCGCCGGTGTGCTCGCCAGCCCCTATGGGCGCGATACGCGCGTCGACGGTTTCAGCGTGCGCGGTATCGATGCACTCCAGTTCCGCGACGGCATGCGCGACATCTTCAGCTATTATGCCAGCATCACGGCGGACCCCTACAACTTCTCCCGCGTGGAGATCGTGCGCGGCCCCGCGTCGGTGCTGTTCGGCCAAGGCTCGATCGGCGGCCTCGTCAACCTTGTTTCCAAGACCCCTGAGTTCAAGACGGGCGGCCAATTGAGATGGGGTGGTTGCCGCCCTCCCCAGACGGCACTGAGATGTGCCAGGATAGTGGAATTAGGACCACTGAGCGGAAAGGACGGCAATCGTGTCAAAAGATACAATGATCGGCGTGGACTTGGCAAAGTCCGTGTTTCAGCTTCATGCAGCGTCAATGACAGGCGAACCCAAGTTTCGGAAAAAGCTTCCGCGTTCAGCCTTCGCCGCATTTATGGCAGCGCAACCGTCGGCGGTGATCGTGATGGAAGCATGTGGCAGTGCGCATTATTGGGCCCGGGAAATGATCCGGCTTGGCCACGAGGTCAAACTTATCGCACCACACTATGTTAAGCCGTTCGTGAAGCGACAGAAAAATGATGCCGCTGACGCTGAAGCGATCGTAATTGCGGCTCAACGACCAGAGATGCGGTTTGTTGATCCAAAGTCGGAAGAGCAGCAAAGCAGGGCGATTCTATTTCGCGGAAGAGAACGGCTGGTTCATCAACGCACGGAACTGGTCAATGCCGTAAGGGCGGCGCTCTATGAATATGGTCATGTTGTCCCCCAAGGCATAAATCAGCTCTGCAGGATTGCGGACATTCTTGATGAGCTTAACAGCGATTTGCCCGTTTTGATGCGGGAGGAATGCCGAGATCTATTGGCACAGATCGCTGAGAAAACTGAGCGTATCAATATACGGACAAAGAAGATCAAAGCGCTGGCGGCTGAAACTGACGCGGCCAAGCGGCTACAGACGATTCCGGGAGTTGGCCCTTTAACAGCCTTAGCGGTCGAGGCCTTCGCCCCATCAATGGAGAGCTTCCGATGCGGGCGGGACTTCGCGGCCTGGCTCGGTCTTGTCCCGCGACAATTCTCCTCGGGCGGAAAGGAGCGCCTTGGACGTATTTCGAAAGCGGGTCAGGCCGATATCCGCAGACTGCTTATCATAGGTGCAATGTCCCGTCTGAATTGGATGGGTCGAAGATCGATTCCAGAAAATTCCTGGCTCGCAGATATGCTTGCCAGGAAACCGAGAATGCTTGTGGCAATTGCCCTCGCCAACAAGATGGCCAGAACGATTTGGGCCCTGATAAAAAATGGTAATGAATACAGAATTCCGGCGCAGGCAGCAGTTGCATGATCGGCATGCCAACAAGCTTACCTAACGTCGGATGATGGGGGTGTGAGAAGGCGACGACCCGAATGGGCGAAATGAGCGAACAGATCTGGTTCGGGAAAACCAGTTACGAGGCGTGAGCATCCCAGCTCGAAAACGAGATTTGGACTCGAACCGCAGATCACCATACCGGCCAGCGGCTTCTGAAACGCCGCAACCAAAGGCCTGACAGAAGACCGCACTCGATCACTCGCTCTTCGGATCAGAAACTTCTTGCATCACGGGCGGCAACCACAGAAGCCTGGTATATGGCAGCTACGACCGCAAGGAGGCGATGGGCGATGTCAATATCGCGCTGGCCGACAATCTGGCGATCCGCGCCGTTGGCCGGGTGCGCGACGCCGACACCTATGTCGACCATGTTCCGGACGACCGCGTGCTGTTCGCGCCCTCGATCCGCTGGCAGCCGACGCCTGACACGGATGTCGTCCTGACCGGCCTCTATCAGGAGGACGACACCGGCTCGACCGCGCAGTTCCTGCCGATCGTCGGCAATTTCCGTCCGAATCCCGCGAATCCCTCCGAGCGGCTCGATCGCTACACCTTCGTCGGTAAGCCCGGCTGGGATCGCTACGCCGGCCGTTTACTCCAGGGTGGCGGTTCCATCACCCACAGATTCTCGGACAATATCCGTCTCAGCCTCAAGGCCCGCTATATCGACAGCGACCTTGAGTATAAGACTCACTATGCGGATAGCTACACTTACCCAAGCGATCCCTTCTCGGTGTACGGCACCGACGGCCGCACCATCGGTCTCTATGCCGATGCCAGCGACGCGCGGATGAACGTCTTCTCGACCGACAACAACCTCCAGTTCAACTTCAACACCGGCACCGATATCGAGCACAAGCTGCTCATCGGCCTGGACTATAGCTGGAACAAGGTCGGCAAGCGCGGTATCTTCGGCTTCGAAACCGTCGATCTTTACAACATCGACTATGACGCGCTGCTGACCTACGAGCCGACCGGGCCCTACGCCAATGTCTCGCAGAAGCAGCTGGGCGTGTATGTCCAGGACCAGATCCGCTTCTTTGAGCGCGTCTCGGTCGTTCTGGGCGCGCGCCGCGACCATGTCACCAACTCCGCCGGGCAGAAGGACAATGCCACGACCTTCCGCGCCGGTATCATCGGGGAAATCGGCGCGGGCTTCTCGCCCTTCTTCAGCTATACGGAAAGCTTTCTGCCGGTCGCGGGAAGCCTGACGGGTCCGGGCGGCGTCGTCGGCGATCCCTTCCAGCCCCAGACGGGCACGCAATATGAAGCAGGCGTGAAGTGGCAGCCGACCCCTGCGACGCTTGTCACGGTGACGGCTTTCCACATCAAGGAAAAGAACCGCGTCCTTTACCTGCCGAACAATGTCACGACCCAGTCCGGCGAACTGACCACCAAGGGCATCGAGGTCGAGGCGAGCCATCGCCTGCCCGGCGACTTCGAATTGCTGGTCAATTACGGCTATAACCAGCTGAAGTCGGAGGTGAACAGCAGCCTTGAATATATGCCGCGCCACATCGCGTCGATCTGGTCGACCAAGAGCTTCGGCATGACGGACGGCGCGCAGCTGCGTCTTGGCGCCGGCGTCGTCTATAGCGGCAAGAGCAAGTCGACCGGCGCCCTTGACCCCTATGGCCTCAATCCCGCCATCCCGGCCGGGACCCTCTATACGGTGGTCACCCCGTCCCGCACCACCGTCGACGCCCTGGCGGAGATCAACTGGCAGAGCTGGCGCTTCGCACTCAATGCGACGAACCTGCTGAACAATAAATTCTACGCATCCTGCCTTGCGCGCGGCGACTGCTTCATGGGCGCACCCCGCAATGTGATGGGCACCGTTAGCTATCGCTTCTGATCGACTGGATGTGGCCGGGCGCACAGCCCGGCCAGAAAGTGTGACCCAGCCGATCTCCCCCTCAGCCTTCCCGCCGATCCGGTGCTGAAGGGACGCATGCGCGTCATGTGAAACGTAACCCCAGCAATTGCGAATGATAACAATTACTATTGCATATCATTAGCAATTTGAGATACGGGACGGGCTCGGTCTTGATCGAGGCACATTTGGGGGATGATCAATGGTTCGTTCTTTCCTTCCGGCCTTCAGGTTCGCACTCTTGGCAGCGACTTTCCTCTCCGCCCCCGCCTTCGCGCAGGACGGCGAAGACGCTTCGAAGCAGGAGGCGGGAAGCGAAGCGAAGGACGACACCATCGTCGTCTATGGCAGCGGCATTGACCGGAACAACGCTGCCACCGGGCTTGACCTGACGCCGCGCGAGACACCGCAGTCGCTCACCATCATCACCCGGGAGCAGATCGACGATCAGGCTGCGTCTACAATCGCCGATGTGCTTGAATATACCACCGGCTTGTCCGTCAAGCGGGTGGATCGTGGCCGCAACCTCCTGTCCGCTCGCGGCTTCGACATCACCAATTTCCAGCTCGACGGCCTGCCCTTTGCTACCGGCAATATCGGTCTGGAGGAAAGCAGCACGGTCATCTTCGATCGAGTCGAAGTCGTTCGCGGCTCGGTCGGTCTGCTACAGGGCGCGGGTGAGCCTTCGGCATCAATCAACATGGTGCGCCGACAGGCCAACGCCCGCGAATTGACCGGCACGATGACCCTCGAAGCCGGATCCTGGGATCATTTCTCTGCACCGCTGACATCAGCACGCCATTGACAAGCGACGGGTCGATACGAGCGCGTTTTGCCGCCGAAGTCTATCGTCAGGATGCCTTTGTCGATCTGGAGAGCAGCAAGGGCTTTACGCTTTATGGCGTGATCGGAGCCGACCTGGGGCCGGGGACGCGGCTTCGTGCGGGCGCGAGCTATCAGCGGGATGAGCGCAAAGGCGTGATGTGGGCGCAGCTGCCTTATTGGTATGCCGACGGCTCGGTCGCGAACTGGTCGCGATCAAGGACGACGGGCGCCAAGTGGAACGAATGGGACACGGTCGAAAAGTCCGCCTTTCTGACGATCGAACAGGACCTGGGGGAAAGCTGGCAGTTGAAGGGGGACATCTCCTATTTCACGCAGACCGAGGATTCCAAGCTGATCTGGCTATGGGGGAACCCGGATCAGGCCACAGGCCTCGGCATGGATGTCTGGCCCTATTGGTATTTGGCTAAGCCTAAACAATGGAACCTCAATCTCCAGCTCAAGGGAAGTTACAGCATCTTCGGCCGCCAGCATGAACTTGTCGTTGGCGCGATGTATAATCACCTGAAGAATGGCTGGACCAATCGCGATCCTGATCCCGCGTCGGTCGCGCCAGTGGGCAACTTCAACGACTGGGAAGGCAGCTATCCCGAACCCGTTTGGGGTGAGCGCTATCGCATGAGCGACTTCGGCACGACGAAGCAGAGTGCGATTTACGGCGTGACGCGATTCCAATTGCTGGACAGTCTCAAACTGATCGTCGGCGGACGCCTGAGCAACTGGATCCGGGACGAGGAACTGGCGCTCTATACGCCCGAAGCGTACAAGATTAAGAAAAAGAACGTGTTCACGCCTTATGCGGGCCTGATATTCGATTTCAACGATAGCCTATCCGCTTATGCAAGCTATACCAGCATCTTCAATCCACAGACCGCGCGGGATCGCAACGGGCGCTATCTGGATCCGCTGGAAGGCAATACAACACCAATTCTTGGTTTGGTGGATATATCTACGGTGAGCCTCGCAACTTTCGCATGACGTTAAGCTACGGATTTTAAGATCGATGTCCTCGTTGAGCTCATCATCCATCGGTCAGTCTCGAATCCACCCATTCCGACCGCAGGGCTACCCAGCGCATTCTCCATACCGGTCATTGGGCGGTCGGCTCGAGTGCATGAATGTATGGCTGGTCACGACGGATGAATTTGGCCCTGGGAGCGACTGCTCCGTTGGCGGCAGCCGACGTTAGTAATCACAGCAGCAAGAAGAATCTTGGTCAGCGGGCGGTTGGAAATTGCTAGGGCTGGCTCGACGAGGTATTGTGGCTTTGCACAAGCGTAGCCCGCCAGCGAGCCATGTTTAAGCTCCGAACCCGATTTACGGGAAGGGAATGGGGCCACTGTATGGGGCCTAATTTTTTGCTGCAGTGCAGCAATTTACTTGATTACAGTCCCTTAGGTGAACCTTGCGATTCCCTTCACCGCTCCACCTGAAACATCAGTTCGTCACCCCACCTGCCGCTTCGCCAATTTGCGCGCCAGCGTCCGCCGGTGCATGCCCAGCCGCCGGGCCGCTTCGGAAATGTTGAAGTCGCTGTCTTTCAGCACCTCATGGATATGTTCCCATTCCAGCGTCTTGATCGATGTCGGGCGCGGCGCGAGCGGGGTGGAGGGGTCGCCCGTGGACCGGGCAAAGGCCGCCTCTATGTCGTCGGTGTTGGACGGCTTGGCCAGATAGTTGGACGCGCCCAGCTTGATCGCCTCCACCGCCGTGGCGATGCTGGCGAAGCCGGTCAGCACCACGATCACCATCGCCGGATCATGCGCATGAAGAGTCTGGACGCAGACCAGCCCGGACTCTGCGCCCAGCTTGAGGTCGACCACGGCAAAACCCGGCCTGTTGCCTGCCAGGACCATCTCCAAAGCCGCATGGCTGTCCGCCGTCAGCACCGCATAGCCGCGCCGCTCGAAGGATCGCTTGAGCGTCTTCGCGAACGCCTCGTCATCCTCCACGATCACCAGCACGCGCTCAGACATCGGCAGTTTCCTCTTCCAGCGCCAGGGTGCCCAGCGGCAGGCGCAGCAGGATCAGCGCGCCGCCGTCCGCGCCGTTGCTGGCCGATACGGTGCCGCCCAGCTTGCGCACGACGTTGACGACCAGGAACAGGCCGAGGCCATGGCCTTCCTTGCCCTTGCTCGACCGGTAGGGCTTGCCGAAATCCTCCAGCATCGCTTCCGAAAAGCCGCTGCCATTGTCCCGCACCGCGATGTTGAGCGACGTGCTGTCGCGCCCGACCAGCAGGTCGATATAGGTCGCGCCCGCCTCCCGCCCATTGTCGAGCAGATTGCCGATAGCCTGCCGGATCACCGGATCGGCGATGATGCGCGGATAGTCATGCGGCCCGAAATCGCAGCGCAGCGGCATGCCGGGATTGGCCCTGCGCCACTCCATGGCGATGCCGTCGATGAAATCGCGCACATTGGTCACTTCCGGCGCTTCGCCCCGCGCCTCGCCGGAGGAGAGGAGGATGCCGGTGACGATTTCCTTGCAGCGCTGGACGGCGGCCTGCATCTCGCCCACCTCCTCGACCAAAGCAGGGTGCGTCGTGACCTCCGGCATATGTTTCCAGTCGCCCAGCACCACCGCGAGTTGGGACAGAGGCGTGCCCAGTTCATGCGCCGCGCCCGACGCGAGCAGGCCCATGCGGACGATATGCTCCTCCTCAGCCGCCTGCTGCCGCAGCTTCGCCAGATAGGCGTCCCGCATCTGGAGGTTGCGCGTCACGGGCAGCACGAACAGCACCAGCAGCACCGCGATCATGGTGAAGCAGATCCAGGTGCCGACGATATGCAGGTCGAACAAATGCCCCTCCAGCGCGCCGCGCAGGTCCAGGGGCCGGTAGTGCAATGCCAGCAGCCCCGCGCACAGCGCCGACACGAATACGATCCCCCAGATGCTCCAGCGGTCGAGCAGCACCGCGCCCAGCGCCACCTGCACGAGATAGAGCGAGATGAAGGGATTGGTCGCCCCGCCCGACAGATAAAGCTGCGCCGTCAGCAGCAGCACGTCGAACAGCAGCGACAGGAACAGTTCGGCATGGGACACGTCGGTCCGCTTGCGCAGCACGCCGAAACTGAGGCCGTTCATCGCCATCGCCATGGCCGCGACCAGCAGCATCGGCGCCAGGGGCAGGCGGATGCCCATGATGAAATGCACCGCCAATATGGTGACGAGCTGGCCCGCGATGGCCAGCCAGCGCAATTGCACCAGCAGCGCCAGATTCTTGCGTCCGGCGGCGTCGGCGGGCCACTGGCTGGGCTGCCAGAGGGTGCTGATCGGCAGGTTCCGGTTCATCCCCGGCGGTCTTTTCGGGCCTGACGCATGACGAACATGTACGCGCCAGCGACCATCGCCGCCAGCACGAACCATATGATCGCATATTGCAGGTGGCTGTTGGGGAATTTGACGACGGTAAGCCCGCCGACCGGCAGGCTGTCCGGGCCGTCGACGGCTTCGGCATCGATGAAATAATCGGCCAGCGGTCCCTTTATCCCGCGTGCGTCGGCGATCGCTTCGACATCGCGCGAATACCAGCGGTCGGCCGCTGGATCGTTGGAGCGCAGGAAACCGCCGCCCGGTTCGTTCAGGCGCAATAGCCCCGCCACATGCACCTTTCCCTGCGGTCGGGCATAATCCCGGCGCTTGTCGAGCGGGACGAAGCCCCGATTGACGATCAACGTGAGGCCCCGGTCGGTGACGAGGGGGGTCAGTACCCAGAAACCGGGGCCGCGCACGGTCACGGCCTGCACCAGCGCCGTCTGGTCATGAAGGAAATGGCCCGAAATCTTCACCCGGCGATATTCGTCGGCCCTCGCGGCGGCGCGGGGAGCGGGGAGGGGGAGGGCGTGGCTTCGCGCATCGACGCGGGCGATCAGGTCGCGCTTCCAGCCAAGACGCTGGACCTGCCATGCGCCAAGCGCGCAGAATCCGGCGAAGAAGAAAAGGGCGATCAGCGTCAGGCCGATCATAAAGGCCGGGGAGCGGCTGGAGCGCTCCCCGTCTTGCGCCGCTGTCACGGCATCTCGCTCATATTGTGCATGGCGCTCATGTCCATGTCCGCATGCGGCATCATGTTGGCGTTGAGATGATACATGACCCACAGCGATCCCGACAGCACGATGACGACCAGCACGACCGTCAGCATCATCGCCATGAAGGACCAGCCGCCTTCGACGCGGGTGTTCATGTGCAGGAAGTAGATCATGTGGACCACCACCTGCGCTGCGGCGAAGCCCATGATGACCACGCCGGTCAGTTGCGGGTCGTTCAGCACGCCACTCATCACCAGCCAGAAGGGGATGGCCGTCAGGATCGCCGACAGGCCGAACCCGATCATATAGCTGCGCAAGCTGCCGTGCGCGCCTTCCTCATGATGGCCGTGATCGTGAGTGTGGACAGCGTCGCTCACCGCAGGACTCCCATCAGATAGACAAAGGTGAAGACGCCGATCCAGATGACGTCCAGGAAGTGCCAGAACATCGACAGGCACATCAGGCGGCGTTTGTTGGCCGGGATCAGGCCCTTCTTCGCGACCTGCACCATCAGCGTGATCAGCCAGATCGAACCGAAGGTGACGTGCAGCCCGTGCGTGCCGACCAGCGTGAAGAAGGAAGACAGGAACGCCGAACGCTGCGGCCCCGCACCTTCATGGATGAGGTGAGAGAATTCGTAGAGTTCGATGAACAGGAACGCCCCGCCGAACAGCAAGGTGACGAACAGCCATCCCTGGGTGGGGCTGACCCTGTTCTTCTCCATCGCCAGCATCGCGAAGCCGTAGGTGATCGAAGAAAACAGCAGCATCGCGGTGTTGAGCGCGATCAGCGGCAGGTCGAACAGATCCTTCGGCCCCGGCCCGCCGGCATAGCTGCCGCCCAGCACGGCGTAAGTGGCGAAAAGGATGGCGAAGATGAGGCAATCGCTCATCAAATACATCCAGAAGCCCAGATTGGTGCTGTGGCCTTCGTGAAGGTGCGGTTCCTCGAGCAGATGATATGCCCTGGGTTCCAGCGTTGCAGTGGCGCTGCTCATAGGGTCAGACTCCTGCCGCGAGGATGCGGGTGCGCTCTTCCTCGGTGCGCGTGACGACATCCGCGGGGATGTGGAAGTCGCGCTTGTAGTTGAAGCTGTGGCCGATGGCGACGGCGACCAGGGCGATGAAGCTAAGGCCCGCCAGCCACCAGATATACCAGATCAGGGCGAAGCCGCAGAGCGTCGCCAGCGCGGCCAGGATCACGCCTGCCCCCGTGCTGCTCGGCATGTGGATCGGCTGGTAACCGGTCAGCGGGCGTTGATAGTTGTTCTTCTTCATGTCCGCCCAGGTGTCGGTGTCGTAGACGACCGGCGTGAAGGCGAAATTATACTCTGGCGGGGGCGAGCTGGTCGCCCATTCCAGCGTGCGGCCGTCCCAGGGATCGCCCTCCACCTTCAGCTCGTCGCGCTTCCAGATGGAGACGGCGAACTGGACCAGCATGGCGCCGATGCCCACGGCGATGACGGCGGCGCCGATGCCCGCGACGACGAACCAGATTTGCAGCGACGGATCATCGAACACGCGCATGCGGCGGGTGACGCCCATCAGGCCCAGCACATAAAGCGGGCCGAAGGCGAGCCAGAAACCGATGTTCCAGCACCAGAAGCTGACATGTCCCCAGAACTGGTTCAGCCTGAAGCCGAACGCCTTGGGCCACCAGTAATTGATCGCCGCAAACAGGCCGAACAGCACGCCGCCGATGATCACATTATGGAAGTGCGCGATCAGGAACAGCGAGTTGTGCAGCACGAAGTCCGCCGGCGGAACCGCCAGCAATACGCCGGTCATGCCGCCGATGGTGAAAGTCAACATGAAGGCGACGGTCCACATCATCGGCAGTTCGAAACGGATGCGCCCACGATACATGGTGAACAGCCAATTGAAGAGCTTCGCCCCCGTCGGGATCGAGATGATCATCGTCGTGATGCCGAAGAAGCTGTTGACGCTGGCGCCAGACCCCATGGTGAAGAAGTGGTGCAGCCACACCAGGTAGGACAGCACCATGATGGTGCAGGTGGCGTAGACCATCGACGTGTAGCCGAACAGGCGCTTGCCGCAGAAGGTGGAGACGACTTCGGAGAAGACGCCGAACAGCGGCAGGATGAGGATATAGACTTCCGGGTGGCCCCATATCCAGATGAGGTTCACGTACATCATCGGATTGCCGCCGAAATCATTGGTGAAGAAGGCGGTCCCCGCATAGCGGTCCAGCGACAGCAGGACGAGCGTGGCGGTCAGGATCGGGAAGGAGGCGACGATCAGCACGTTCGCGCAGAGGGAGGTCCAGGTGAAGACCGGCATCTTCATGAGCGACATGCCCGGCGCGCGCATCTTCACGATGGTCGCGATCAGGTTGATGCCCGACAATGTCGTGCCGACGCCCGCCACCTGCAACGACCAGATATAATAGTCGACGCCCGTGGCCGGGCTGTAGGCGATCCCCGAAAGCGGCGGATAGGCCAGCCAGCCGGTCTGCGCGAACTCGCCCAGAAACAGGGAGAACATCACCAGCACCGCGCCGCCAGTCGTCATCCAGAAGCTGAAATTGTTGAGGAAGGGGAAGCTGACGTCGCGCGCGCCGATCTGGAGCGGCACGATATAGTTCATCAGGCCCGTGATGAACGGCATCGCCACGAAGAAGATCATGATCACGCCGTGCGCGGTGAACACCTGGTCATAATGATGCGCGTTCAGATAGCCTTCGGACCCGTTGAAGGCCCAGGCCTGCTGGATGCGCATCATGATGGCGTCCGAAAAGCCGCGCAGGAACATGACCAGCCCCAGCACCATGTACATGATGCCGATTTTCTTATGGTCGACGCTGGTGAACCATTCCTTCCAGAGATAGCCCCAGAGCTTGAAATAGGTGAGCGCCGCGACGAGGGCGATGCCGCCGATCACGACCCCGACGAAGGTCGCGACGACCACCGGTTCATGCCACGGGAATGCGTCCCATGTCAGACGACCGAAAATCATCTGCGTCATTGTGCGTGTTCCTGTCATAGGCCTTACCGATGATGCGCGTGCGCGTCAGCGCCGCTGTGGGAAGAGTGATCGTCAGCGACATTCGAAGCGCCGGGAGCGTCGGGCGCGGTCTGCTGCCCTTCATTGCGGTCGGTCTGATCGATCACATGGCCGTTGGGAAAATCGTAGCGAAGCCCTTCGGTCTCATGCGCAGATTCCTTGCCCGCGCCGCCCATCATGTTGATGTGCATCAGCTCGCCCATGCAGCGCTGGCCGGGTTTGGGGCAGAGGTTGACGACCGCGTCGAACAGCTTGGGATCGACGGCGGAGAAATAGGCGACCGGCGCCTTCTCGCCGGGCCTGGCCAACGCCAGATAGGCGCCGCGGTCCAGATTGGCGCGGCTCCCCTTCACCTTAGCGACCCAGGCGTCGAACCTGGCCCGGTCCAGCGCCTTGTAGCCGAAGCGCATATGGCTGAAGCCCGCACCCGAATAGTTGGCGGAGAAGCCAACGCCACCGACCGCCCGGTTGGCGACCGCGTGCAACTGCGTCTTCATGCCCGGCATGGCGTAGATCTGCCCCGCCAGTTCGGGAATGTAGAAACTGTTCATGACGGTCGAGGCGGTAAGGTCGAAACGCACCGGCACATTGACCGGCACCGCCAATTCATTGACCGTGGCGATGCCCAGTTCCGGATAGATGAACAGCCATTTCCAGTCGAGCGCCACGACCTCCACCGTCAGCGGCTTCACTTTGGGGTCGATGGCGGTCTTCGCATCGATCCGGTCGAGCGGCCGATAGGGGTCCAGCTTGTGCGTGCTCACCCAGGTCAGCGCGCCCAGGCAGATGATGATCAGCAGCGGCGCCGACCAGATCATCAGTTCCAGCTTGGTCGAATGATCCCAGTCCGGATCATAATCCTTCTCCGCCGCCTTGTTGGCCGAACGATAACGCCAGGCGAAGAAGACGACCAGCGCCATGACGGGCACGACGATCAGCAGCATCAGCGCGGTCGAGATCAGGATCAGGTCGCGCTGCTGCACCGCGATATCGCCCGACGGGTTCATCACGACCCAGTCGCACGCCGTCAGCGGCAGCGCCAGAACCGGGACGGACCAGCGAAAAATGCGGGTCCAGGGGGGAAGGAAATGGTGAGGCATGGTCCGCGCCTAACCCGTCCGCCAAAGGGCGAACAGTGGACAGTTTGTCCCATTGGGCGCGCGCGCAAAAAATGCCGGGGCGATGGGATAGCGCTTAGACTCTGCGGCTTTTCTGCTATGCTGCCCGCCAGTGGCCGCCGGCAGAACAGAAAAAGGTTCCGATGGCCTAGCCAAGGAGCGGATGCCTATGAGTTCACGGGCCATGACCTTCACCTCCCGGTCGCTGGAGGATGATGCGCGCCTGATCAATGCGCGGGACCACCAGATCGCGCCGGGTGACATTTCCATCGGTGTGATCATCGGTCGCACCTCCGAATTCTTCGATTTCTTCGTCTACGCCATCGCTTCGGTGATCGTTTTCCCCAGTCTGGTCTTCCCCTATGTGGATGCGCTGACGGGGACGCTTTATTCCTTCGCGATCTTCGCCGTCGCCTTCATCACGCGGCCGGTCGGTTCGCTGATCTTCATGGCCATCGACCGCCACTTCGGGCGCGGAACGAAACTGACGGTGGCGTTGTTCCTTTTGGGCGGATCGACCGCGTCGATCGCCTTCATGCCCGGTTATGAGACGATCGGCCACTATGCCGCCGTCGTCCTGATCATTTTGCGGGCCGCGCAGGGGATCGCGCTGGGCGGAACCTGGGACGGGCTCGCTTCGCTGCTCTCGCTCAACGCGCCGCAGCATCAGCGCGGCTGGTACGCCATGGTGCCGCAGCTTGGCGCGCCGCTGGCGCTGCTGGTGGCGAGCGGCCTGTTCGCCTTCTTCCTGACGACCCTGTCGGACGCGGATTTCCTCGACTGGGGCTGGCGCTATCCCTTCTTCGTGGCCTTCGCGATCAACGTCGTGGCGCTGTTCGCCCGCCTGCGGATCGTCGTGACGCATGAGTTCGAGCGCCTGTTCGAACAGAAGGATCTGCAACCTTCCGAAGTGCTGCCCACCGTCAAGGCGGAGGGGCGCAACATCATCATCGGCGCCTTCGCCCCGCTGGCCAGCTTCGCGCTGTTCCACATGGTGACGGTGTTCCCGCTGAGCTGGGTCGCGCTCTTCACCAAACAGCCGCTGGAACGCTTCCTGATCATCGAGATGATCGGGGCGTCGGTGGGCCTGCTGGCCATCGTCGTCTCCGGCTTCATCGCGGACCAGATCGGTCGCCGTTCCCTGCTGGCATGGTCGGCGCTCGGCATCGCGATCTTCAGCGTCATGGCGCCGCTGCTGCTGAATGGCGGCGATCTGGGTGAGGTCGCCTTCATGATCCTGGGCTTCATGTTGCTGGGCTTGGCGTTCGGCCAATCCTCCGGCGTGGTGGCGTCCAACTTCGCGACCGAGACGCGCTATACCGGTTCGGCGCTGACGTCGGACCTGGCGTGGCTGGTCGGCGCGGGCTTCGCTCCGCTGGTGGCGCTGCTGCTGTCGGTGAAGTTCGGGCTGGCCGCTTCGGGCATCTACCTGCTCTCGGGCGCGGTGGCGACCATGGTGGCGCTTTACGTCAACAAGGAACTGGCCGCCCGCGACCGTTAAGTCAGGGCAGTGGGGGGAGCCTCAACGCTTCCCCCGCATCCTTTTCAACGCCTTCCGGTCGAACCATCCCGTCGGCAGGGGCCTGGGCCGAAAACGCGGCAACCACGCCCCATAAAGCGCATCCATCCGCACCGGCAGCCCGTCCACGCCCTCCCGGCTCATGATGTCGGAAATGATCCGGTTCTGGAAAAAGCGCACCGAATAATTGATCATCCGCCGATATTGCATGCGCAGCGTGGATGGCCGCAGCAGGCTCACCGCCTCGCACCGAAAACCGGCATCCTCGCAGGCCAGCACCCGTTCCCGATCCCAATCGGCATCCCGCCCCAGATCGGTATGCGCCCAGGCGGCCACCAGCCCGTCGTCCCCGATCAGATCCTCCGGCAAAAGCAGGCCCCTGGCGCGGACCGCCGTGACGAAGCGTCCGGACAGCGCGTAGAGATCACCGAACAACCCCCGCTCATCCCGCAGGCTTTGGCGATAGGCCTCCACCGACCGCCCATTGACCGGCATCCCCGCCGCCGCATTGGCCTCCGGCCGTGCCGCCAACGCCGCCGCCAGCGCATCGATCGACCCGGTGACAATCTCCGCATCGCCATCCAGGAAGATGACGGCATCCTCATCGCCGCTAAGCAGATCGTGGACGAAATGATTCCAGGTCCGCGCCTTGCCCCCGGCGGCCAGTTCATGGACGACGACATTCGCCCGCCCGCCAGCCGCTTCCCGCGCCCGTGCCGCGGTGGTGTCCGTCGACCCGTTCACCAGCACATGATAGGCGACGTCCGCCCGGTCCAGCGGCAGGGACGCCAGGCACAGCCCGATCCGCCGCTCTTCCTGATGCGCGAATATGCCGATGGCGATGCGCACCTCTAGCGGAAGTCCCAACTTTGCTGCCCATGCTGCGCCAGATCGAGGCCCTCGGCTTCCTTCCGCGCGCCGATCCGGGCCTGCACGATCACCGACAGCATCAGGGCGATGATCGCCGATCCCGCCATCGCCCAAAGCGCCACCACCGCTATGCCGATCAGTTGCGCGACGAACGCCCCGCCAAGGCTGATCCCGGCCACGAAGCCGACCCCACCCAATACCGGCAGCACAAAGGGTATCAGCAATAGCATCCCGACCAGCCCGCCTAACCCGTGGATCAGGAACACATCGGCGGTATCGTCGATCCGTTCGTCCAACAGGGACTTGACCACCCGGCACAGCAGCGCGGCGATCAGCCCGATCGCCATCGCCCCACCTGGCCCGACCAGCGCCACCGAAGCGGAAATCGCCACCATCCCGGTCAAGGCGCCCGATACGGCCCCCGTCGCCGTCACCCGGCCCAGATCGATCCGCTCCACCAGCATCCAGCCGAAGGCGCCCGCGCAGGCCGCGAAATGAGCGTTGAGAATGGCCGTCGCGGCATTGTCCGTAGCGCCAAAGGCCCAGCCGCCGACGATTCCCGCCCAGCCGATCCACAGCAGCGCGCCGCCCGCCAGACCCAGAAGCGGCGCATGGCCGCCGGAAACCGTCCGCCGCTTGCCCACGACCAACGTGAGCGCCAGCGCCGAAAAGCCCGCGCAGAGATGCACGACCAGCGCCCCGGCAAAGTCCATGACGCCCAGGCCCGCCAGCCATCCGCCACCCCAGACCCAATGCACCACCGGTGCATAGACCAGCAGCAGCCACAGCAGGGCGAAGACCGTCATCCACCCTAATCGCACCCGCTCCGCCACCGCGCCGGGCAACAGGCAGGCGGCAAAGATCGCCAGCCCCATCTGGAACAACACGAAGGCCGATTCCGGCACGGTCAGCCCATCCCGCAAAGCTCCCAGATCGGCGAGCAGAATATGCGCCCGCCCGCCCAGCCAGCCGCTCCCCGGCGCATAGGCCAGACTATAGCCAATGATCCCCCAGAGCAGCGAAACCCCGGCGGCTATAACCAGCCCCTGCATGCCCATCGACAGGGCGCTGCGCATATGAACCAGCCCCGCTTGACGCAGGATCAGTCCCGGCAGGGCCGCCAGCAGCACCAGCACGCCGCACAGGATCATCCAGGCGGTATCGCCGCTATCGGCCACCGGGACTTGCGCCATGGCGGTTTGCGGCGCCATCAGCGCGAAAAGAAGGAGAAGGGCAGGCAGACGATGCATCAGGCAATCCGGCATTCCAATAATCGTCCCGCCGTAACCGATGCGAAGTAAAGACTTGCCTAACCTTCTGGAGTGAATGGGCCGCAGACCCTTCGACAATCTCAGGGCAGGCGTGATCCGGGGCAGCTTCTGCCGCCCCCACCGGAAACGCCGCCATCGAGTTTTACCTGCCTCGCGCGGATAAATTAAGGGTTCGCCGGACTGATCTATCTGGGCGGGAAGCGGACATCATTCCGTCATCCCAGCGAAGGCTGGGATCTCAGGCGATAGGGCACGGCCTAGCCTCACGAGATCCCAGCTTTCGCTGGGATGACGATATTATCGACGTCCGCTTCTGGCCAACTCAAGACATTCCTTCTCCCTTGAGGGAGAAGGATACAGAGCCTTGGCGACGAAGGAGCCTAGGCGCAGTTGGATGAGGGGAAGCGGGCCTTCGGCCCGCGCGATCCGGAGGATCGCAACCCCCTCACCCAGCTACGACTAAGGCAGCAAGCTGCCAAGTCTTCGCAGCCCTCTCCCTCCAGGGAGAGGGATAAGGAATGACGGCTCTCCACCCATTTGCGACACAGACGAAGGGAAGCGCTTACTTCCCCTCCAGCATCTCGATCATCAGCGAAAAGTCCCGCGCCGCTTCACCCTGATTGGCGAGCAATTGATAGAGCGATTCCGCCGTATTCCCCATCGGCACGCTCGCCCCGACCGAAGCCGCCGCTTCACTCGCCAGCTTCAGATCCTTCAGCATCAGCCCCACGGCGAAACCGCCCTGATAACCGTTATCCGAAGGACTTTGCGGCCCCACGCCCGGCACCGGGCAATAGCTGGTCATCGACCAGCTCTGCCCCGACGACACGCTGGAAATATCGTAGAAGGTCTGCGGATCGAGACCGAGCTTCTTCGCCATGGCGAAGGTCTCGCAGGTCGCCACCATCGTCGCGCCGAGCAGCATGTTGTTGCAGATCTTGGCGGCCTGCCCATTGCCCGCGCCGCCGGCATGGATCACCGCCTTGCCCATGGCGGACAGGATCGGCCTGGCGCGGCCGAAGGCCTGGTCGGAACCGCCGACCATGAAAGTCAGCGTGCCGCCATTGGCTGCCGCGATGCCGCCCGAAACCGGCGCGTCCACCATCTCGAAGCCCTTGGTGGCGGCGGCTTCCTCTACCCGGCGCGCCGTCGCGACGTCGATGGTCGAGCAATCGAGGAACAGCGCATCCGCCTTGGCCGCGCCGAACACTTCTCCCGAATAGACGGCTTCCACATGTTTGCCCGCAGGCAGCATGGTGACGACCGCATCGGCGCCCGTCACCGCTTCGGCCGCACTCGCGCAGCGCACGGCGCCGGCCTTGACGACCTTGGCCAGGGCCTCTTCCGACAGGTCGAACGCCCGCACGGCAAAGCCGTTCTTCAGCAGGTTGGCGGCCATGCCGCCGCCCATATTGCCCAGGCCGATAAAGGCGATGGTCTGGCTCATTTCAGGCACTCCTCTAGAGCGGTTTCAAGTCAGATGGACGATCTGACGGCTCGGAAATCGTGGAAACAAAGCATGGTTCAACCGCGCAATTCAGGCAGCGGCGTCCATTCCTTTTCCGGCGGCAGGGGCGCGAACAGGCTGTCTACCAGCTCGTCCGTCACATCCTCCGGCCGCGCCGGATTCCATCGCGGCGCATTGTCCTTGTCGAAGATCACCGCGCGCACGCCCTCGATGAAATCGGGGCGGCGGATGACATGATGGCCGATGCGATATTCGTTGCGCATATTGTCGGCAAAGTCGGTAAAGGCCGCGCCCTCCACCATCTGGCGCAGCGCGACCTTGATGGTCTGCGGCGACTTGGTGGCCAGGGTGGCAATCTGCTCCCGCGCCCAGTCCGATCCGTCCGCCTCCAGCGCCGCCAATATCTCCTCGAACCGATCCGAGGCGAACAGGCGGTCGATCCGGTCCCGATGCGCTTCCACGGTCGAGGGCGGCGGCGCGTCGGCCATTTCGTCCAGGATTTCGGCCAGGCCGTCCGGATCGGCAATGATCCGCGCCTTCACCGCCTCCAGCTTGTCCGAGGCCATATAATGAGTGGCGATGCCGATGGCGGCGCAATCCGCGCCCTTGATCCGCGCGCCGGTCGTCGCCAGCCACGTCCCGGTCCGCCCCGGCATGCGCGGCAGGAACCAGCCGCCGCCGACGTCGGGGAACAGGCCGATGCCCGTTTCCGGCATGGCATAGGTGGTCCGCTCTGTCGCGACGCGATAGCGTGCCGGATCGGAAATGCCGACGCCTCCGCCCATGACGATGCCGTCGATGAAGGCGACGATCGGCTTTTCATAGACGAACAGCAGATGATTCATCCGATATTCGATGAAGAAGAACTGCTCCGCCTCCGAACAGTCGCCCTTGGCGCTGTTGGCGATCATGGCGATGTCGCCGCCCGCGCAGAAACCCCGGGAGAGTTTGGGATCGCCATCCGGCGAAGGCGCATGATCCAGCATGACGGCCACCACGCTATCATCCGTCCGCCACGCCAGCAGCGCGTCGATGATAGCGCTGCACATTTCCGTGGTCAGCGCATGGATCGCCTTTGGCCGGTTCAGCCGGATGCGCCCCACGCCATTGTCGATGGAAATCAGAACCTGGTCAGACATATTATCTCCCCCGCTCATTGCCGCAGCATGTCGCGGGCGATGATCATGCGCATCACCTGATTGGTGCCTTCCAGGATCGAATGCACGCGCAGGTCGCGCCAGAACCGCTCGACCGGATAGTCCATCAGATAGCCGTAGCCGCCATGCAGTTGCAGCGCCCGGTCGACCACCGACGATCCGGTGTCGGTCGCCAGCCGCTTTGCCATGGCGGCGAATCGGGTCTTGTCCGGCGCGTTTTCCGTCACCTTGACGGCCGCCGCATAGAGCAGCGTGCGCGCCGCCTGCAGTTCCGTCTCCATGTCCGCCAGCGTGAACTGCGTGTTCTGGAAATCGGCGATGCTCTGGCCGAACTGCTTGCGGTCCTTGGTATAGGTCAGCGCCTCATCGATGCAGCGCTGCGCCCCGCCCAGCGAACAGGCGCCGATGTTCAGCCGCCCGCCGTCCAGCCCCATCATCGCGATGCGGAAGCCTTCTCCCTCGCCACCGACCAGATTTTCCACCGGCACCCGCACGCCGTCGAAATTGACCTGCGCGGTCGGCTGCGAATGCCAGCCGAGCTTGCGTTCCTGCGCGCCGAAGCTGACGCCGGGCATGTCTTTCTCTATGACGAGGCAGCTTATGCCCTTCGGCCCTTCGTCCCCGGTGCGGACCATCACGACATAGATTTCATTCTCCCCGCCGCCGGAGATGAACTGCTTGGAGCCGGTGACGACATAATGATCGCCGTCCTTCACTGCCCGCGTCTTGAGCGCCGCCGCGTCGGAACCGGACCCGGCCTCCGTCAGGCAATAGCTGCCGATCCGCTCCATCGGCACCATGGATGGCAGATATTTGTCCTTCACCGCCTTGCCGCCGAAGCGGTCGATCATCCAGGCGGCCATATTGTGGATGGAGATGAAGGCGCTGGTCGACGGACAGCCATAGGCCATCGCCTCCATGATCAACGCCGCCTCCAGCCGTCCCAGGCCGATGCCGCCAGACTCCTCCGACACATAGATGCTGCCGAAGCCCAGCTCCGCCGCCGCGCGGATGGTGTCGCGGGGGAAAATATGCTTTTCGTCCCACTCCGCCGCATGGGGCGTGATCGCATCGGCGGTGAACCGGCGCGCCATCTCCTGAATGGCCAACTGGTCCTCGGTGAGATCGAACTGGCTCACAAGCTCTCCCTGACGTGCACTTTAAACTTCCCTCTAGATACGATGCGGAATTGCACGCAACAACGCAGTTCTGCATAGCGTCGCAGCGATTTTGCAGATTAAGCGGGCGGCAGATGTTCGATTGGGACGATATCAGGGTCTTTCTGGCGGTGGCGCGCACGCGCAAGATCGCCCCGGCGGCGCGCGCGCTGGGCATCGACGCGACGACGATCGCCCGGCGGCTCGCCCGGCTGGAGCGGACGCTTGGCCCCGAACTGTTCGAGGTGGGGGCAGGGGAGCGTAGCCTGACCGCCTTTGGCCAGGCGCTCCTCAGCCATGCCGAAAGCATCGAGAGCGCGGCGCTCGCGGCGATGGAGGAGGCGACCGGCCGGGAACATCATCTGAGCGGCCAGGTGCGGCTGTCGGTGGCGGAGGGTTTCGGAACATGGGTGCTGGCGCCCGGCCTTGCCGATTTCAGCCGCCGCCATCCCGGCATCCGGCTGGACCTCATCACCGCTTCGGGCTTCCTCAACCCCTCGAAGCGGGAGGCGGACATGGCGGTCATGCTGGCGCGGCCGCAGCGGGGGCGGCTGTCGGTCCGGCGCCTGGGCGATTATCGGCTGCATCTTTATGCCGCGCCCGCCTATCTGGCGCAAGCGGGCACGCCCTGCGACACCGCCGACCTGCGCGACCATGTGCTGGTGGGCTATGTGCCCGAATTCATCTTCTCGCCCGAACTGGATTATCTGGACGAGGTGGAGGCGGGGCTGGAGGCCAGCCTGCGCGCCACCAGCATCAACATGCAGCATCGCATGATCGCGGAAGGGGCGGGGATCGGCGTGCTGCCGGATTTCATCGCCGGGCGCGATGCCGGGCTGACGCCGGTCATGGCCGATCAGGTGGAGATCATGCGCAGCTTCTGGCTCGTCACCCATGGCGACCTCAAGAAACTGCCCCGCATCGCGGCGGTCGCGCTGTGGTTGCAGGAACGTATCGATACCTTGAAAGCGTGAACGCCCTTCGCCAAATGGCGGGAAAGCGTTCCTAAAACCAATCGACGCCGCCTATCAAGCCCGCTAAGGGAGTCTTCATGACACGCAAATGGTCGCATCTCGCTCATGCAGCATAAGTCAAAGTGCAGCCGAGCGGTCGCCCTGCCCAATAGCGAGTTTCGCACCCGTGCGACCGAATATCTGGATTTCCTGGCCGCATGGGTGAAGAAGCCGCGCCAGACCGCATCGGTCGTGCCCAGCAGCCGCTATCTCGCCCGCCTGATGGTCGAGCATATCGCCCCGGAGGATGGCAGGGTGATCGAACTGGACGGCGGCACAGGCGTCTTCACCCGCGCCATATTGGGCACCGGCCTGCCTCCCGAAAAGCTGGAGGTGGTGGAGATCAATCCCGCCTTCGCGCGCGGGCTGCGGCGGCATTTCCCGCATGTGTCGGTCCTGGAAACGCCCGCGCAGATCGTGTCCACCGCGACGGCGGGCGAGGCGGGGGAATATCAGACGGTCATCAGCGGCCTGCCGCTGCTGGCCATGGACCGCCAGATGCATGCCGACATCCTGTCCGAAAGCTTCCGCATGCTGCGGCCGGGCGGGGCGTTCATACAGTTCACCTATTCCATGCGCCCGCCGGTCAGCCGCGAGATTCGGGATGCGCTGGGGCTGGACGTCGTCCGCGTCGGGCAGACGGTCCGCAACTTCCCGCCCGCCACGGTCTTCCGCTTTTTCCGCAAGGGCGAATAGCGCCGGTTGCGCTGCGCGGGCGGCACCCTATCTTTGCGCCTTGAAACAAGGGGGCATCGCCGCGCATGGCGTCCATCATTACGGTTTCCGGCCTGACCAAAAGCTATGCTTCGGGTTTTCAGGCGCTCAAGGGCGTCGACCTGGAGATAGAGGAGGGGGAGATTTTCGCCCTGCTCGGCCCGAACGGCGCAGGCAAGACGACCATGATCTCCATCATCTGCGGCAATGTCCGCCCGACTGGCGGCAGCGTGACCGTGGCGGGGCATGACATCGTGCGCGATTATCGCGGATCGCGCTCCGCCATCGGGCTGGTGCCGCAGGAGCTTCATACCGATGCGTTCGAGCGGGTAATCGACACCGTCACCTTCTCCCGCGGCCTGTTCGGCAAGCCTCGCGACGACGCCCATATCGAAAAGGTGCTTCGCGACCTGTCGCTCTGGGACAAGCGCCACAGCAAGATATTGGAACTGTCGGGCGGCATGAAACGCCGCGTGATGATCGCCAAGGCGCTCTCCCACGAACCGCGCGTGCTGTTCCTGGACGAACCGACCGCCGGGGTCGACGTCGAACTGCGCCGCGACATGTGGAAGCTGATCGGCGAACTGCGCCAGAACGGCGTCACCATCATCCTCACCACCCATTATATAGAGGAGGCGGAGGAGATGGCCGACCGGGTCGGCGTCATCGACAAGGGCGAACTGATCCTGGTCGAGGATAAGACCGCGCTCATGAAGAAGCTGGGCAAGAAGACGCTGACCGTCGTGCTGGCCGAACCGCTGGGCGCTCTGCCGCCGGAGCTTGGCGAATGGCAGGTCGCGCTGAAGGCGGACGGCCATGAAATCGAATATCTGTTCGATACCCAGGCGGAGCGGACCGGCGTGTCGTCGCTGCTGCGCAGGCTGGGCGATCTCGGCATCGGCTATAAGGATATCAATACGCAGCAGAGCAGCCTGGAGGATATTTTCGTCAGCCTGGTCCATCAGGAGAAGGCGGCATGAGCGGCTTCAATTACCGCGCCATCTGGTCGATCTACAGGTTCGAACTGCATCGCTTCCGCCGCACGCTGCTGACCGGGCTGCTGGTGCCGGTGATCACCACCTCGCTCTATTTCGTGGTGTTCGGCGGCGCGATTGGCTCCCGCATGACGCAGATCGACGGCATTCCCTATGCGGCCTTCATCGTGCCGGGCCTCATCATGATGTCGATGTTCACCGAAAGCATCTTCAACGCCAGCTTCGGCATCTATATGCCGAAATTCACCGGCACCATCTATGAACTGCTCTCGGCGCCGGTGTCGGCGGCGGAGACGATCATCGCCTATGTCGGGGCGGCGGCCACCAAGTCGCTGATCGTCGGCACGATCATCTTCGCGACCGCGCATCTGTTCGTCGACCTGCCTGTCGCCCATCCGCTGGCGATGATGGCCTTCATGGTGCTGATCGCGGTCAGCTTTTGCCTGTTCGGTTTCATCCTGGGCATCTGGGCGCAGAGTTTCGAGCAGTTGCAGGTGATCCCGCTGCTGATCATCATGCCGATGACCTTTCTGGGCGGGGCATTTTATTCCATTCACATGCTGGCGGAGCCGTGGCGGACGATCACCCTGTTCAACCCGATCGTCTATCTGATCTCCGGCTTCCGCTGGACCTTCTTTGGGCGGGGCGATGTGGGGATAGAGTTCAGCCTGCTGTTCATCGCGGGGATGCTGGCGCTCTGCCTGGGCGTCATCGGCTGGATGTTCCGCACGGGTTATCGCCTCAAGAAATAGGCATGCCCTAACTCAACCGGTCGATGGCGTCGGCGTCCAGGCCGCCGGGGATGATCATGAGCGGGCAGGGCAGCTTGCCCGCGTCGGCGCCGGCGAAGTGGGAGACGAGGACGCCCGGATGTCCGCTGGCGGCGGCGCCCAGCACCAGGGCGGCGACGTCGTCCATCTCCTCCAGCGTGTGGCGCACGACCGTCACCGGATCGCCCTGCCGCACGGTGATGCTGGGGCGGATGCCCGATTCATCGGTCAGGGTGCCCGCCGCGCTCGTCACCAGCGCTTCGGCGCGTTGCAGCGCCTCATCCTCCATCGTCGCCTGGACGCCGCCCCACTGGACGAATTCGGCGGGCGGGATCAGCGCCAGAATGCGTATCGCGCCAGCCGTCTTGGCGGCTCGCCGGGCGGCGAAGCGAAGGGCGGTTTCCGCCTCGGGCGATTCGTCCACGACAACCAGATATGTCCGCATATCCCGCATCCTCATAGGGGTAACGACCATTTGGCCGGCCTTCCGCGACCAGTTGTTGAACCGATATGGTTAGTCGCGAACCAGGCTGGTGAAATGTGGCCGATAATCGGCTTGCGCGCAAGGCTTGGCTTGACCGGTCATGCCAAAGCGTCGAAACGAAGCCCATTGCCCCATAGCGGATAAAAATGAGAGGCCCTCGTCCATGAGCAAAACGATCCAGATGCCTGCCCTGTCCCCGACCATGGAAGAAGGGACTCTGGCGAAGTGGCTTGTGAAGGAGGGCGACAGGGTTTCGTCCGGCGATCTGCTGGCGGAGATCGAGACCGACAAGGCGACGATGGAATTCGAAGCCGTCGATGAAGGCATCGTGGCCCAGATATTGGTGGCCGAAGGATCGGAAGGCGTGAAGGTCGGCACCGTCATCGCCATCATCGCCGAGGAAGGCGAGGATGCTGCGCAAGCCGCCAGGGCCGAGGCCGCGCCCAAGGCTTCGCCCAAGCCCGACCCCGTTCCTGCCCCCGTTCCCGCCAAGGCGGAGGCAACCGCTCCCGCCCCCGCGCTCAAGGCCGATCCCGTCCCGGCCAAATCCACCGGCAGCCGCGTGAAGGCCAGCCCGCTTGCCCGCCGTCTGGCGGAGGCGAGGGGCCTCGACCTCTCCACCATGACCGGTTCCGGTCCCAATGGCCGCATCGTGAAGGCCGACCTGGAAGGGAGCGCACCCGTCGCGAACGCGGCTGCTCCGGCTCCGGCTCCGGCTCCGGCTCCGGCCACGGCGCCTGCCGCCGCTCCCGTGCCCGCTCCGGCCGTTGCGCAGGATTTCGGCATTCCCCATGAAGTCATCAAGCTCAATGGCATGCGCAAGACCATCGCGCGCCGCCTGACGGAATCCAAGCAGCAGGTGCCGCACATCTACCTGACCGTGGACGTGCGACTCGACAAGCTGCTGAAGCTGCGGAGCGAACTGAACGCCGGTCTGGCGTCGCGCAATGTCAAGCTGTCGGTCAACGACCTGCTGATCAAGGCGTTGGGCGTGGCGTTGATCCAGGTTCCGGAATGCAATGTGCAGTTCGCCGGCGACCAGATGCTTCAATTCCAGCGCGCCGACATCTCGGTGGCGGTGTCTATCCCCGGCGGCCTGATCACCCCGATCGTGACGGGCGCCGACAGCAAGGGCGTCGCCGCGATCTCCACCGCGATGAAGGATCTTGCCAGCCGCGCCAAGGACGGCAAGCTGAAGCCGGAGGAATATCAGGGCGGCACCGCTTCGCTCTCCAATATGGGCATGTTCGGCATCAAGCAGTTCGAAGCCGTCATCAACCCGCCGCAGGGCATGATCCTGGCGATCGGCGCGGGCGAGAAGCGGCCTTTCGTCATCGACGACTCCCTCCAGATCGCGACCGTCATGTCGGCCACCGGCAGCTTCGACCACCGCGCTATCGACGGCGCCGACGGCGCCCGCCTGATGCAGGCCTTCAAGGAACTGGTCGAAAATCCGATCGGAATGCTGGCCTGATGGCCCGGCTGGAAGAACAGCCGCCGGCGGACAGTCCGGCTGTGCGGGTCATCGCCATGCCTGCAGACACCAATCCCTATGGGGATATTTTCGGCGGCTGGCTGATGAGTCTGATGGACTCCGCGGCGGGTTCCGTCGCGGCCCGCCATAGCCATGGGCGCGCGGTGACCATTGCCGTGGAGGGCATGACCTTCCTGCGCCCGGTGGTGGTCGGCGACGAGGTTTCGGTGTTCGCGAAGCTCGTCTCGGTAGGTCGCACATCGATGAGCATCGATGTCGAGGCGTGGCGGCGGACCCGTCATGACGACCGGTCCTATCGCGTGACCAAGGCGACCTTCACCTTCGTGGCGATCGGGGAAGATCGCCAGCCCCGTTCGGTGCCGCCCTTCACTCCCGCGGCTGCGTGACATATTCAAGGAAAAGCGAGTTTGTTCATGGCTGAGAATTACGACGTCATCGTCCTTGGCTCCGGCCCCGGCGGCTATGTGGCCGCGATCCGGGCGGCCCAACTGGGCCTTAAGACCGCCATCGTCGAGCGCGAGAATCTGGGCGGCATCTGTTTGAACTGGGGCTGCATTCCGACCAAGGCGCTGCTGCGTTCGGCGGAAATCTACCATTATATGCAGCATGCCAAGGATTACGGCCTGGCCGCCGAGAAGATCAGCGCCGACATCGAGGCGGTGGTGAAGCGTTCGCGCGGCGTGGCGAAGCAACTCAACCAGGGCGTCACGCACCTGATGAAGAAGAACAAGATCGCCGTCCATATGGGCGACGGCAAGCTGGTGGCCAAGGGCAAGCTCAGCGTAACCAGGGACGGCAAGACCGAGGAACTGACGGCGAAGAACATCATCGTCGCCACCGGCGCGCGCGCCCGCGACCTGCCCTTCGCTCCCACGGACGGCAAGCGGGTGTGGACCTATCGCCACGCCATGACCCCGCCGGAAATGCCCGGCAAGCTGCTGGTCATCGGTTCGGGCGCCATCGGCATCGAATTCGCCAGCTTCTACAACGACATGGGCGCGGACGTGACCGTGGTCGAGATGCTGGACCGCGTCGTGCCGGTCGAGGATGCCGACGTCTCCGCCTTCCTGGAAAAGGCGCTGAAGAAGCAGGGCATGACCATCATGACTGGCGCGGGCGTCGAGAAGCTGGAAGTCGGCGCTAACGGCGTCAAGGCCGCGATCAAGGGCAAGGATGGCAAGGTCGTCAATGGCGAATATAGCCATGTCATCGTCGCCATCGGCATCGTCCCCAATACCGAGAATATCGGGCTGGAAGAACTGGGCGTTAAGACCGAGCGCGGCCATATCGTCACCGATCCCACCTGCAAGACCAATGTCGACGGCATCTGGGCAATCGGCGATGTCACCGCGCCGCCATGGCTGGCGCACAAGGCGAGCCATGAGGGCGTGATCGCGGCGGAGGCGATTGCGGGCCAGCACCCGCATGCCATGGACGTGCGCAACATACCGGGTTGCACCTATTGCCATCCGCAGATCGCCAGCGTCGGCCTGACCGAGGCGAAGGCGAAGGAAGCGGGTTATGAGGTGAAGGTCGGCATGTTCCCCTTCATCGGCAACGGCAAGGCGATCGCCCTGGGCGAGGCGGAGGGTTTCACCAAAACGGTGTTCGACGCCAAGACCGGCGAACTGCTGGGCGCGCATATGGTCGGCGCGGAAGTGACCGAGATGATCCAGGGCTTCACCATCGGCAAGACGCTGGAAACGACCGAGGCGGAACTGATGCACACGGTTTTCCCGCATCCGACCATTTCGGAATCGATGCATGAAAGCGTGCTGGCCGCCTATGGGCGCGCGCTCCATATCTGATCGGCGCAAAGCCGTCGCAAAAGGCGCGGGGGCTTTGGCTCTCGCGCTTTTTTGCGTCTCGATGATGGCGCTGGCGCAGCGGAACGGGTTGCTGGACGGGCTGAATATCCGCCTGATGGAGATAGCCGGGCGAGCGCGGGAGAGTGACATGGGCACGCCCGTCACCTGGATCATGCAACTGGCGTCGACGATCGGCGGAACGGCGGGGCGCCTGGCGTTGCTGGGCGCCTGTTTCGTCGGTCTCTGGCGCGGCGCGCGGCCCCGCGCCTTCTGGCTGCTGTGGACGGTGATTGGCGGGACGCTGCTCAATCTGGCGCTCAAGCAGGTTTTTGCAGCGCCCCGGCCCGATCTGCTGCCGCATCTCGACCTTGTGCACAGCTATAGTTTCCCAAGCGGCCATGCGGCGGGGAACATGATCTTCTTCGGTGCGCTGGCGATACTGGCGGGGCGGGGGTCCGCCTATGCCGGGGCCGCGCTCGCGATTGCGCTGATCGGGATCAGCCGCGTGTGGCTGGGCGTGCACTGGCCCAGCGACGTGCTGGCCGGATGGATCGAGGGGCTGGGCTGGCTGGCGCTTTGCCGCGTCTGGCTACCAGCGAGGCGAGGGAAGGGTGAGGGCGCGGATCAGGCTGCGATGCGGCGGCATGCCGTCGGCGGTGACGAAGCCATGGACCCAGAAGCTGTCGAACACAGTCGCGGCGGCGATTGACAGCAACAGCAGCGCCGATCCGGCGAACAGGACGCGCGCCCACCGCACCGGCTCTTCCGGCATGAACGCCATCAACGCCAGCGGCAGCAGCGGCAGGAAATAGCGCCCCTGCGTCCCCTGAATATAATCCGCCCCCAGCGGCGTCCCGGTCAGATACATGGCCGTTTCGATCAACAGCGCCACCCCCGCGACGATACCAAGCCACCACAGCCTCTGCCCCCAGGAAAAGCGCTCGCCCGATCCGCTGAAGACCGCCGCGCCCAGCATCAGCAACGCCAGCGGATAGGCCATCAACGGCAGCAATATCGCATTCCACCCGAAGCGGCCCACGATCTGGAGCGCATAGACCGGCGCGCGTTCGGCCACGCTGCCAGCCAGCACATGCAGATAGGCGAGGGGATCATGAAGGATCACGGCCAATTGCTCGCCCAGCGGCGCGGTCATGGCCATCTCGCCGGTCTTGCGCGACACGATATGGTAGAGCGCCTGACTGCCCCCGGAAAATTTCATCCAGAACAGGAAGGCCAGCGCGCCTAGCGCCATAGCGGCCAAAATCGCCAGAGCGCGAAAATCGCGCCGCCTCTCAGGCCAGCGCAGCCCAGCGGCCATCAACGGCAGATAGACGCCCTTCGCCAGCGCCAGCAGCGGCGCCGCCAGATACAGCGCAAAACCGCGCCCACCGGTCCATCCCATGAAACCCACACGCAAGGTCAAGGCAAGGCCCAGAAATCCCATGCCATTGATCACCGCGTCAGGCGAAAGCGATCCATTCTGATAACAAAATGTCGGCAACAGCGCGGCGGCCAACATGGCATTCCGGCCAAAGGGAAGAAGACCGATCGCCACACCCAGCAGGATCAGGGAGAAAAGCGCGTTGACGACCCGCCCCGCATAAAATGCACCGAGTCGCGGCAAGCCCAGATGATCCCCAATGGTCAATCCGATCGCACCGGGCGTGTAAAGCGTCGGCGCGTAATTGGCGACATTGGGAAAATCGGCAAAACGCCGCGCATCGCCATGAGGACCGTCCGCCTCCCAGGCCTCCGCCAACATCCCCTTGTCGAAGCTGCGCGGCGTGGAAGACATGCCGGTCGGAAAATGCACGTCATGCAGGTCGACCGCCGCACGCGGCAAGTCCGCGCCGATCATCGCTCCCCGCTGTTCCGTCAGGACACGCCCTTCGGACAGCAGCAGCGCCTTCATATAATGCTGGTTTTCGTCCGGAGCCTGAAAGGGCGGCGTGACGCAGGAAAAGAACAAAGTCGCCACGCAAACCAGCGCGTAGAGCATCCTTTCCCATCCCGTCCATGGCATCGATCGAATCCCCTCCGTCCACGGCGGTGGAGCGCAGGAAGTGGGATTAGGGCCAAGACCGTTAATATATTTCCCAAGAGTGCCAACACCCCAATCCTCCCTACGCGCAGCGTGGGGAGGGGGACCGCCGCTGAAAGCGGTGGTGGAGGGGAAATTCGGAGGTTGCGCTCCATTCCCCTCCACCACGCTTCGCGCGGTCCCCCTCCCCATCTACTGATGGGAAGGATCAGGACAGCCACACCCCCCAAGTGAACCCTCAGCCTTCCTCCTCAACCTCCCGCCCAACCGGCGGATGCAGCCGCAACCGGCTGACCCGGCGTCCATCGCTGGCCAATATCTCCAGCTTCCAGCCGCTTTCCTCATGCTCGATGATTTCGCCGGGTTCCGGAACCCGGCCCGCGATCACGAAGGCCAAGCCGCCCAGCGTGTCGACATCTTCCTCGATATCGGCCAGTTTCTCATCGATCTCCTTGGCGACATCTTCCAGTTCGGCGCGGGCGTCGGCTTCCCATAGGCCGCCCTCCAGCGGGACGAGCATCGCTTCCGGCTCCTCGTCATGCTCGTCCTCGACCTCGCCGACTATTTCCTCGACCAGATCCTCGAAGGTGAGCAGGCCTTCCGTGCCCGAATATTCGTCCAGCACGATGGCCAGATGGGTGCGTTTCGCCCGCATTTCCGCCAGCAGGTCCAGCGCGCCCATGCTTTCGGGCACATAGAGCGGCTGGCGGATCAGCGTTTCGAGGCTGTCGGGAACCGGGGCCTTGCCCGCCAGGATCGCGAAGGCGTCGCGAATGTGGATCATGCCGACGATGGTGTCCAGATTGTCGCGATAGACCGGAATGCGGCTGTGTCCCGCTTCCGCGAACAGGGCGGCAAGGTCGGCGAAACTCGCCTTTTCCTCTATGGCGATGATGTCGGCGCGGGGGACGGCCACGTCGTCGACCGTATGTTCGGAAAAATGAAGGAGGTTGCGGACCATCTGGCGCTCGATCGCCGACAGGTCGCCCTTGGCAGGTGGGGCAGCGCCCTCGTCCTGCTCCTCCTCATCATATTCGTCGAGCGTGTCCTCCAGCTCGCGGCGCAGGCTGGGGCTTTCTTCCTCACCGAATAGCAGCGACTTCAGGCCGCTCCATAAACCGCCTTCGTGGCTACTACTGTCCGGTTCCTTGGAACCGTTGCCGTCCTTCGGACTGCCTTCAGCCATGTTCGTCCATAGTCCCTGTTAGCGATCCCCATAGGGATCGGAAATGCCCAGGCTGACCAGCGATTGCGTCTCAAGAGCCTCCATCGCTTCCGCCTCTGCGTCCTCCATATGATCATATCCCAGCAAATGGAAAGTCCCATGAACGATCAGATGGGTCGCATGATCCGCGACGGAGATGCCCTTTTCGGCCGCTTCGGCGGCGCAAACCCCCTCCGCCAGCACGATATCGCCCAATATCACCTCGCCGTCGTCGGTGTTGGCGGTGGCTTCCAGCAAGTCGGCCTGCACCATCGGGAAGGACAGGACGTTGGTCGGCTTGTCCTTGTCCCGATAGGCGCGGTTGAGTTGATGGACCTCCTCGTCGCTGGTCAGCTTCACCGCGACCTCGTACAGCGCGTCGTCCGCCGCGAAGGCGGCATAGGGGCTGTGCATGATCGCCGCGACGACGGCGCGCTGGGCCAGCAATTCCCAATCGATATCCGGCCACCCCTGATCATGGAGCACGGCAACTTCAATCATGATAACAGCTTCCGTTCGTTTCGAGCCCTTCGACTGCCTGGCAAGGCAGGCGATCAGGACAGGTCAAGGTCGAGACATGGCAAGGGTCTAAAAATCGTCTCTCGACTGGACTCGAAACGAACGGCTTTTGAATGTCAGGCATCAGGCCCCTCATAGGCCTGGACGATCCGGCCTACGACCGGATGGCGGACGACATCGCCGATGCCGAAGGGCACGACGGAAATGCCGTCCACCCCCTCCAGCCGCGTCACGGCGTCGGCCAGCCCCGAAATGCCCGGCTGTGGCAGGTCGACCTGACGCGGATCGCCGCAGATCACCATGCGGCTGCCCTCGCCGAAGCGGGTGAGGAACATCTTCATCTGGGCGATGGTGGTGTTCTGCGCCTCGTCCAGCACGATGAAGGCGTTGGCCAGCGTCCGTCCGCGCATGAAGGCGAGGGGGGCGATCTCGATCTCGCCCGACGCGATGCGGCGCTCGACCTGCTCGGCGGGCAGCGTGTCGTACAGCGCGTCGTAGATCGGGCGCAGATAGGGGTCGACCTTCTCCTTCATGTCGCCGGGCAGGAAGCCCAGCCGCTCGCCCGCCTCGACCGCGGGACGCGAAAGGATCAACCGGTCGACGCTGCCGGTGATAAGCTGGCTCACCGCCTGCGCCACCGCCAGATAGGTCTTGCCGGTGCCTGCCGGGCCAAGCGCGAAGATGATGTCGTTGCGGGTCAGCGCCTCCATATAGGTCACCTGCGTCGCGGAGCGGGGGACGATGGTCTTCTTGCGCGTGCGGATCATCACCTTGGGCGGTTCGGCCACGTCGTGGCGGATGATGCCGTCCAGGGTCGGTTCGGAGGACATGGCGATGACCGCCTCCACCGCGCCGCTGTCGATTTCCTGCCCTGCCACGATGCGGTTGTAGAGGCCGGTCATGACGTCGCGGGCGCGGGCGGCGGCTTCCGCCTCGCCCTCGATCTGGAGCTTGTTGCCGCGCGCCGCGATATAGACGCCCAGGCGGTTTTCGATCGCGACGAGATTCTGGTCATATTGGCCGAACAGCGCGGTCAGCAGATGCGGGCGGTCGAAAACGACCTCCAGCCGGGCGCGTTCAGCAACGTCGGTGCGATGGTTCTGGTTCGGTTTCTTCGACATTCAGCAGCCTCCCTTCCCTATAGCCATATCCGCGTGGGCGGATATCCATCTCCTGTCCTTTATGCCTGGCGGACAGGCCGGGAGATGGGTTCCCGACTGCGCGGGAACGACTTTGAGTTGGTTCAAGCGGCCTTCCTCCTGCTGGGTTCGCCGGCCAGACTGTTCGGGCCGGCGCTGATGATATCGACTTCGATCATGTCGCCGATGGAAAGTTCCGGTGCGGTGACATGGACGGACTGGAGCCACGGCGTCTTGCCGATCAACTGGCCGGGATGGCGACCCTTGCGCTCCAGCAAGATATCGGTGGTGCGCCCGACCGTGGCGGCGTTGAACTCCACCTGATGCCGGTTGATCACCGCCTGAAGGCGCGCCAGCCGTTCGTCCATCACCTCGGCCGGAATCTGATGATCCATGTCGGCCGCAGGGGTGCCCGGACGCGGGCTATATTTGAAAGAATAGCATTGCGCATAGCGCACTTGCTCGACGATCTTCAGAGTATCTGCGAACTCCGCCTCGGTCTCCCCAGGGAACCCGACAATGAAATCCCCAGACAGCGCCATATCGCCACGACATTCACGGACTCGCTCGATAATGCGAAGATAGCTGTCGGTGCTGTGACTGCGGTTCATCGCCTTCAATATGCGGTCATTGCCCGATTGAACCGGCAGATGGAGAAACGGCATCAGCTTGGGCTCGTCGCCATGCGCCGCGATCAGCCCGTCGTTCATATCGTTGGGGTGGCTGGTGGTGTAGCGGATGCGCTTCAACGCATCGATCTTCGCCAGCTCGCGCACCAGCCCGTCCATTCCCTGCATCCGGCCCTTGCCGTCCTCGCCCGTCCAGGCGTTGACATTCTGGCCCAGCAACGTGATCTCCCGCACCCCGCCGTCGACCAGCGCCTTCGCTTCATCCAGGATGGCGGACCAGCTACGGCTGATTTCCGCGCCCCGCGTATAAGGGACCACGCAATAAGTGCAGAATTTGTCGCACCCTTCCATGATCGTCAGGAAGGCGGTAGGCCGCGCCTGCTTGGTGCGGCCGGGCAAGGCGGCGAATTTCGACGCCAGCGGCATGTCGGTATCGACGGCCTGTTCGCCGCGACCCGCCTTGTCGATCAGGTCGGGCAGGCGGTGATAGGCCTGCGGGCCGACGACGATGTCGACATTGCGGGCGCGGCGCTGGATTTCGCTGCCCTCCGCCTGCGCGACGCAGCCGGCGACGGCGATCATCGGGCGACTGCCATCCTCCCGCGTCATGCGCCCGATGTCGGAATAGACCTTGTCCACCGCCTTTTCGCGGATGTGGCAGGTGTTCAGGATGACCAGATCGGCCTCAGCCCCCTCCGCGGCGGCGGTCATGCCGCGTGTCCCAAGCATTTCGGCCATGCGCTCGCCATCATAGACGTTCATCTGGCAGCCGAAGGATTTGACGTGGAAAGTCGCTGGAGTCTTTTGGGCGTCGTTACGATTCATGCGGTCCAGCTATACAGGGCGTCGCGTCGGAGTGAAAGCGCGCGATGCTGGCGGCGATTCTTTCCCGCGTCATCGTCGCCAGCGCCTTGCGATCCGGGCAGATGGCGGGGTCGAACGGTTCCAGGAAGCGCAGCGTGACGTCCAGCCTGCCCTTGCGTTCCAGCAGCCTTTTGACATTCGCGCCCGCCGGTTCGTCGCTATGCCAACTGATCTCGGCGGTGGCGGGGCCATAATCGATGTGGACAGGCTGAATCCGCACGGAGCGGGGAGGGGGCAGAAGAACGGCCAGCAGGGAAGGCTTGAACGGCAGCAGGCCGGTGCCGTCGCTGGTCGTGCCTTCGGGGAAAAGCGCGATCGGCTGATGCCCGGCGAGCGCGGCGCGCAAGGCGCCGAGCTGCGATGAAAGCGCGCCGCGCCGGTTGCGGGCGACGAACAGCGTGTTGTTCTGCGCGGCGAGCCAGCCGATGACCGGCCATCCCGCTATGCCGTCATGCGCGACGAAGGCCGATCCGGTCGCGCCGCCCAGCGCCAATATGTCGACCCAACTGACATGATTGGCGATGATGAAACTGTCGCCATGAAAGGGATGCCCCTCTATCCGCACGCGGGCGCCGACGGATCGCGCCGCCATGCCCAGAAAGCGGCGCGGCCAGGGTGAATGCCGCCGCCCGGCGGCGCGCCATAACAGGTGCAAAGGAAGGCAGAGCAGCAGGCTGGCGGCCAGCGCTCCGGTGCGCGCGATGCGGCGAAGTCCGGTCAAGCCGCCTCAGTTCTTGCGGTCGAGCGCGACGCCGTACAGTTCCATCCGATGGTCGACCAGACGGAAGCCCAGTTTCTCCGCGATCTGCTTTTGCAACTGTTCCAGTTCGGGGTCGACAAATTCGATCACATTGCCGGTTTCCACATCGATCAGATGGTCGTGATGGGATTCGGGAGCCGCCTCATATCGGGCGCGGCCGTCACCGAAATCATGACGGTCCAATATGCCCGCTTCTTCGAACAGGCGGACGGTACGATATACGGTGGCGATGGAAATGCCCGGATCGACCGCCGCAGCGCGCCTGTGCAGTTCCTCCACATCCGGATGGTCGGTGGCGTCGCTCAGCACCTGGGCGATGACGCGGCGCTGTTCCGTGATGCGCAGGCCCTTTTCATGGCAAAGGGCTTCGACGTCGATCTTGCGGTTCATGCAGGCTCACTTGGCTGAAATGTGCGTAACTCGGATGAGAGCCTAGCGGCTTTTCCCCTGGTATAAAAGGGGCGCGCCGCCGGCGCACCCCTCATATGGGCTTTTCCCTGTAATCCTCGCGCTTATTTGGGAGCGCGCACGCGGCGGCGCTTGGTGCCCAGGCCGATCTTCTTCGCCAGGTTGCGGCGCTGTTCGGCATAGTTGGGGGCGACCATCGGATAATCGGCCGGCAGGCCCCACTTCGCCCGATAATCCTCCGGCGTCATCTGATAATGAGTCATCAGGTGGCGCTTCAGCATCTTCAGCTTCTTGCCGTCTTCCAGGCAGATGATGTAGTCCGGCTTGATCGATGAACGGACCGATACGGCAGGTTCCGGCTTCACTTCCGGCGTGGCGGCCGGCGTGGCCAGGCCTGCAAGCGCGGCGTGCACATTCTGGATCAGGGTAGATACGTCGGAGACGGCGACACTGTTGTTCGAGACATGGGCCGCGACAATGTCCGACGTTAAAGTAATGAGCAATTCGCTCTGCGCTGATTCGATTTCCATTTCTTTTCCCTGCGAAGGCTATTGATTGTGCGACCCGCCCAAGGAAAATCATTTCAGGAGCGGTACGGGTCAGCTATACCCATGGTTTCTTTTTTGCAAGGGCGTATTTAAGTCATCTAAGCATATCGATACGAAAGCTTAGCGCATCATGAAGTTGTCCATCGTTGCCGCGATAGTAACCGGGTCGGCGGTGTACATATTCGAAACCCGCTTTTTCATATAGCCTTATTGCGGTATTGGACGCGCGGACTTCCAGATTCATCGACGTAATGCCCCGCTTGCGCGCCGTGCCGAGGCTGTCGAGCAGCAGGGCCTCCCCAATGCCCCGCCCGCGCCAGAGCGGGCTGACGGCCAGCAGCAGCAGTTCGCATTCGTCCAGCACGGAGCGGACAAGGGCAAATCCCAGCGGCGCGGCGTCGACGCGGGCGATGGTCAGCCAGGTGCCGGGCATCGTCATCACCCCGGCGAGTTGGGGCAGCGTCCATGCTTCCCCGAAGACGGGATCGAAGGCGCGGGCCATCACGTCCATGGCGTCGCTCATCGCGTTGCGCTCGCCTTCTTCATAGGTGTCGAGGGCGAGGCCGGGGATCATGACGGCGCCCGATCCGCCATCGGACGCGCATCGGCGTCGCGGCAGTAAATGGGGGACGGGGGAAGCGGAGGAAGCCCGGCGATCAGCGGATAGTCGGCGGCGTCGGGATAAAGGCTGATTGCCGCGCCATGGCCGCGTGCCGTCACCAGCGCTTCGGCTCCGGTGCCGTAAAATAGCGGATGGGCAAGTTGCTGCGCCAGTGCGGCGATCGGCGTGGAGGCGGGGCTGGTTAGAGGCTCCAGCCCTTCCGCAGAGAATTTCTGCCAGAACAGTTCGCCATGGCCCCCGGTGATGGTGACGACCAGTTCGCCCTCCTGGTGCCCGTCCACTGCCTTTGCTGCGATCAGGCTTGGCGCGCCGTAGCCGTGCAGGGGGACGCCCCAGGCCAGCGCCAGTGCGCGGGCGGCGGCGATGCCGATGCGGACGCCGGTGAAGCTGCCGGGGCCGACGTCGACGGCGATCGCGTCAGCCTTGCCACCGTCGGGCATTGCGGCGATGGCGGGCAGCAGCGCCTCGGCATGGCCGCGCCCGACGATTTCGTGAAAGTGGCCGATCAGCGCGCCGTCATCGAGCAGCGCCACGGACAGCGCCTGCGTCGCGGTGTCGATGACCAATATGCGCAAAGAAAACCCCTGTGGATCGCTCGCCCGATGCGATGCGTAAATCAGCGGTTAGTCGATCGGCGCAGGTTTGCCAATCGGCCCCCGGCGTCAGACGGCGCGAACGTCGGTCACTTCGGGGACATAATGTTTGAGCAACTGTTCGATGCCGTTTTTCAGCGTCGCGGTGGAGGATGGACAGCCCGAACAGGCGCCCTGCATCCGAAGATAGACGGTACCCTTGTCGAAGCCGCGATAGATGATGTCGCCCCCGTCGTTCGCCACCGCCGGGCGGACGCGGGTATCGATCAGTTCGCGGATTTGCGCGACAATTTCCGCATCTTCGGGATCGTCGGCGAATTGCTCCTCTTCCGGTACGAAGATGTCACCGGCCGAACCCGGCGCGAAGAGCGGCATATTGGCCGAGAAATGTTCCAGCAGGATCGAGAGGATGTCGGGTTTCACATCGCTCCATTGCACGCCCGGCGCGACGGTCACGGAAATGAAGTCGCCGCCGAAGAACACGCCCGTCACGTCGCCCAGGCCGAACAGCGCATCGGCGAGCGGAGAGGCCTCCGCCTCTTCCGGCGTGGCGAAATCGCGGGTGCCCATGCCCATGACCACGCGGCCGGGAATGAATTTGACGGTGGCCGGATTAGGCGTCGCTTCGGTCTCTATCAACATGCGCGTTATGTGGAGAGAAGAGTGCGCAAGATCAAGCTTTCGTGCTAAATTGCGTGTCGGAACTTCGCTTGATGCCCTCGATTGAGTCCCGCTTGAGATCGAATGGAGAGAGAAGATGAGCAATGAGGCCGAAATCCGCCATCGTTTCTGGACAGAATTGTCGCAAAGCCCCTTTGTGATGATCGGTTTGCAGGGATCGCATGAGCATAGCATGCCGATGACCGCGCAACTCGATCCCGGCGCAAGCCATTGTTTCTGGTTCTACACCACGCGGGAGAACCGGTTGGCGGCGGGTGGCCCCGCCATGGCGCAATTCGTCGCCAAGGGTCATTTTCTCTTCGCCTGCATCGACGGCACGCTGGTCGAGGAGACTGATCCGGCGGTGATCGACCGCTATTGGACCCATGAGGTGGCGACCTGGTATGCTGGCGGGCGGCAGGATCCGCATATGATGATGTTGCGTTTCGATCTGGGGCACGCGGAAATCTGGCGGGCGGACATGTCGCTGGGCGGCATGTTCCGGCAGTTGTTCGGCGGTGATGTCCGTGAAGAAATGCGCAGCAAGCATGTGGAAGTGACGCTTTAGGGGATCGAAAAAGGCATATCGTCATTCCCGCGAAAGTCGGGATAACGAACATATCTTGCTTTTTCCCGACATTCCCGCCATATGCGCTGCAACGCAGCAGTTGGGCTTGATGCCCTTTCAGCGATTGGTAGCGTGATCGCTCCGGCCAAATGGCATCGGGGCCGGCCAATGAAAGTCTGCGCCAAGCTTTGAGGCTTCCCTTTTCACGCGGGTCGTTTCGTAACCCGCCTTGCGTCCCGGCCATGCCGGAGGACGCCGTGGCTGACTTCGTGAGTATGATATGCAATTTACCGACCTTGGCCTTGCCGAGCCGATCCTGAAGGCGCTCGCCGCCAAGAAATATGGTTCCCCCACGCCGATCCAGGCGCAGGCCATTCCCGTCTTGCTGAAGGGCAAGGATCTGTGCGGCATCGCGCAGACCGGCACGGGCAAGACGGCGGCCTTCGCGCTGCCCAGCCTTGACCATTTCGCCCGCAATCCCAAGCAGACGCCGCTTCAGGGCTGCCGCATGCTGGTGCTGTCCCCGACCCGCGAACTGGCCGCACAGATCGCGCAGAGCTTCCGCGACTATGGCCGCTTCATGAAGCTGTCGGTGGAGGTCGTGTTCGGCGGCGTGCCGATCAACAAGCAGATTCGGGCGCTGGGCCGCGGCGCCGATATCGTTGTCGCGACGCCGGGCCGTCTGCTCGACCTGATCGACCAGCGCGCCTTCACCATCAAGGATACGGAGATTTTCGTCCTCGACGAAGCCGACCAGATGATGGACATGGGCTTCATCCACCCGTTGAAGCGCATCGCCAAGCTGCTGCCGAAGGATCGGCAAAACCTGTTCTTCTCCGCCACCATGCCGGGCGAGATCGAGGCGCTTGCCAGCCAGTTCCTGCATGATCCGGTAAAGGTCAGCGTCGCGCCGCAATCCACCACGGCGGAACGGGTGCGCCAGCAGGCGACCTTCGTCAACCAGATGGAGAAGCAGGCGCTGCTGAACCTGACGGTCAAGAGCGAGGATATCGACCGCGCGCTGATCTTCACCCGGACCAAGCATGGCGCAGACCGGGTCGTGCGCTTCCTGGAAGGGGCGGGGATTCAGGCGGTCGCGATCCATGGCAACAAGAGCCAGGCGCAGCGGACCGCCGCCTTGCAGGCTTTCCGCCATGGGCATGTGAAGCTGCTGGTGGCGACCGACATCGCGGCGCGGGGGATCGACGTTTCAGGCGTGTCCCACGTCATCAATTTCGAGCTGCCCAATGTGCCGGAGCAATATGTCCACCGCATCGGCCGCACCGCGCGCGCGGGTGCGGAAGGGATCGCGATCAGCTTCGTGGCGGATGATGAGCGGCCCTATCTGAAAGCGATCGAGCGGACGGCGAAGGTGAAGCTGGAGATCATGCCGCTGCCGGAGAATTTCGTGGAGGCGGTGCGCAACCTTCCCAAGGCCGCGCCGCCGCGCAAGGGGCGCGAGCAGACGCCGGAGCAGAAGACCAAGCGCGCCGATGGCCAGCGCCGTTATCAGGACCAGCAGAAGCAGCAGCGCGGCAGCGCCGAGCGGGCGCACCGGCCCGATGGCGAGGCCGCCAAGCCCGCGAAGAACAATTTCCACCGCCGCCGCAGTGGAAGCGGCGTTGGCGCGCACAAGGGCGCCGTGCAGAAGACCGGCGGGCGGTAAGTCGTAGAATTTCGTGTTCCTGCGCGGGCAGGAGTACGCTGCGCCTTGTTTCTGGCCACTGATGTTTGTCAGTGGCCATTCAGGAAAATCTCTTTAGGCTGCACGGCCATGAGCTTTTCCTTCCGGCGTTCCGCCGCTTCGCTGTCCGTTCTCGCCTTGCTGCTTTCGGGAATGTCCGTGCCCCTCGGCGCGAAGACGGACCCGAATGCCGCGTCCGCCGCGCCGGGTTCGACCAAGGCGCAGGTCAGGCCCTGGCTCTATGAGAATAGCGACGTGCCGATCGATCCGGCATGGCGGTTTGGCGAGCTTTCCAATGGCCTGCGCTATGCCATCCGGCGCAACGGCGTGCCGCCGGGCCAGGTTTCGGTCAGGCTGCGGATCGACGCCGGTTCGCTGATGGAGCAGCCCGACGAACTGGGTTACGCCCATTTCATGGAGCATCTGACGTTCAGAGGCTCCCGCCATGTTCCCGACGGGGAGTCCAAGCGCATCTGGCAGCGGCTGGGCGTCACTTTCGGCAGCGACAGCAATGCGCAGACGACGCCGACTGGAACCACTTACGCGCTCGACCTGCCGCAGGCGACGCAGACCAGTCTGGGCGAGAGCCTGAAAATCCTGGCCGGCATGATGATCGATCCCAATATCGTGGACAGCGCCGTCAATGCCGAGCGCGCCGTGGTGCTGGCTGAAAAGCGGGAGGGCGACGGGCCGCAGATGCGGATTTCCGACGCCACGCGCAGACATTTCTTCGCCGGGCAGCCACTGGCCGACCACAGCCCCATCGGCACGGTGGCGACGCTGAACGCGGTGACGGCGGCGAAGATGGAGGCCTTTCATCAGCGTTGGTATCGGCCGGAAAATGCCGTCATCTCGATCGCGGGCGACATCGATCCGGCGATGGCCGAACAGTTGATCAAGGATAATTTCGCGCCCTGGACCGTGCCCGGAAAGGGTGCGGCGCTCCCCGATTTCGGGGAACCCGACGCCAAGGCGCCAGCGACCAGGGTAACGGTGGAACCGGGCGCGCCGACCGGCCTCACCATGGCCTGGTTGCGGCCATGGAAGCCGCGCGCGGACACCATCGTCTACAACCAGGACAAGCTGACCGATATGCTGGCGCTGCAGATCATCAGCCGCCGCCTGGAGCAGGCGGCGCGGGGTGGCGGCAGTTTCCTGCAGGCCAGCGTGGATCAGCAGGATGTCAGCCGATCCGCGGACGGCACCTTCGTCACCATCGTGCCCACGGGCGAGAATTGGGAAAAGGCGCTGGGTGACGTCCGCGCCATCATAGAGGACGCCAAGGCCGGTCCGCCGAGCCAGACAGAAATCGACCGCGAATATGCGCAGATGGACACGGCGCTCGCGATCCAGGTCGAAAATGCAGATACCGAATCGGGCGCCAAGCAGGCCAGCGATCTGGTGAGCGCGGTCGATATCCGCGAGACCACCGTCAGCCCGCAGGCCGCTCTGGACATTTTCCGTTCGGGCAAGCAGGCGATGACGCCGCGCAAGATATTGGATTCGACGCGGCGGCTGTTTTCGGCGGGCGTGTTCCGGGCGCAATTGATCACCGGCAAGATATTGCCCGGCGTCGACGCGAAGCTGGCGGCGGCGGTCGCGGCTCCCGTCAAGGCGGCGACCAATGCGCGGCTGGGCGACAAGGTGGTGACCATGGCCGACCTGCCCAGTCTGGGCGCGCCGGGCCAGGTCGTTTCGCGCACGCCGGTCGGGCTGCCGGGGATGGAAAGCATCAGCTTTTCCAATGGCGTGAAGCTGACCCTCTTCGCCAATGATGCGGAGACGGAGAAGGTGCGGATCAATGTCCGCTTCGGCCATGGCCAGCAGGCTTTCTCTCCGACCCGACCAGTGCCCGGCTGGGCCGCCGATTATGCGCTGGTGGCGAGTGGGATCGGCAAGCTCGGCCAGCGGGAGTTGGACGACCTGACCAATGGGCGGCGCATGGGAATGGACTTTTCCATCGATGACGATGCCTTCGAATTGCAGGCGGTGACGCGACCGGCGGACTATAAGGACCAGCTTCAGTTGTTCGCGGCCAAGCTGTTCGCGCCTGGATGGGATCCGGCGCCGATTGCGCGGGTCAAGACCGGGGCGGGGGTCGCCTATGATGCGATGGCGCGGGCGCCGGATTCCGTGCTGGCGCGAGATCTCAACTGGTTGCTGCGCGACAAGGATGTCCGGTTCCGCACCCCGTCGCGGGCGGAGATTGACGGGCTGACGCCGCAGGCCTTTCGGGCGACCTGGGAACCGCTGCTGGCTTCAGGACCGATCGAGATTCAGATTTTCGGGCAGGTGAAGGCGGATGACGCGATCGCGGCGGTTGCGTCGACCTTCGGAGCCTTGCCGTCGCGGCCCGACGTGCCGGTTCCGGCGGCGAACAAGCGGATGCGGTTTCCCGCCCATGTCGAGGCGCCGGTCGTGTTGCGGCACAAGGGCGACAAGGAACAGGCGGCGGCGGTTATGGCCTGGCCTACGGCGGGCGGTTTTGCGCTGAGCAAAGAGGCGCGGCAGTTGGAAATACTGACGCAAATCTTCAACGACCGGCTGTTCGACAAGTTGCGCTCGACCGAGGGGGCGGCCTATTCGCCCAGCGTCCAGAATAGCTGGCCCTTTTCCTATGAAAGCGGCGGCTATATCCTGGTGACGAGCCAGGTAAGGCCGGATCGCGTCGAATATTTCTACGGCGTGGTGAAAGAAACGGCGGCCGATCTCGCCGGGAATCCGGTGACCGAGGATGAATTGCAGCGGGCCGTCGCGCCGATGCGGCAATTGCTGATGCGTGCCGGGACCGGCAACGCCTTCTGGATGAACCAGATGGAAGGGGCCACCCATGATCCGCGCTATATTCAGGCGATGCAGACCATGGCGCAGGATATGTTGACCGTCACCCCGGCCGATATCCAGCTTCTGGCGGCCAAATATCTGGTGCCGGGCAAGAGCTGGTCGGCGGTGGTCCTGCCGGAAGGGGTGACTGCCCGATAGGCGGTGTCAGGCGGGGGCAAGGGCCGCTTGCTCCAGCAACTGACTGTACAAGCGGACATATTCCAGATGGATTGCGCGGATTTCCGGATTTCGGGATCGGGCCGCCAGCCTGCGGTTGCGATCAAGTCGTGCCTCGAAATAGCTGCGATCGAACGACGCGCTCATGCTCAATTTCTGACTCCCGGATGATTTGGGAGCGAGAATGCTTCGCCGTGGCGGAAAGTTGCTGCGGCGCACCTGGATTTTTGCCGCGACGCGACAGAATGGACTAAAGGCGCGGCGTGTCGATCAGTGCATTGCGCGGAGCGCGGCGACGATCATGAAAGCGGCCTGTGGGGCCATGCGTTCGGCGCTGATGCGCGGCCCCGACAGGCTACGATGGGCCATGCCGAAAAGGCATGCAAGGATGATCTCCTCTGCGCTTTTCAGCGCTTCGCCGGAAAGGTTCGGATTGGCGACGCAGGCAAAATCGCTCAGCGACTTGCGCAGACTCTGGCACATCTCCGTGATGGAGCCGCTCACCTGTTCATTGCGGAACGCCTCCGCCAATATGTCGAAGGACAAGGCTTCGTGCCCATTGTTCATGACTTTCAGCAGCAGCAGCTCGAAAGTTCGCTCGATGCTGATCTCTCCCGCATCCAGGCGAGCTCTAAGGTTTATGATCATCGCCGCGCGTTCGCGCGTGTCGCTCTTCACTATGGCTTCGATGATGTCTTCCTTGCCCTTGAACAGGCGGTATATCTGGCCCACGGATACATGGGCGGCGGCGGCCAGTTCCGCCATTGCGCTCTGGTGAAAACCGTGGGCGGTGAACAGATCGCGGGCCGCGTTCAATATGCGGTCTCGGGCAGTCTGTTCATGCTGCAATGCAATCAAAAATCTTCACCCTGGCTTTTTTTACCCTTGAACAAATTGTGGCATGTTCCTACCTGCGGCGCAAGCGGAATGAACGTTCATTCCGATGACCGCTTTAGGGAAACGGAGCACCGGCCGATGCAAAAGGGGATATTCGTCGGACTGCTCGCCTGCGCGTCGGCCCTGGCTGGCTGCGGCCAGCAGGAGGCATCGCCGCCGCCGCCGCCCGCGGTCGGTGTCGTCAAGGTGACGGAAGAGACCGTTCCCCTCGTCACCGAGCTTCCAGGGCGTATCGCGGCTGTGGAAACCGCCGAAGTCCGGCCGCAGATCAGCGGCGTCATCCGGCGCCGACTGTTTACGGAGGGCGCCCCGGTGAGGGCTGGCCAATTGCTCTATGAGATTGAGGATGCTCCCTATCGCGCAGCCGTGAGTCAGGCGCAGGGTTCGCTGGCGCGGGCGCAGGCGTCGATCCGGGCCACGGCATTGCAGGCGCAGCGCTACAAGGAACTGGTCGGGATCAACGCCGTCAGCCGGCAGGAGGCCGACAACGCCGCCGCAGCCGCCCAACAGGCGAGCGCGGATGTCGCGGCGCAACGGGCGGCGGTGCAGGCCGCTCAGGTGAACCAGGATTTCACGCGGATACGGGCGCCGATTTCCGGACGCATAGGCCGTTCGCTGTTCACGCCGGGCGCCCTGGTGCAGGCGGGGCAGGCCGGTGCGCTGGCGACGATCCAGCGGACCGACATCGTCTATGTCGACGTGACTCAGTCCGCCGCGCAGATCATCGATCTCAAGCAGGCGATGCAGGCGGGCGGCGTCAGCGCGGCGGACGGGGCGCGGGTGCGGTTGCTGTTGCCCAACGGCAGCGTCTATCCGGTCGAGGGGAGGCTGCAATTTTCTGAAGTGACGGTCGATCCCAGTTCGGGCGCGGTGACCCTGCGCGCCACCTTCGCCAATCCGGACGGCCTGTTGCTGCCGGGCATGTATGTCCGCGCCAAGCTGGTCGAGGGGCAGCGCAGCCGGGCGATCCTGGCGCCGCAGCAGGGCATATCCCGCGACGCGCGGGGCCGGGCCACCGCCATGGTCGTGGGGGCAGGCGACAAGGTCGAATTGCGTCAGGTTGAAACCGACCGGGCCGTGGGCGACAAATGGATCGTCACCAATGGGCTGAAGGTGGGCGACAGGCTGATCGTCGAGGGGCTGGTGAACCTGCGTCCCGGAACGGTCGTGAAGCCGCGCGCGCCGGAACAGGTGACGGCCCGGAATCAGGCCGACGCCCGCGGGACGAAATAAGCCATGGCCCGTTATTTCATCGACAGGCCCATCTTCGCATGGGTCATCGCCATCGTCATCATGCTGGCCGGTGTGCTGGCGCTGCGGTCGCTGGCCGTCGCCCAGTTTCCCCAAATCGCGCCGCCCGCAGTGGTGGTGACCACCAGCTATCCCGGCGCTAACGCCGAAACGCTGGAAAGCACGACAACGCAGATCATCGAACAACAGCTCAAGGGCATCGATCATCTCCGTTATTTTGCATCGAGCAGCGATTCCGCCGGCAACCTGACCATCACCCTGACTTTCGAACAGGGCACGGACGCCGACATCGCGCAGGTGCAGGTGCAGAACAAGCTGGCGCAGGCGACTCCGCTCCTGCCGCAGGAAGTGCAGCAGCAGGGCCTGCGCGTCACCAAGTCGTCCTCCACTTTCCTGATGGTCATGGCCGTCTATTCCGAAGACGGCATTCACGATCAACTGGATGCGGGCGACTTCGTCGCCTCCACGCTCCAGGATCCGATCAGCCGCGTCGACGGCGTGGGCGACACCCAGTTACTCGGCGCGCAATATGCGATGCGCATCTGGCTCGACCCCTATAAGATGGCCAATCTGGGCATCGCCACGGGGGACGTGAAATCGGCCATCCGGGCGCAGAATGCGCAGGTTTCGGCGGGGCAGATCGGTGGTACGCCCTCGCCCAGGGGACAGGCGTTGAACGCGACGGTGACGGCGCAGTCGCGGTTGAAGACGCCCGAAGAGTTCCGCCAGATCAGATTGCGTGACAATGGCAATGGGTCCGTCGTCCATCTGTCGGATGTCGCCAGGGTCGAGATGGGCGCGGAGACCTACAGCTTTGCGGCGAAGTTCAACGGCCACCCCGCCGCCGGTTTCGCCATCAGGCTGGCACCCGGCGCCAATGCGCTGGATACCGTCGAAGGCGTCAAGAGCCAGGTCGCCGAACTGTCCAAATCCTTTCCGCCTTGGGTCAAATATGATTTCCCGGTCGACAATTCGACCTTCGTGAAGCTGTCGGTGGAACAGGTCATCAGCACCCTGTTCGAGGCGATACTGCTTGTCTTCGTGGTGATGTTCGTGTTCCTGCAAAACTGGCGCGCCACGTTGATCCCGACTATCGCGGTGCCGGTGGTGCTGCTGGGGTCGTTCGCCGTCCTCTATGTGGCAGGCTTCACCATCAACACGCTGACCCTGTTCGGCATGGTGCTGGCGATCGGCCTGCTGGTGGACGACGCCATCGTCGTGGTCGAAAATGTCGAGCGCATCATCCAGGAGGAAGGACTCAGTCCGAAGGAAGCCGCGAAAAAGTCGATGGATGAAATCAGCGGCGCGCTGATCGGCATCGGCCTGGTGCTTTCGGCGGTGTTTCTGCCCATGGCGTTCTTCGGCGGGTCGACCGGCGTGATCTTCCGCCAATTTTCCATCACCATCGTTTCCGCGATGGTGCTGTCGGTGCTGGTGGCGTTGATTTTGACGCCCGCGCTTTGCGCGACGATATTGCGGCCAAGGGGGCACAGCCATATCTGGACCGGCTTTTTCGGTTCGCGCTTCGGCCGTTTCTTCGATTGGTTCAACCGGACCTTCGACCGCAGCGTCGTCCGTTATGGCAGGTCGGTGGAAAAGGTCGAGCGCCGCTGGGGCCGAACGATGCTGGTCTATGGGCTGATCGTGATCGGCATGGGTCTGGTCTTCCTGCGCCTGCCGGGCGGTTTTCTGCCCGACGAGGATCAGGGGGTCATCATCAACCAGGTGTCCCTGCCGACCGGATCGACGCTGGAGGAAACGGAACGGACCCTGGCCAGGGTGCGCGATCATTATATGATCGATGAAAAGAAGAATGTCGCGGCCGTCTTCACCATTGCGGGTTTCGGTTTCGTGGGGCAGGGGCAGAATGTCGGCATCGTCTTCGTCCGGATGAAGGACTGGTCCAAACGCAAGGGCAGGGACAATAATGTATCGGCCATCGCGCTCCGCGCCAATGGCGCCTTCCGCAAGATTTCCGCCGGTATGGCGATCGCCTTCGTGCCGCCCGCCGTCCAGGAATTGGGCAATGCGACCGGTTTCGACTTCCAGCTCGTGGACCGGGGCAATCTGGGCCATGACAAGATGGTGGAGGCGCGCAACCAGTTGCTGGGCATGGCTATGGCCGACAAGCGGCTGGCGCAGGTGCGGCCCAATGGCCTGGAAGATACGCCGCAGATCAAGCTGAACGTGGATCAGGCGGCGGCGGGCGCGCTGGGCATTGCCCAGTCCGACGTCAACGACACGATCAGCACTGCGATGGGCAGCAGCTATATCAACGACTTCATCGATCGTGACCGGGTGAAGCGCGTCTATGTGCAGGCCGATGCGCCCTTCCGCACCGCGCCTGATTCAATTGGCGCGCTGCATGTGCGGGGCAGCGGTGGCGCGATGGCGCCGATATCCTCCTTCGCGACCACCGAATGGATATATGGTCCGGCCAAGCTGGAGCGCTTCAACGGCGTGCCGTCGATGCAGATCATGGGCGCGCCCGCGCCGGGCGTTTCGACCGGCAAGGCGATGGAGGCGATGGAGGAAATGGCCGCCAAGCTGCCCGCGGGCGTCGGATATGAATGGAACGGCATTTCCTATGAGGAAAAGACCTCTGGCGGGCAGGCGCCGGCACTCTATGCGCTGTCGATGCTGATCGTCTTCCTGTGCCTGGCCGCGCTGTATGAAAGCTGGTCGGTGCCGATCGCGGTCATGCTGGTGGTTCCGTTGGGCGTGTTCGGCGCGGTGCTGGCGGCGATGCTGGCTGGACTCAACAACGACATCTACCTTCAGGTCGGCCTGATCACGACGATCGGCGTGTCGGCCAAGAATGCGATCCTGATCGTGGAATTCGCCGAGGAAAAGATGCGGGCAGGCCTGCCGCCTGCGCAGGCGGCGTTGGAGGCGGGCAAGCTGCGTCTGCGCCCGATCCTGATGACCAGCTTCGCCTTCATCTTCGGCGTGCTGCCGCTTGCGGTGGCGAAGGGGGCGGGTGCGGGCGGTCAGAACGCCATCGGCACGGCCGTGGTCGGCGGCATGCTGGCTGCGACGGTACTCGCCATCTTCTTCGTGCCGGTCTTCTTCACCGTGGTGAAGCGGTTGTTCCGCGAATATCATGGTCGGGATGAAGGTGGGCATGAGGGGAGCGCTCCGCTGGCGCCCCAGGAGGCATGAGGATGGACAGGATCAAGCTCTTCCCGGCCGCTGCTCTCGCGTTGACGCTTGCGGCCTGCGACATGGCGCCCAAATATGTGCGACCCGCGCTGCCCGTGCCGGAATCCAGCCCGCAAGGGCCGGCCTATGCCGTGGGCGACGGGCAGGCGATCGTTCCGGCCGACACTGGCTGGAAGGATTTCTTCGTCGATCCCCGCCTCGTCCGGGTGATCGAAACGTCCCTCGCCAACAATCGCGACCTTCGCGTGGCGCTCGCCAATGTCGAGCAGGCGCGGGCGCAATATAAGGTTCGGCGAGCGGATATCTTTCCAACACTTGGCGCCAATGGCGGCGCGACCTATCAGGATCAGCCCTTCGCCCAGCAGGGCGTGTCGGGGCGCACGGACATCTACACCGCTTCGGTCGGCGTGTCGGCCTGGGAAATCGACCTGTTCGGGCGGGTGCGCAACCTGACCAAGGCGGCGCAGGAGCAATATTTCGCCTCGGTCGAGAACCGCAACGCCGCGCAGACCGCGCTTATCGCGGAGGTGGCCAATGCCTGGCTCAGCATGGCGGCGGATCAGGAGCGGTTGAAGATCGCGCGCGATCTGGAACAGGCCTTTGGCCAGACGCTGAACCTCACCAGGGCGCGCTTTGCGAAGGGGATCGCGTCGGAACTGGAAGTGCGGCAGGCGCAGACCAGCCATGACCAGGCGCGATCCGACATCGCCCAGGCGACGACCCTGGTGGCGCAGGACCAGAATGCGCTGAACCTGCTGGCAGGGGGGACCGTGCCCGCCGAAGACCTGCCGACGGCAATGCCGGAGGGGGATGTGACGCTGGCCAATCTACCGTCCGACCTGCCCTCCGCGGCTTTGCTGCGCCGCCCCGACATCATGGCGGCTGAGCATCAATTGGCGGCCGCCAATGCCAATATCGGCGCGGCACGGGCGGCTTTCTTTCCCAATATATCGCTGACGGCCGCATTCGGGACGATCAGCCTGGGCCTTTCCAACCTGTTCAAGTCGGGCAGCGATTATTGGTCCGTTGCCCCATCGGCCAGCCTGCCGATCTTCGATTTCGGGCGCAACCAGGGCAACCTGCGTTATGCGCGGGCGACCTACGACGCCATGGTCGCGACCTATGAAAAGAGCGTGCAGACCGGCTTTCGCGAGGTGGCCGATGCCCTGGCCCGTCGCGGCACGATGACGGCGCAGGTGGAGGCTCAGACATCCTTGCGGGATTCGGCGCGGGTCGGCTATCGCCTGTCCGAAGCGCGGTTCAAGGCAGGCGTGGACGCCTTCCTGACCACGCTGGATGCGCAACGTACGCTCTACGGCGCGGAGCGAAGCCTGGTCGCGACGCGACTTACGCAGGCGACGAACATGGTCGAACTGTATCGCGCCATGGGCGGCGGCCTGCGATAATCCTTGACCGCAAGGACCGGGAAGGCGGCCTTGTTGTCATGCTCTATGCTGACGCCGTCATCTGGTGGAAAGGATGGGGCATGAATTACATATATCGGACGATGGCCTCTCCCGTCGGTGAACTGACACTGGTGGCGAGTGAAGCGGGGCTGGCGGCGGTCCTGTGGGAAAAGGACGACCCCAGGCGCGTTCGCCTGGAGCCGCGGGTCGAGAGCGGCGATCACCCCTTGCTGGATGCGGCCGGGCGGCAGCTAGGCGAATATTTCGCCGGATACCGGCAGGTGTTCGACCTGCCGCTCGATTTCAAGGGCACGGATTTCCAGAAAAACGTCTGGGCGGCCCTGCTGACCATCCCTTTCGGCGAAACGCGCAGCTATGCGGATATTGCGCGCCAGATCGGAAAGCCTTCCGCCTGCCGGGCCGTCGGGGCCGCGAATGGGCGCAATCCGATTTCGATCATCGCCCCCTGCCACCGCGTCGTGGGCGCCAACGGGGCGCTGACGGGGTTCGCCGGTGGGTTGAAAGCCAAGCAATATCTGCTTGGATTGGAAGGACGACCGTTCTGACAGCCATTGGAAAATGGCGCATCCGGGAGGATGGGAACCTCCACCCTTTGCCTTCGGAGCGACATTGGGCTCGAAGCGCGGGCGGCGAGCCGGATTAAGCATCCGCCTTGTCACGCCATCCTACCTGGCCTGTCCAGCAGCCATCCTCTCCACCAGTTTCCCAATTGGATAGCAAAATGGCCCGAACGATAGCGTCGCAGGATGCGCTTTCGGAATTAGTCGTGGCGGAATTGCGCCCGGGGGCATCGGTTTCGTCCGATGAGGAGATAAGGGAATATATAAGGCAAAGCGGCCAGACGTCCTATCATCCGATCGGCACTTGCAAGATGGGACATGACGATCTGGCGGTGGTTGATGATCAGTTGCGTGTCAGGGGGATCGAGGGGCTTCGGATTGTCGATGCCTCGATCATGCCGACCATGCCGTCCCCGAATAGCAACGCGGCTGCCCTGATGATCGGGGAGAAGGGGGCCGATCTTATTCGCCAGGCGGCGGCGTAAGGCCGCTCCCATCACGCATTCCAAATCCCGGAGAGGTTCACTTGGCAGAGATCGTTCAGCGTTGCGAAAAAGCAATATCGCTCGGCCTGGGATGGCTTGTCGGCCGCGTATCGGAGAAGGGCGAGCTTGAAGGCAGCGAGAACGTTTTGTTCGGCTATTACAAGTCCCTCCTGACATTCACAGTTGCCGGCCGCTATCTGGAGGCGGAGCGCGTTGCGCATAAGATCAAACGGTACTTCTACAAGGACGGCCTGTTCGGCGGCGAACAATATCCGGCTGCAGCGGTCGGCCCGATCTACCGGGATTCGTGGCTGACCTGGGGGGCGCATCTTGCCGGGCGCTATGACATGTCGGTTCCGGCGGTGAACGCGATCCGCGGGCAGCTTTGCAAGATCACGGGCGCCGTTCTGGCCGACGGATCGGGACCGACTATCGATATCGGCTTGACCTGCTGCGCCCTGACGGCGCTTCTCGCGGCGGGGAAGAGCGATGAGGTCATGAAGGAGGCCGAACTGGTTCGCGCGCTTGTCGAAGATCAGCCTGAACACGAAAAGGCCTTTTATTTTCGGTGGTCGGCTGAGGGCGGATTCATAAAACCGGCCGCCGATGAGGATGGAAAGGCGTGGACGATCCAGCGGGCGGAAGGCGGGCAGATCTACTGGTATCTTGGGTATTCGCTCGCGCTCATGGCCCAGATGTATCGGCTGACGGGCGAACGCAAATGGATCGATGCGGCGGACAAGCTGCTGGCGTTCGTGAACGGCTGTCATCCCGGAATATTTGCGTCGACCTCCAACGGCAAGATCGCCTGGGGCTGCGCGGAGATATTCCTGTTGACCGGCGATACGCGATTCAGGGATGCTTCGGCGCGCATGACGGCATGGATCTGCGACGTGCAGGCGAAGGATGGCCGATGGTTCAGATCGCCCGACCAGACGATCCCCGTCGCGTTCGACGCCACATTCGAGCGCGTCTTCTATCTCAGTCGGATCGCGCGGGCTCTCCAGCCGCAATAGGATGAATGCAATCCGGCGCGCAGCCCGGCAATGTCCGGGGGCATGCAGCCGGGGCCGCCGGCTTTTGCCGGGGATATGGGAGAACGGCCGTGGTGAAACTCAAAGACGTCTATCCGCTCTATCTCAACAACAGAGCGGTGCAGCCGAATGCCGACCTGGCGGTGACCGACAAGTTCACCGGCGAGGTCGCTTTTCGCACCGCGCTTGCGACCGTGGACATCATTGCAGAGGCCATCGCGGGCGCGGTGCGCGCCGCCGAGCCGATGGCGCGGCTGGCGAGCTTCGAAAGGCGCGACGTGCTCACCCATTGCGTCACGCGCTTTCAGGAGCGCTTCGACGAACTCGCCTATGCTTTGTGCGTCGAGGCAGGCAAGCCGATCGCCGACAGCGAGGGGGAGGTCAGCCGGTTGATCGACACCTTCCGCATCGCCGCCGAAGAAACCGTGCGCAACTATGGCGAGATACAGCCGCTCGACATTTCAGCCCGCGCCAAGGGCTATATGGGGATGTGGAAGCGCGTGCCGATCGGCCCATGCAGCTTCATCTCGCCATTCAACTTCCCCCTCAACCTCGCGGCGCACAAGATCGCCCCGGCCATCGCCATCGGGTGCCCCTTCGTGATGAAGCCCGCGTCGCTCACCCCCCTGGGCGCGATCATCATGGGAGAGGTGCTCGCGGAGTGCGATATCCTGCCTGAGGGCGCGTTCAGCATTCTGCCTGCATCGCGTGCGGGCGCCGACCTGTTCACCACCGACGACCGGCTGAAGCTGCTCAGCTTCACGGGTTCACCGGCTGTCGGCTGGGATTTGAAGGCGCGGGCAGGCAAGAAGAAGGTCGTGCTCGAACTCGGCGGCAATGCGGCGGTCGTCGTCGACAAGGACGCTGACCTCGACCATGCGCTCGCGCGGATTATCTTTGGCGGCTATTATCAATCGGGACAAAGCTGCATCCATGTGCAGCGCGTGATCATCCACGAGGATATTTACGACACGTTCCGCGACATGCTCACCGTGAAGGTCAAGGCGCTGAAATCGGGCGATCCCAAGCTTCGCGACACGTTCATCGGGCCCATGATCTCGGTCAGCGAGGCCCAGCGGCTGAAAGGCTGGATCGACGATGCGGTTGCCGCAGGCGCGACCTTGCTCGCAGGCGGCGGGTGCGAGGGCAATATGCTCGAAGCCGCCTTGCTGGAAGACGTTCCCGGCAACACCGACCTGGTGCGCGAGGAAGCTTTCGGCCCGGTGGTCATTCTTTCGAAATTCACCGACTGGGCGGCTGCGCTCGCCGAGGTCAACGACAGCAAGTTCGGGCTTCAGGCGGGCCTGTTCACGCGAGACATCCACAAGGTGCTCGACGCATGGGATCATCTCGACGTCGGCGGCATCGTCGTCAACGACGTGTCGAGCTACCGCGTCGACAACATGCCCTATGGCGGGGTCAAGGACAGCGGACTGGGTCGGGAAGGCGTGCGCTTCGCGATCGAGGATATGAGCGAAATCCGGAACCTGGTGATCCGGCGAAACTGACCGGATCATGGCCGGTCGAAGCTATGGGCGCGATCCGGGGCTATCGCCCCGGCATCGCTGTTCCCATGGCAGACGGCCGGTTCATGCACCGAAGGCTTATATCGTGTAATCCGCTTCGGTGAGGGCGCGGACCTGATCGGGATCGACGCCGGGCGCGCATTCGATCAGGCGGAAGCCGCTGCTCCGGTTCTCACGCGAAAAGACGGCAAGATCGGTTATCAACATGTCGACGACTCCCGACCCGGTCAAGGGCATGGTGCAGCTCTTGCGGAATTTCGGCGTTCCGTCGCGCGCGACATGATCCATGACCACGATGATGCGCCGGACGCCCGCGACGAGATCTATCGCGCCGCCCATGCCCTTCACCATTTTTCCCGGAACCATCCAGTTGGCGATGTCGCCATTTTCCGCGACCTCCATCGCGGTGAGGACCGAAAGGTCGATATGACCGCCGCGGATCATGCCGAAACTGTCGTCGGAAGACACATAGCTCGTGCCCGCAAGCTCGGTGATGGTCTCCTTGCCGGCGTTGATGATATCGGCGTCGACGTGCGCGGCATCGGGATAGGGGCCAAGGCCCAGCATGCCGTTTTCCGAGTGGAGCGTCACGTCCATGCCGGCGGGTATATTGTCGGCGACCAGCGTAGGAATGCCGATGCCAAGATTGACGTAGAAGCCGTCGCGCAGTTCGCGCGCCGCGCGGGCGGCCATGTCGTTCCGGGTCCAGGGCATGTCAAACCTCCTTGCGCACGATGCGCTTCTCGATGCGCTTCTCGTTCCGTTCGGCAGGTATCAGCCGTTGCACGAAAATGCCGGGCGTGTGGACATGGTCGGGATCGATCGCGCCCGCGGGAAGCAGTTCCTCGACCTCGGCGACCGTGATACGGCTGGATGTCGCCACCATCGGGTTGAAGTTGCGCGCTGTCTTGCGATAGACGAGATTGCCCTTCTCGTCGCCGCGCCAGGCCTGACGATGGCAAGATCGGCCGTCAGCCCGGTCTCCAGGATATAGCGTTCGCCGTTGAAGATTTTTTCTTCCTTGCCGTCGGCCACGATCGTTCCGACGCCCGTTCGCGTGCAAAAACCGGCAATCCCCGCACCACCGGCGCGGAGCCGCTCGGCAAGCGTGCCCTGCGGATTGAATTCAAGTTCGAGAGCGCCGGTCAGATACTGGCGCTCGAACTCCTTGTTTTCTCCGACATAGGAGGAGATCATCTTGCGCACCTGCCGGTTCTGGAGCAGCAGGCCCAGGCCGAAATCAATGACGGTGAGATCCTTGACGCCGCTTCGGCGGATCTCGTGGAACAACGTTTCCGGAATGCCACAGAGGCCAAAACCCCCGGCGGAGATGGTCATCCCGTCAAAGAGCAGGCCCGAAAGGGCGTCACCGGCTGTATCGTAAAGTTTTCTCGCCATGTCGTTGGACTCACAAGCTGCTGAGGAGGTGGCCGCCGTCGACCTCGATGACCGAACCGGTCATATAGGAGGCGGCATCGGAGGCGAGGAGGAGGAGCGGTCCGTCGAGATCGCTCAAATTTCCAAGGCGGCGCTGGGGAATGCGCTTGATCATGGCCTGTCCGGCGTCATTCTGGAAGAAGCCGGCGTTGAGGTCGGTGCCGATATAGCCGGGCGCCAGCGCGTTGACGCGGATGCCGAAGCGGGCAAGCTCAAGCGCGGCGTTGGATGACCGCAGCCTTGGATACCGCGTAGGAGGCGATGCCGCCCGCCTGCCTCAGCCCGGTGATCGACGCGATATTGACGATCGACCCGCCTTCTCGGCGCTTCATCCCGCGTGCCGCCACCTGCGTCGCCCGGAACATGCCCTTCACATTGGTGTCGAAGACATCGTCCCAGTCGCTCTCGCGATGATCGAGGAAGGATGCGTCGCGCACGATGCCCGCATTGTTGATGAGAATGTCAGTCGCCTCGATCTCCTACGCGGCCGCATCGATGCTGTCGGCGGAGGCGATGTCGAGGGCGACCGCCCGGCACGTGCCACCGGCAGCGGCGATTTCGGCGGCGACGGTATCGAGGGCGTCAATTCTACCGCGTGCTGCTGCGGATCGGCGACAATCGCGAGTTGCGCCGCCTCTTTCCGTCCGTGGGCATGCATATCATCCACGTCCAATATTCGGCGCCCGACCTCCAGAAGGTGCGGCACCGCGACTATGCCGATATGGCGGCCGCCATCATGAAGAATGACGCGGGTCCGGCGGAGGAGATCGCGCGGCGCCACGTCGACAATGTCCGCACCGCGATTGCCGATTGGCACGCGCGGCGGAACAACGGCCATATGGGAGCGCGCTGATTATGCCCAAACCGGAAAGCTGGCGGCTCGACGCCGCCATTTACCCTGTGCGCGGGGATTTTCAGACGCGGTTCCAGGACCTGGATATCAATGGCCATATCAACAATGTCGCCTTTGCAGCGCTGTTCGAAAGCGGTCGCGTCCTGTTGAATCGGGAGGTGCGCGCATTGACGAACCGGCCATCGAATGAGCGGACGATGGTCGCCGCGCTGGAGATAAACTATCTGGGCGAAGGCAATTTCCCTGATCCAGTCCATATCGCGTCGGGTTTCGGCCGCCTTGGCGGCACGAGCTGGACGATCTTTCAGGCGATGTTCCAAAATGGCCGCGCCATCGCGACCTGCGATACGGTCATCGTATGCCGCACGGACGAGCAGGTCATGCCGTTGCGCTCCGAACTGATAGCCGATCTGACCGCAAGGATGGTCAAGCGGTTTTCGGGGTGAGCGAGACTGGCGACAGGGGAGTTGGCCCCATTAACATACCGATTTTACAAGGAGATTTTGGCGCACCCAAGAGGGCTACCTGAACCTCTTGTAATCAAGAACTTACGTTGGATAACCCTGCCAACCCGACCCACGCTGTTCTGCGGGGTTGCGGGGCTGATGGCTAACCTACAAAAGGCGCTCTGCCGCCATAAAATCGGTTCACCGATTCTCTCAATCAAGTCGGCTTTCAGCGCTGATTGTGGGCTCAAAATTGTGCCTACAATCCCGCCCCCTTGCCCCCGCCGGGAAGGCGTCTTTCCAAATGGAAGGCTGATCTCCCTCCCGGTCTCCCGCGCCGCCGCTGCGCGTGGGAGGATGGAAGAGGCTGGGAACCCCGGAAATACGGGGCTGCGGGAGGATGGGAGCGTGCGGGAGCCAAATCCATGAAAGTCCGCGCACGTAGGCGCGCACGCGCGTGCGCATACGCGTGCGCGCGCACATAACTTTCTGACTTTCTGGCTCCCATGCTCCCAACTGCCTCTGAGAACCGCAGAAAACCTTACTTTTATCCTCCCATTTATCCCTCCCATTGAAGGGAAGAAGAATGAAAAGCTCCCAAAAAGAACCTGAGTTTCAGTTTGAAGGCCTGCTGCTGACCACTGGAGCGCCGTCGGACACGTTTCCCAACTTCTACCGCGACCATGTCCGGTATCAGCCGGGGACGCGCCTTGGTGCTGAGCAGCTGAAGGAGGCCTATGAAGCGTGGGCCGACAAGCGAGACTTGCCGACAAGCTCGCCGCGTGAGGTTCGGCGGTTCATGGAGCTGAACGGCCATCGCCACTCGAAGTCGAACACGGTCTTCTATCGTGACGCTGTGCTGGGTGACTTTGCAGGCCAGCCAGTGCCGGCGCGATCGATGCCGCTCGCTGACGGCCGTAAGGTGCGTGAGGCGGTCAGCGTGACGGTCGATGACCTAGACCAGATCATTACCGAGCTTCAGGCCATGCGCGCCCGGATGACGCGCATCAAGGTGTCGCTCACGCCCAAGGGCGCGGGCCGATGAGTGGGCGCGAAGGCGGAGGCCGGGGGGTGGGGCAAAAGTCCAAAGCGGCTGACGCCCTATTACCGCCGCCTCTCTCACGCGCAGATTTTTTTATCGGTGAGCGGGATTTTGACCTCTTTGGTCAGCCTCTTGCCACTCCGCCGCGCCCAGTTGGTCGACCACGTCATGAACCAACCGAAGAAAACAGGTCAAAAGTCAAAGACTTACGTCGCTCCGGTTTGAGGCACGATGAGATAGCGGCGGCTCTCGGCATTTCCGCGCCCACTCTTCGAATGATTTATTTTCAAGAGCTTGGCTCTCTGTCGACCACCGGCCGTCGCCGCGCGGAGCGGGACGCCTCCTGCCAATGATGGACTTAGGCCTGATGATGACCGCTGATCACACCCCGGCAGCATGGGCAGCCGCCATCCCATCGGATCTGAAATTAGTCCTGCTAGCTCTTTGCCATATTGCGCAAGGCCGGGATGAGTTTCACATCGAGGTAGCTGAAGCTGCGCGTCTCACCGGCATGTCAGGCAGGCACATCCGCCCCTGCATCGCCCGCCTGGAGGCCTTGGGGCAGCTTACACGCACGCATGTCGCTCCACATACGATCTTCCGGTTGCACCCCCGTTGATCTGGATTCCATCGCCTGCTATGCCGTCGAAGTCGAAGCGCGGGGACCGCGCTGCTGACCCTCTGCCAAACGCGGGGACCGCGCAAGGCGACGGCTTGTCGAAACGCCCATTGGGGCGAGCTGTCGGACTATGCGCATGACATTTCCCATATCCATCACGAGTCTTGATGATGCTGGCACCCTCATCGGTGTCGCAGCATTTGATGACGGGCTGCTAGATCGCAATCTCCGCCGTTATGCGGCCGGAGCTTTCGACAAGTCCTTAGCTGAGCATCGCCAGCGCGGCACAATGCCAGCGATGCTCTTGTTCCACGACATGAGCCGCCCCGTAGGGGCATGGCAAGCGATCGAAGCGAAGGGCAACGCGCTCCATGTGCGTGGCCGTATTGAGCGATCGACGGCTGACGGCGCAGAGGCTTACGCCTTGGTGAAAGCGAAGGCCATCCAGAGCCTTTCGACCGGCGCGCTTCATGAGAAAACCGAACCTGTCCGCTCAAAATCTCGTGAGGCGGGCGATCGTGCGGGCGAGTTGATTACCGAAGCTGATCTTCTGGAGATCAGTCTTGTCGCCATACCAGGCAACAAGAACGCAAACATCATTCACGTCAATTCCATCAGCGGCCCTGCCGCGATCGAGGAAGTCTTGAAGGCTGGAGGCCTTTCCGGGCGCAAAGCTAAGATCGCCGCGAGCGCCGCATGGCAGGCCATCCAGACGCCAGATGAACGGCGCGACGATGCGCTGACTACCATCCTCTCCAGCGCCAGCAGCAAACTGGCCCGTTTCAAAAAGGACTGAACATGAGCGAAATCGAAACCCTGCTGCGCGAGCATACCGATAATGTCGACGCGGCCCTCTCCGGCTTCGAAGGCCAGATTGCCTCAATCAACGACGCGGTGCAGGCCTTGCAGCGCTCGCAGAGCCAGCAGCCGCACCGTCCTGCCGCTGCGCGCGGGGGCAGCATTGTCCCGCCCGGCGCGCTAGCCACTTCCGGCGTCGACCTCACTGCCGGCTTCGGCTTGGCGGATGCGCGGAACCTGAGCTTCACCGACGACGCCCGCAAAGAACTTGCCAACATCATGCGCGGCGTCTCCACCTCCGCCATGCGCGAGGGTAACGATCCCGACGGCGGCTATCTGGTTCCGGAGGTCATCAGGAATCAGATCGAAGCCTTGGTTCTGCGCCAATCGCCCATTCGCCGAGTAGCGCGCGTGGTCGATTTCACCGAAAGCCCCAAGGTTGTGCTGCCGGTGAACATGCGCGGTGCGACCGCTGGCTGGGTCGGGGAAGGCGATGAGCGCACCGAAACGGATACGCCCGAGCTGGCAGCGGTAACGCCTCCGGGCGGCACCCTCTATGCGCTGCCGAGCGCTTCGGAAGAGGTTGTCGATGACGCCATCGTCAATCTTGAGCAGTTCCTTGAGGAGAATGTTGTCGACGCCTTCGCGGAAAACGAAAGCGAGGCTTTCATTCGGGGCAACGGCATTAAGAAGCCAGCTGGATTTCTCGCGCCGGATCGAGTGCCCACTGCCGATGTGGACGGCACTCGCCCGCTTGGCACGCTCCAGTATATCCCGACCGGCGAAGCCGCGCTGCTGGGCGACGATATGGTGTCAACGTTGGTTGCCATGGTCTTCAGCCTCAAAGCCGGATATCGTCAGGCTCCCGGTGTGTCCTGGCTCGGGTCCACTGATGTGATCGCCGCCTTGGCGCGGTTGAAGGACGCAGACGGACGGCCGCTCTACATCCCATCCCTACAAGAAGGAGTTCCCGGCCGCCTGCTCGGCTTTCCTGTTCTCGAAGCTGAGCACATGGATGAGGTGGCAGCCAACGCGTTTCCGCTTGCCTTCGGCAACTGGCAGCGCGGCTATGTTATTGGCGACCGGACCCGCCTTAACGTGCTGCGCGATCCCTACACCACCAAAGGCCAGATCAAGTGGTACTTCCGCAAGCGCGTCCATGGCGCGGTTCTGAATAGCGAAGCGCTGAAGGTGCTGAAGGTCGCGGCCGCTTAAAGCCGCCAACAGTTGCGCGGCGCTCAGCAGGCGTCGCGCAACGCAGCTTCCTGAAAGGAAAAAACATGAGTGGAATACCTCGCAAAAAGCCCAGCGTAGCTGAGCGCCCTGCTCCCAAAGTGCTGCAACATACGCTCGCTGGCAAAGAGTGGACGTTCTATTTCGGCGTAAACGAAATCTGCGAAATCGAGCAGGCGCTAGGCAAGGGCGTCGGCGCGATGCTCCGTGAGATGCAGGGCGATCTTTCGATCAGCATGATGGCGGCCATCCTAAAAGCGGGCCTGCGGGACAGCGAGGGCAACGCGGCCGACGAAGCGACGGTGCGAGCCTTTCTCACCGGTGCGGGCGTGAAGGCTGAGGTGGTGCCGGAAATTCGGACAGGGTGTTAAGCTCATCCCGACCTGAAGGAATGGACGGGAATGAAGACGACGAGAAAGCGCTACAGCGCAGAGTTCAAGGCGAAGGTTGCGATGGAGGCGATCCGGGGCGATCTGACGCTGGCCGAACTGGCAGCGAAGCATGGCATCCACCACACGATGATCGGGGCATGGAAGCGACAGGCGATGGATGGGATGGCCAGCCTGTTCGATAATGGCGATCAGAGCTCGAAGGCTGCCAGTGAGGCGGAAATCGAGAAGTTGCATGCCAAAATCGGGCAATTGCTGGTGGAAAGGGATTTTTTGGCGAAAGCCTCCGGTCGATGAGCGTGGCCTGGAGGCGATCGAAGATCGAGCCAGCACACCAGCACCTGTCGATCGCGATGCAGTGCCGCCTGCTGTCGATCAGTCGGTCGTCCTATTACTACACGCCGGTGCCGGAAACCGACGAGACGCTGGCGCTGATGACGGTGATCGACGAGACGTTCATGGAATGCCCGTGGTACGGTAGCCGGCAGATGGCGCGGCATTTACGGCGTCTGGGCCATGCGATCGGCCGTCGCCGGGTCCGGCGGCTGATGGCGAAGATGGGGCTGGCGGCAATTTACCAGCGCCCTCGCACGAGCGATCCGCATCCCGAGCATCGGATTTATCCCTATCTGCTGCGCAATCTGGAAATCACGCGCCCCAACCACGTCTGGTGCGCGGACGTGACCTATCTGCCCATGCGCCGGGGCTTCCTGTATTTGGTCGCCATCATGGACTGGGCAAGCCGCAAGGTGCTGGCCTGGCGGCTATCGAACACCATGGATGCCGGCTTTTGCGTCGAGGCCCTGGAGGAGGCGCTGGCCCGTTTTGGTAAGCCCGATATCTTCAATACCGATCAGGGCAGCCAATTCACCAGCAATGCCTTCACCGGTGTGCTGCGCGCAGCCGAGATCAGGATCAGCATGGACGGCCGGGGACGCTGGATGGACAATGTCTTCATCGAACGGCTCTGGCGGTCTGTGAAGTACGAATGCGTCTATCTGCACGCCTTCGAGACCGGATCTGAACTGCGTGCCGGCCTTGGCCGATGGTTCGCCTATTATGACAACCATCGTCCTCATTCACGCCTTGCGGGCAAAACCCCAGGCGAGGCATATGGGCAAATCGGCGCTTCAAATCATGGGGGGCATGCCCCCCATGATTTGATCACCCAAATGGCGGCATGAACGACAACCGGAATGAGCTTAACTTAACCGCCAAACTGTCCAAGAAGACGGCACCACCTCAGGCCGTTGCTACCAGCACTGCCGAGCAAGTTTCGCGGGTGCTTGGCGGATGAAGATCAAAGTCCAGGGCCTGAAGGAACTGGACGCCGCCCTGGGACAGTTGCGCACCAAAGCAATGGCACGAGGCGTAATCAAGCGCGCCCTCATCGAAGCGGCCAAGCCAATGCACCAGCAGGCGCAGGAAGCCGCACCAGGCCGCGCCGATCCGAACGAGGTCATCACCTACGGCAAGGGCGACAATCGCCGGGTGCGCCAGCCTGGGACGACACAAGCCCTCGTCCAAATAGGGGATCGGCTCACGAAGCGGCAGGCGGGCCAAGCGCGCAAGGCGGGAAAGAGCTTCGTGGAAATCTATGTCGGCACCCGCGACGCGAAAGCGCATTTCGAGGAGTTCGGATCGGCCAATCAGCCGCCCCATCCTTTCCTGCGCCCAGCCTATGACAGCGAAGCGGAGCCGACGATCCGCCGCTTTGTCGGCACCCTGACAAACGAGCTGGAAAAGGTAGCCGTGCGCGAAGCCCGCAGGACGGCCCGCCTCGCAAAGAAAGGAACATCGTAATGGCATCCACCAAGATCGGGGCGATGCGTATCGACATCGGTGCCGACAGCGCGCAGTTCGACAAGGCCATGACCGACGTGCAGCGCAATCTCGCAAAGGTCGGCGGGAAGTTCGAAGCCATCGGCTCCAAGACTGCGGACTGGGGCAAGAAGATCACAGCCGGCATCACCCTGCCGATCGCAGGGCTCGCAGTCGCCGCCGTGCAAGGTGCGCAGTCTCAGGCCGCCGCGATGGCGCAGGTCGAGGCGGCGATCACATCGATGGGCAACCAGGCGAAGCTATCGGGCGACGCGCTTTCAAGCTTCGCGGATCAGCTTGAGCTCAAGAGCCTGTTCGATGCCGATGAGATCCTCAAATCATCGACGGCCAATCTTCTGACCTTCGGCAATATAGCAGGCGACACGTTCCTGAAGGCGCAGCAGGCAGCGGTGGACCTGGCAACCCGCATGGGCGGCGACCTCCAGGGGGCGACGATCATGGTCGGCAAGGCACTCAATGATCCGGTCAAGGGCCTGACCGCACTGTCACGCGCGGGCATCCAGTTTACCGAGCAACAAAAGGCCCAGATAAAGGCCATGCAGGAGGGTGGCAACATTGCCGGAGCGCAGGCGATCATGTTGGGCGAGCTCAACAAACAGTTCGGTGGAGCGGCAGAGGCGGCGGCAAAGGCCGATCCCATGCGGGAGGTCATGGTGAAGCTAGGGCAGGCTGGCGATGTTATCGGCGAAAAGCTTGTGCCGATCATCCCTGTGGTGACCGAAGCGATCGGCAAGGCGCTGGACGCGTTCACGGCGCTCTCGCCAGAGATGCAACAAACCGTCGTCATCGGCGGCGGAATCGCTGCCGCGTTCGGACCTGCGCTGCTGGCAATCGGTGGGCTGGCAACCGGCGTGGGCAAGGCAATCCCGCTGTTGAGCAGCCTTGCGCCGGTGATCCTCACTGTGGTCAAGGCGATGGCCGCGTTCGCCCTGACGCCTGTCGGCGCCGTCATCACCGGAATCGCGGTCGCCGTTGGCGCGGTCTATCTGGCTTGGAAGAATTGGGACAAGATCACCGCGATCGCCGCCAACCTCTACAATGGCGTGAAGACCTGGATAGTCGATAAGCTGGGCGCGGTCTGGACCTGGCTCGATGGCAAGTTGAAGGCCGTGGGGCAGTGGTTCTTCAATCTCTATGATGCCGTTGTCGGGCACAGCTACATTCCCGATATGGTTGATGAGATTGGCGACCACATGCGACGGCTTCAGCATGAGATGGTCGACCCGGCCGAGAAGACCACGAAGACCACGGCTGAAAAATTCCGGGACATGGCAGGCGAGATCAGCGGGATCATGGACGGCCTCTATCCCGAGACTGCGGCGCTTCGCGGCGAGCTCGAAAAGCTGGCCGTTCTGGAATCCGACCGCAAGACGCCTCTTCCCGCGCTGATGCGGCAGCGCCAGATCGTCGCGGATGCGGCTGATCGGTCGCGGCAGGAGCAGCTCGGCGGAACGCTGGAAAAGTCACCGGGCGCGCTCGATGACGCCTGGGCCAGTGTGCAGCGGACGACGCAAGGGATCGGCGATCAGATGCAAGTCGATCAGGAGATGCAGGATCGCTTCCGGGACAATTTCCGCGGCGCCTTCAGCGACGGCATTCACGCGGCGCTCAATGGTGATTTGAAAGGGCTCTTCAAAAGCTGGATTGCCGACACGGCGGCGCGCGGCCTCCAGACGGCGATCGACAGCATCGGCAATGCCCTGGCGCGTATGTTCTCCGGCGGCGGGGGCGGTGGATCGGGTGGCATTCTGGGCGGCCTGCTGAGGATGGGCGGCACCTTCGCAGGGGGCGGGGCATCGCGGATCGAGCTGGCATGAGCGCGTCGAACTTCCTTCACCAGGGCGAGGCGGTTCATTTGTCGGCCGATGGGGCCACCTACCTAGACGACGGCACGGTGCTTTCGTTTGGATCGAAGATTCGCACACTCCCGGCGCAGGGCGTGGCCTATGTGCAGCGCGGCGCAACGGGCGGCTGCGAATATATCATCCGCAAGATGCTGGAGAGCCAGCCCGACCTGGACGGTGTGCTGGGCCTGGTGGGTGACGTGCTGCACGACATCCTCGTGATGGCAGCAAGGAGCGCGGTCGATGTTCCTGCCCATCTGCACCACTTCGAGATCAAGCTGGCGGGCTGGTCGCATGAGCGCGAAAGGCTCGAAGGCTGGTATGTGGCATCCACGGCAGACAATGAGAGCGGCGGGCAATATGCCGACTATGAGCCCTATGTGCCGCGCTACATTGGGGTGTCAGACTTCGGCCCGAACGCCGGGCAGGATGTGAACGCGCTGCTAGGACTGCCTGACAGGCCCACCTTTGCTGACGTGCAGGCGCTCGATCCGGGCAAGGCGATGCTGGCCCTCTTGCAGCGCCAGCGCGCAACCGCCTACAATTTCACCAACATGACGGCGCAGCATATCGTCGGCGGCTTCGCGGAAATGGTGACGATCACTCAGAAGGGAATGACGCGGCAGCGGCTGCACACCTGGCCGGATAGAGTGGGGGCAAAAATATGCCCCTGAGCTGCTAAGCCAATGCCTTGTCGATCAGCTGGCGGATTGCTTCAGGCCGGGAGGGGCGTGGCTCTTCCTGGCCTTCAATCCATTGGTCGAGGGCAGCGAGCTGATGGGGCTGGAGGCGCACTTGAATAGGCAAGCCGACCCCCGTGGGTTTCGGCCCTCGTTTCTTTGGTTGCACGGTTTCTTGACCAGCCATAGAAACCCTGCTACCAGAGTTTCGAGCCGAGGGGAAGTTGGCGCTTCCCACCCGGCTCTAACCATCGGCACGGAGCTTACCCATGTCTCAGGCTAATGCCGCCCGTATCACGGGCGATACAATTTTTGCACCCGGCAAATCTGACCATTCTGCCGTCTCCCGCCGCGCGGCGCTGACCGCCCTAGCTGTCGTCCCTGCGGTCGCAGTCGCCGGCACCCTCCCGGCGCAGGCCGCGCCCGATAACTGGACGCTGGCTGTTCGCGCATACCGCGCCGCTGAGGCGGCCTATCATGGTCATTTGGCGAACGTCTGGTACCCGCTTCTGGAGAAGGTTGAAAAGCGCTGTGGCCCTCCTCCCTCCTTATCGGTGACGATCGAGCGGCCGAACGGTCGCCCGGATACTTTCGTCTATCGGCCCGCGCAGCCGGATGCATGGATGTGGCATCCAACCGTCGCCGGCCGCGCAGCGGGCGAGAAGCTGACTGCCGAATGGGCCGAGTGGCACGAGCGCGATGCCCGGACCAAGGACCAGTTCGGCTTCGATGCCGTCGATGACGAGGATAAGCGGCTCTATGCCTGCGTCGATGAGGCGCGGGATCGCTTGATGCTGACGCCTGCCCCCGACGCGGCGGCGGTCCTGATGAAGCTCGAAATCATGTGGGATGATCCGCTGTATGAGCGGAGCGAAGAGAATGAGCGGCTCATCACGCGCGACCTACGATTGCTGGCTGCGCTGGGCGATGCGAGGCGCGCGGCATGATCGCGGGAGCGTCAGCAGCCTGTGGGAGGATGGCTAGTCTCCCCGCCTGCGGCGGGGAGAGGGCGGGAAAACTCTTCCCCTTGCCTGACACTAAAGTGTCTGGTAGGAACCCTGACGCACAAGTGTCAGGTGGCCGCAATATGAATATTTACGATCCCGTTTTCTCCAGCTCGCAGGTCGCTCATGCCGCCGGCATGACAGCGTCCAATTTCCGCGCGCATCTGGCACGCGGCAACTGGCGTATCATCGGGGAGGCTCAGCCTGCGGAGGTGTTTGGCAAAGGGCATCTGTTCACGATCTATGACGCGGTCGGGTTCGCCCTTGCGCACCAGCTCGTGACGCGGGGTGTTGAGCCGAAGCTCGCGTTCGAACTGGCTATGTTCGACTTTGCTCATATCGCTGCCGGACCGTTGCCGGGAACGGAGCTGACGCGCCAGCCGGGAGGTGTCTTTGACCGGGAGCAGGGCTATACGCTCTACGTCTATTGCCCCGGCGCGCAGCGCGGTCAGTGCATAGCTACCGCCGACATTCGAGATGCGGTTGAGCTAATCATTGCGCCAGAAGGTAGCGTCGCTTCGTCTGCGATCATCATCAATCTCAATGATCTTCGTTCCCGCGTGTTCAATGCGCTGGGGCTTGAAGAGCGAGACTATGACTGATGGGGGCGCGGCGAGCCTCCTTCAAGCAAGCGGACGCGACCCGCGCTTTGAGGGCGGCGGCCGCTGCTGGATTGAAGCCGACTGGCTATCGGATCGATCCCGGTGGCGCGATCGTCGTCATGTTTGGCGATGCGGGCGCACGGCCGTCCAACTCTTTCGATGAAATCCAAGGCCTATGAAGCGGCGCTGGCTTCCTGAATGGGTGAGCGAATATCGCGATCGTCACGGGAAGCCCCGCTACAGGTTTCGCCGGAAGGGCTTTGCTGTTTACACGTTCAAGGCGGCACCTGGCACAGAGGCGTTCCGCCAAGAATATCAGGCCTGCCTTGACGGGGTGGCGGCGCCGTCGATCGAGGCCGGGGCTGATCGTGCGCAGCCCGGCAGCTTTGATGATCTCATCTCCCGCTATTATCGCTCTCCCGACTTCCTAAATCCGAGCGAGCGAACGCGCGTGGTTTATCGCGGCGTTATCGAGCGGTGGAGGCAGAGCAAGCCCGGCAAGGGAAAGCGCTATGGTGAAGCCATGGTGCGCGATCTGGAGCCGCGACACGTCGAAAAGATGATGGCGGACATGCTGCCGCATCGGACGGCCGCCAATATGCTCAGGAAGCGTCTGAAGGCGCTTATGCAGTTCGCTATCAGACAGGGGATGGCTAAGACCAATCCCGTCGACCCAACCCGGCCGTTCAAGGTCGAGGGGACAGGTTTCCACACCTGGACCGAAAATGAGATCGCCGCTTATGAGGCCAAGCACCAGCTCGGCACGATGGCGCGGCTCGCTTTCGATCTTTTGCTGTTCACAGGGCAGAGGGGAGGGGATGTGCGCCTGTTAGGACCGGGGCATGTCCGCGACAAGCGGATCACGCTCACACAGGAAAAGACGGGCGTGACCGTCAGCCTCCCGGTCCTGCCCCCTCTCGCAGCTTCAATTTTGGCTACTCCCTCCCGCGCGATGGTATTCATCGTCAATGGGCATGGCCGGCCATTCACCCGGAAAGGCTTCGGCAACAAATTCCGCGACTGGTGCGATGTGGCTGGCTTGTCAGAGTGTAGTGCACATGGGTTGAGGAAGGCCGCCGCGCGTCGCTTCGCTGAAGCGGGATGCAGCAATCAGCAGATAAAATCATGGACCGGCCACACGACGGATAGTGAGGTCGCGCGATACACGGCGGCGGCCGATCAACGGACGCTTTCGGACGAAGCTGGAGAGATGTTGATGGCTAACCTTCGCAAAAGGTTAGCCATTGAAAGTGATAACCTATTGGAAAAGGGCGCATAAATGCGAAGAATGGTGCACCCAAGAGGATTCGAACCTCTGACCTCTGCCTTCGGAGGGCAGCGCTCTATCCAGCTGAGCTATGGGTGCGTGTCGCTGGTGCGAAGGGCCGCTTAGCAAAGGCCCATCGCTCGCGCCAGCACCAAAATCGTCCCAGGCCAAAGTTATTTCGCCATTTTCTGCATCGGCTGGAATTTGCCCAGGCCGCAGCTTGCCCCCTGCTGCAATCCGCCGCCCTGGTAAAGCACGGTGATGATGTCCACCGAACAGAGCTGGGACAGGCTGGTCTTGTAGAGGAAGCGCTTTTCGAATCCCAGGCTGGGGCAGCTATTGGGCAGGGTGTTCCGATAGATTTTCTTGCCGTTCATGATGAAGTCGATCGTGCGGTCGTCGCGGACCTGGGTGGTGCTGATCGACCTGATCTGTACGCAATCGACCGCCTTGCCGACGGGCACCAGATTGTCGGGGGCGGTCTTGGCCAGGGCCGGGGCGGCGGCGCAGGCTAGTGCCGCCGCCAGAGCCAGCCGGTGGGTGAGATAAGCGGACATGACGTGTCTCTCCTTGTGACTACAGGAATGACGGCGCGCTAACGCTTCATCCGTTATTCCGCGTGTTCTAGCATCTTTCGGCTGAACGGCGCGATAATCAGTTCGGGCTTCCGGGCGCAGGCGTCTTGGGCTTGAAGCGGCAGAGGTCGGCGACGATGCAGCGCCAGCATTCGGGCTTTCGCGCCTTGCAGACATAGCGGCCGTGCAGGATCAGCCAGTGATGCGCGTCGCGGCGGAAGGGGCCGGGGACGCCCTTTTCCAGCTTCAGTTCGACGGCCAGCGGCGTTTTGCCAGTCGCCAGTCCGGTGCGGTTGCCGACGCGGAAGATATGGGTGTCGACCGCGAACGTCTCCTGCCCGAAGGCGGTGTTCATGACGACATTGGCCGTCTTGCGCCCGACGCCGGGCAGGGTGGTCAGGATGTCGCGGTCCTGCGGCACTTCTCCGCCAAAATCGCGGACCAGTATTTCCGACAGGGCGATGACATTCTTCGCCTTCGCATTGAACAGGCCGATGGTCTTGATGTGGGTCTTCAGCCCCTCTTCGCCCAGATCGACCATTTGTTGCGGCGTGTGGACTTCGCGGAAGAGGGCGCGGGTCGCCTTGTTGACGCCGACGTCCGTGGCCTGGGCTGACAGGACCACCGCCACCAGAAGCTGATAGTCATTGCCATATTCCAGTTCCGTGCGGGGGGCCGGATTGGCCTCCGCGAGGCGGCTGAAAAAGTCGAATATCTGGGCCTTGTTCACGTTTACAGGCCCAGCACGCCCTTCATGTCATAGCGCCCCGTGGGCCGACCGATCAGCCATTGCGCGCCCTTCACCGCGCCGCGGGCGAAGATGGCGCGGCTTTCGGCGCGATGGCCGATCTCGATCCGCTCGCCTTCAGTGGCGAAGATGACCTGATGGTCGCCCGCCACGGAGCCGCCGCGCAGGGCCGCGAAACCGATCGCGCCCTTGGCCCGCGCGCCGGTGATGCCGTCGCGGCCACGCTCGCTATGGTCGGCCAGACTGATGGTGCGCCCGCGTGCGGCGGCTTCGCCCAGCAACAGGGCGGTGCCGGATGGGGCATCGACCTTGTGGCGGTGGTGCATTTCGACGATCTCTATGTCCCAATCGTCGCCGAGGCGGGCCGCGGCCTGTTCGACCAGCGCTGCCAGCAGATTGACGCCCAGCGAAGTGTTTCCGGTCTGGAGCAGCGGAATTTGCTTTGCCGCTTCGTCGATCAGCGCGTGATGCGCGGCTTCCAGCCCGGTGGTGCCGATGAGGATCGGCTTCTTTGCCGCGCTGCAGGCGTCGAGATGGGCGGACAGGGCGCCGGGCACGGAAAAGTCGATCAGCACGTCGCTCTGCTGCGCCAGCGCGAGGGAATCGGTGGTGATGGCGATGCCGGGGGCGAGCTCCCCTTCGCCGCTGCGGTCGGTGCCTCCGGCGATGGTCAGCCCGGCTTCCTGGGCGATCTGCGCGATGGCGCGTCCCATGCGGCCGGCCGCTCCGAAAATCCCGATGCTGGTCATCACTGTCATTCCTTAAAAGGTCGCGTGGCGGATGCCAGAATGGGCGGGTCTTGTCATCCCTTTGCTATCGGCCTTTGCAACAGGAAATGGGTGCCATAGGGACATGTGTCGCATCCGGATCGCATGCAGCATGGCGTTCTCCCGCGCCCGCAGTACAGGAAGAAGAAATGGACGACATTCGCAATATCGTGATCCTGACCGGTGCCGGGATTTCCGCCGAGAGCGGTCTTGCCACCTTTCGCGGGCCGGACGGGTTGTGGGAAGGGCATCGGGTGGAGGATGTATGCACGCCCGAAGCTCTGGCGCGCAATGCGGCGCTGGTGCATCGCTTCTATGACGAACGGCGCGCGAAACTGGCGGAGGTGAAGCCTAATGCCGCGCATGAGGCCCTGGCGGCGCTGGATGCGCAATGGCCGGGCGAACTGTTGATCGTCACGCAGAATGTGGACGATCTGCATGAGCGGGCCGGGGCGAAGCGGCTCCTTCATATGCATGGGGAGTTGCGGTCGGCACTTTGTGCGGGATGCAGAAAGGCGAAGCCCTGGACGGAGGCATTGCCGCCAGCATCGGCATGCGACGGTTGCGGGCAGCCGCTTTTGCGGCCTGACATCGTGTTCTTCGGCGAAATGCCTTATGAAATGGAGGGGATCGATGAGGCGCTGCGGCGGGCCGATCTGTTCGTTTCGGTGGGGACTTCCGGGGCGGTCTATCCGGCGGCGGGCTTCGTGCAGACAGCGCGCCATGTCGGGGCCCGGACGCTGGAGCTGAATCTGGAGCCGTCGGCGGGGAGCTTTTATTTCGAGGAAAGCCGGATGGGCGCGGCCAGTGTGCTGGTGCCGGAATTGGTGTCGGAGTTGTTGGGGTAAGCTTTTCCCTTGGAGAAAAGGGAGTGGAGCGAGGCGAGGGGACTTAGGCGCCTGTCGCGTTTTCGATTGGTTCCGGCTCATCCTGATAAAGCAGCATCACCGAGCCGTCCTGTCCGGCGACCACCCGGATCGGCAAGCTGAGTTGCAGGGCGGAGAGGAATTCCTTGCTGTCGGTGATGCGGAAGCGACCGCCGATGCGTAGTGAGGAAACCCGCGTGTCCCCGATCAGGATCGGCGCAGCGCGGTAGCGGTTGAACTCGGTGGTGGCCTGTTCGATTGTTTCGCCGTCCAGTTCCACCATCTGCTCGCGCCAGGCGGTACGCTGGCCGATCAGGCGCGAATCGAGATGGGTCAGCGAAACGCTGCGTGGCTGGATGACCGCGCCGCTGCCTGCGCTGATCTGCTGGGCCAGCTTGTTGCCGGAATGGACGGTAACGATGCCCTGCGTGACCGTCAGTTCGACCATGGAAGGGCGCAGGCGCACATTGAAGGCGGTGCCGACGGCGCGGATGACGGCGGACCGGGCCTCCACGTCGAACGGACGGGAACGGTCGTGCGCGACGTCGAACGAGGCTTCGCCTTTCAGGATGCGGACCTTGCGGCCGTGATCGGTGAAGCGGACCTCGGCGGCGCTGTCGCTGTTGAGGTGCAGGGTGGAACCGTCGTCCAGCGCGATATCGCTGATCTGGCCGATGCCGGTTTCATAATGGTCGACGCCGCTGAAGGTGCGGACGGTGACGATGGCGGCGACGATGAACAGCATTACCGCGACTGCGGCGGCGATCATGATGTTGCGGGACAGGCGGCGCTGCTGCTCTTCGCTGACGATGGCTTCCAGCGGGGGCAGGTTGACTTCAGCGGCGGCGCTTTTGAGCCGTTCAGCCGCTTCCCAGGCCGCTTCGGCGCGGGCGAAGGCTACGGCATGGCGCGGGTCCGATTCGACCCAACGGCAAATATCGGCTTCGTCCTGCGGACTGGGACCGCTATTAAGCCTTGCCAGCAGGAACGCGGCTTCCGCCTCGATCTTGTCCCTGCTTTCGTAGCCCGAATTTGGTCCCGACGCCTGCACGTTCGAAATCCGTTTCCTCACGTTCCGCCCAGGCCCGCATAACTATTGCGATCGCTTTGGCCAGATGTTTTTCAACTGTAGAAACGGATAGAGACATTTCCTCCGCTATTTCCAGCATCGATTTTTCGTGGATGCGGCGAAGAATGAAGACCCGGCGGCATTGTGTCGGAAGCGAATCGACGATTGTCTCGACCTGGCGCAGCGCTTCGCGGGCGTGGAGTTGCGCCTCCACATTATTTTCGCCCTGCAGCAGTTCCAGATCGGCGATGGTTTCGAAACTGACCACCTTGTTCCGGCGGGCGGTGTCGATCACCAGATTGCGGGCTATGGTGAAGAGATAGGCCCGGCCCGTGGTGACATTTTCCCAGTTTTCAGTGGCATAGGCGCGGGTCAGAACCTCCGCGACCATGTCTTCCAGTTCCTGATTGGCAGGAAGTATCCTCCGGAGGCGCCCACGTAGAGCAGCTTCCTGTGGTAGGATCACTGTCTTGAACCAATTTAGTTTAGCGCGAACCGTGTGCACGTTGACCCCCTTGATGTCAGCCGCGCCTCTCCCGTTTTTTCACCTATTTGTCATAGTTCAATCATGGATGCAGGGGCCTGTCCAGCGATTGCGCTGGCATTATTTCCCGTTTCTGTGGAAAACTGACCCTCTGTTGCAGAAATGCGTCGATCAGCCTGGCGGGATTTCCGGCGGGGCGCGGTCCGGCTGGTCGAAATCCGGTCCTTCCGGAACGATTTCCGGCGGCTGCCCGGCGGGTGTCTCATCCGGCGTGTCCGGCGCGGGCGTTTCCGGGGGCGATTGCGGTTCGATGATGTCGGGCGGCGGGACGCCGTCCGGGGTGGGATCGGGTTGGGTGGCCATGACCGTATCTCCTTCTTGAAGGATACGTTTGGCCATCCCGTGGGTTCCTGACCGACTTATCCACCGGTTATCCACAGGCGTGACCTCTGGGCCTTGCTTCCCGAGACTCTTTTCTCTATGCCGCGCCGACCGGCGACCGATGCGGGCGTGGCGAAATTGGTAGACGCGCCAGATTTAGGTTCTGGTATCGCAAGATGTGGGGGTTCGAGTCCCTTCGCCCGCACCAGTGCGCCAGAACGTGGACCAGCGCCAGGCGCCAACGAATTTCAGCTTTAAGAAAGCGTTTGAGAGAAGAGATGCAGACTGTCGAGACGTTGAACGAGGGCCTGAAGCGCGCCTACACCGTGACCATCACGTCGAAGGACATCGACGCCCGCGTGGAAAAGGAAGTGGCGGCCATCGCGCCACAGGTCCGCATGCCCGGCTTCCGCCCCGGCAAGGTGCCTGCCAATCTCGTCAAGAAGATGCACGGCGAATCGTTGCAGCGCGACGCGCTCAACAATTCGATCCAGGACAGCATCCAGAAGCTGATCGCGGACCAGAAACTGCGTCCGGCGATGCAGCCCTCCGTCGAGCTGGACGAGAATTTCGAGTTCGGCAAGGACGCGGAAGTCAAGGTCGCGCTGGAAGTGCTGCCGGAAATCGCCGCGCCGAGCGTCGAAGGTTTGAAGCTGGAGCGCCTGACCGTCGAAGTCGCCGATGCGCAGGTCGAGGAGGCCGCAGGCCGCATCGCGACCCAGCAGGGCGCGCTGGAAGAACATGCCGCCAGCCACAAGGCGAAGGACGGCGACACGCTGACCATCGATTTCGTCGGCAAGATCGACGGTGAGGCCTTTGAAGGCGGTTCGGCCGAGGATGTGAAGCTGAAGATCGGTTCGGGCCAGTTCATTCCGGGCTTCGAGGAGCAGTTGGCCGGCGTGAAGAAGGGCGACGAGAAGACCATCTCCGTCACCTTCCCCGAAGATTATGGCGCGGCGCATCTGGCGGGCAAGGAAGCGACCTTCGACATCACGGTCAAGTCGATCCTGGACGCGGATAAGCCCAAGCTGGACGACGATTTCGCCAAGTCGCTGGGTCTGGAAGGTCTGGAACAGCTCAAGGAACTGTTGAAGGGCCAGATCGAGCAGGAACATAACAGCCTGACCCGCACCTATATGAAGCGCAAGCTGCTCGACCAGCTCGCCGCTTCGCACGATTTCGACGTGCCGCCGAGCATGGTGGAAGCCGAATTCAACCAGATTTGGGCGCAGCTTCAGCATGAAGCGACCCATGAGGAAGATCCGGAAGCCGCCCTGGCCGAGATGGAAGCGGAGAAGGAAGACTATCGCGGCATCGCCGTGCGTCGCGTCCGCCTGGGCCTGTTGCTGTCCGAAATCGGTCAGGCCAACGGCGTGGTCGTCAACGATCAGGAAATGAACCGTCTGATCATGCAGGCCGCGCAGCAATACAGCCCGCAGGATCGCGAGCGTTTTGTGCAATATGTGCGGCAGGATCCGATGGCCGCCGCCCAGCTTCGCGCCCCGCTCTATGAAGACAAGGTGGTCGACTTCCTGTTCGAAAAGGCCGAGATCACGGACCGCGCTGTCAGCCGTGAGGAATTGGAAGCCGCGATCGAAGCCGAAGACGGCGATCTGAAGCCGCATGTCCATGGTCCGGATTGCGGCCATGACCATGATCATGGCGAGAAGCCCAAGGCGAAGAAGGCAGCTCCGAAGAAGAAGGCTGCTGAGGCCGAAGAGGCTCCGGCTGCTGAGGCTGCTGACGAAGCCCCTGCAAAGAAGGCTCCGGCGAAGAAGGCTGCTGCCAAGAAGGACGAGGCCGTGGTTGAGGAATCCGCTGCCGAGGAAAAGCCCAAGGCCAAGAAGGCTCCTGCCAAGAAGGCCGCCGCCAAGGCTGAATAAGGCCGTTTCAGTCTGACTGAATAAGCGCCCGGCTTCGCTAGGAAGCGCGGGCGCTTTTCATTTGTGCCGCGACATGGCAGGTGAAATGTTAATGACATTCCGTCATCTCAGCGAGGGTTGGCCAAAGCACGACAGGTTTCCGGGGCGGGGCAAGGGCAAAAAAGGTTTGTGGGTTGATGAAGGAATTTCCGGCAGTGGACAGCGAGCAGGGGATCGCAAGCCCACGGATCGCCGTCATCCTGCCTTGCTATAATGAGGCAGGTGCCATCGTGCAGACGGTGGAGGATTTCCGTCGCGCACTGCCTTCCGCTGAAATCTACGTGTTCGACAATAATAGCAGCGACGGCAGCCGTGAACTGGCGGCCGGGGCAGGGGCCATCGTCCGCCGCGTCGCTCAGCAGGGCAAGGGCCATGTGGTGCGCCGCATGTTCGCGGATGTGGATGCGGATATCTACATCATGGCCGATGGCGACGCGACCTATGAGGCTGCCGCCGCGCCGAAGATGGTTGCGGCGATGCTGGAGGATAATCTCGACATGGTCGTCGGCTCGCGCCGGAGCGAGATGGAGGAAGCCTATCGCCGGGGCCATCGCTTCGGCAATTGGGCGCTCACCAGCCTCTTGAAACAGCTTTTCGGACGCAGCTTCACCGATATTCTTTCGGGCTACCGCGTTTTTTCCCGCCGGTTCGTGAAGAGTTTCCCGGTTCTGTCCGCCGGTTTCGAGATCGAGACGGAAATCAGCGTCCATGCGCTGGAACTCGCCATGCCGGTGGCGGAGGTGGTCACCGCCTATGGCGCGCGGCCGGAAGGGTCCGTGAGCAAGCTTTCCACCTATCGCGACGGGTGGCGCATATTGCGGACGATCATCACGCTTTATCGCATCGAACGGCCGGTCCTCTTCTTCGGGATCATCGCCGCGCTGCTGGCGGCTACGGGGCTTATTCTGGCGGCGCCGCTGATCCTCACTTATGCGAAGACCGGCCTTGTGCCGCGCTTTCCCACCGCCATATTGGTGACGGGCCTCATGATTCTCGCCACCTTGTCGGGCATGTGCGGCCTCATCCTCGATACCGTCGTGCGCGGGCGGCGGGAGGTGCGACGGCTGGCCTATCTCGCCTTCAAGGCGCCGTCGGATTTCGCCCGCCGCGACTGACGATCAATCTGCGTTGCACGCGCCCCCTTGAACAGTCTGCATTTTGTCCCGATGTAGTGGACGGGCAAAAGCAATCACCCTGAAAGAGCAAAATGACCGATATCATGTCCGATCCCATGGCCGCTCTGGTCCCCATCGTTATCGAACAGTCCAACCGGGGCGAGCGCAGCTTCGATATTTTTTCGCGCCTTCTGCGTGAACGGATCATCTTCGTCACCGGTCAGGTAGAGGATCATATGGCCTCGCTGATCGTGGCGCAGTTGCTGTTCCTTGAGTCGGAAAATCCGAAGAAGGACATCTGGATGTACATCAACTCGCCCGGCGGCGTGGTGACGTCGGGTATGGCGATCCACGACACGATGAAATATATCCGGCCCCAGGTCGGCACCGTCTGCATCGGTCAGGCCGCCTCCATGGGCAGCTTCCTGCTCGCCGCCGGTGAGCCGGGCAAGCGCATCGCGCTCAGCAATGCCCGCATCATGGTGCACCAGCCGTCCGGCGGCGCGCAGGGCATGGCGTCGGACATCGAGATCCAGGCCAAGGAAATCCTACGAATCCGCAGCCGCCTGAATAATCTCTATGTGGAATATACCGGCCGGTCGCTGGAGGAAGTGGAACGGGCGATGGACCGCGACACCTTCCTGGAGGCGCAGGAGGCCAAGGCGTTCGGCCTGGTCGACGAAGTGTTCGACCGCCGTCCAGCCATCGCGGACACGGCCGAAGGTTAAAAACCAAGTTTGCCGCACGCGCCCTTTTCTCCCCTTGTGAAACGGGCGCGTCGCGGTCTAGGATGATCCTGGGACCACCATATCCCTCGCTTGAGGCGGCAGTCCGCCTGAAAGAGGGAAGAGAGATTGGCGAATGACTAAGCTTACGGGCTCCGATTCTAAAAGCACGCTTTACTGCTCCTTCTGCGGCAAGTCGCAGCATGAGGTGCGTAAGCTGATCGCGGGGCCGACCGTGTTCATCTGCGACGAGTGCGTGGAGCTGTGCAACGACATCATCCGCGAGGAGACCAAGGGCGGTCTCGTCGGCAAGAAGGATGGCGGCGTGCCGACCCCGCAGGAAATCTGCGATGTGCTGGACGATTATGTGATCGGCCAGAACCGGGCGAAGCGCGTTCTGTCGGTCGCCGTCCACAACCATTACAAGCGCCTGAACCACGGCACCAAGCCGGGCGAGGTGGAACTGGCCAAATCCAACATCCTGCTCGTCGGTCCGACCGGTTGCGGCAAGACGTTGCTCGCCCAGACGCTGGCCAAGACGTTCGACGTGCCCTTCACCATGGCCGACGCCACGACGCTGACCGAGGCGGGCTATGTCGGTGAGGATGTGGAGAACATCATCCTGAAGCTGCTCCAGGCCTCCGACTATAATGTTGAGAAGGCGCAGCGCGGCATCGTCTATATCGACGAAATCGACAAGATCAGCCGGAAGGCGGAAAATCCTTCGATCACCCGCGACGTGTCGGGCGAGGGTGTGCAGCAGGCGCTGCTCAAGCTGATGGAAGGCACGACCGCGTCGGTTCCGCCGCAGGGTGGCCGCAAACATCCGCAGCAGGAATTCCTTCAGGTCGACACCACCAATATCCTGTTCATCTGCGGCGGCGCGTTCGCGGGTCTGGAAAAGATCATCGGTGATCGTCTGGAAGCCAAGTCGATCGGCTTCGGCGCCCATGTGGCGGCCCCCGAAGAACGCAAGACCGGCGAATTGCTGCGCCAGAGCGAGCCGGAGGATCTGCTGAAATTCGGCCTTATCCCCGAATTCGTCGGCCGACTGCCGGTCATCGCGACGCTGGAAGATCTGGACGTGGCCGCTCTGGTCAAGATCCTGGTCGAACCGAAGAACGCGCTGGTGAAGCAATATGCCAAGCTGTTCGACATGGAGAATGTTGAACTCAGCTTCACCGACGATGCGCTGACCGCCATCGCCAAAAAGGCGATCGAACGGAAGACTGGCGCACGCGGGCTTCGCTCGATCCTGGAGGCGATCCTGCTCGACACCATGTTCGACCTGCCTTCGATGGAAGGCGTTGGGGAAGTGGTGGTCGACAAGGATGTGGTCGCGGGCAGCAAGGAACCGATTCGCGTGTTCAGCGAGAAGGACAAGCGGGCCGAAGACGCGGCCTGAATCGATCCATTGACGGTTTGAAATTGGGGGTCGGCGATGCTTCGCCGGCCCCTTTTTCATCGCCTGTATCGCAAGTGCACAAAAATTCTTGTTGCGTTGCAAAATTGCACCACTGTCAAACTATGACGGTGAAACCAGATTAAATTGTTTAATATCAATAATTTATTCGGAATAATTTAGATCCCTTGGATGTTGATTGGTCTGGCAGAGGCGTCTGATGGCTTGCGGCAATTATATTGTCGTAAAACTGCAATCGGAGCATCACAGGACCGTCGCCATCGGCCGCCACAGGCGACGCCAGCGCCAAAAAGCAAAATAGGGCCGGCGCGACACGCCAAACTTTCAAAGGGACAATGTTCAGATGAAACAGCTTCTTATGTGTAGCGCCGCGCTTGTCGTCGTCGCTGCGCCTATTGCCGCATTTGCGCAGTCGACTGGTTCGATTGACTTTGAGAATGAGATCATCGTGACCGGCGCGACGACCCCGAAAGGGCTGGCCGGCGTTGAATTGCCCGAAACGAGCAAGGCCCGTGGCGTTCTGAACCAGGAAATCATCGAGCGCCAGATTCCGGGGCAATCGGTCAACGACATCATCAACCTGCTGCCCGGCGTCAGTTTCCAGAACAACGATCCCTTCGGTTCGGCTGGCGGCACCATGTATATTCGCGGCTTCGACAATACCCGCATCTCGCAGACATTCGACGGCGTTCCGCTGAACGATTCCGGCGGTTATTCGATCTATTCCAGCCAGCAGCTTGATTCTGAACTGATCGAGCAGGTCAACGTCAACCTGGGCACGACCGATGTGGACAGCCCCACAGCCGCGGCGACGGGATCGACGGTCAACTACCGCACCCGCAACCCCACCGATGATTTCAGCGTGAAGGTGGTCGGATCGGCCGGCGATTCTTCCTTCTTCCGCATGTTCGGATCGATCGATACCGGCGTGTTCACGCCCTGGGGCACCAAGGCCTTCTTCGCCGCCAGCAAGGCGACCAACGACACGATTTTCAATAGCCGTGGCGAGATCAGCAAGCAGCAATATAATGCCAAAATCTATCAGCCGATTGGCGACAATGGCGATTTCATCTCCGTCGCGGCGCATTATAACGAAGCCTATAATAACCGTTTCGGTTCGGTGACGTTCCGCAATGACGGCGTTGGCACCGTTCCCAGCCGCTTCCCGAACGCTCGCGACGAGCGCGACTATGTGATCCCCTATTGCACCACGCAGATGCCGGCGATCGCAGGCGTTCCGGATGCCGCCACCAATTGCGGTTCGACCTTCGACGAGCGCGTCAATCCGTCGAAGACCGGCAATATCCGCATCAATTCCCGCTTCACGCTGGCCGACGACCTGATCCTGACAGTCGATCCCAGCTTCCAATATGTTCGTGCCAATGGCGGGGGTACGGCGACTGCGCGTGAAGGGTTCCGCGACATCGATTCGGGCAGCGGCGTCACCAATGCGGTCGGTTACCTCGGCGGCAACCCTTATTTCGGCTATGACGTCAATGGGGACGGCGATCTGCTGGACTCGATCCGCGTGCTCGCGCCCAGCGAAACCAACACCCGCCGCTACGGCCTGATCGCTTCGCTGCGCTATAATTTCTCCGAGGATCAGTCAGTCCGCATTGCCTACAGCCTTGATTATGCGCGGCATCGCCAGACCGGCGAGACCGAATTCCTGCGCAATGACGGCCAGCCGCTGCACGCTTTCCCGGAAGAGGGCAATCCGCTCAAGGATGCGACGGGCTCTATCTTGCAGAAGCGCGATCGCTTCTCCAAGGCGATCCTGAACCAGCTTGCCGGGGAATATCGCGGCAAGTTCGACGCGCTGACGGTCACGGCTGGCGTGCGCGCGCCTTTCTTCAAACGCGACCTCAACAATTACTGCGCGACGTCCAGCGCCACCGGCTTTGTCGAATGTTTCGGCACGAACAGCGCGGGCGCGGCGCAATATGCGGCGCTCAACCCGACCGTTCAGGGGCCGCAGCGCCGCGTCTTCAAATATGACAAGGTTCTGCCGAACATCGGCCTGACCTATGACGTGACCGATGCGCTGGGTGTGTTCGGCAACTATTCGAAGGGCTTGCAGGTTCCCGGTACGGACAATCTGTACAACAGCTTCTTCTTCGCGCCGAACACAGCATCGGCCAAGCCGTCGCCCGAAACAACGGACAATTTCGACCTGGGCGTGCGGTATCGCAGCAGCAAGGTTCAGGCGCAGCTATCGCTCTGGTACACCATCTACCAGAACCGTCTGGCGTCGGCCTATGACCCGGAGACGGATCGCACACTGTACCGGAATTTGGGGCGCGTCGACAAATATGGCATCGACGGCAGCCTGTCCTATCGTCCGATCCCGGAACTGATCTTCTATGCCTTCGGTTCCTATCTGAAGTCGAAGATCAAGGATGACGTGTTGTACGGCGAATGCACTGCCGCAAACGTCTTGGCGGGTATTGCGGGTTGCGCGGCGGCGGGTGATCCGATCTATGCCCAGACCAGTGGCAAGCGGGAATCTGGTGCGCCGGTCTACTCCATCGGCGGTCGGGCGCAGGCGACGCTGGGTCCGGTCGAACTGGGCGTGCAGGTGAAGCGGACAGGCCCGCGCTATGTCAACGATCTCAACCGTCCGTTCACCCTGGGCGGCACCATCATCGGTGGCGTGGCTGTCAGCGGCGGCACGCAGGTCATGGACGCCAAGGCTCCGGCATATACTTTGGTCGATCTGGACGCGCGCCTCAGCCTTGCGCCGCTGGGGATGGGCGACAAGACCTATTTGCAGCTCAATGTCAGCAATGTGTTCGACAAGCTCTATTATGGCGGGTTTGACGGGCGTCTCGATGCGGGCTTTGTCGCGGCCAACAATCTGCCCTTCGTGCAGATCGGTTCGCCGCGCACCTTCATCGGCTCGGTGGTGTTCGGTTTCTGAACGACCGTTCCGGTGTGAAAAGGAAGGGCGTGGAGAAATCCGCGCCCTTTCCTATTTCAGGCAGCTATCCAGCCCGTCGCGCTGGACGATGCCGATGCGGGCGCGGATGCTGTTGCCGTAGCGGCGGGTGAAGCCGTGCGGATCGATGGCCTTGCGCTTCTTTGGAAGCGGCAGGACGGCGGCCAAACGGGCCGCTTCGGCGCGGGTCAGGTGCTGGGCGCCGTGACGGAAATAGCGGATCGCGCCGGCCTGGGCGCCATAGGTGCCGATGCCGGTTTCCGCGACGTTGAGATAGACCTCCATGATCCGGCGCTTGCCCCAGATCGCTTCGATCAGGAGGGTGAACCAGGCCTCCAGACCCTTGCGGATGAAGCCGCCGCCCTGGAACAGGAAGACATTCTTCGCCGTCTGCTGGCTGATGGTGGAGCCGCCCCGGATACGGCCGCCGCTGGCATTGTGGCGCATGGCCTGGGCGATGGCGACGGCGTCGAAGCCGTGATGGCTGCAAAAGCGGCTGTCTTCGGCGGCTATGGCGGCGCGGGCCATGTCCGGGTCCATCTCGTCCAGGCTCATCCAGTCTTTGGTGATGCCATGGGGATCGAAGATCATCGTCCATGTCACTGGCGGCGGGATGAAACGGTAGATCACCACCATCAGCAGAGACAGGGCGACAAACCCGCCGAGGATTTTGAAGGCGAGGCGGAGCCAGCGCGAACGGCGTCTGGGGGAGGCGGATTTTGGGGCGGTCATAACGTCGTGGTAACGTGATTGCCGGACGGTTCAAGTCCTCGCTTTTGGGCGGATACAGGGCGATGCGGGTGGTGGGACGAGCACCGTTTCTGTGATCATAAAAAAGCCCCGGATCGCTCCGGGGCCATTTTTTTCTCTGTGGAGGAACTCAGGCAGTGGCGAGACGGGTGATCTTGCCCAGCTTGTCGCCTGCGATCCGCATCATCGCCTTTTGCAGCTTTTCGAAGGCCCGTACCTCGATCTGGCGGACACGCTCCCGCGATACGCCATAGACCTGGGACAGTTCCTCCAGCGTCTTGGGTTCTTCGGCCAGGCGGCGTTCGGCAAGAATATGCTTCTCCCGCTCGTTGAGGTCGTCCATCGCCTCCACCAGCATGTCGTGGCGCAGTTCGCTTTCCTGCTGGGCGGCGACACGCTCGTCCTGCAACGGATCGGTGTCGGCCAGCCAGTCCTGCCACTGCCCCTCGCCATCCTCGCGCATCGGCACGTTGAGCGACGTGTCGCCGCCCATCGCCATGCGGCGGTTCATGGATATGACATCCTCCTCCGTGACGCCCAGATCGGTCGCGATCTTCTTGACGTCGTCGGGATGCAGGTCACCATCCTCGAAGGCTTCGATATTGTTCTTCATCCGGCGCAGGTTGAAGAAAAGCTTCTTCTGCGCGGCGGTCGTGCCCATCTTCACCAGCGACCAGGACCGCAGGATGAATTCCTGGATCGAGGCGCGAATCCACCACATGGCGTAGGTCGCCAGGCGGAAACCGCGATCCGGCTCGAACTTCTTCACGCCCTGCATCAGGCCGATATTGCCCTCGCTGATCAGTTCGCTGACCGGCAGGCCGTATCCGCGATAGCCCATGGCGATCTTCGCCACCAGGCGCAGATGCGACGTCACGAGCTGCGCGGCCGCTTCCGAATCGGCATGCTCGGCATAGCGCTTCGCGAGCATATATTCCTGCTCGGGCGTCAGAATCGGAAATTTGCGGATTTCCGACAGATAGCGGTTGAGGCTGGCTTCACCGCCCAGCGCTGGAACCGCGGGGACATTGGTCTTTCCGGCCATGTCGTCACCTTTCCCTTTCATGCGCGGCGGAACCCAGAAGAGGCGTTCGAAGCGCCGTCGCAAACTTATCCAAATCTATACGTGAAGCTCGCTTAACAGTTCCTGCATATCGGCAGGGAGTTCGCTGTCGAAGCTGAGTGCCTCACCCGTTACAGGATGTATGAACCCCAGCCTTTTCGCGTGCAATGCCTGCCTTTTGAAACTCAGCGTTTCCAGTATCGATTTGAAACCTTTCCTCTCTCTACCGTAAACCGGGTCGCCGATCAAGGGGTGTCCCAGATGCGTCATATGGACGCGAACCTGATGCGTCCGCCCGGTTTCCAGCTTGCATTCGACCAAAGCCGCGCCACGCAGCTTCTGCAATGTCCGGTAATGGGTCACGGCATGTTTGCCGCGTCCTTCCCGACAAACCGCCATCTTCTTTCGATCAGCGTCGGAACGGCCGATCCATGTGTCGACCGTGCCGGCGCCCGGTTGAGGCACGCCATAGACGATCGCGGCATAAAGCCGGTCGATCGAATGGGCGGCGAATTGCTGCGCCAGCCCTTCATGGGCACGATCCGACTTGGCGACGACCAGCAGGCCGGACGTATCCTTGTCGATGCGATGGACGATGCCTGGCCGCGCCACGCCGCCGATGCCGGACAATTGGCCCTGGCAATGATGGAGCAGCGCATTGACCAGCGTACCGTCCAGATTGCCCGCCGCCGGATGGACGACCAGGCCTGCAGGCTTGTCTATGACGATCAGGTCGGCGTCTTCATGGACGATGGCGAGCGGAATATCCTGCGCGATCGCCTCCGCCGCGACCGGGGGAGGGAGGGTGATGGCGAAGGCTTGCCCCATCGCCACTTTTAACGAGGGATTGGGGGTGGGGCCTGCGCTTGACACCTGACCCTCTACGATCAGAGCCTTCAGCCGTTCGCGCGACAGGTCGGGCACCAGCTCGGCAAGCGCCTTGTCGAGCCGCATGCCGTCCTGCGCCTCGCCGATCGTCGCTTCAATGATGGAAACCCCCGGAACCATTGCGTAGGGATGTAGGAATGAAGGTCAGGATTGCAAGAGTCCTTTTGGAACAAATCATGTCCGAAGCGGCGGCGGAGCCGAATGAGGTTTGCGGCCTGCTGCTGGGCGAGCCGGGGCGGATCGACGCGATCCGGCCCGCCGCCAATGTAGCGCCCGATGCGGCGCGGCATTTCGAACTGGATCCGGCGGCGCTGATCGCGGCGCACCGGGCGGCACGGGCGGGCGGGGCGCGGATCGTGGGACATTATCATTCGCATCCGGGGGGTGTGCCGGTTCCGTCCGTCACCGATGCGGCCTGCGCCGTCGCGGACGGCAGTTTGTGGCTGATCGTCGGGGGCGGCGCGGCGCGACTCTGGGTTTCCGCGGGCGAGCATGAAAATGCACGCTTTGTTGAGGCTTCGCTGGTTATCATGTGAGCGAAAGGCGGTGGGCCGGGCTTGCATCATGCGGCGGGGCAGCGCATTAGCCTTTCATTCCCTTCCTGATTTTTTTCCGGCGGCAGTGAAACTTCATGACCCATCCGACAGACAGTATCGCTTCTGGCAGTATCGATACCGGCAGCATCGAATTTGCCAGCCTGCTCTGTTCGCGGCTGTGCCATGACCTGCTCAGCCCCGTGGGTGCGCTCAACAACGGGCTTGAGTTGATGGCGGATGAGACGGACCCGGAAATGCGCCAGCGCTGCCTGGATCTGCTGGCGGACAGCGCAAAGACTTCGGCCAACAAGCTGAAATTCTTCCGCCTGGCCTTCGGATCGGCGGGCGGTTTCGGGGACGCCGTGCCCACGCATGAGGCGCGTGTCGCGATAGAGGGCATGTTCGCCGCTTCCGGCCGGGTGAAGATCGGCTGGCTGGTCGAGGACGATATGCTCGACAAGCTGCCGGTGAAGGTGCTGCTGAACCTGGCGCTGATCGCGGGCGATGCGCTGGTGCGGGGCGGGCAACTCGACATTGGCGCGGAAAAGCGGCCGGGCGTCACGGAAATCGTGGTGCGGGCGGAGGGGCCGAAGCTGGTGCTCGATCCCGATTTGCGGGCGGCGCTGGCGGGGACATTGCCGCCGGAAGGGCTGGCTTCGCGGACGTCTGCGGCCTGGATGGTGCGAGCGCTGGTGACGAGCGCGGGCGGCGATGTCGCGTTGTCGCCGACTGGCGAGCCGGTACTGCTGTTCGGGGCATCCATTCCGGACGCATATTAAGCGGTTTCCCGCAATTCCTCTGCCAGCAGGGCTATGATAGCGGCGGCGGGCAAGGGGCCGGGCCATTGCCTTCGCCCTTGGCATTTACTGCGCCGTTCAGGGCTTTTCCCAGCATCATAAGCGATGGGGTAGGCGGGCCTTCCCGCTTTGCCTTGCTTCCCATGCGGTGAAGCGGTTTGGGATCGAAGGCTTGTTTCTTCCAGTCCGGAGCAAGGAAAAGGCCCGGCCGCTTTCGCGACCGGGCCTCTTTTCCGAACAGTCCCGAAAGGATCAGGCGCTGTAATACATGTCGAATTCGACCGGCGAGGGAGCCATTTCCCAGCGGTACACTTCGGGCCACTTCAGTTCGATATAGGCTTCGATCTGGTCCTTGGTGAACACGTCGCCCTTCAGCAGGAAGTCGTGATCGGCCTCCAGGCTGTTGAGCGCTTCACGCAGCGAAGCGCAGACGGTCGGCACCTGGCTCAGTTCCTCCGGCGGCAGATCATAGAGATTCTTGTCCATCGCGGCGCCCGGATGAATCTTGTTCTCGATGCCGTCGAGGCCCGCCATCAGCAGCGCCGAATAGCAGAGGTACGGATTGGCCATCGCGTCGGGGAAGCGGAATTCCACCCGCTTCGCCTTGGCGCCCGCGCCGTAGGGAATACGGCAGGAGGCCGAACGGTTGCGGGCCGAATAGGCCAGCAGAACCGGCGCTTCGAAGCCCGGCACCAAGCGCTTGTAGCTGTTGGTGGTCGGGTTGGTGAAGGCGTTCAGGGCCTTGGCGTGCTTGATGACGCCGCCGATGAAGTAAAGGCACATGTCGGACAGGCCGGCATAGCCTTCGCCCGCGAACAGCGGCTTGCCACCATCCCAGATCGACATATGGGTGTGCATGCCCGAACCATTGTCCTGTGCGATCGGCTTGGGCATGAAGGTCGCGGTCTTGCCATAGGCCTGGGCGACGTTCCACACGACATATTTGTAGATCTGCATGCGGTCGGCAGTTTGCACCAGCGTGCCGAAGGTCAGGCCGAGCTCGTGCTGGGCAGCAGCCACTTCATGGTGGTGCTTGTCGCAGGGCAGGCCCATTTCGAGCATGGTGGAAACCATCTCGGCGCGGATGTCGGTGGCCGGATCGACCGGAGCGACCGGGAAATAACCGCCCTTGGCGCGCGGACGGTGACCCAGGTTGCCGCCTTCATATTCCTTGCCGGTGTTGGTCGGCAGTTCGATGTCGTCGATCTTGAAATAGCTCTGCGAATAGTCGCTCTCGAAGCGCACATCGTCGAACATGAAAAATTCGGCTTCCGGACCGACATAGACGGTGTCGCCGAAGCCGGCCGACTTCACGAACGCTTCGGCGCGCTTGGCGGTCGAGCGCGGGTCGCGGGTGTAGAGTTCGCCGGTGTCGGGTTCCACGATGTCGCAGAACAGGATCAGCATCGGGGTGGCGCTGAACGGATCGACATAGACGGCGTCCAGGTCGGGCTTCAGGATCATGTCCGATTCGTTGATCGTCTTCCAGCCTTCGATGGAAGAACCGTCGAACATCAGGCCCTGGGTCAGTTCATCCTCGCCCAGCACCGAAGCGACCATGGTCAGGTGCTGCCACTTGCCCTTGGGATCGGTGAAACGGACATCGACCCATTCGATCTCCTTTTCTTCGATCATCTTCAGGATGTCTTTAGGCGTGTTGGCCATGTGAACTTGCCCTTCTTTCAAATACCCCCCCGAAGGGGCCGGTTGATATGCGTCCGCCAGGCTTCAGCAAGCCGGCGAGAACCTGTTGGAAAATCAGATGGCGTCGCTGTCGCGTTCGCCGGTGCGGATGCGGACCGCGCCTTCGATGTTGGAAATGAAGATCTTGCCGTCGCCGATGCGGCCGGTCTGCGCGGCGGCCGAAATCGCCTCCACCACTCGTTCAGCGAGCGAGTCGTCGACGACGACCTCCAGCTTCACCTTGGGCAGGAAATCCACGACATATTCGGCGCCGCGATACAGCTCCGTATGGCCCTTCTGGCGGCCAAAGCCCTTGGCCTCCGTGACAGTGATGCCCGAAACGCCGACTTCGTGAAGGGCTTCCTTCACTTCATCGAGCTTGAACGGTTTGATGATCGCCTCGATCTTCTTCATCTTTAGATATCCCAACTCAACGCGCGCCAAATGGCGGGTATGACCCCGCCTTTCGTTCAATCCGAGTGACGATCACCATGCCCCCCGAAGGCACGAGCCGCCTCTTTTCCCAATCAATTACCGTGCCAAATAGCGAATCGCTGGAAACTGCTTTCCGCGATGCAGCAACTTTTGTCCATATTGCCCGGATTCAGGGCAATGCCGGGGCGTGCTGCCCAATTTTTGAGCATGGTAACCACGATCAGAGCTTGTAAGGCGGCGCGTCGAGACCCGCCGGACTCCTGGTGAATATCTCGCAGCCGGTTTCGGTGATGCCGATGCTGTGTTCGAATTGGGCCGAAAGGGTGCGGTCTCGCGTCACCGCCGTCCAGCCGTCCTCCAGCATCTTCACGCCCGGCTTGCCGATGTTGATCATCGGTTCGATGGTGAAGAACATGCCGGGTTTCAGTTCCGGGCCGGTGCCGGGGCGGCCGACATGCACCACTTCCGGACTGTCGTGGAACACGCGGCCCAGGCCATGGCCGCAGAAATCGCGGACGACGCCATAACGATGCTTTTCGGCATGGCGCTGAATGGCGTGACCGATGTCGCCCAGCGTGTTGCCCGGCCTGGCCTGCTCGATGCCCAGCATCAGGCATTCATAGGTGACCTCGACCAGGCGGCGCGCCTTGATCGGCGCTTCGCCGCAGATATACATGCGGCTGGTGTCGCCATGCCAGCCGTCGACCAGCGGGGTCACGTCGATATTCAGGATATCGCCGTCCTTCAGCTTCTGATCGCCCGGAATGCCATGGCAGATGACGTTGTTGAGCGATATGCAGCAGCTATGCGTATAGCCGCGATAGCCCAGAGTCGCCGGCACGCCGCCGCCGTCCAGAGTCATGCGGCGGACGATGTCGTCCAGTTCGCCTGTGGTAACGCCCGGAACGACGTGGGGTACCAGCGCGTCCAATATTTCCGCCGCCAGCCGCCCCGCCTTGCGCATGCCTTCGAAACCGGCCGCGTCATAGAGCTTGATCGCGGTCGAGCGGGAAATCGGCGCGTCCGCCGTCATCGTCATATATTCGGTCATGGAGGCGATTATAGGCAAGGATGCGGCATAATGCGAGGGGGCGGCTAGGCATGGCCCACTGCAGAGGCTATGGCCAGCCCATGGCCGACCCCACCCGCATATGGACCGCAGCGCTGATCGTGATAGGCGACGAGATTCTCTCGGGCAGGACGCAGGACAGGAATGTGTCCCAGATCGCGACCTGGCTGAACGTGCAGGGTATCCGCCTGCGCGAAGTCCGGGTGGTCGCGGATGACAGCGACGCGATCGTGGAAGCGGTGAACACGCTGCGCGCGCGGAACGATTATCTGTTCACGACGGGCGGCATCGGGCCGACTCATGACGACATCACCGTCGACGCCATCGCCGCGGCGCTGGGCGTGGAGGTGGAGATCCATGCAGAGGCGCGGGCGATGCTGTCGGGCTATTATGAGTCGCGCGGGGGATTGACCGAGGCGCGGCTGCGCATGGCGCGGGCGCCCGCCGGATCGACCCTGATCGAGAACCGGATGTCGGGCGCTCCGGGCATTCGGCACGGCAATATCTTCATCATGGCGGGCGTGCCGCATATCACCGCGGGGATGCTGGACAGCCTGACCGGAAAGCTGGAGGGCGGTCTGCCGGTGCTGTCGGCCACCATCGGCTGCTGGGTGGCGGAAAGCGAGATCGCGGACCTGCTCGGCGCGACGGAACGGGCGCATGAGGGGTGCCAGATCGGCAGCTATCCCTTTTTTCGCGAGGGGAGGACCGGGGCGAATTTCGTGATCCGCTCGGTCGATGCGGCTGTGCTGGACGGGTGCGTGGCCGATTTGAGCGCCGCGCTGGAGCAGGGTGGCTGGCCGGTGGTGACCGGGGGGATCTGACGGCGCTGCGAAGGCGCTTCCCAATGCCGCGCATTTCTGTCCCACGGGCGCGCCGACGCCCCTCTCCATTCCTCCGCTAAACCTCTGATCCGCGCCCATATGTGTTTGGGAAGCGGCAGGCTGCGTTGCATCCATGCTGCGCCCGGCGGTATGCTGCGCTGCGTCAACAGCCGGCTTGTTCCGGCATAAAGGGGTCGTCGGGCTGGGTCGCCTGGGGCTAACCCATGATGAAGGATGAGGGTCCGTGCATCCGGTTTTCCGGAACGGACTTTTGCGCCCTTCGATCATCGGTTGGCCGCTGGCGGTAAGCTGTTTGAAGAAGGAGAATGAAGATGCGGATCGTTATGACCGGATCGGGCTATGTCGGCCTGGTCTCTGGCGCGTGTCTCGCGGATTTCGGCCATGATGTCATCTGCGTGGACAAGGATGCGCGCAAGATCGAACTGCTCCAGGGCGGTGGCGTGCCGATCTATGAACCGGGCCTGGCCGACCTGATCGCCCGCAATGCGAAGGCGGGGCGGCTGACCTTCACCACCGATCTGGCCGGATCGGTCGCCCAAGCGGAGGTGGTGTTCATTGCCGTCGGTACGCCCGCCCGGCGGGGCGACGGTCATGCCGACCTCAGCTATGTCTATGCCGCCGCGCAGGAAATCGCATCCAACCTGAGCGGCTTCACCGTCATCGTCACCAAGTCCACCGTCCCGGTCGGCACAGGCGATGAGGTCGACCGCATCATCCGCGAAGCCAATCCCGATGCGCAGTTCGCCGTAGCCTCCAACCCCGAATTCCTGCGCGAAGGCGCGGCGATCCAGGATTTCAAGCGCCCCGACCGCATCGTCGTGGGCATTGAAGACGAACGCGCCCGCCCGGTGATGGAGGAGGTGTATCGCCCGCTCTATCTCAACCAGGCGCCGATCCAGTTCACCGGGCGGCGGACCAGCGAACTGATCAAATATGCCGCCAACGCATTCCTGGCGATGAAGATCACCTATATCAACGAGATGGCCGACCTGTGCGAAAATGTCGGCGCGGACGTTCAGCAGGTGGCGCGGGGCATTGGCCTGGATAACCGGATCGGTTCGAAATTCCTTCATGCCGGGCCGGGCTATGGCGGCTCCTGCTTCCCGAAGGATACGCTGGCGCTGGTCAAGACAGCGGAGGATGCGGGCGCGCCGATCCGCCTCATCGAAACCACCGTGGCGATCAACGAAAGCCGCAAGCGAGCGATGGCGCGCAAGGTAGTCGCCGTGTGCAACGGTTCCGTGCGCGGCAAGACGATCGCGGTACTGGGCCTGACCTTCAAGCCCAATACGGACGACATGCGCGATGCGCCCTCGCTCTCCATCATCCAGGCCTTGCAGGACGGCGGCGCGCAGGTGCGGGCCTATGATCCGGAGGGTATGGACGCTGCCCGCGCGTTGTTGTCGAACGTCGAATTCTGCCAAAACCCCTATAGCGCGGCCGAAGGGGCGGAGGCGGTCGTCATCGTCACCGAATGGGATGCGCTGCGGGCGCTCGACCTGCCGCGCCTGAAGGGCATCATGAGCGGCGACGGGCTGGTCGACCTGCGCAACATATACCGGCCGGAGGTGGCGGAAGCCGCGGGCTTCTCTTATGTCAGCGTCGGTCGCGGCGCGACGCCAGAGTTCGAAGAATTGGTCCAGGCAGCGGAATAGCCGCCAGCCGCTTTCCCCTCCCACTTGCCGGAGGGGGAAGCGCAAATCTTCAACTTGATTTCAGTTCCCATCATACCGGTTCTGAAAGAAGAGCCGTTTTCCTTGTATCGTTTCGCCAAGACAAGAAACCGTTCATCGCAAATTCAGAAAGATTGCGACGAATCGATATTGACGGGAAATTTTTGTTAACCTTCATGAGAGACCCTACTGGGGTTAACTTCGGGGGTCGCAAATATGCCTGTCAAAATGACTGGCTCCATTTTTGGAGCCGGAATATCCGTGCTGTGCGTCGTCGCGGCTGCTGCTGCCACGATCATCACTAATGAGCCGACATCCAATAGCATGTCGACGACAACCAACACTTCGCCGTCATATACCAGCGCGAGTGCGACATTAACGACATCGACGACCGGTGGTTCCACGACGGCGAGCACGACTTCGGACTTTTCCAGCTTCGACTTCGCCAATGGGACGAAGCTGCCGGGAAAGGCGACGCTTTCGCTGGTCAACGCCACGTTTCAGCCGGGGGCCAATGTCGCCTATGTGCCGGTGACGCTGGATCGGCCGACGCCCAATACGGTGATTGCGCGGATCACCACGGTCAACGGCTCGGGCACCTATCGCGCCATTTCCGGCTATAATTACCAGACCGTCGACACGGTCGTGATCTTCCGTCCGGGCGATCCGCTGGTGCAGACCGTCGCAGTGCCGGTCATCGCCGCTACCGAGGGACAGCAGTTCCAGCTCAAGCTGCGTGAAGTCCCTTGGGGCGGGCTCCAGGGACAATCGACGGCGACCGTCACGGCGTCCAGCGCCGCGCAGGCCACCGCCAAGGCGACCGGTACCTTCCGCCAGCCGCGTACCTTCGCGGCGACCGGCACGCTTCAATTCGAACTCCGCAAGGAAACGCACAAACGCTCGCCCGATGGCGGGTGGGACCGCTGGGCGACCTCGCTCGCCAATGGCCGGATGCAGCTCGCCAATGGCGAAACCGGGCTGTACCTCGATTCCAGCATTTTCCCCGGCATCGAAGGCCCGGTCTATTGGGGATCGAGCGGACTGGTGCTGCACAGCCAGAAGCTCAAGACGCCAATCAGCTATGGCGGGCGGACCTGGTATTATGGCGCGACAGTGCTGGACGGGCGCAACTTCCTGGCGTCGCAGATCGGCTATGGCCAATATGTGTGGGAAGCCAGGATGCCCGATCGCCGCGGTTCATGGCCTGCCTTCTGGCTGATTTCCACCAGCGGCTGGCCGCCGGAAATCGATGTCTATGAGGGCTTCGGTTATCAAAGCTATTGGGATTTCGATCGTCATGTCGCCCATACCCTCCATGTCGGGGCCAACAGCACCCGATATGATGCGCGGGGCGTCACCATCCAGACGCAGCAGGCCTATGGCCTCAGCGGCTATAGCCAGGGCTTCCATCGTTTCGCCGTGGATATCCAGCGCGACTATATCACCTGGTTCGTGGATGGCGTGGAAACCTATCAGTCGGTCAATCCGTTCAGGGGTTTCCGATTCTATCCGATCATGGACGTCGCGGTGAAGACCAACAGCGCCTATGACGATGGTTCTGGCGACATGATCATCAAGAGCTTCGAAATCTACCGCGCGCCATAATGGCTCTGGGCGCCTCCCGCGAGGGCATAGAGGCGCCCCCAGCTTTTCACCCACTGCCCGGCGATGTCGACGCGGCGCGCGCCGGGCAGCAGCAGGGCGGCCAGCCCGGCCGTCCGCAATGCCAATATGGCGATGGATCGGACCAGCAGTTTCGCCGTGCCGATCCGGCCGGGCAGGACCCTGCGCCGCGCCATCGTCTCCGTGCAGCCGATGCGCCACATGCGTTTCAGCACCCAGGAAAGGCGCGCGCGTTCCGCTGGCACCCATTCGCTGACCCGCGCATCGGGCGACCAGCCGAAACGCGCCCCCGCATCGCGCAGCCGGGCCAGGAAATCCAGATCCTCCCCGCCGCTGTGGTTGAAGCGCGGATCGAAGAAGGGCGCGGCGATCATCGCGAAGGCGCGGCGGCTGACCAGCAGATTGTTGCTGGCCCACAGCATGCCGGTGGCGCCCCATGGCCGATCCTCCGCCCGGAACACCAATGTTTCCCGTGCCCATCGCGGCGGCTGGCCTACGAAACGGCTGTCCACCGGCCCGGCGACGACATCCGCGCCGACCTGCGCCTGACAGATCAGCAACGCATCCAGCCAGCCCGGCTGCGGCCATTCATCATCGTCGATCATGGCCAGGAAGCGCATCGCCGGATCGTCCAGCGCGGCCACGGCGATGGCGTTGCGCACCGCGCAAAGCCCTGGCTCCGCCACTGTCAGCAGCGTCACCGGCAGCCCGTATCCCTCCGTCAGCAGGGTGCGGACGACGGCGGCCCCCTCCTGGCCGATGGGGTCGTTGTCGGCCACCAGCACCATCACGTCATGGCGGTCGGCTATGCCGGGCAGCGTTTCCAGCAGATGGCGAAGCTGCGCGGGGCGGCGGAAGGTTGGAATGGCGATCCAGACGGCAGGCATCAGGCGGCTGCCTCCACGGCGGGCTTGCGGTTGCGGCCGCCACGCTGGAGCCATTTGATGAATTGGTGCCCGCGCACCTCGACCAGCGCATAGCTCGCCCAGCAGAGGAGCCACGTCGCCACCAGCATGGCGGCGATGATCAGCCCGTCGAAACCGGTGATCCCATGCCTGTGCGCGACCCCCATGCCGCGCGCGAACACGTCGCGCACCAGCGGATGCCAGAGGTAGATGGAATAGCTGATGAGGCCCAGATGAAAGCTGACCGGATTGGCCATGACCGCCCGCGCCGCCGCGCCGTTATAATAGCAGCTCAGCACCAGCAGCGGCATCAGGCACACCGCCAGCACGTCAGCCTCTCCAGGCAGCAGCAGCGCCAGCGCGATCAGCCCGCAGACGGCCGCGAAGCCGCCTCTCCGATCGATCAGCCGCCTGCACCACGGTTTTTCCGCGCAGCGATAGCTGAGCACGCCCAGCGAGAAACCGGCAATGCAGCGCGCCAATGTCCAAACCGTATCGCTGTCATTGACGTCCAGCGGCCCGCTGGCGCCCAGGCCCGACCCCGCGACCAGCGCCAATATCCCTACGCACAGCAGGCCCTGCAACCATGCCCATCGGGAAAAGGCGATGATCGCGATCAGCGGATAGATCAGATAGGCGGCGACTTCCGTGCTGACAGACCAGCTATTTCCCGCAATCGGCTCCGTGCCCCAGCCCCAGCTTTGTATCATCAGCAAATTGGTGGCGACATTGGGCAGGTTGAGGTCGATGGCCTGATTGCCCGACACGTTCAGGATGATCCGCGCCATGAACACCAAAGTCACGATCAGGTGCAGCGGCCACACCCGCGCCATGCGGTTGAACAGGAAGTCGACATAGCTCGCCCGCCCCGGATGGTTCACCACCCGGTCGTGATAACCAAAGGAAATGACGAAGCCGCTCAGGATGAAGAATAGATCGACCGCCAGATAGGCCCGCGAGAAAAGCGGCATCCGAAAGGCTTCGAACGCCGGATTATGCGGAATATGGTACAGCAGCACTGAAACAGCCGCGACGCCGCGCAGGCCGGTGAGGGAGGAAATTCTCATGCGCGGCTTCTCCCCATGGGCGGTGCGGCGTCGAATGCGGCGGCGATGGCGTCCCACAGCGGCTTGCGGCGCATGGCGTCGTCCAGCGGCAGCACGCGGGAAAGCTGGCCATCGGGCCATTTGTAATCGGGATAGTTGGACAGCCAGCTATAGCGGTCCGACAGGCCCCAGCAGAGGACGGAGCGCATCGCCGGATTGTCCAGCGCCACGTCCAGAAACGCCTTGGCCACGGCGGCGATTTCACTGTCGCGCTTGTCGGGACTGGGTGGTCCGCCCCTGTCCGCGACGTCGAATTCCGTCACCGACAGCGCCAGGCCATAACCGCTCAGATCGTTCAGGAAGCGGGCGAAAAGCGCCTGGTCGAACCGCTCATTATAAGGTTTCAAATGGCCCTGGATGCCGACCGCGTCGACCGGCACTTTCCGCGCCATCAACCGGTCGAGCAGTTTCAGCATCGCCGTCCGCCGCCGCTCGCACCGGGGGGAGTCATGCTCCAGCCCGAAATCGGTCAGGAACAGCGTCGCCTTGGGGTCCGTCGCCCGTGCATGGTGGAAGGCGATGTCGATATAATCCTCACCCAGCGCCTGCATCCACATGCTGTTGGCGCGCATGCCGTCGGCACGGCCTTCCTTGGGTTCGACGGCTTCGTTGACCACGTCCCATTCGCCGATCCTGCCGGCATAGCGGGGCATGGCGACGTCGATATAGCTGGTCATCAGCTTTTCGCGCCCCGCCTTGTCGGCGATTTTCAGCGCCGGTTCCAGCCATTTGGGCTGGGCCGCATACCAGACCAGCGCATGGCCCCTGGCGCCCATTCCATGCTTCTGCGCGAAGGCGATGATCTGGTCGGCGCCACTGAAATCATATTTGCCGGGCTTGGGCTCGGTGGTGCCGCGCTTCAGTTCATATTCCTGGACCACCATGTCGCATTCGCGGGCGACGGCGGCGGTGAAATCGGGGTCTTCGCGCAATTGCCGGGACTTGATCGCCGCGCCGAAATTGCGGCCAGACCGGCGGGCATGGGCGGCAAGACCCTCGGATGAGATACGCGCCTCCGCCCGGCTGGACGGCACGGGCGAACAGGCGCCCAGCGCCAATGCCCCGGCCAGGAATTCGCGCCGCTTCACAGCCGTTGCCCCTTGCCCGCCAGCATATGGGAAAAATCGATCCAGCGGTCGGAAATGCGGCGGTAGACGGGATCGGGCATGACGATCTGCAACAGCACCGTCGCCGCCAGCCGTGGTCCGAAGGCGCCCCGGCAGACCGCGCCCAGATAATAGCGCATCGCCTGCCGCCTGCTGGTCGGCCAGATGCTCTTCGCGGCATGCCAGCCCATATAGGCGGAAAAGGCGCGGGGGCTGATATGCGGGCGCAGATCCCGGAGCCAGGTCAGGCTGCCGATGCTGCCGCGCACCTGCGAAAGCCGGTCGTCGGAATCCCGGTCGGCCCAGATCGTGCCGGGCCGTTCCGTCATCACGAAGCGCGCACCGGCGAGCGACAGGCGCATCGCGAAATCGGTATCGTCGCCGAATTTCACATCCTCCCGATAGCGCACCCGCTTCGCCAGCCCCCGGCCCAGCGCCATGCTGCTGGTCTGGATGAAGCCCCGGTCGCACATCAGATAGCGGTCCATCGTCTCGCCGCTGGCGATGGCGCGGGGGGGCTTCAGGAAATTGCGCCCTTCGCCCCGGTCGGCCAGCACCTGGCCATAGGCGACCACATCCTCACTTTCCTGCACCAGCGGCAGCAGGTCGGCCAGATGATGCGGCAGGAAACGGTCGTCGCAATCGAGGAAGGCGATATAGCGCCCCCGCGCATGGTCTATGCCCTTGTTCCGGGCGGCCGCCGCGCCGCGATTTTCCTGGACGATGATCTTCAGGCGCGGGTCGTTGATCGCGCCCAGCGCAACCTCCGTCCCGTCGGTCGATCCGTCGACCACCACGATCACCTCTATGATCGCGATGGTCTGTTCCAGCGCGGACATGACTGCCGCCACCACAGCGTCGCGCCGCTGATAGGTCGGGATCACCACGGAAAAAAGAGGCGTGGCGGCGGTAGCCCGCAAGCTGGAAGGAGGTTGCCATGCGGTCATCACGAACCTGCTCCGCCATGGGCCGCTTCCGCCTTGCCGAACCGCAGGACGAAACCGTTGACCAGCGATCTGTAAAGCGGCTTGGGCAGGTAGGAACGCAGCACCTGCCGGGCGATCACGCGGGGCGGAACGCCGCCCGCCACCATGCCGACGGCCAGATCCTTGATCGCGACGACCGGTTTGATCGGGGCCATATGATAGGCCAGCACCGTGGCGCGATAGCCCCGCCGCGCCCGGTTGGTCAGCATATGGCCGCACCGGTCGAGCCAGTCGAGCGAGGTCTCATAGCCCTTCACATAGGAAGTCCGTCCCGCCTCCGTCGCGTCCAGCCACACCGTCAGCGGCTGGTCGATCATCCGGAACCGCGCCCCCGCGCCCTGAAGCCGGACGCAGAAGTCGAGATCCTGCCCCTTTTTCAGGGCCGGGTCGAAGAGAACCTCCTGCGCCATCGCCGTGGGCACGATCATGGTGCTGGTCTGCATGAACTGATTGGCGCAGAACAGATATTCGCCCACATCCTCACCCTCGCGAATGCCGCGATCCGGGCGTATCCAATAGCGGTCGACGCCCCGGTCCACCTTCATGCGGGAATAGAGCACGGTGCTGCCGTCGTCCCCGGCCAGCGCCTTCGCCATGATGGAAAGCTTGCCCGGCAGGAACAGGTCGTCGGAATCGAGGAAGGCGATATAGCGTCCTTCCGCCGCCAATATGCCCCGGTTGCGCGCCGCGCCGCCGCCCGCATTGTCCTGCCTGATATAGCGGACGCGGGGGTCGCCTATGGCGTCGATGGCCGGGCCGGGATTGTCGCGGGAACCGTCATCGACGACGACGATCTCGAAATCCTGCCAGTCCTGCGCCAGGACGGAGCGGATGGTGGCACCGACGATATCCGCCCGGTTGTAGAGCGGGATGACGACGGAGAAAAAGGGCTGCCTGTTCAGGGGAGCGGCATCGCTCATGCGCCATGCACCTTTCGATATTCTTCATAATGAACGCCCGCGAGACCGGCGATCTTGCCGGCGGCGCGGTAAAGCTTGCCCAGGCGCTCGACCCGCTTGCCCCGGTCGAGCGTCGTGACCGCGCCCAGCGAACCGACCAGGAAGCCCGCGACGATGCGCGGCGCTTCGCTCAGCAGGGTACGCAGGCGGCCCTTGTGGAAACGCTCCACCATCATGTCGGTCATGCCGACGCGATAGCCGCGCATCAGCAGCCACTTGGCGGTGACGCGGCTGGCCGGGATCAATTCGGTGACGACCGCCTCCTCCGACCAGGCGAAGCGGAAGCCCTTGCGCCGCATGCGGGTGAAGAGCTGCTTGTCCGACCCGCCGGTCAACGCCATCCGCTCGTCGAACGGACGATCCCCCATGGCGCGGAGGGCCGCCGCCGTCATCAGCACATTGGCGGTACTGTCGACCAGCGCGACCGGCCCCGACTGTCCACGCCGCTTGGGGGCGAGCAGGGGATGGCGGGCGGCCCATGGCGCGATGGCGCTGTCCATCTCCCGCAGCACTGCGCCGCCGACCACATCGGCCTGATGACGAAGCGCCGTGTCCATCATGGCGTCGATCCAGCCGGGGGAGGCGGACTCGTCATCGTCCAGCATGGCGACATGGGTCACGCCGGGCCGGGCCAGCGCGGCGGCGACCAGCGCGTTGCGCACCAGCGGAATGCCGCGCTCCGCCACCAGCAGCGCCTCTATCGGCCAGCGATAGCCCTGCGCCGCCAGCCGCTCGACAACCGCCATGCCTTCCTGCCGGTCCGCGTCATTGTCGGCCACCAATATGTCCAGATCGTGCCGCGTCTGCTGCGCGGCGAGGGACTCCAACGTCCGCCGCAAACCCTGCGGCCGGTTGCACGTTGCGATGCAGACGATGATCCTAGCCATTCACGGTCTCCGCCTGTTTCAGATGCCGCCGGCTCCAGATCGGGCGCGGCTTGGCCTTGAAGGTTGCATGCGCGGTCGCGACCGCTGCGAGGAAGATCACCCAGACCTGGCGATCCTTGTCGAAGAAGCTGGTTTCCAGCAGATTCTGGTACATGACGAAGACCCAGATCGCGAAGGCCGGGACCATCAGCGCCTGGTTCTCCCTGGTGGAGCCGGTCAGGAACCAGTAGGCGGGCAGGACCAGGAAGCTGATCAGCAGCAGGACCAGGCCCAGCGGTCCGGTCGTCACCCAGATTTCCAGATAGCCGTCATGCGAATGCGCCGTCAGCATCTGGAATTGCTGGTTCAGATAGTCGAAGGCGGGGCTGTTGGCGCCCACTTGCCAAAATCCCCCGAAACCCGCGCCCAGATAGGGGTGGTCCGCCAGATAATCCAGCGGCACCCGCCAGATCGACACGCGCCCGGTGAAGGATGTGGGGTCGGCGAACAGCCTTTCTATGGCCGGTTGATAGGCGATGTAGAGGCCCAGGAACCCGACCATGCCGAAACCCAGCATCAACAGCAATATCGCGCGTTTCTGGGTATTGTCGCTCAATGCGCGATAGATGTTGCTGATCGCCAGCATGCCGACGCACAGGGCGAGCGAAGTCTTGCTCTTGGTCCCTATCACGAAGACGAAGGCCAGGATCGCGAACAGGATGTAATACCATTTGCGCTTGTCGATCCAGCTATTGCCGCAGACGATGAAGCACAGCGCCATGACGGCCCCGGCGATATTCTTGTGGAAGAAGAAACCGCGCCACGCCCCGATCAACGCCTTGTCGCTTTCCGTGGGCGGGTGGACCGCCGCGGGCGTCAGCGGCAACGACACCCAGCAGATGATCAGCGACACGATCAGCGCGGCGCGCAGGGAATTGAACAGCCGTTCCGGCCCGATCAGCGACAGAGCGCAGAAGGTGATGTAGATCACGATCAACTGCTGCATCGCCCGCTTGAAGGACACGAACGGCGCGACGCCCCAGGTGCAGGTGATGAAGAACCAGACCAGCATGATCGCCAGCGGCCAGAAGGTGAACCGGTATTTCAGCGGCTCCTTCCGCATCACCTGCACGGCGGTCAGCAGCAGGGCGAAGCCAATGAACAGGGCCTGTTTGAAAAGGTCCGATCCGTCATTGGCTTCGGCCATCGCCACCAGTTCTTCCTGCGTGCGCGACGCGAAAGGCTGCTGCCCGATGAAGACCATCATCAGGAAGACGAAGTAGAAGACCTGCGCCACCCAGACGAGCTTTGAACTGCCGCTGTCCGCCCCGGTGGCCGGGGCAGCGAATCCGCCGCGATGCCAGCTTGTCGCCATGGTCAGGCGGCCTCCCGCCGGTCGCGCCGCCATTGGCGGTCGAGCCGCCAGATGCCCAGCATCATGACGAGTTGGGACAGCACGACGCCGCCGACGGAAAAGACGGGCGGGGCGCCCAGCACCAGCAGCGTCACGGCGATCAGGCCGACGACGCAACTGCGCATGCTCTGCGCGGCGAGCGGGCGGAAGGCGCGCCGGGCCTGCGTCATGACGCTCATCGGCGTCTGCACGCACTGGACGAGGGAGAGAAGGGCGCAAAGACCCACCGCGATCATGACCAATTGGTGGTCCAGCGTGGGTTTCAGGATCAGTCCCGGAAAGAAGCCGAGCGCGATCGCCGACACCGCGCAGGTCGCCAGCCACAGCATGAGGAGCGCGCCCATGAACAGCCGTTCCGACCGGATCGCCGCGCCATGATCGCCCTGCGCGACGGCGCGGGTCATGCGGGGGCGCTCCAACTGGGTGAGGGCGGTGATGCAGACATTGACGGGGCGGAAGAACAACATCCCCACCGCAATCGGCGCGAAGGCGGTCGGCCCGGCGAGCAGCGTCACGATATAGCTGTGCGAGTTGGAGGTGGCTTCGGTCGACAGCACGCCCACCAGCGTCCAGGCCGATTGTTCCCTCCACACAGGGCGATAGGCGCCAATAGCGCGGCCCGGCCCCATGGCGAAATGCCGCCGCAGATAGGTGATGCCGAAGGGCAGCAGTCCCACGAGGCTTGCGCCGACCAGCAGGCCGCCGATGGTGGGCAGGTCCGCCCCCGTCCGCATCGCGATCAGCAGCCCGGCCAGGATCGTGCCGGCATAGGCTATGTCCGACCGGGCGGCCCGCGCCGGGGTATGATGTGCATAGGCGTTGGACCGCCCGAACCAACGGATCAGCGACAGCGTTCCCGCCAGCCCGAACAGCAAAGCCGCCATGGGAGAGGCTGTCGCCCATGCAATCGCCGCGCAGATCAGGCCCTGGCTGGCCGCCAGCATCAGATTGACGGGGAAGAAGAAGTCGAAGCTTTTCTTCTCCGTCCCGTCGTCCTGCCCATCGCCCTGGTTCACCGCGATGGTGTAGGGCGTAGACACCAAGGCATTGGACAGGCTGTAGCCGAACTGGATGATCACCAGCAGGAAGGCCAGCGTGCCGATGGCCGCCGTCCCCAGATGGTGGATCGAGAAGATCTGGACCAGCAAATGGCTGATAGAGACGATGGCCGACGACAGGCTGGCCAGCCCAAAGCGGCTGAACAGGCTGCCAAGCCGCTGGACGCGGCCCGTCACCGGAGGGTGTTCAGCCGCCTGGGCCTCAGCCATGGCGGTGTTTCCAGATCAGCCACAGCGCATGCGGATTGGTGGTGATATAGCGCCAGGCCAGTTCCTTGGGCCGCGTCGCCATCCGGTGCAGCCATTCGAAACCCGATTTCTGCATCCACATGGGCGCACGCGGATAATCGCCGGTAATATAGTTGAACAGGCCGCCGCAGGTGACGATCCACCCCGCCTTGATCCGGTGCCGGTTCCGCACGCAAAAGGCCTGCTCGCGGGGCTTGCCGGTGCCGACCCAGAGGACGTCGGGCGCGGCCGCATTGATCGCGTCGATCACCGCGTCCTCCTCTTCCGGCTTCCAGAATCCGTTGCGGCGTCCGGCCAGTTGCAATCCGGGCGCCAGCCTCAATATTTCCGTGGCGCAGGCGGAGTTCACTTTCTCCTCGGCACCGAGCAGATAGTAGCTCACGCCCGCGTCCGCCGCGCGTTTCAGGCTGTCGGTGAACATGTCCGTTGTGCTGGACCGGTCGGCGATATGCGGCCCGCCGAACCAGCGGGACGCCATGACGATGATCTGCCCATCGGCATGGATCAGGTCCGCCTGCGCCAGATTGGCCCGGAAATCCGGGTCGCTGGCATTCATCGACAGGCCCTGCCCATTGGCGTCGAAGATCAGTTGGGGCGGATGGTTCAAGCTTCGCCGAAGCGGCGCTTCGACCAGCATCTTGTCGATCAGCGCATCCAGCGACAGGGTGGAGACGGGCAGGCCGCCGACATGAGCGACGGGCGCTTCATGCTCTACGCCGGGCGACGGCAGGGGCTGGTGACGCGCCAGCGCTTGTTCGGCGCTCATGCGATCACCGTCCCGGCGATGGGCACGCCATGGCGGTCGAGATCGTCGATCACGCGCCGCATGTCGGCAATCGCCGTATCGCCGCGCCGCGCCACGATGACCACCGCGTCGAAGCCCGCCAATATGCTGCCATAGGGCGTCTGCTCGCCCTTGCGCTCGGCCAGGTAGAACAGCATCGACGTGTCGCGCAGCCCCCAGCCATTGGCCGTTTCAGCCAGCGGGCCGCGGGTGATGAGGCTCGCCGCGCTGCCGGAAGCCCGGCCCGCCGTCATCAGCCACAATCCCTCCACCGCCGTTTTGGCGGCGGGCAGCAACGCCGCGCTGCCCATCAATTGTTCGGCAAGGCCGGCCTTGTTGGCGATGCGGAACAGCCGGTCCAGCGATGGCCGCCCCATGTCGACGTCGATCAGCATCGTCTGCCCATCCATCTGCGCCAGCACGACCGCCAGATTGGCGGCCATGATCGCCGCTTCGTCGCCCGCCTCTATGGCCAGCACCGCCAGCCGCAGGGATGCGGGATCGCCTTCCTTGGCCACGGCGCGCATCTTGGCGCGGATCGTCCGCACCTTGGCGGCATAGGCATTGGCGGGGTCGAAAGCGGCGACCACCAGCGGATCGACCCGCTGGTCGCCCTCCTGCAGCAAGGCGAAGCCGCCCTGCAGGGCCGCGAGTATCCCCGCATCCTCCGGGTTCAACAGCCCCAGATCTACCGCCGCGTCATGCAGCGCCAGACCTTGCGAGCGGGCATGGGCCTCTACCTTGTGCACATCGGCTTCGGCCAGAAAGCCATGCTCCACCGCGAGCCGAGCGAAATTATGGCTGTCGCGGGCGCGGGGGCGCAGCGTGCTCGCGCCGCCGCCTCCGATGCCGCCCGACGCGAGTTGAGGCGGGGCGCCCGCCGTGGAACGCAGTCTCATGCGGCCTCCTGCTGCTTGAAGAACTTCGCCTGGCGAACGGGGACCGGCGTCAGTTCGGTGATAACGTCCACTTCGGTCGCGCGGGCCACGCCAGCGGCCGAGCGAACGCGGGGATGGATGATTTCCATGAGGATGACGGCAGCGGTGCCGCCGACCAGACCCAGCGCGATCCCGCCGATCAGCCAGAGCATGATATTGGGCTTGGCGGGCAGCAGGGGCACCGTCGCCTCGTCCAGCGGGCTGGCGTTGGGCTGGGATATCTGGCTCTTCAGAACCGCCTCGTTGAAACGCTGGCGCACCGTGTCGTAGGTTTGCCGGGCCGCGTCGACGTCGCGCTGGAGGACCATCAACTGGTCCTGCACGTCGGACATGCGGATCATGCGGTCTTCCTGGCCCGCCATATTGGATTTGAGATCGCCTTCGCGACGGTTGGCCGCCACGCTGTTGGCGCTGACCGCCCCGGCCTGGCTGGACCGCGCTGCCGCCAGCTTCGACTGAAGCTCCGACAATTGCGCGCTTGCCGCCGCCATGGTCGGATGATTGGGGCCAAGCGTCTTTTGCAGTTCGGAAACCCTGGCCGATTGTTCGGCCACCTGCTGCTGCAAATTCTGGACGATCAGCGACCCTTCGATATCGGACACCGAACCCGCGCCAGCCTTCGACCGGGCAGCGGCGGCTTCCGCCTGCGCCTGCGTCAACTGATAGGACATGTTCTTGAGCTTCTCCGCCTCAAGGTCCATGCGGTTGATGCCGATAATGTCGTGCGCCCGCTGGAAATCCGACAGCTTCTTCTGCGCCAGTTCATAGCGGCGGCGCACTTCCTGCGTCTGCTCGTCGAACCATTTGGCTGAACCGCGTGCCGGGGACGCGCGCAATTCCACCTGTTCCCGCATGTAGATTTTGGCGATCAGATTGGCGACCTTCGCCGCGACCTGCGGATCTGGCGACAGATATTGGATCTGGAGCACGTTGCTCTGCCGCCCGGTGGTGACGGTCATGTTCTTGCCCACCATGGCGGCGGCATTTTGCAGCCGTGCATCGGCCGGCATATCCACCGGCATGGCGTCGACGAAGCCCGCTTCCCTGGCGACGGCGTTCAACACCTTGGCGCTGCGGATGATGTCCGTCTGGGTGCCCAGGATGGAGTCCGTGTCCGGCTTCGTTCCCTGCGCCGCATTGGTGTCGGTCGGGTCCGTCTGCGACAGGTCCAGCAGCAGCGACGCCGTGCCCATATAGAGCCGTGGCTGGAGGAAGGCGGCGATCGCTACAACCAGGAACAATATGCCCCCGATCATCGCCGCCGTGCGCCAGCGCGCCTGAAGCGAGGCCAGCAAATCGATGGGGTTCATGCTCATAACCCGTCCACTCCCTTGAGCAGGGCGCGCATTTCCTCCGCGGGCGTCTGGACAGGCGGTGCGATCTGCACCGGCTGCTTCGCCATCAGCAGCAGGAACTGCGGCGCCAGCGTATCTTCGAACATCCACAGTTCGCCATTGGGGGTCGCGACCAGGGCGGGTTGCAGCCGCGCCATGGCGTCGCGCGCCTGGCTTTCGTTGATCGACCCGCCGCCCAGCACGTCACGGCCCAGATTCACCAGCCGTTCGTAGCTGATCGCCGACATTTGCGATGCCACTATGGCGGACAACGCAATCATCCGGCGCGACGATCCGGCCTCCCACAGGATGCGCCGGAACAACGCATGGGTCTGGCCGCTCATCTCCTCCCAATCCTCCAGCGCGGAGGCCAGCCCCTGCTCGATATCGGAAAGGGTCATGCGGTCGCGCCCGGCGGCTTCCGTCACCAGCGCCGCCTGCATGCCGAACAGCCGGGCATGATAGGGCGACCCCATGGCCGCGCTCGCCAGCATGTCCAGCGCGTCGTCATCGATGGCGAGGCGCGCATTATTGGCGCAGCTCAGCAACAACCGCTCCAGTTCCGGCTTGGGGATCGGCGCAACCCGTTGCGGCGCGAGGTGGCGGCGCAGCGAGGGATGGGCCGCGATCAGCCCGTCTATGTCGCTGGCGATGCCGACCAGCACGACCTGCACCGGCGAATGGATGTCGGTCAGCAGTTTCAGCAGCGTCGCCACGTCCTGCTTGGCGGTTTCGGACTGCACCCGGTCATATTCGTCGATGATCAGAATGGAGCGTTCCCGCACCTCCTCCACCAGCAGGGCGGACAGGCGGGACACGTCCAGCGGCTCGCTGATCATTTTGCGCGCCCGTTCCTGCCCCGCGCCGCTCATCGGCAATTCGGTCAGGAAGGGGCGGAAGAGGGAATCGAAATCCGCCTCTCCATTGGCGGAGGCATAGAGGGCGATGCAGCCCGCCTCATCCGCCAGATCGCCGAACACGCGGGCGAGGGAGGTCTTGCCCGACCCCCGCGTGCCGAAGATCACCGCATGCTTGCGCTGCACGACGATCGCCTCGACCAGCTTTTCCAACTCGCTGTTGCGCCCGGCCAGCCCGTGGCGGTCCGTCACCGGCATGGCGGTGTTGAAGGCGGCATAGATACTGTCGCGACGCAGGCTGATCGGCTTGACCGGCGCAGCCATGGCGCTCATCGACAGCGGACGGGGCGCCGGGCTTTCGGCTGCTTCCTGCCGAAAACCCGGCAGAACCGGCGTGTCGAGATAGAGCGGCACTTCGTCGGGAATGACGCGCTCGTTGCGCTTCTCATTGCTTCGCGTCAGGGACAGGAACCGGTCGAAAAGTCCGGATCGTTGCTGCGTGAAGCCTTGATCGAGTGTCGTCAAAAGAGCTTCTCCCGGATGATGAGGACATCTTCAGGCTTCACCGGATCGTCCAGATTGGCCTGTATTTCCTTCCCCTCCCGCCGGACTTTTATCCTTTTGGTCGAACCCGCCAGCGTCGGTCCGCCAGCCAGCGCCAATGCCTGCCGGAAGCTTTGCCCCGGCACATAGGAAAAGGCGCCGGGCTGCTGGACCTGGCCGTAGACATAGACTTTCTCCGCCGGCGGCACGAACAGCGTGTCGCCCGCCTTCAGCGGCCGCATCGCGCCCGCCGCCATGTCGGCCAGCGAAATGCGCACCGGTCCGCTGCCGTCTGCGGGGGTCAGGATGACGGCGTTGGCGCCATCCTTGGTCGACCCGCCCGCCTTGGCGAGCATCGACGCCACCGTATAGTCGCGGTCGAGCGGATAATTGCCCGCCTCCGGCACATTGCCCAGGACCGTGACGAAACGGCTGACATAATTACTGACTTCCACGCTGACGGATGGTTTGGTGAGGTAACCGCCGCTGGCATAACCCGCCTCTATATCCTGCGCGAGTTGCGATGTCGTCTTGCCCTTTGCCGGCATGGGACCGACCAGCGCCAGGACGACGGTGCCGTCCTCCTTGATGCGGGTGGTGGTCGACAGGTCGGGCTGACCGAAGACGGATATCTTCAGTTCATCGTTCGGACCGAGTTGATAGCCAGTCGTCGAGGCGGCGCCCGCGGCATTCTGTGCAGTCGCGGCCACCGGGCCTGCAATCATCAGCAGGGCGGACAGACTTTTGAAGAGAGTTGCAGCTTTCACAGCCATTGGCTCCCAAAATTGTGAGGATCAAAAATGCAGGGCCGTACCCAACGTCACTTGCGTGCCGCTATAGTTGGAGACGCCGGTATCGGTTCTGCGGATATAATGCTGGACATCGAGCGAAAGATCGAAACGGTCCGAAAGTTTCCTGGTCACCAGTGCGCCAAAGCGACGATTGCGATCAGCCGTGATCGAATAGGGACGAAGCGCCGCGTCCTGCCGAAACTTGCGCCGGTCCCACTCCGCATAAAGTCCCGCGGATGTCAGATCGGAGATCGAGAATTCGCCCTGGATGCGATAACTGGTGTCTATCGCGAAACCGCTCGCGATCAGGCTGTCGTTGATGATGGCCCGCTCCGTCATCGCGGTCAGCTTCAGGCGCGGAATGGCGGTGGTCGAAAGCGCAACCTTCCATCCCAGGCCGTTATATTCGCCCACCGCCGCGCTGTCGCTGCTCACGTCCAGCCAGCGGACATCGGCGTCGATCTGCGTGATCGGGCTGACGGACCGCTGGAAACGCAGGCCATAGCTGTTGATGCGGTTCTCTATCCCCAGCGCGTCGCGCTTGCTGTTCACCCGCTCATAATAGGCGGTCAACGTACCCAGGCTGGGCTTGCTATAGCCCACGCCACCCATGAAGCTGTCGCTAGTCTGGTCGGCATAATCGAACTGGTCGGCGTTGCGCGTGGTGTTCCGCTCATAGCTCGCCACCGGGAACAGCCCCGGCCGCTCGCAAGTGAAATCCGCGCCGAGAGTGCCGAATTTCTGAAGGTTTTCGGTGGCCGAATTGAGGTCGCCATAATCGGCCCGCTGCTGGCGATAGGCCGCATGAGGCGTGATGAGGCAGGTCGCGCCGAAGCGGATATTCGCCTTCGCCGCCGTGTCCAGCCGCAGTTTGCTGCGCTGGTTTTCGGAGACGAAACGGTCATAGCCTATCTTGCCGCGCAGAAGGATGTCGTGGCGTCCAACGGGCATGCCGTAAGTCGCCTCCAGCGATGGCGTGACGATCAGATCGTCTTTCGGATTTTCGACCCTGTCATCGACACGATAGACATTGTCGTCATACAAAAGATCAAGCCCAGCCGTCAGGTGAAGCCCATATTCCCGAAGGCGCTTTTGCTCATCGGCGGACTGAACTCGCTTTTGGCCCGTCATGCCATTATTTTCCTGCGCATGAAGGACGTCAGGCGTGGTCACGACAACTGATACGCCGCCCAACATCATGATCATCATGACGCGCGACCATTGGAATTCATCTTTGCAGGACGCACGAAAGCGGCCCCATAAGCGCGGTTCATTGCATATTATCAATCTTATCGACCCTTATTGCATTGCAGCAATCAGGGCATGCTAGTAGGATTTCGCCGTAACACCACTGCCTGAAAAACAGCTTGTCGCGCCAAAACAACGACTCAGTTCATCGCAAAAGAGGGCGCGGCAGGTCATCCTGCCGCGCCCTGAAGCCGTTAATCTGAGAGAAAGCTTAAGGTAGAGCGATTCCGCTCAGACGATCAGCCAGGCAATCGCCGCCACCGCGCCGACAAAGGCCAATATGCCCGCCCAGCGCGAGACGAACTGCACACCGCGTTCGGCCCGATCGGCCATGGTGACGGACCCGGCATAGGCCGGAACGTCACGACGGGTTTCCGCCGTTTCGATTAACGAAGGTGCGCCTGCAACTGCTGCAAATTCTTCCGCCACGTCGATATTCCCGCCGCCCGATTTGTGAACGACGCTAATATCCGATTTTGCGGTTAACAAATAGTTGGGGCGAGGGGGCCGCGGGCCTCTGTTTGTCGCATATGACGGCGAATATGCGCCGAATTGTGCGGCCGGCCATCGGAAATCAACGGTTCATCGCAAATTTGGTTTTCAGCGGGGAACCTTTTTTCTTCCTCGGAGTGTTAGCGGCCCTTCCGAGTCGTCCTTTCCCAAGTCCTTCCATCGACGGTCGGGGCGGTGGAAATACGCACCGACATCGGCGCCAGCCTCAATAAGCATTTCTATGCACCAGCACGTTGAGCGTCCCGAACAGGATCGCGATATCCCGCATCAGGCTCCATCCGTGCAGATATTCCAGATCGGCCTCGACACGGTTCAATATATCCCGCCGCGTTTCCGTCGCGCCGCGAAAGCCGCGGATTTGCGCCAGCCCGGTAATTCCCGGCTTCAACGCATGGCGATGCCAATATTGGCGGTCGACCTGCCAGAAGAGCTGCTCCTCCGCCGTCGAACCCAGTGCATGGGGGCGTGGCCCGACCAGGCTCATCTCGCCCAGCAGGACGTTGATCAGTTGCGGCAGTTCATCGATGCTGGTCTTGCGGATGAAGGCGCCGATCCGCGTGATCCGGTTGTCGTCCCGCTGGGTGGATGTGGCCCCCGCGGCGTCGCATTGCTCCACCTTCATGCTGCGGAATTTCAGGATATGGAACAGCATGTTGCCGCGCCCGATCCTTTCCTGCCGGAAAAAGATCGGTCCCGGCGAGTCCAGCTTGATCAGGATCGCCACCACCGCCATCAGCGGGGCCAGCGCGATCAGCACCGGAACCGTCAGGGCGATGTCCAGCAGCCGCTTCTTCGCCCGGTTGGCCAGGTTCAGCGGGCCCCGCGACACCACCAGGGTCGGCGTCCCGCGATAGGTCTGCACGGCGAGCGGCGCCATCGGGTCCAGTTCCGGCACGATGATCTCACCCAATATATTGCCGCCTTTCAGCATTTGCGCCCAGTCGGCCTTGCGTTCCGCCGGGCAGGAGATGACGGCGCGATCATAATCGCGCAGCAGCGTCCCCAGCCGATGCAGCATATAGGGATCGTCCAGATCCGCCCGAAGCCCGATGGCTCCTGCATCCACGATCACCATGCCACTGACGTCGCGGGGAATGGCGCCGTCGTCGATGATCAGCAACTGCGCGAACAGCCCATCGGGAAAGTTCCGGCGAACCGTCTGCACGATCATCAACCGTTGCAGCACGAGCAAAGTCGCGCTGCACAAGATTCCGCCCGAAATCCCCAGGCGTGACAATTGTCCCGTCGCCTTCAGAGAGAACAGTACGAGCAGGAAGATCAGTAATGTACCTGCGAACGCCATGGTCGCGCTGCGGCAGGACTGCGTCATGCGGGTCAGGCAATGGGGATTATAGGCCTGATTGTGGAAGGCCAGGACCGCATAGACGATCATGCCGCCCGTCAGGGCCTGCCATTGCCCGTCCGACAGCCATGGCATGCCGGCCGCGCGCAACCCGAAGGCAAAGCCTGTAGCAAGCGCGACCAGATCGGCGACAAGCAACAACAGGCACAGCCAAAGCCGCGCATTCCGTTGCCCCGCGGCCGTGGCAGGCTGGCGACTGGGAACACCTTCGATCGCCAGATCAATTTTCGACATCTGCAACCCTTTTTATGTCTTGACGTCAAACGGGGTGCCGCCTGCAGGCAGCGCGTTAACCATCAGACATCCGCAGCCTTTTGTTTTATGCTGCATGGCAACAGGACATAAATGCGGAGGGCTTACAATCGGGCCTGGGGTGCGCGGACCCGCTTTTCCGATGATCCGTTTGTCCTGAAGGACGTTCCGCCCCAGATTTGAGACGACCTGAAAAGTCACTGTGCCGCAACCGCAGCGTGGATCGATCTCTGGCCGGCCTGCACGCCCCGAATCATGAGCGGGATCAGCGAATTATCCACCAGCCCAGCAAACAAAGCGCCAGGAGAAGCGCAACAGGCCCTGCCCAGCGCGATATCCGCTGGATCGCCACTTCTGCTTCGTCATGAGGAAAATTCCAGCGGACCCGCCCATTGCCCTTCTTCCCCCGCTCCGGATGAACCGGATCGGGGCGAGCGACGGATGGCGGCACTTTCGCAACGCCGCCCTTGTCTTGCGGTTGGGGAGAAAGGTCGATCATCTATTCACCCCGCTCATCGCAACGCGATCTGTCGACAGAATAGCTCGACTGGCCGAAAAGGAAAGCCAATTTGGGGCATTCAGCTGTGGCAAAAGCATCCGGGGGCGGATCATTCCAATAGGCGCTTGGATGAAATGCCTGGCATGATATCCTGCCGATCATGAAACAGGATCGACAGATCGACACGATCGACCGAAAGATCATCGCGGCCTTGCAGGAGGATGCAACGCTCAGCCATGCCGATCTGGGCGAGCGGGTAGGGGCCTCCAGCGCCTCCTGCTGGCGCCGGATCAAGGCGCTGGAGGCGGCGGGCATCCTCGCTGGCACGGTCCGGCTGGTCGATCCGGAAAAGGTCGGGCGCGGGGTCAACGTCCTTTGCAACATCCGCATGCGCAGCCACGCGCAGGAGGCCCGCCGCGCCTTCGAACAGTTCGTCGACGGCAGGCCGGAAATCGTGGAATGTTTCTCCATGTCGGGGGAATGGGACTATCTGCTGCGCGTCGTGGTGGCGGATGTCGCGGATTATAACCGCTTCCTGATGATGACCCTGCTGGGACACCCCTCGGTTGCGGGGGCCGCCTCGCACTTCGCCCTGTCCATGACGAAATTCACTACCGCCCTGCCGGTGTAGCGGTCTGCAACTCATTTTCCCACCGAAGCGGGGAGGGGAGGTGAGGGGCGCGCCGCAACGCTCGCCGCTTGAATTTATGGGTGATCGTGGTGGACGCACTAGGGCTCGAACCTAGGACCCGCTGATTAAGAGGACTCTTTCGTCCGTATGCGTCCATTCCTTGCCGTGAGTCTCAGGCCGATGGGGAAACGCGCGCCCGGGACGACAAAGTTTTGTCCTTCCTCAGAACTTATAGCGCAGCTCGAGCATATAGGTGCGCGGATCTCCCGGGATCAGCGTATTCACCTGATAGATTTCGCCAACCTGAAGCCCGCCGGTATAATAGACTTTGTTGAAGGCGTTCTTCAGGTTTGCGGTAAGCGACCAGCCGGCGGTTTCATCCTCCACGCCGACACGGAAATTCGCGAGCGTATAAGGAGCCATCCGCGTGCCCGCCGAGTTCGCCGAGCGGGGCGAGGTAAAGCTTTCGGATTGGTAATAGACGTCGCCATGCAGCGTGAACGCCAGGTTGCTGCTGCCCAAGGGCACGGTCACGTCGGCAAAAGCCGATCCATTATATTTCGGCGTGTTGGGCACGCGATCATACAATACAGGCCTGCCCAGTAGGGTCACATTGCCGTTGGTGAACTCCGCTTCAGTGTAGTTGAAACTGCCTCCAAGCGAGAGCCACTGCAGCGGCTTGACCTGCGCGTCGACCTCGGCTCCGTAGGTGCGCGCCTGGGGAACATTGACGGTCAATGCTGCCGGGCCGTTGTTGACGAGCGCGAAGCCCGCACGCTGGCTGTTCGCGATCCAGTTGTAGAACAGTGCAAGGCTGGCGCGAACCGGCCGCCCGCCGATCCGTCCATTGAACTTGGTGCCGAGCTCGGCATCTGTCACGCGCTCGGCGTCATAGCTGTCACCGCCGACCTGGGCGCTGCCGACAATGGGAGCGACGGCAGCGTTGAACCCGCCGCTTTTGTAGGCCCTGCGGCTATTGGCATAGATCAGCAGGCTTGGGTCCGCCTGATACTGGACGCCCAGGGTCCAGCTGAAATTCTCGAAAGTCCGGCTCTGGTCATAGTCGAAACCGGCCGGGGCCGGATCGCCCAGCGCAACTCGGAAGGAATCCTGCGGCTTGACATGCTTGGCGGCGGTTTCGCGCGTATAGCGTCCGCCGGCGGTCAGCGCGATGCCGCTCTCTCCCAAATGGTAGGTGCCCTGGGCATATCCGGCATAGGTACGGTTCGCGTTCTTGGTGGCGTTGCGCTGCTGGACGCCGCCGAAGACGACATCGAAGAAGGTCGAGGTCTGGTCGAAATAGGTAGACTCATATGAGTAAAAGCCGCCGAATACATATTCGAGACGCCCTTCGAGGGCTTTACCGAGAAGCTGCATCTCCGCCGAGAACTGCTCGATATCGCTTATCTGCGGTGCGGCTTCCGATCCGGTAACCGACAGGCCGTAGGGTGTACCATCGGAATCGGTGGCATTCTTCGACTTGATATTGACGTAACCGATAATGTTCTTGATCGCGATATCATCGGCGATATCGAACCGCGTGGTGTTGGTGACTACCGTATTGCGCGATCGATAGAAATTCGCGCCGTCCTGCGCCACCCTGAAGGGACCGCGGGCGTTTTGTTCGGCGAGCACCTGACTGATTCCGCCAGCCGGATGCGCCGGATTGGCGAAATAGGCATTGTAGAAGGAAGCGACCATGGGATTGACCGGCGGACAGCCACCGGGAAATTGGGCGAAACCCTGGAGCGTGCATTGGCCGGTGAGGGCAGCGATCGGATTGGCGGTGCCGGCATAGAGAAACTGCGCGGGAATGAAGGGTGCGTCCGTGCCCGTGAACGGCATCAGGCCGGAAATGACCGCCTCGGTATTCTCGCTGTCGATATGCGTGTAATCGGCAACGAGTTCGTTCGTGATGTTCGGACCTAGCTTTATGGAGAGGCTGGGGCGGAAGCCATAGCTTTCCTGGTCGCCTTCGCTGCCGCCGGTCAGGAGGTTGCGCTGGAACCCGTCACGCCCGCGATAGAAGCCGGCCACGCGCAGCATCACTTGATCGGCTGATAGCGGTGCGTTGATCGCGCCTTCGAGCTTGTACTGATCATAGTTGCCGTAGAGCGCGCTGACATAGCCACCAAATTCGTCCGTCGGCTTCTGCGTCGCATAGAGCAGGGCGCCGCCCGTTGCACTACGGCCGAACAGCGTGCCTTGCGGCCCCTTGAGCACCTGGACCGACGCCAGGTCATAGAAAGTCGAAGCCCCGGCGAGCGAGCCGATCTGCACTTCATTGATATAAGGAAGGACGCCCGGGCGGCTGTTGCTGAAGGGATCCTGGGATTGCCCGCGCAGCGAGAAGTAGAGCTGATTGGACGACACGCCGCCGCGAACCTGCAGCCCCGGTGTGGCCTGGCGCAGGTCATATTCGGAAACGATATTCGCCTTTGCGAGCGTGTCCCCGGAAACTGCGGCGACAGCGACCGGGGTGCGTGACAGGCTCTCGTCGCGCCGCCGCGCGGTCACCATGATATCGGCTATTGCGCCATCGGTTTCTGCAGTGGTTGCCGGGGTGGCCGGGTGTCCGGCGTCCTGGTCCTGCGCCGCCGCCGAGCCGCTCCAGCAAACCGAAAACACAGATGCGAGCAGCGCAATCCGTACATTGTGGCGCATTTTAACCTCTCCTCTTTCTGTCGATCACCGCCGATTCTTTCGGTCGCTTTGCAAAAGAGCGAGTGAGTGGCGCTATCGATCTGAAGTCGATCTGCCGACCAAGGGAGGTTGGAACAACCGTTGTCGATTACAAAATCATCGACCTTGACTTACACGGCATGTCGTTGGGCAAGCGGTGGTCACAGTCGCCTGCTGGCCTCATGCGAGAAGCGCCGGAATCATGAAATCACTGATATAGGCGCTACGTTGCGCATCGTCGGTGGCCAGCGCATTGGGATGCGTTAGTAGCCAGAATTGCTGATAGGTAATCCAGCGCACTGCGCCATGGAATTCCAGGTCGGGACGTATGATTCCGGCATCGCGGTAGCGCTCCAGGATCGGCATCCAGATCGCCTCCAGCGTAGCGATGAGGTCGGAAGAATTCAGGGTGAGTTCCGCCATATAGGGCGCGACCCTGGGATCGAGGGCCTCATCGAAGAGCGGGAACGACCTGGCGGCGCGAAGCTGTGCCATGAAGATGTCGGTGAGAACAGCCGCGGACGGCGCGCGGGCGACAGCCTCGCGCATCGCGTCGGGATGCAGCTGCTCGATATGACGCACATAGACGCCGACCAGGAGAGCATCCTTGCTGCGGAAATATTTGTAGATGGTCTGCCGCGCGATGCCCGCCGCCCGCGCGACATCATCCATGCTGAATTTGGCGACGGTGAAGCGCTGGATTACGGGCAATGCGGCCTGGAGGATCCGATCGCACATCTGCGCCCGAAGCGCCGGGGCGTTACCGGAGGTTTCGGGCACCGATCGATCGACAAGGGTGGTAATCTGCCGGCTCATGGGTGGACGAGAATCTCTTTCGCGCGGGATTCGAATTTCTTCATGCCGTGGATGACGTCTTCCGGATCGGCAACTTCCGTCTCGCCCTTGCGCAGCCGGGTCGCCGCCCCGAAGGCATCGAGCGCGCGCAACGCCTTTTCCTCATCGTTCCGCCCGGTCAGGAGCGATGCCCGGTCAAACAGAGCGACGAAGGGGCGCGCCGCCGGCACGAGATACCGCAGCCGGTTATTGGGTATCGCAAGCTGCTCGCAGATATCGTCCCCGGCCCAGGCCCGCATCAGGCCATAGGTGAGCCTCTTCTTCTGATTCACGGTCATGTGCTTCGCGATGAATGCGGGAATAACCTCATATCCCTCGATTTCCTCCTCGCACATATAGTCGCTCAACGCCTTCATCAATGCGCGGCACCCTTCGTCCGCCGGATGCTCGAGCAGCCGGATCAGTGCCGACTTGGCTTGCAGGTCCTGCCAATCGGTGAAGTTCGCTGCTTCGGGAATGCCCATGATATGCCCGATATAACGCCATAGGGCGGTGATGTCTTCGATCTCCTGCGCGCTCAGGCCGACGCCGACCTTGCGGAGCGCGTTCACCACCGCCTCGCAGAACAGACAGCCCATGGTGTAGACGGAGTCGGTATTGCTGACGACCATTCCCCAGTCCGCCCAGTCCCAATGCGGGCTGCGCGAGAGATGGTAGCGCACCGCGGCATGGATCCAGCGCACATTCATCGTTATGCGGAAACCGTCGCCGTTACGGCGCATACCGTCGGGCTTGGAGGAGCTTGCCGCCCAGCGCAGTGTCTCGACGAGGCGCTGTCCGGCTTGGCTGCGCTCGATCAGACGGCGGCTCAGCACCAGGGGCCTGGATCCGCCATAGGTGCGAAAGCCTGCTCCGATCGCACCATAGGCCAACGCCATGACAACCAGCTTACCAGACCGCCAGTAGGCGATGCTCCCGCGATGAAGCTGATCCCAGTCGACCCATGAAGGGGGATTGTCGACATCCGTGAAGAGCGCGATCAGCTCGGCTGGCGGATTGTCCACCGATCCGATTCCATGGTTCACCGCCTGCTCGAAAATTTCCTTGGCGCGGGCGGCTCCGCCCTCTCCCTCGACCAGAGCCTTATAGGCCGCATAGCCCAGCTCGTCGCCGGTCTTGAAGTCCTCCACGATCACCTCGACCGCGTCCCGGCCGAATCGGCTGATGGCTTCCTCATAATTGACGGTCCGGCCGAGGGCGCGTCCGGGGCACAGATCGGCCGGAACATCGAGCCCGGCGGGGCGAGGCAGAGTGATCGCATTCATAGGTCATCCTCCAACATGCCGCCTTTGCAGCATCATCAATCGGCGACAAAATACCATACTTGTCGTTTGTCGCAATCCTGTTTAAGATGCTCTTATGCGATGTTCCCCAGACAGCTGGAGAGCCGCGCGGTCGCCCGCAGCCCATTTTTTTGTCAGCCAGGGCTGTTGTTGGGGAGGGCAACTGGCCGATACTGCCCGCCAAACAGATATTCTCGGCAGATTGGGAGAGGCAAAAGATGCTGCCACGCGAATTCACGGAAGAACATCAGCAGTTCCGCGAGACATATCGACGCTTTCTGGCCGCCGAGATCGTGCCGCACATGGAAGCCTGGCGCGAAGAGGGGATTGTCGATCGCGCCGCATTTCTGAAGGCCGGCGAGCAGGGCCTGCTGATGGTCTGGCCGGACGAGAAATATGGCGGCATCGGCGACAGCGATTTTCGCTTTGAGCAGATCATCATCGAAGAAAATGCCTATGCCCGAACAAGCGACTGGTATTGCACGCTGCATTCGCGCCTTGCAGCACCCTATTTCACGCGGTTCGGCAACCAGGAGCTGATCGACCGCTTCTTCCCCGATTTCGTCGCCGGTAGGAAAATTCTTGCGATTGCCATGTCCGAACCGGCCGCCGGTAGTGATCTTGCCGGCATCAAGACCCGCGCTGTGGACAAGGGCGATCACTGGCTCCTCAACGGAGCGAAGACCTATATATCCAACGGCATCAATGCCGATGTCGTGATCGTCGCCGCAAAAACGGGAGGGCCCGAGGAGCGTCACAACATGACGCTGTTCGTGGTCGAACGCGGCATGGAAGGCTTCGAGCGCGGCCGCAAGCTCAAGAAGATGGGCAAGATGGCCCAGGATACGGCGGAACTCTACTTCAACGACGTGAAGGTTCCCAAAGAGAATGTGCTCGGCGAGGTCGGCAAAGGCTTCAAGCATCTCATGCACGGACTTGCCGAGGAACGGCTGATCGGGTCGGTGGGCTATCTTTCGACCGCGCAGCTGTCGTGGGATCTGACCAGGGATTTCGTCAAGGACCGCAAGGTCTTCGGCCAGCCGCTGTCGGATATGCAGAACACGCAGTTCAAGATGGCCGAAATGCGCACGCGTCTCGACATCGCGCAGATCTATGTCGATCAGTGCGTCAGGTCGTTCAATGCCGGCGTCCTCTCCACCGAGGACGCCGCGCGCGCCAAGCTGACCACGAGCGAGCTTGCGGTGGAATCCGCCGATCTCGGCGTGCAGCTTCACGGCGGTGCCGGCTACATGGATGAATATCCCATCAGCCGCCAGTTCACCGATGCACGCATCGCTACGATCTACGCCGGCAGTTCCGAAATCATGAAGCTGATTATCAGCCGCCAGTGCCTTTCGGACAATTATGTGCCGTTCAACACCCGCAATTTCTAGCACGACATTTCAGGAGCAGGACATGGAGTTGGAAAACAAGGTCGCGATCATCACTGGCGGCGCGTCGGGGCTCGGGCGGGCGACCGCCGAAAAATTTCACGCGGCCGGCGCCAAAGTGGCGATCTTCGACCTCAACGACGAAGCCGGCAACGCGCTGGCCGCGGCGCTGGGCGAAGGCGCGCTTTACCGCAATGTGAACGTCGCCGAAGAAGAAGGCGTGCAGGCAGCGATCAGCGATGTCGTCGGCCAGTTCGGAAGAATCGACATCTGTTGCAATTTCGCTGGCATCGGCGGGGCGCAGCGGATTCTCGGCAAGGATGGCGTCTATCCCCTCGCCAAGTTCCGCGGCGTCATCGACGTCAATCTCGTAGGCACGTTCAATGTTCTCCGGCTTGCCGCCGAGCAGATGGCGAAAAACGAGCCTGATGCGTTCGGCCAGCGCGGGGTCGTCATCAATACCGCCTCGGTCGCGGCTTATGACGGCCAAATCGGGCAGATCGCCTACAGCGCGTCCAAGGCGGCGATCGTCGGCATGACGCTGACTGCGGCGCGGGATCTGTCTTCCTACGGCATTCGCGTCAACACCATCGTTCCGGGCCTGATCGATACGCCGCTGCTCGCCAAGCTGCCCCAAGCCGCCCGCGACGCGCTGGGACAGCAGGTGCTGTTCCCCAAGCGGCTCGGCCAGGCGGAGGAGATCGCTGCGACCGCCGCGTTCATCGTGGCAAGCGACTATCTCAACGCCGAATGCATCCGTCTCGATGGCGGCATCCGTATGCCGCCCAAGTGACAGGTCATCGACAGGAACCCGCCATGAGCCCACTCAACGGCTATACCGTCATTGAGCTTGCCGGCATCGGTCCCGCGCCCATGGCCGGCATGATGCTGGCCGACATGGGCGCTGAGGTGATCCGGATCGAGCGCTCGACAAGCGTGAGCGAACGGCGCGCGAAGGATGTGAGCCTGCGCGGCAAGAAGTCGGTTATGCTCGATCTCAAGGATCCGCGCGCGGTTCGTGCGCTGCTGCAGATGATCGAGAGCGCCGACGTGCTGATCGACCCCTATCGGCCGCTCACCTGCGAGAAGCTCGGCATCGGACCCGACGAATGCCTGTCGCGCAATCCGAGGCTCGTATTCGCCAGGATGACCGGATGGGGCCAGCATGGACCCCAAGCGATGGCGGCGGGGCATGACATCAACTATATCGCGCTCACCGGCGCGCTGCATGCCATCGGGCGTGCCGGTGAGAGGCCGGTGGTGCCGCTCAACCTCGTCGGCGATATGGGGGGCGGTGGCACACTCCTGGTCGTGGGTATATTGGCTGCGCTTCTGGAGACCCGCGGGTCGGGTAAGGGACAGGTCGTGGATTGCGCGATGGTCGACGGCGCGATCCAGCAGATGTGGATGTTCCAGGGCATGCTCGCCGCCGGCGCATGGGACGACGGCGCGCGGGAAGCCAATCTCCTCGATGGCGGAGCCTATTTCTACGACTGCTACGAATGTGCCGACGGCCGCTATATCAGCCTGGGGGCGATCGAGCCGCAATTCCACGCGACCATGATCACCCTTCTGGGTCTCGATCCCGGTGACTTTGCGGACCAGCACGACAAGACGCAATGGCCAGCACTCAAGCAGGCCATAGCCGCTGCCGTGCGCACGAAGACGCGAGACGAATGGTGCCGTATCATGGAGGGAACCGACGCTTGTTTCGCGCCCGTCCTGCGCATGTCGGAGGCGCCCGCGCATCCGGCCAACGTCGCGCGCGAATGCTTTGTCGAGATCGACGGTGTCGTGCAGGCGGTGCCCGCGCCGCGCTTCAGCCGGACGCCATCGCGGGTCCGTCGCGGTGCTCCGGTCCCGGGCGAGCATACGGCACAGGTGCTCGCGGCGATGGGGATCGCGCCCTGCGATGTCGCGGCGCTCGCAAAAGGCGTGGGTACGGGAGGATCTGCCGATGCTCCCTGAAGAACCCGGGCAGACCGTGTCGGTCGAAATCCAGGACGCCGTGGCCATCGTCACCCTTGATCGTCCCGATGCGCAGAACGCCTTTAATACGGCGTTGCGCGGCGATCTGTCGCAGGCCATTCGAGCGGTAGAGGAAAACACGGCTGTCAGAGCCGTTGTTCTGACCGGCCGCGGACGCAATTTCAGCGCCGGGGCCGATCTCAACGACAGGGACCGGAAAGACCCTTCGGTCGAGCGGATGCTGAACGAGGAATATACCCCCATGCTGCTGGCGATCATGCGGTCGGCCAAGCCATGGGTCGGTGCAATCAATGGGGCCGCCGCCGGTATCGGGTCGTCCTTCGCGCTCGCCTGCGACCTGTCGGTTATGGGCGAAAGCGCCTGCCTCTACCAGGCATTTGTGGCGATCGGTCTGATTCCGGATGGAGGGGCCTCCTGGCATCTGGTGCGAACGCTTGGCTTCAAGCGCGCCTTCGAGATGATGATCGCCGGAGAACGGATTTCGGCGGAACGATGCCTGGCGCTCGGCCTCACCAATCGCGTCGTCCCGGATGCGCTATTGCTCGACCAAGGCCTTGCCCTCGCGAGGCAGCTTGCGGTCAAGGCGCCCCTCGCGGTGGCGCGCACCAAGGCAGCAGTACGTTTTTCGGCCGATCATCCGATCGAAGCGGTCATGCCGTTCGAAGCCCGTTTGCAGCAGGCGTGTACGGATAGCGAAGACTTCAAGGAAGGTGTGGCCGCCTTCCGCGCCAAACGCGCCGCCACGTTCCTCGGACTGTGAACCGCAACAAGCCCACGCGAAGGTATCGACCATGGATTTCTCGTTAAGCTCCGATCAACAGGCACTTCAGGAAACCGCCAGGCAGTTCGCCCAGCGCGAACTCCCGACGATCGCGCGCGACCTGGAGGAGCGCAATATTCCTCCTTCGCGCGAGCTCGTGCGGCGATATGCCGAGCTTGGCTTTCTCGGCATCAACGTCGCGCCCGAATATGGCGGGCTTGGCCTTGGTAATCTCGAAGCACTGCTCGTCGTGGAGGAGTTCGCGAAGATTTCCTCGGCGGTCGCCTTTCCGGTCTTCGAATCCTGTGTCGGCCCGGTGCGTGCCATCGAGCATTTCGGCACCGAGGCCCTGAAGCGGAGGATCATTCCCAAGGTCTGCGGTGGCGAAGCCATTGTCGCGGTCTCGATGTCCGAGCCCGACGCCGGCAGCGCGCTCACCGACCTGCGCGCGCGCGGCGAGATCACGGCCGATGCCGTCATCCTCAACGGCAGCAAGCGCTGGTGTTCGGGCGGCGGCCATGCCGATGGCTATGTCGTCTATTGCCGGCTCTCCGATGCACCGGGGGCAAACGGTATCGGCGCGGTGTTCGTCGACAAGGGCACGCCGGGAATGACCTACGGCCCCAATGAGAGTCTGATGGGTTTCCGCGGCGTTCCGTCGAGCGACATCCATTTCGACAATGCCGCGGTTCCCCTCGACAACATCGTTGTCCCCGCCGGCGGCTTCAAGCAGCTGATGGAGGCCTTCGATCTCGAGCGCTGCGGCAATGCGACCATGGCGCTGGGCCAGGCTTCCGGCGCGCTCGAGGAGGTGCTCGCCTATGTCCAGGAACGCCGGCAGTTCGGTAAGCCCATCATCGACTTCCAGGCCGTCCAGCTGCGCATCGCCGAGATGCAGATGCGCGTCGACGCCGCGCGCCTGCTGATCTACCGCGCGGCGGCCAACGCGCAGATGGGCCTTCCTTCGATGCTCGAATCCTCGCTCGCCAAATGCTTTGCCAATGAGATCGCACGCGAAGTGACCGGCCATGCGGTCCAGCTGATGGGCGCCTATGGCTATTCGCGCGAGTTCCCGATGGAGCGGCGGCTGCGCGATGCCTGGGGATGGGGCATCGCGGGCGGCGCGGTCGATATCCAGAAGGTCAATATCGCGAGCGCTTTGATCGGCCGGCGTTTCGATCAGCGGCGGTGACGATGGACGTGCGCGAAGCGCTTCATGCGCGCCAGTCGACCCGCGGCTTCCTCGACAGGCCGGTCGCCCCGGACCTCCTGGCAAGCATATTTGAGGCGGCGCAGCGGGCGCCGTCCAACTGCAATACCCAGCCCTGGCAGACGATTGTCGTGTCGGGGAAGGCACGAGACCAGCTGGCGCGCCTGCTCGCCGAGCATCTCGCCGGCGGCGCATCCCCGGCGCCCGACTTCGGCCCATCGGTGTTGCCGGCCTTTGAAGGTGTCTATCGGGACCGGCAGCATGCCGCTGCGGCCGAGCTTTACGCCGCAATGGGGATCGAGCGCGGCGACAAGGTCGCCCGCGCGCAGGCCTCCCAGCGAAACTGGGCCTTTTTCGGTGCCCCGCATGTGGCGCTGTTCACCATGCAGCGGGGGCTGGGTTTGATGGGCGCTGTCGATGTCGGCGGCTATGCCCATGGCCTGGCGCTGATGATGACGGCTAGCGGCATAGGCAGTTGCCCCCAGGCATCGCTTGCCTATTTCCCGGCGCCCATACGCGAATATCTGGATATTCCGGTGAACATGGGCATATTGTTCGGCATGTCCTTCGGCTATCCTGATCCCGACGCTCCATCCAATCGTGCCCGGACCGGACGCGCGGCGGTCATAGATGCCGTGCGGCTCGTGGAATGAGGAAAGCCGACGGCCGATAGCCGCGTCATGCGTGAGACATCCGTTCCGATCCGTCTTGTCAGGGCCGTTCTGAAACATTGCGGCGACTTCGAACTCGACCAGCGTGAGTTGCTCGCGCAGGCGGGCATCTCCCCCCGCCTCGTCGAAGAAGAGGCGGCGCGGGTATCAATCGAGCGGTTCGCGCAACTGCAGGTCGTGACCATCCTCGCGATGCAGGATGAAGGCCTGGGCTATCTGACGCGCCGCCTGCCGGTGGGCACATGGTCGATGATGTGTCACGCCACGCGGAACGCACGTAGTTTTCGCGAGGCGCTCAACCGCTACTGCCGGTTTTTTACCATTCTCGACATGGGATTCACGCTGACGCCGGTCGAGGACGGAGACTCGGCGGGCGTTCGGTTCACGCATGATCCAGGCTGGCCTGTCGACCTCTTCATTAGCGAACGCGCGCTCTTCAAATGCAGCCGCTACAGTTCCTGGCTCATGCAGGAGGATATCGTCATCACTGCTGTCGCGTTGTCAGGCGCCGATCCCGGCCACGGAGACGAGTATCGTTTCCTGTTCAACGGCGCCCCGGTGACCTTCGACCTGCCATTTGACGAGATCCGTTTTTCCGCGAGCTATCTCGATCGCGCCATCGCGCTCGACGACCAGACCGTACGGCGCTTCCTTCGCGCGCCGACACTGATGCTTCTGAGCGAAGAATATCGGAATACCAGCTGGACGAACCGGGTGCGCAGGGAACTGCGCAAGGACATGCCGCACCTCAAAGGCATGGAAGAGATCGCCGACGCACTTGCCGTCCACCCGCAGACCTTGCGCCGGCGTCTGGCCGACGAGGGCCAGTCGTTCAAGCAGATCATCGACGATCTCCATCGCGATACTGCCCTCTATTATCTGGGAAGGCGCGGCATGAGCGTCGAGGAAGTCGCCTGGCGCGCGGGTTTCGCCGAGACCAGCACCTTCATTCGGGCCTTCAAGCGATGGACGGCGATGACCCCTTACGCGTATCGCAAGGGCCTCTAGCGGCGGCAGGGTCATGCTTCGACTCCGCGCTGTTATTTGAGGTCGGTATTTTTGTCGGGCGCGACCATTGTTGCCGGCGGTTATCGGCGGCATCCCCGTGAAAACAGACCGATGGAGCGGAGCACTTCTCCGCGCCGACCGTCCGCACGAATGGGAGAGCGAGATTGACTGCAGATGTTCTTACCCGCCGCGAAGATGGCATCCTGGTGGTAACGATCAACCGTCCCGATGCCCGGAATGCCGCCAACAAGGCGGTCGCAGAAGGCATTGCCGCGGCTGCCGATACGCTCGATGGCGATGACAGCCTGCGGGTCGGTATCCTGACGGGCGCCGGCGGCACATTCTGTTCGGGCATGGATCTCAAGGCCTTCGTGACCGGGGAGCGTCCGGTCATCGAAGGACGAGGATTTTGCGGGATCGTCCAGCGTCCGCCGCTCAAGCCCCTGATCGCCGCCGTCGAAGGCTATGCGCTTGCCGGCGGTTTCGAGCTTGCGATCGCCTGCGACCTGATCGTGGCCGCCGCCAACAGCAAATTCGGCATTCCCGAAGCGAAACGCGGCCTAGTCGCCAATGCAGGCGGGCTCTTGCGTTTGCCGCGTCAGATCCCGCCGCGCATCGCCAAGGAACTGGCATTGACAGGCGAGTTCCTGAGCGCGGAGCGCGCGCTTCAATATGGCCTCATCAATGCCGTGGCCGAGCCGGGTGGGGCGCTTGATCTCGCCCTCGATCTTGCGCGCAAGATATCGGCCAATGCGCCGCTCGCGATCGCGGCCAGCAAGCGGGTCATCGACGAGTCGCAGGACTGGTCGACCGAGGAGATGTTCGATCGGCAGGCGAAGATCAGCCGGCCGATCTTCGACAGTGCCGATGCGATCGAGGGGGCCAAGGCCTTTGCCGAAAAGCGCGCGCCGAACTGGAAAGGTATCTGAAAATGTCCAAGGCATCGGCCAATCAGGCCCTGATCATCGATGCATGCCGCACGCCGCGGGGAATCGGCCGCGCTGGCAAGGGCGCGCTGTCGGGCCTGCATCCCCAGCATCTCACCTCGTCCGTACTGCGCGCGATCGCCGAACGGAATGGCATCGACACCGGAGAGGTTGACGACGTGATCTGGGGAACCAGCTCCCAGATCGGTGAGCAGTCTGGCGATCTGGGGCGCATGGGCGCGCTGGACGCGGGATATGACGTGCGCGCCAGCGGCGTGACCCTGAGCCGCTTCTGCGGTTCCGGCATCACGTCTGTCGCGCTTGCGGCCTCGTCCATCGCTGCCGGTCATGAGGATCTGATGATCGGCGGCGGCACCGAGATGATGTCCAAATACGGCCCCGGCACCGCCGTGAGCGCGGTGTTCATGGACCGCGACAATCTCCGGCTGCGCGCCTTGCATCCGCAGTCCAACCAGGGCGTGTGCGCCGATGCGATCGCGACGCTGGAGGGTATTGGCCGGGAGGAGCTCGATGCGCTGGCCGCGCTCAGCCAGCAGCGGGCTGACGTCGCGATCCGCGAAGGACGGTTCGACCGATCGCTCGTGCCGGTCTATCATGAGGACGGCACGCTCGCGCTCGATCATGAGGAATATCCGCGCCCGTCGACCACGGCTGAAACCCTTGCCGAGCTCAAGCCTGCCTTCGCAGCGCTTGCCGACTCACCGCTGGATGGGGATGGCACGACCTATCGCAGCCTGATCCTGAATAAATTTCCGGACCTAGCGATCAATCATGTCCACCATGCAGGCAATTCCTCTGGCGTCGTCGATGGCGCCGCGGCGGTGCTACTGGCGTCGCGGGACTTTGCCGACGCCCATGGACTAAAGCCGCGCGCCCGGGTCGTGACCGCCGTCAATGTCGGCGACTCGCCCACACTCATGCTCAACGCGCCGGTTCCCGCGGCCCGCAAGGCACTTGCCCGAGCAGGATTGTCCCCGGAAGACATCGACCTGTTCGAAGTCAATGAGGCGTTTGCCGTGGTGACCGAGAAGTTTATCCGCGACCTCGATCTCGATCGCGAGAAGGTCAATGTGAACGGCGGCGCCATAGCACTCGGTCATCCGATCGGCGCAACCGGCGCGATCCTGATCGGCACGCTGCTCGACGAACTCGAGCGGCGCGACAAACAGTTCGGGCTGGTCACCATGTGCGCGGCGGGCGGCATGGCGCCGGCGATCATCATCGAACGCATCTAGACCAACAGGGAAGAGACAGTGGCTCCTTCATCCGAATTTCCGATGCTGATCGACGGTTCGCTGGTTGCCGGCGCAGCGAGCATGCCCGTCGTAAATCCCGCAACGGGTCAGGTCTTCACCGAGGCGCCTGATGCCTCCGCCGAGCAGCTCGATCTTGTGATTACGGCCGCGAAGCGTGCCTTTCCGGCATGGTCAGAGCGGCCGATCGCCGAGCGGCAAGGCTTGCTGATCAAGGCAGCCGAGGCGATCACCGCCCATACGGACGAACTGACCGCGCTCCTCACCCGCGAACAGGGCAAGCCCCTGGCGGCCGCCACCGCCGAAATCCAGGCGTCCCTAGGCTGGTTCCACTATTTCGCCCAGATGACGCCGCCCGTTCTCGTCAGCGAAGACAGCGAGACGCGGCGGGTTGAGACCCGCTACGTCCCCCTTGGCGTCGTCTGCGCAATCTCGCCGTGGAATTTTCCGGTCATGCTATCCTGCTGGAAGATCGTCCCGGCGCTGCTCGCGGGCAATACGGTGGTGTTGAAACCTTCGCCCTTCACGCCCCTCACGATGCTTCGCATCGGAGCCCTGCTCAAGGACGTGTTTCCGGCCGGCGTGCTCAACATCATCACCGGTGGTGATACGCTTGGTCCGAAGATGACAGCGCACCCCGGCTTCGCCAAGATCAGCTTCACCGGCTCGACCGCCACCGGCAAGCTCGTGATGCAAAGCGCCTCGGAGACGATGAAGCGCATCACGCTCGAACTGGGCGGCAACGATGCCGCTATCATCATGCCGGACATTGACCTGGATGCGGTTGCGCTCAAGATCTTCATGGGCGCCTTCTATAACAGCGCGCAGGTCTGTACTGCGACCAAGCGGCTCTACGTTCATGAAGCAATCTATGATGCGCTGCGCGATCGCTTTGTGGCGCTCGCCCAGGCGATGAAGCTCGGGGACGGCGCGGAGGAAGGCACTGTCTTTGGGCCGATTCAGAATGAACGGCAGTATCGCCGGGTCAAGGCGCTGATCGAGGAGGCGCGGCAGCAGGGTCTGACCATCATCGAAGGGCCGCAAGGACCGCAAGGGGGCGGCTATTTCGTCCCGATCACCATCGTCGACAATCCGCCGGACGATGCCAGGGTCGTTACCGAAGAGGCCTTCGGTCCCGTCCTCCCGCTGCTCAAGTTCAGCAATGTCGACGATGCGATCCGCCGGGCCAATGCGAGCGAGTTCGGACTGGCCGGCGCCGTATGGTCTCGCGATGTGCACAAGGCCGTCGAGATCGCCAGCCGCCTGGAAACCGGGACGGTCTGGATCAACGAGAACCTCTATCTGCCGCCCACCGCACCCTTCGCCGGTCACAAGCAATCGGGGCTCGGGGTCGAAAACGGCATGGACGGGCTGTTGCAATATATGGATCCCAAGACGATCTATATTCCCAAGGCAGCCTGAGGATCAGGCGATGCCCAACTTCAGCGAGTGCGAGAACTGAAGATGCAACATCCGGCACAGCATGCCAGAGAGATGCCCGACAAACCGGCCTATATCATGGCCGGCACGGGGAAGGTCGTGACCTATGGCGAGTTGGATCGCAGGTCCACCCAGATCGCCCGGCTGTTTCGCAGCCTCGGATTGGGAGCGGGCGACCATATTGCGCTGCTTCTCCCCAACGACGAGCATTTCATGCAGATCTGTTGGGGCGCGCAGCGATCGGGGCTGATCTACACGCCAATCAGCACGCATCTCAAGCGGGACGAGATCGGCTATATCCTTCAGAACAGCGACGCGGCGCTGCTGGTGACGAGCGCGGCGTTTGCGCCGCTCATATGCGAGGGCGAGCAAGCCGGCATCGCATTGCCACATCTTTTCCTGGTCGACGGGGCAGCGCCGGGGTTTGCCTCATGGCCGGAAGCGATCGCCGCCCAGTCCGACCAGCCCATTGCCGACGAGCAGGCCGGCGCCCGCATGGTCTATACCTCGGGGACGACCGGGCAGCCGAAGGGCGTGCTGTCCGACTTCACGCCCGGGACGCCGATCGGCACAATGCCCGCCAAGCTAGCCGGCATGGCGAAGATATTCGGCATCGATGAGCAGACGGTGTTGCTCTCTCCGGCGCCGCTCTATCATTCGGCACCACTGGGCTTCGTCCACATCGTGATGCATCTGGGCGGAACAGCGGTGATCCTCGACAAGTTCGACGCCGAAGCCGCGCTTCGTGCCATCGAAACCTACCGGGTCACGCACAGCCAATGGGTTCCGATCATGTTCCACCGGATGCTGGCTCTGGAGGAGCGCGTACGCGAGTCCTACGATCTCTCCAGCCATCGCGTCGCGATCCATGCCGCCGCCCCATGCCCGGTCGAGCTCAAGCGTCGCATGATCGCGTGGTGGGGCCCGATCCTCGCGGAATATTACGCCTCGACCGAGTCAACGGGGTTCACGGCGATCGACACGCCAGAATGGCTTGCCCACCCCGGTTCCGTCGGCCGCGCGAAGGGCTCGACGATCCATATCCTCGATGACGATGGCGAGGAACTGCCGTCCGGCGAGGTCGGCATGGTCTTCTTCGAGGCGGCAAAGGGGCGCTTTGCCTACTACAAGGATCCCGACAAGACCGCCGCGTCCTATAACGACCAGGGCTGGGCGAGCGTCGGCGATCTCGGCTATGTCGACGAAGAGGGCTATCTCTATCTCACCGACCGCAAGAGCTTCATGATCATCTCAGGCGGAGTGAACATCTACCCGCAGGAGATCGAGAATCTGTTGCTGGGGCATCCCAAGGTCGCCGACGTCGCCGTCATCGGCATTCCCAATGAAGAATTCGGCGAAGAGGTGAAGGCGGTGGTCCAGCCGCGTAGCTGGGAAGAGGCCGGGGCCGACCTGGCTCTCGAATTGACCGTGTGGTGCCGTGACCGGCTCGCTAATCTCAAAGTGCCTAGATCGTTCGATTTTGAACGCGAGTTGCCGCGGCAGGAAAATGGAAAGCTCTACAAGAAACTGATCATCGATCACTATCTTCGGAATCATGCAAGAAGTTAATGATCGCTTGAACTGGCACTACTTTGGCAGATTGTCTTTAGGACTGTCGGTGGGACGGAGGCCGCAGTGTGGGCATGGTTTGTCCGGCGGTTTGGCAGATGGCGGCATGGCTGCGATGCAGGCCTTGGCGACCTTCATATCGTGGACATTTCCGGGAGTTATCATCAGCACCCAAGGACGGCCCCTCCCGTCGCAGATGGCATAAACCTTGGAGTTTCGTCCACCGCGTGTCTGGCTCGGCCCAGCGCACGAAGCGGTTGTAAAGCGTCTTCTTCGGTCCCATAAACCGGCGGACAATCGCCCCAGCGCCCGCCGCATTGCAACGCATGGACGATCCCGGACAGCACCCGGCGATCATCAACCCGCCGCGCACCCTTGCCGTTGACCGGCAGCAGCTCCTCGCCGGAAGCATTGAATCACGCGATCACGGCGATGGGAATCCAGAGGGTTCTGTGAGGTCGCGCGGGGTTGGTTGTGCGTCATGGCGCGGTGCGCGACCTCATTGAAGCCGGATTGAGCGCACTCGCTGGCTGGGCAGACGCTATGGGGTTAGTGGCTTCTGTCCCGGTCCTTGTCGAGGAACAGGCGGTCGTGAGAGGGGGCTGACCGGAGACGGAGGCGTCCGGGACGGTATGAAGGCCGAAGTGGGCAATGGTTGCGCGAGGGCAAGGGTGAGCGGCAAGTACCGTAATGTCGGTCTAGGCGGAGGATGACTGCGGCCCTCCGTGCGCCAGTTGGCTGCGTCGCCGTGGTGCCGTCATGATCAGGGAGGAAATAACGCTGGTTCATGGCTTTGCCGGCGGTCCGCGCGCTCGCCACGCCGTATCGCGCGGCATTGTCGCAACGATCCGTAACGTCCCGCCGCAACATGGGCAGACGGTGGGATCGAAATCGGCGCACTTGGGATGTGGCAAGGCGATGTCGTGGTCGGACGTCACCGGCCGCGTAATCACCAGCAGGGAGCGGATCGTCGCAAGCCGGGCACGACGGCACCCGTTGGCGAGAAAACCGTAGTGGCGGATGCGATGGAAGCGGTCGGGCAGAGTATGGAGCAGGAACCGGCGAATAAACTCGTCGGCAGCCAAAGCCATATGCTTTTGGGCATTGCCATGCCGATAGTCGCGCCAACGGAAGGTGACGGTTGCATCGGCCATGCTGACGAGACGACTGTTGGAGATAGCGACGCGGTGGGTGTGGCGGCCCAGATAGGCGAGAACATGCGCCGGTGAGCCAAAGGGCGGCTTGGCGTAGACCACCCAGGACATCTTGCGCAGCGACCTGAGCGTGGCGACAAAGGCGCGGCTGTCGCTGAGACCGCCAAGTGCCCCGAAGAACTGCAGGCGTCCGGCCTCATCCGCTGCCTGTAGCCGCGCCAGGAACAGTCGGCGGAAAAGGCGCGAGAGCACGGGGATCGGTAGAAAGAAGCGCGGTTACAGGTGATCCAACGGGAGCCGTCGGCCGACAGTGCGCCGCCCGGAACGAGGCAGTGGATATGCGGATGGTGCGTGAGCGTCTGCCCCCAGGTATGAAGAATGGCGATAAAGCCGAGCTCGCCGCCGAGATGCTTGGGATCAGCGCCGAGCGTCTTGAGCGTCTCGGCCACCGCGTCGAACAAGATGGCGTAGACCAGAACTTTGTTTTGATAGGCGATCGCCGCAACCTCGGCGGGCACGGTGAATACGACGTGGAAATAGGGCACCGGCAGAAGGTCGGCTTCGCGCGCGGCCAGCCATCGTTCGCGCGCGATCCCCTGACACTTTGGGCAGTGCCGATTGCGGCAACTATTGTACGAGACCCGGCTATGGCCGCAGTTGTCGCAGGCCTCGACATGGCCGCCGAGCGCTGGGGTCCGGCACAGCTCGATCGCCGCCATGACCCGCCGTTCAACGCGGCCAAGGTGGCCGTCATGGGCAATGCGGTAAGGAGGGCCATGGCGGCGGAATATATCCGCCACCTCCAGCTCCGGACGCACAGCGGCGGCCTCAGCTGGGCGGCACCACGTCCAGGCTGAGACGGTCGAGCGGGCTTTGAGTCGTGGCGATCGTGGTCGTCGCGACATGGGTGTAGCGCGCTGTCGTCGATAGCTGGCTGTGCCCGAGCAAAACCTGGATGATCCGGATATCGACCCCGTTCTCGAGCAGGTGCGTCGCGAAACTATGCCGCAGCGTGTGAACGCTGACCCGCTTGGTCAATCCTGCCGCCTTGGTGGCTGACCGGCAGGCGGCGTGAAGACAGGTCGTGGTGATCGGCGTATCGGCGCTGCGTCCGGGGAACAGAAAATCCTGCGGGTGGGCGAGCCGCCAATAAGTCCGCAGGATCCCAAGCAACTGCGCCGAGAGCGATCCTTGGCGCCCTTGCCGTGGCGAACCTGGATCACCATCCGGTCGCTGTCGATGTCCGTAACCTTCAGACTTGCAGCTTCAGAGGCGCGCAATCCTGCGGCATAGGCGGTGGTCAGTGCGGCGCGCGCCTTCAATGATGGCACCGCCTCCAGGAAGCGCACGACCTCGTCGGCGCTCAGGATCGTTGGCAGCTTGCGCGGCATGCGCGCATAGACGATCCGCTCCGGGATCTCCGCCCGATCCAGCGTGACGCCGTAGAAAAAGCGAAGCGCGCATACGATCTGGTTCAAAGAGCCCCAGGAAATGCCCTGCGACACCAGATAGACCTGAAATGCGCGGACATCTTCAGGCCCCAGCCGATCCGGTGATCGCCCGAAATAGCGACTGAACTTCGTCACCGCGTGCAGATAGGAGCGTTGCGTGGCGGGGGACAGGTTGCGCAAGCTCATGTCGTCGATCATACGACGGCGCAGCGGGCTGACCGTTACTGTGACGTCTGTCATGGGATAAACTCCTGGTGAGGGGTTGGTCTTCAGCAACCAAATCCTCCCACCAGGGGGTCATTCTCGCCAGCCCCCAGGCACCAGTCGAGCGTCAGCGAGTTCGTTCAATCCACTTATTGGGTCTGGACCCTAAGCACAGCTTTGGCAGATTTTGACGAAGAGTTTGCGAAGGACCAAGTCCACAGTGCGGACATCGTGAGTCCTCACGCTGCTACCTAGGGAGCTACCTAGCGCGAAATGAAGTGGAGACCCGAACGCCAATGTTGTCTGTAACACATTGGTATATGTCTGAAAAATGGTGGACGCACTAGGGCTCGAACCTAGGACCCGCTGATTAAGAGAAATTGGATTCAACGTCTCACCGCGAAATTTCATAGTACATCGCGTCACCATGTTACAGGAAATTCCCTTATGTTTCCTTGTATTAATGGTAAAATTGCGTCATCCTCCCGAACATGGAGGTGTGTGGCATCCCTTCCAATTTGTAGCGCAATTTGTAGCGCAAAATCGAGGCTGACATGGCAACGAAGAAATTTTCTGATCCTTGGATTCGCGGCCTGAAGGCCGCCCCAGAAGGGGGACGGGACGAGTGGCACGACGAGGCCGAAACAGGACTATTAGTTACGATCAATCCCAAGCGTCGGGTGACATTCTGGCTCTATGCGCGATACCCGAAAGGAGATGGGACGTGCGGAGCTCCTAGTCGCAGAGTGCTAGGAGATTTTTGTCCTGCGGACGCCAAGGATCGCATCTACATTGTCAAGAAGGGTGTGCCCGCCCTTGCCTTGGACGAAGCGCGGCAGAAGGCCCGAGAATGGAAGGCCGCGATTGCGGATGGCATTGACCCTAGTCGACCTGCTCAGCCGGTAGATGAAGAGCCGCAGGCGGTATTGGAGACGATTGCGACGGTTTTTGTCGAGTTTTTCAAGCGCCATGTTATGAAAGAGGGTCAGAAGGACGGCCGTGGTAGACCTCTGGCTCCGCTGCGTTCTGCAAAGGAGATCAAGCGGATTTTCGATCACTATATCTTGGAAGACCTAACCGGCAATGAGCGGTGGCGAAATCGTCCGATCGCTTCAATCACGCGCCGCGATGTAACCGAGTTACTCGATACAATTCAGGATAACAATGGAGCTACTCAAGCGGATGCCGTGCTCGCACAGCTCAGCTCCATGTTCAACTGGTACGCGGCGCGGGGAGACGATTTCGTGTCTCCAATTGTGCGGGGAATGAAGCGAACTAAATCTTCCGAGCGCAAACGCAAGCGTATTCTGAGTGACGAGGAAATCCGCATATTCTGGCAGGCTTGCGGGACGCAGGAGGTATTCGGTGTTTTCTGCCAGCTATTGTTGCTGACTCTTCAGAGGCGCGAAAAACTGCGGTTGATGCACCGGGACTATGTTACGTCCGATGGACTGTGGACGATCCCGACGGAAGATCGAGAGAAGGGTAATGCCGAGTATGTTCGGCTATCTCCCATGGCGATGCAGATCGTTAAGAAGCAGCCTACGACGCCGACCCGACCATTTGTTTTCCAGGGACGCTTGGCTGGTCCGATCAACGGCTTCACTGACGCCAAGGCGGAACTGGATGCCAAGATGGAGGAAATCGCCGGTCACCCTATCCCACACTGGGTCCTGCACGATCTGCGCCGGACCGGAAAGACGCTGATGATACGAGCAGGCGTCTCGCCGCATGTCTCTGAGCGAGTGCTTGGGCATGTCATTCCAGGCGTAGAAGGTGTCTATGATCAGCACGACTACCTCGCTGAAAAGACGGAAGCCCTTCGTCAGCTTGCGTCATTGGTGGCGCGGATACTCAATCCGAAGGACAACGTCGTTCCGATGAAGGCTCGCAGCCGGTCTCGATCGAACAGTCAAATGGAGCAAAAGGCAGAAGCAGAAAGAACTGCTATAAACTAGCTTTACCTACGGATGTGGAACTGGGCCTTCGGGGTAAAGCAGGGGAAGCAAGCCCTTGATTTGCGGTATGCCAATTGCCCCTGATTACCCTTCGTTTCCCTAAATGTGCCACGGAAATGCTGCTGGGCGGGCTCACGCTTCTCGTCCGTCGGGCACAGGACCGCGCGCTAGTTTGTCGACTTTGGCTTTCCGTTGGCGCGGTTCAGCTCGATGAGAAGCCAATCCCGAAACTTGCCCATATAGCCGCCTGCATCGGCAGCGATCTGCGCCAGCAGTTCATCGCTCAACTCATCTTGTTTGAGATCGAGATCACGCAGCGCACGTTTCACCATGTGGCTTTGGAAAACGAAAATCGCATTGCGCAAATATCCACGCACGATTTTTTCGATCTTTCTATCATCTCCTTTGGCGGCATGGATGAGCTTTTCTATGGCCAGAACGGTGGGATCGGGCTCAGCCATCGTCTGACGCATTTCCGGTGTAAGCTGCATCTCCTCGTCGTGCATGGATCAGTCCGGCTCTATTGCTTAAGGCATAACGACATGGTCGCATGGGCGACGCAGGCGGGCAAGGCATCAGTTGCGATGCTTTGCCAAGAAAACCAGCCGCATACGATTGGGCATCCCGCCATAGAGAAGGCGACGCGGCTGCCGGACGGGTATTGCCATGGTTTTGCGGTGTAGCGCGAGATGTTCTCCTGCATCGTTAAAGGGGCAGAGGACGTAGGAATATTCGTTTATGTTAACCAATTCGGCACCGAAATTCCCCTCCGAAAGGCACCTTGCCGGACGGATGAATTCGAGCATCATGCTCATTGGACTATTTTGTTCAGAATAGCCGGGGGGCAACCAGACGTTGGGGCATCGGCACGGTTCGCCCGATGCACCCGAATGGGATGGAGAGCGAATGCCCATGCGACAGGAAGCCCGAATTGAACCCATGCTGGACGACACAGGCCGTCCGGCTGTTTTTGCACCTCTTTGCAGGTCGATCATCAGCGCAAGAGCGGAGTCGGCCACCATGTTCGGCTCTTTATGCTCCGATCCAGGATGCGAAATGCTGCTCGATCTTTACTGGCGCGACAGCCAGGGATTGAAGACTTCTCTCACCAGCTTCTGCCTCGCGTCGAAAGCGTCGGAGATGACCGGTCGGCGATGCCTTGCCGAGATGGAGGCGCAACGCATCGTCGAGCGCTTCCCTGATCCCTTCGACAAACGCCGCATATATGTTCGGCTGACGGCGACTGGGCGGGATAAGATGGATGCCTGCTTCCAGACCTTGCTGTCCGGATATGCGCAAACCTGTCACGACTGCGCCCGCAAATGCGGAGACGCTCCAGACGGGGCCCGGCAGGAAGTCCCGTTCTGCATCGCGATTGACGGTGTCCGCCAGTTTCGGCGTTAGAAGCTCGGAGCCGATATCGGTAGTCGATCAATAGGCCGACGTAGCGTTCAGTGCTATGCCGGTGAAACGGGCACGCGCTACCCGTTGATACGACCTGCGATCATACTGACAGCGGGCGTCGGCCGCGGCCTGAAGAGAAGGAGGAGTGGGGCGAGGGAGTTTTCCCTATGCTGGAGTTCCTCCCATGGCCCTGTCGCGCACGAGCGCCGATCCGCGCCTGCATGCCGCTGCCGCCAATATCGTCAAATCACTCGGTGGAACATGGAAGCCATCGGGCGCGATGTGCCGTTGCCCTGCGCACGACGACCATCGCCCCAGCCTGTCGGTCCGGGTCGGCGAGCATAGCATATTGTTCAAGTGCTTTGCCGGCTGTTCCACGATTGATGTCATCCGCGCGCTGCGCAGCGACAGGCGGCCTATCCCGACGGCCGACGCTGAAGCGGAATTCGCACGCGCGGATGGCAGCGAGCGACGGTTGGCCGGCCGGATCCGTTCGCTCTGGAAGGAAGCGCGTGCCGTTACCGATACGCCGGCGGGCGTCTATATGGCGACGCGTGGTTTCAACGAGCCGCATCCGGCGCTGCGCTACCATGATCATGTGCCGCTCGGCCGGGGCGCCGACGTCCGTTTCCGTCCGGCGCTGCTCGCCGCCGTTGAAGCCGACACCGGCGTCATAGCACTCGAACGGCTGTTCCTCGACCCCCGGACCGGATTGCCGGCCACTGATCTCGATCCGCCCAAACTGATGCTGGGTCGCCCGCACGGTGGCACCGTCCGTTTCGGGGCCGCCACCGATGTGCTGGGGCTGGCCGAGGGCTGGGAGACCGCCTGGTCCGCTCATTTGCTGCTCGGCATCCCCGTCTGGGCCGCGCTTGGTGCTGACCGCTTCCCCCTGGTCACTGTGCCTGAGCGGGTTGAACGCCTCTTCCTCCTTCACGACAACGACCTTTCCGGTCGGCGCGGCGCGGCACGGGCGAAACAGGCGCATGCGCGAGACGGCCGGTCGATCGAGCCGCTGCCTCCACCGCCGGGCTTCAATGACTGGAACGACCTCTACCGGGCGAGGGGAAGGGGGAGGGGGAGGGAGATGGTTGCGGAATGCAGGCTGATGATCGGCCGCGTCCCGCACATTCCGACACGCGCAGCGGCATGGGCGTCCAGCCAACCCTGAACGCGAGCCTGCTACAATCCACACAGGAGACGAGCCTTGACCTCGCTACAACCGAGCTATCCCTCCACGCTGCCGCTCGCCAGTATCGTGAAGGGCGACAATCCCCGCCGGTATTTCGACCGGAAGAAGCACGAGGAGATGGTGGCTTCCATCCGGCAGCGCGGCATACTCCAGCCCATATTGCTCCGGCCGAAGGACGACGTCTATGCCATCGTCGCCGGCGAGCGTCGGTACAGGGCAGGGCTGGAAGTCTATGGGCTCGACGGCGAAGTGCCGGTCATCATCCGCGTGATGACGGACCAGGAAGCGCTCGATGCCGCGATCGCCGAGAATGACGACCGTGACGATCCGTCGGAGACCGAGCAGGCCGATGCCGCCGTCCGCTACCTCGCGGCATGCAACGGCGACCGCGCCGAGGCCGCACGGCGACTGGCCTGGTCCCGCGCCAAGCTTGATCGCCGCCTGGCGCTCGCTGAACTCACCGACGCCGCTAAGACCGCCCTCGATGAGCGCCGGATCAAGGTTGGTCACGCCGAACTGCTCGCCGTCATCCCCAAGGACAAGCAGGACACGGCCCTCGACACGATCCTGCGCCTGAATCTTGACGTGAACGATACGCGCAAGGAACTGATGCGCATCACGCATAGCCTCGCGAGCGCCTGTTTCGACAAGACCGAGTGCGCCACCTGTCCGTTCAACTCGGCGGCGCAGCAAGTCCTTTTCGAAACCCATGTCGATGATGGCCATTGCACCAATCCGGGATGCTTCAAGCTCAAGACCGAAGCCGCCGAGGTGATCCGTTTCGAGGAAGAGGAGCGCGCCGCGAAGGCGGCCAGGAGAGCGATGCCTCCTGCTGCCGATGATGCCGACGCTGATGCGCAGGACGATGTCACCGTCGAACCCGCGCCATCGATGGATCTCCAGCCGCAGCCGGAACGCGGCGCCATATCATCCAGTGCTGTCGAAAACCGCGAGCCTCCCCCGCCACGCACTGCCGAGACCGTGCCGGCCGCGTCGACGGCGCATAAGCCGACCGTCACGGCCAGGTCGATCGCGACCCGAACCGCCGAGCTTCGCGAGGCGACATGGCGAACCGCGCTTGCCCGTGCGCTCGCGGGCAATGCTGTCCACGCCCGGACCACGATCCTTGTGGCGGCGATGTCGGGCACGCTTTCGCAGATCAAGCCCGACACGCTGACGTCCCGCGCTGGCATCCTCGTCGGCGCCTCGTTCCCGGACCTCGACTTCAAGGGCAAGATCGCGGAAATCCGGGCGCTTGCCGATGCGCGGGCCGCCAATGTGCTGGCCGTCATCGGCGGCGCTTACGCCAAGGATGTGCTCAGCTTCGATCATGTCGCGGACCTTGCGAGAGTGTTCGAGGTCGACTTGCGCGAGACGTGGCAGGTCGATCAGACCTTTCTCGAGCGCTACACAAAGGAAGAGCTCAAGTTCATCGCCCAGGAATGCGGCCTGATCGCGCATGTCGGCGAGAAACGGTTCGCCAAGCTGCTCGCATCGAAAAAGACCGAGCTTGTCACCAGCATGCTCAATCGCATCGGGTTCGATTGGGCGGGACGTCTGCCGGGCTGCATGACGCTCGATGGCGCCTATGGACCGCCCCCGGATCGTGCTGCCCAGCCGGCCGACGCTCCCATCTCGCAAATCGCCGCCTGACCGACACCCTCACCCTTCCAGACAAGGACCAACGCCCATGTTGATTGCCAACCTGCTGCCGCTTCTCGCCAACTATTCGCTCGGTTTCGATCTTGTCGCCGGCCCCGACGATACCGTCACGCTGACCGTCATTCCCCGCAAGGCGGAAGGCGCGAAGCACGGTCTCGAATCCGGCGAGACCCGCCCGATCTCGATCACCGCAACCGCCGTGGAGATCGATGCGGAACTTGGCCGTGGATCGGACGGCGCACTCGGCCAGCTCATCGCTACGCGCAAGACCCTTGCCGACCAGATCGCCGATCAGCGCCAGGCGGCCGAGGACGCAAGGATCGCCGCAGCGGAGGCCGCGAAGGCCAAGGCCGCCACGAAGGCCGCGACAGCAAAGACGACGGTGCCTGTGAGTCCTCCGAAGCTCCAGCACGCGGTCACCCCGCCGGTCGACGCCAAACCGGACCAACCCGCCACCTTGTTCTGACCGGACTCCGCTCAAATCTCGCCACGACCCAAGCCGGGAGTTTTACCTCATGCAGATCAACCATCTCACCCGCGCGTACCGCTATGACGGCATCGACCTTCCGGTTCCGCCGCATCTCGCCAACGATCCCGACGGTCTGCGTGCCTACCATGCCACGCTCTACCCCGCGGTTCTCAACGCCGAGATGGTCGACGCCGGCGTGTCGGGCGGCGCTCACGTCACCGAATACCGGCGCGCCGTCGGCACCAAGGGCTGACCGTGGCGCGCGGCAGCAGCGCGGCGATCCCGTCCGCAGTTCGTAAAACGCTCATCGAATGGATCGAGCCCGGCAATGGCGACACATCCGAATTCACCCAGCCAATCTGCAGCGAGCAAACCCAGGCGCTCCACGCGTGCATCCTTCTCGCGTCCGGGGACGGCGGGAGCAAGGCTCCCAGGCCGCTCCCGCCGCCACCGGGCCTGCGCCTTCCACCCCTCGGCTGACCTCGCGGGGCGGGCCGTTGCACTGTCCGGCGACATTCCCGCCCTCTTCGATGCTCCACTGGCGTCCCATCACAAGCTGATAGGCCGCTGGGCCACGTCTCGGGAAACGACGGCTAAACGCTATACTCGCGACCAGGCGCGCCAGCGCATCGAACGACTGTTCGACAAGGCGGTGCTCGACATTCTGGGCTCCGTCGAATTCGCGGACTTCAGGGTCGCGGTTCTTCACGGGAACGAAGGTTATCCGCCGGCTATCGCGGTGATCTGCGACAGCATGGGGCAACTCGACCTCGGATGGATCGAAGACAGCGATGCGCCCATTCCCTGGCGCGCCGCAGCCTACAAGGCCCTCGACGATATGCTGGGCCGCGCCCTTCCGATCTTCGGCTACCAGGACCTCTTCGATGAAATCTCTATGTACTATTGGGACGGCGCGACCGATGATGAAACCGCGCGGCAGTGGATCGTCGAATATCAGGGCATGGATCCTGACGATATCGAGGAACTCACTCTGCCATCCAACATGGAGTCTCGCCGACCCGATTGGATGATCGCGGCAAACGCGGGGGCATCGGCGGAACTTCCGAACGGCTTACACCGGAAACTGGAGGAACTCCGCAAGGCGTACGCCGCTCTCGGGAAACTCCGACCGGAGCGCAGCGCCTGGCAATTCGATATCGAGATTGCCCAAGAGTATCTCCCCGGCATCGAGGAATGCTCGACATTGCCCCCGCTGACGCTCGTTCCGGTCGAGCAGTTCGCACGCGAGGTCGATGACGTCGGACGCCACGGGATGGAATACGGCTTCATGGACATCGCCGGCTTCTGCCCTTTGCCAGATTCAGTCCCGATCGACGACTGGTTCGCGTCCTTGCGTGTCGGCGCGCGGTTCCTGCTCGCCGCGCAGGACCTGATCCAGCTCGATCCAGCCAACCTTTGAGGTTCCTTATGTCCGACCACCGCACCCAGTTCGAAGCGACCGCCGGCGGCCTCGCGCTGACCAACGCCATTCTCCTTTACCGCAGCCAGCCGATCCGCAACGCCAGTCCCTATGCCACCGCTCGCGCGGGCGCCGCCGCATTCGCCAGCATCCATGCGATCGAGCATGACGATGAGGGAAAGCCGATCATCGGCGCGGGCACATCGCTGTCGCGCGCGCATCTGCGTCAATGGACCGAGGCCCTGGGCCGGACCGCTCTTCCCGAATTCCTGCCTGACAATGTGCTGGTCGCTCATCCCGACATGCTCGCATGGTGGATCCCGACCCAGGTTCGCCCGGCCTATTTCGCTCTCACGGATCCGCCCGCCGGCCTGCAGGTGCTCGCCGCGCGAACCACTATGCCGGTCCCGTATCCGCCGCATCTGTTCATCGCGACCCGATCGGGGTTCGGCGTTTACGCCTTGCCGGCAAACGAACGCCCCGGCATCGATACCCCGGTGCTGCACTCGCCGGTGCTCAATGTCTATCTCGACGGGCAACTTTGCTGGGGCAACATTCCGAAGCCAAAAACGCTGACGACAGCCTCCATCCCGGAATTCGAGCGCGGGGTGTTCGATAGCTGGTCCACCCACCCCAATCCCGGACAGGAACTGACCATCACCGGCAAAGGTGGTCTGGTTCGGCTCTGGGACGACCTCGCCGCGCGCAAGGCGAAGCGCTTTCCGGTCAGGCGTCTCAGGCCATTCGATCCCGGTCGGACACGACAGGCCTCCCGGCGAGCAACCCGGACCGATCCGATGACTCTCGGAAAGCTCATTGCGAGAGGGGCGAACCAATGACCGTGCTTGCTGACGATCCCACTGCGGCCGCGGTCCTTGCCGCCGTGCCCTGTTATCCGGTTCCGCCGCAGGGGCGATCGCCGGCCCTCGACGCGCTGCGCGCTGCCCGCGCCGGGCGCGGCCTTGCGATCGGGATAGACGGCGTCATGCTCGTCCTGCGCCGGCCCTGGCTGGAACTCGATTTCCCGATCACGACGCCGCTTTCCCTCCACGTGCCCTATGGCAGCACGGGCGCCTGCCGCGCCGAACTGCGCTGCGGGCTCATTCCACGCGAGCATCTCGATCATATTCTCGATCATTTTCGCGCAGCCTTGCCCAATGAAGCCGCGGCGTTTGTTCTCTGGAACGAAGCGACCCGGGAATTCGCAGTGGAGTTTCCGGTCATCGACGAAGCCACGCCCTCGCGCCTCGTCTACCGCACGCCGGTCCCGCAGCCCGATTGGCATGTCCTCTGCGATTTTCACAGCCACGGGGTCGGTCCCGCCTTCTTCAGCACCACCGACGATGCCGATGACGCCCATGCGACGAAGATCGCGATCGTCGTCGGCTGGCTCGGTGACCCCGGCGGCCCGGTGATGCTCGCGCGCCTTTGCGCCGACGGCATGTTCCTGCCGTTACCACGGAGCCCGTTTTCAGGAGACCGTCATGCCGACTGACCTCACGGATCGTCATTATCTGCCCGCCGGGTTCGATAATCGCACGATCAACATCCTGCTGGTCGGTTGCGGCGGAAACGGCGGGCAGATGCTGATGGGACTCGCCTCGCTCGACACCGCGCTGCGCGCGATCTCCTCGCGATCGCTGCATGTCGCCGTGATTGACGACGACATCGTGACCGAAGCCAATCTCGGCAGGCAGCCATATTACCGGGGCGACGTCGGCAGTTCCAAGGCCCGCACGCTCACCGAACGGATCAACCTCGCACACGGCCTGGCCTGGCAGGCAGTGCACGGCCGCGCCCCTGAAGCCATTAGTATGGATGGCGCCGACATCGTCATCACCTGTGTCGACACGGCATCGGCCCGCCGCGCGATCGGTGCCGCGCTCGCCGAATGCGGGACCGTTCCCGCCTATTGGATGGATCTCGGCAATCGCGCGAGCGACGGGCAATACCTCATAGGCTCCCCGGAGCACCGTTCCAACAAGCACCGCCATCGCCTGCCGACCGTGCTCGAATATTTCCCCGAACTCGCCGACGAAAACCTGCCCGACGACGATGCCCCTTCCTGCTCGGTCGCCGAAGCGCTTGAACGCCAGTCGCTGTTCGTCAACCGCGTCGTTGCGAGCCATGCCCTGGCGTTGTTGTTCGACCTTCTCGGACGCGGCTCCATCGGTCACGCCGGCGCATTCCTCAACCTCGCCAGCGGTCAGGCCGTCCCGATCCCGTTGCCGCGCGGCGACTGAACCTACCCGCATCACCCCGTGTCAGTCGGCCTGCACCGGCCGGAACCGCACGCCAGTCCGGCGGAGCGGCGGGAGAATCGCGCCTTCGCAAATTCACACAAGGAGACCAAACATGGCGTCACTTTCCCAGAGGGGCTGGACCCTTCATTATACCATTGGCCGGGTGCTGGCCGCCAAGGTCAGGCCGGGGGATATCGTCCCCATGCCGGGTGGGGCCAACGATTTGATGGTGCTCGGCGGACGCGCCCCGCAGCGTGCCAACGACCGCGGCAGCGTGTTCGTGCGCGATCCCCTCGCTGAGACCAGTGATTGCATGGAAATGCCGCTCCGGGCGCTCGGAATGGTTTGGATCAGCGACGCCGGTGGCTGGTCGGAGCTCCCGGCATGAGAGGGTTTCATGTCCATGTCTATACGACGATCAGAGTCAAGGTCGCGGTGACCGCCGATGATCATGCGGACGCCATGCGGCAGGCTGACGCGATCGTCGGACGCGGGATATTCCCCGTTCGTCTCCTTCCGAACGCCGCTGGTGTGCTGGAGGCGGAGCCGGCTGAAGAGGTCACCGGCTATCTGGTCGATGAAACCGACGATCCCGAATTCGAGAACAGCTGCTCTTACGATGCCGAATACCGGCCTTGCGGCGCGGGCGACAGTCCGGGCTGCGCCTAGAAAGGGGGAGAGGGAACAGGGGAGGGTGCTCCGCATGATGGAGCAGTCTGGAGAATCCCCATGCAAATCGAACTACGGCGTATCTCCTACAGCGCCGCGCTATCGCAGGAAACCGCGGCTTTCTCGGCGGAAGTCTGGATCGAAGGCGAACTCGCCTTTCATGCCCGAAACCAGGGAACGGGCGGAGCGGACTTCTATCACCAGGTTGGCCGGTGGACCGTGGCCGAGGTCGATGCCTGGCTCAAGGCCAACCGGCCGGTGCGCACCCTGGATGAAAATCTCGGCTGCGACCATGATCTCGAGATCGAGGTAGCCGACCTTCTCGCGCGCGAACTCGAGTCCCGGCGCCTAAAGCGCCTTTTACGCACCAACATCGTCACGATCGAAAACGATCAAATCCTGCAATATCCGCTGCGCAAGCGGCCGCTCGCGATCGTCGCCCGCGCCGTGTGCGCCACCAATCCCGCCGCGGTCATCGTCAACGACGCCGGCGACGCGGTGTTCGCGCGCGCGCTCGACCTGCTTCTCGCCAGCCGCTGACATTCCAGGCCGGAGATCGTCATGACCGACAGTTTCGATCCCGCCGATGCGGGATGCTGGATGGCGCGCGGCCGTCCGGCTCATCACGCCCATGCGTTGGCCGATGCCTGGCGCCGTTTCCCCGACCTGCCGAACGATGCGCCCCTCGACGCCCGCATGGCGCGTTCCCGCGAGCGGGTTCAGGCGCTTCGTCCCCTCAACGAAGCGATCGCCCAGGAAACCGAGCGCCAGCGCGTGGCCGCGAACTTTGCCTGCATCGAGCGCCAGATCGCCCAGGGCAGCACCGACAGCCGAAACCCCGCGATCCTCCACGGCCGTGACGTCCATGGCTATGGCTGGGATGCTGCCGTCGCCTACGCCGACGGACTCTACGCTGCCCGGGCGGGATGGGAATCCAGGCCGCCGTCGCCGCCACGACCGGGGGATCCCGATGTCCGACGACCTGCCTACCGCCACGGATTTCTGGATGGCGGCGGCCAACCAGACGACATTTTCTTATCCAGACTCTGTGAGTCTGTCTTAGCGAGAGCGCCTCCGATACAAGGCGGGGGATATTCGCAACGGATGGATATCACGCGCCCCATCATAATCCTGACCCGGCTTAAGCCGGGTCAGGATTATGATTTGCCGTTTCCGGAGGCCCATGCCGCACCTGTATTTCACCGATCTCGCTGCATTGAAAATGCCTGCCATTGTCGATGGCGCTGTCGATCAACTTACCACGGCGGAGATCGCGGCGGCGGAAGACTTCGGTCTTGTCGAGGGCATGCCCTTCATCCTTGGAGAGGACGGCAGCTACGATTACGACCTCAACAGGTTCTTTCGCGCCGCTCCAACGATGGGTGTGCGGTCGCTAAACAGCCTGCGTGCATATGCGCGCGACATAGTGGTGTGGCTGCGCTTCCTCGCCGAGCGGCGTGACGGGAAATCGGTCTGGGCGGCGAACCGAGACGACATTGCCGCCTATCATATGGCCCGCCGCCTGTCCTCGCCGCCGCACCGCGTCTCGGCCGCGACCTGGAATCGCGCGATCGCCGCACTCGACAAGCTCTATCGCTGGGCGGTCGGGGAGAAGCTGATCGACAAGGCGCCCTTCACCTACCGGCAGATGTGGGTGCGCGGACGCGATGCCGGCGCCATCGGTGTTGCCGCCAACATGGCGCGCGAGCCGGCGGCCCGGAAGCGTAACACGCGGTTCCTGTCGCTCGATCGATACCTGCTGTTCCGCGATGTCGGGCTGCGCGGCCGCCTCCCCGATGGGCAGGAAGATCCGAGCTGGCGCGGCCGAAACGGTGAGCGCAACGCGCTCTTCGCGGAGCTGCTGGTGACGACGGGTCTGCGGTTGCAGGAAGGATCGAGCTTGCTGCTCGCGGAACTGCCGATGCCGGACTATCATCACGATCGGCGCTCAATCCCGTTCCCGATCGCAGCGGCGACGGCCAAGGGGAGCAAGGGGCGCGAGGTTCGGTTGCCGCTGCGGTTGCTTGAACGGTTGCGGGACTATGCCGAGGTGGAACGCGCGAACGCGCTGGACCGCTACGAGCTGCGTCACAGATGGGAACGGATCGAAGCGCCGCTGATCGTCGCCAGCTACGATCATCAATCGCTGCGCCTTGATGACCAGTCGGCCAAACCCGTTCGCTTCGAGGGCCTCAGCTTCAGCGAACGCCGCCGGTTAATCCATCGACAGGCCAGGGTGCCGCTTATGCTCTGGCTGACTGAGGGTGGCCTGCCGATGCCGATGGCGTCTTGGGAGGCGGTGTTCATGCGCGCCAGCGCGCGGTGCCGCCGCTTCGGCCTCGACATCGACGTGACGCCGCACATGCTACGTCACACCTTCGCCGTCCACATGCTGACGCTGTTGTTGCGCGAGCAGATGACGTGGCTTCTGGAGGAACGAGCGGGTCGCATGAGTCCCGCCTATCGGCGCATGATCGGCGACCCGCTCCTCAAGCTTCAGCGGCTATTGGGCCACAGCCGGATCGAGAGCACCTATATCTACCTCGATCATCTCGACGAATGTCAGGCGCTGATCGACGCCGCCGTCGATCAATGGGGGCTGGATGTCGGCGCCGAAAGCATGGCGGCATGAAGGGCCGGGGCCGTCGGGCAACCTTCCCGGAGATCGATGCCCCGCCGCCCGAGGAGGTCGCTCGAACCAAAATCATCGAGACCGCAGACCCGCGCCGCTTCCACGTCGTCCTCGATAGCGGCGACGCGCAAGAAGTCGACCTGACCCAGTGGTCGCACCCGTCGTTCTCGACCGCAATGGCGCCGCTCCTCCACGAACATATCCGCCAGCTGGGACCGGCGCCGATCGGGCGATCCATCTACTACAAGGTGCACGAGCTCAAGTCCTTCTGGACGTTCCTCGATGCGACCGACATGAAGATCGACGGTCTCGACGATCTGACGGCCGACCTCATCGACAGCTACGAGGGCTGGCTGAGGCAGAACGGCAAAGCCGAACATCGTCTTCGGCGCCTGCTAAGCGCGCTGATCGCTTTGTTGCGTATGGCGGCCGAGAACCATCCGGGTCGCTTCCCGCCCACGCTGGAATACCGGCTAAGCTGGCTCAGCGGCGGCGAGTATATCTATCCCCGTGTGCGGGATGCTTACAGCAGCGGTGTCGCGACCGCGCTTCGGGTGGCCGCCAGAAGGCAGATCGCCGAGGCGGCGGCGCGAATCCTGCTCGGCGACGACATGCCCGCGCCGAGGGCGGACATCGCCGCGCACCCGAAGCTAAACGGCCTCTATGCCGAGGTCCTTGTCGCACTCGCCCGTGACGGAGCGCTCTGCTCGCGAGTCCCGCCGTTGCTGCACCTCAAGCGCGGCACTCATAACAACGGTCGACCTAATCTGAGCAGCACGACGCTGCATGGCGCCCTCTATCTGACCCGCCTCGATCTCATCGCCTTCCTCGTGCTGCTGTCGTTGGACACTGGCATGGAGATCGAATGCGTGAAGGGCCTCAAGGCTGACTGCCTTCGCAACCCCACGCGCGGCTATGTCGAGATCGAATACTGCAAGCGGCGCGCGCAGGGTGCGGAATGGAAGCACCTGCGGATACGCGACGGCGCCAGCTCGACCCCCGGCGCGATCGTCCGTCTGGCGATCAGCCTGACGGAACGCGCGCGCCGATATCTTGGCACGGATGGACTCTGGGCCTGGTGGGACGGCTTTAAGCTCCTCGAGGGAAAGAACAGTCGTAGATCCGTCGATGCGTTCGTCGCGCACCACCGGCTTGTGGATGACGATGGCCGACCGCTTCACCTGCATCTGTCGCGGCTGCGCAAGACCCACAAGGCCGAACGCTATCTACATACCCAAGGCCAGCTCGCCGACTTCGCGATCGGTCACTCGATCGCTGTCGCGGCCAATCACTATGCCGACATCCCGGCGCTGCGGCACGTTCACGAACAAACGGTTGCCAGCGCCCTCTATGACGCACTGGACACCGCGTTCAGACCGACGCTCGTCCCGCCGGAGATCGAGGAGGCAGTCCGCGCCGACCCGCAATCCATAGAGCTTCCCATCGCGGCCGAGCAGGTTCCTGCGCTACTTGCCGGCGACGAGGATGTGTGGCTGGCGAGCTGCGGCGGCTATTATGCCAGCCCGTTCGCGTCGGTTGGGGAGCCGTGCCCCACACCGTTCTGGGGCTGCCTTGAATGCAAAAATGCCGTGATCACCGCCCGCAAGCTGCCGGCGCTGATCGCCTTCGACACCTTCATGATCGAGCAGCGTGGCGCGATGGACGAAGCCGCCTGGTCGGCCCGGTTCGGCCGTGCCCATCGTCGTATCGCCGAGCAGATCATTCCGGCCTTCCCGCCGCAGCTCGTGGCGGACGCGCGCGCGGCAGCCGTAAAGGACGGATCGAGCCCCGACTATCTGCCCCCCGAGGTCCGCGTATGGTGAGGTATCTTCCCGTTGCCGAGGTTCGGTCCCCGGCTTCGATCTACCGCGACGACGCCGATATCGTGCTCGCCTCGGTGCCGCTCAGGGACGACACGGATCGCGACCATCTGTCGCGGTTCGGCGACGACCGATGGGACATGGCGCCGGGGGTCTTCCAGACTCGCGCGCGGCGCGCGCCCCAGGTACTCGACTTCACCGACATAGCTTGTCCGGTCGAGCGCCTCATCGCCAAGGAATATATCTTCGCCAGCCTCAACACCCGCGTCGGTGCCGGACGGCGCCGCATGCTTCCGTTATCGGCACGGACGGCGTTCCAGAACCTCCAGCGCTTCATGGTTTACGTCCGGGAACAGCATGGCCGGTTCGATATGTCGCTGATCGACCAGGAGACGATCGACGCCTACCGATCGATGCTGGCTGCCACGCTCTCCGCAGGCCCGTATCTCTTCGCGCGATATCTGAAACCGATCGTCGAGCTACGCCGGCTCGCGCCCTATCTGACCTGCGGCGGCCTCACCTTCCTGCCCTGGGGCGGCCGCACGCTCTATCGCGTCGCCGGCTGCAATGGCACGCAGCCGAGCGAGAACCGGACGCCGCGTATCCCAGAGTCGGTGATAGGCACGTTGCTGCACTGGTCGCTCAAATATATCGACCTGTTCTCGGCGGACATCTTCGCCGCGCGCACCGAGTTGACGGCACTGCTAGCGAAACGCGCGGCGAGACCGCAGGTCCGTAAGCGGGCTGACGTCATCGCGCGCGTCAACGCATGGATCAAGGAACGTCGGCAATCGGGGCGGGGCATCCCCGTCTGGGACAATCGGGACAGGATGGGAGCCGCGGCCGCGATGGCGCGTGACACGCCGATGCGCGGGGAGGTTATCAATATACAGCTGATCTCAATGCAGATCGACGTGAGCATGAAGTCGATCGCCGTCAACGGAAATGCCCACTCCTTGCTCAGGGAAGCGGCGGTCGAGCTGGGTATCGAGCGCGGCGGCATGGACACGCCGATCTCGATCGACCCAGACACCGGGTTGCCCTGGCGCGTTCGGTTCGATCCGCGCAGCCTGGTCGACGAAGAGGTCAACCTCCAGACCGCCGCCTACATCTTGTGCGCCTATCTTAGCGGAATGCGCGACGCTGAACTCCAGGCGATGCGGCGTGGTGCCGTTGCGCGTTCGCGCAGCGCCGACGGCCTGGTCGAGCGGCTCGCCATCCGCAGTACGATCTACAAGGATCGAGGCACCCGCGGCGAGCCCGCCGAATGGATCACGATCGCGCCGGTCGATCGGGCGGTTGCCGTCGCGGAACGCCTCGCCGAGGAACATCGCCGCCAGCGCGGCGAGGATGAACTCTGGTTCACCCTCAACGAAATCAACAAGGCGCCCGAACGTGGCATCCCGGACATCGTAATCCAGATCAACCGCCTCCGTAAACTCATCGACGAGCGCTATGGCGCTTCGGGTCAGCCGATCTTCCCGTTGGTGGAAGGGCGATCGTGGTCATTTACCACCAGGCAGTTCCGGCGGACGCTGGCCTGGTACATCGCCAACCGTCCGTTCGGCGTCGTGGCCGGGAAGATCCAGTATAAACATGCTTCGGTCGCTATGTTCGATGGCTATGCGGGATCGTCAGCGTCGGGCTTCCGTCAAGAGGTGGAGCAGGAACGGGCGCTCGGACAACTCGACGATATCGTCGAGCATTACGAAGCCCACCTTCGCTCCGAACGCATAGCTGGCCCCGCAGCGACGCGCCTCGCCCAAGAATATGATCGCGTGCAGCGCGAGCTTGACCCATTCCCTGGGCGCATCGTTGACAAGGGGCGGATCAGGGCAATGCTCGCGCACCTGGCGCGAACCCTCTATGTTGGCCACCTGACCGACTGCTTCTTCGACCCCGCGACGGCGCTATGCCTGGACAAGCGGGGGATCGACCGGCGGACAAACCCGCTTCAATCGCAATGCGCGCCTGATCGATGTCCGAACTCCTGTATCACGCTCCGGCACTTGCCGGTCTGGGAAGCCTCGATCGCCGAGACAGATGCGTTGTTGCAGAGCAAGCGCCTGTCCCGCGTCCAGCGTGAAGCGCTCCGCCGCGACAATGATCGCAAACGCAAGCTGATCGCACCTCTGAAAACAGGGGGTGCCGAATGACGCCGCCCGTCAGCCGCACGACCGAGGAAGCACTGAGACAGGCGTTGGCGCGCCTCATGGACGGATGCCCGACGCGGACCGATGGCCGCCTTACCGTCGCCAACCTCGCACGCGAAGCCGGCGTGAGCCGGGCCACGGCGAACCGCGCCACGGCCGTCCTGGCCGCCTGTCATGAAGCGATCGCCGCCGCCAGAGTGAGAGGGGCGGCCCCGGCGGGCGGGCCTGAGAAGGGAAGAGAGGAGCGCCGAACGGCGCATATCCGCGCCCAGCACATACAGGTCCGAGCCCTGCAAAAAGGGCAGGAAGAGCAACGCGCTTCGCGCGCCGCTGTCCTGCCGTTCCGGAGAAACGCCCATGCTCAGCCCCGCAAAAAAGGAGATGAGACACCCTAGACAGTTTAGATAACTCTTCGACGTCGCCCGTCGAGCTTTCGCTGCCACACCCTCCGAGCCCAATCGCACCGAGAATGCGCAGCCGGGACGGCCGCTCCCCAGCGAGTGGTCGCACCCCACCGACGTCCCGGCACCGGCATCCTGGCATCGCCGCGTCCTTCTGCTCGGCGCGACTGAACTCGCGACGGGCACAATCGGCATCCTGGCCATGCTACGCGAACGACCCGGACACGAAGCTATCGCGCTTTATGCCGTTAGCGCCGAAACCGGGCTCCGCCCCTTTTCGCTCTCGTCCGGGCCTACGCCTGCCGACGCGACGGTGACGCGCCAGACTCTGCGCCAAGGCGACTATTCCGATATTCTCGTCGTCGTGGACCCCACTGAACTCGAACGGCTCGATGCGGACGCCGATATCCTCCCGCTCACCCGAACAATGGAGCGCACGCGCAATTCGGCGCTGCAACAGCGAGCCCAGTTCCGCCTCTGGCTCGCACGAGGCCGAGCGCCCGGCGATCAATTTGCCGGTGGCCATATCCGCTGGAGCAAGATGGCCGCCGGGCTGTCGGGCCGCCTCGGGGATTTCACCGCGCGCTATGCCGGTCCGGCGCGGCCCCGCGGCCACCGGATCATCGTCGAGGACATGAGCGGCAGGTTGGCGCTCGGATACCGCACGCCGCTCGGCCGCGAACTCCAGCCCGAGATCGTGATCGGCAACAAGGCGCATGCCCGGACCGCGATAGCCGATCTGCTGCGCCAATATGCCGCGTCGCTTCGTCTCGGCTGACCTGACGCCTGAAACGACGCCCGACCCGGGGCTTCCCATCACGCCCTGATCCCCGACCAGCCCGACACGCTTGTGGGCCGCCGCGCTGCGCCCGCGAACCCACCAAAAAAGGAAGCATTCCATGCGAAACAGTGCATCCGCGCTGGCTCTCCAGCTATGCCTCGACTTCGACCAGCCCGCCAGACCGCCCGATCCAGCGCCCGATGCAGCGATCGTCTCCCAGCTTTGCGAGCCCACGCTCTTCTCGCTGGCACCGGCGGAGGTGCTTGCCGATCCGCCTCCGGCCGAACCCATCGATTTCTCCTTCGCCGCCGGTCGGGTGCTGGCGTCGTCATGGAAGGGCCGCGCGCAGGACAATATCGAGGCGATCCGGCTGCTGAACCTCTTGGACCGCGAACAACGAGGGGCGACGCCGGCCGAGCAGGAAGCCATCGCGAAGTTCATCGGCTTCGGCGCCTCCGAGCTTGCGAACAATATCTTCGCCGATCGCGCGGGCACATTCCGCGATGGCTGGGAGGAACTGGGGCAGGGCCTTGCCGCGGAGACGACCGATGCCGAACTCCAGTCGCTCAAGCGGGCGACGCAATACGCCCATTACACGCCCGAATATATTGTCCGCGCCATGTGGGATGCCGCCCGCATCCTCGGCTTCACCGGCGGCCAGGTTCTGGAACCCGGATGCGGCAGCGGCCTGTTCATGGGGCTGCGGCCCGACTGGCTGGCGAGCGACACGATGTTCGTCGGCATCGAGAACGATCCCGTCACCGCCCGCGTCGCGAGCGCGCTCTATCCGGGGCAGATCATCCGCTGCATCGATTTCGACAAGGCTTCGCTGCCGCGCGACTTCGACCTCGCCATCGGCAATCCCCCGTTCTCGAACCTCAGCATCCAGAACAAGACCAGCCTCGGCCGGCTTGGCCTGTCGCTCCACGATTTCTTCATCGCGAAATCGCTGGAGCATCTTCGCCCCGGCGGCGTCGCCCTGTTCGTGACCTCGCGCTATTCGCTCGACAAGAGCGACCCCAAGGCCCGCAGTCATATTGATACCATCGCCGATTTCCTCGGCGCGGTGCGTCTTCCCGGCCGGGTCATGCGGCAGGAAGCGGGCACCGATGTCGTCGTCGATATCCTACTCTTCCGCAAGCGCGAGCCAGACAACCTCGGCGCCGGACACAAGTGGATCGATCTGGCCGATATTCCCGATAGCGACGAGGGCGAGGGACCGCTGCGGATCAACCGCTATTTCCTCGACAATCCTGGTCATGTCCTTGGGCGCCATGAATGGAAAAGCGGCCAGTTCGGCATGGACTATCACTGCGCCGCCGAGCCGGGCATCGACCTTGGGCAGGCTCTCATCGCTACCCTGTCGGGAATCGCATCCCGATACGAAGGCACCTGCCGCCCCATCCATCGCACGACGTCGCTGCGTGACCGGGTCGACGTCTCGCTCGACCTTGAGATCGGTACGGCGGCGGATGAGGCCGAGTTCAAGGAAGGCAGCTATCTCGTATCGGGCGGCGTTCTGCACCAGATCGTCGACGGCATGCCGACCGTCGTCGATGTCAAATCAGGGCGAGGCACCACGGGCCTGTTCGCCAGGCACGCCAGTATCATCAAGGCGCTGATCCCGATCCGCGATGCGGTTCGCGCGATCCTGCGGGCGCAGCTGAACGACCAGCCCTATGCGGCGTCCCAGGAGAAGCTGCTCGCGCACTATCGGCAGTTCACGAAGAAATACGGCCCGATCAACCGGACCATCACCAGCATCCGCGCCGATCCCGACACCGGCGCCGAGAAGGAATATCAGCGCCGCCCGAACCTCCAGCCTTTCCTTGACGATCCCGACGTCTGGCTGGTCGCGTCGATCGAGGCCTATGACGAGGCGAGCGATACCGGCACGCCGGGCGCGATCTTCACCGAACGTGTCGTCAAACCGCCAGTCGCCCATGAAATCCACTCGGCGCAGGATGCGCTGGCGGTGTCGCTCCACGAGCGCGGCCGCGTCGATCTCCCGCTGATCGCCGGCCTGCTCGGCGTCACCGAGGCCGAGGCCCTCGCGGATCTCGCCGACGACGTCTATCTCGACCCCGTCCGCACCACGCCCCATTTCGACAACTGGGTTACGGCGGACGAAGCCCTGTCAGGACCGGTGCGGACCAAGCTCGCTCTTGCCCGCGAGAATGCCGAAGCCGATCCGCGCTTCCATGCCGTCGCCACCGCGCTCGAAGCGGTCCAGCCGGTCGACCTCAAACCCAGCGAGATCACCGCGCGTCTCGGCGCGCCCTGGATTCCTACCAGGGTCATCGAAACCTTCGTCGCGGAGATCATGGAGGTCGAGACCACCATCTATCATACCGTCGATATTGCGAGTTGGACCGTCGACAAGCTCCCATTCGCCGGACATGTCAGTTCCACCTCGACCTGGGGCACGGCGCGCCGCGGCGCCGCGGACCTGCTCGAAGATGCCCTCAATTCCCATATCCCCAAGATCTACGATGTTCACCGCGAAGCTGACGGTTCGGAGCGCCGCGAGCTCAACGTCACCGACACCGAAGCCGCCAAGGAAAAGCTTGCAGGCATCAAGTCGACCTTCGAGACCTGGGTCTGGCAAGACAGCGAACGCGCCGATCGCCTGGTCCGCATCTACAACGACGCCTACAACAACCTCGTTCCCCGGACGTTCAACGGCAGGCATCTGACGCTTCCGGGCGCGTCGACCACCATCCAGATGCGCGACCATCAGAAGCGCGTTGTCTGGCGGATCGTCGCCGCGGGCTCGACCTATGTAGCTCATAGCGTCGGCGCGGGCAAAACCTTCAGCCTGTGCGCCGCCGTGATGGAGCAGCGCCGTCTCGGCCTTGCCAACAAGCCGATGATCGCGGTGCCCAATCATTGTCTCGCGCAGATCGCGCGCGAGTTTCTGATGCTCTATCCCACGGCGCGCATCCTTGTCGCCGACGACACCAACTTCATCAAGGAGAAGCGGCGGCGGTTCCTGGCCCGCGCGGCGACCGGCAACTGGGACGCGATCATCATCACCCATGATGCGTTCAAGTTCATCCCCACCCCGGCAGCCTTCGAAAAGCAGCTGATCGAAGACCAGCTCGCCAGCTACGAGGTGCTGATCACGGGCATTCAGAGCGACGATCGCGTCTCGCGCAAGCGGGTCGAGCGCCTGAAGGAAGGACTCCAGCGGCGGCTAGAGAACCTGCAGGCCCGCAAGGATGACCTCGTTCATATCGGCGAGATCGGCATCGACCAGATTCTGGTCGACGAGGCCCAGCAGTTCCGCAAACTCACTTTCGCGACCAATCTGGGCGACCTCAAGGGCGTCGATCCCGCCGGCTCGCAGCGGGCATGGGATCTGTTCGTCAAGGGCCGATACCTTGCCGACATCAATCCCGGGCGCGAACTGATCCTGTCGTCGGGCACGCCCATCACCAACACGCTCGGCGAGATGTATACGCTGCAGCGGTTCATGCAGCCCGACGAACTGCACGCCAAGGGCTTGCACGAGTTCGACGCCTGGGCCGCGAACTTCGGCGACACGCGCACCGAACTCGAACTTCAGCCGAGCGGCAGCTACAAGCCGGTCACGCGCTTCTGCGAATTCGTCAACGTCGCCGACCTGATGGCGATGTACCGCAGCGTTGCCGATGTCGTACTCAAGGACGATTTGCGCCAATATGTCCGGCTGCCCACCATCAAGGGTGGCAAGCGCAAGATCATCGTCGCCCAGTCCGGGGCGCCCTTCAAGGCCTATCAGAAGGTGCTGGCCGGACGCATCAAGGCGATCGAGAACCGCAGCGGGCGACCCCAGAAGGGCGACGATATCCTGCTTTCGGTGATCACCGACGGGCGGCATTCGGCGATCGATCTCCGCTTCGTGGACCCCATGATGGGGAACGAGGAGGGCAACAAGCTCAATCTCCTGATCGAGAACGTCCATCGTATCTGGCGCGATACGGCCGACAATCGTTACACCGACCCGGAAACCGGGCGACCTTATCCGCTGCCCGGCGCCGTGCAGATGATCTTCTCCGATCTCGGCACCGAGAACGCCATCGAGACACGCGGCTTCTCCGCCTATGTCTGGATCCGCGAGCAGCTGATCGAGATGGGCATACCGGCCGATCAGATCGCCTTCATGCAGCATTATAAGAAGAACAGCGCCAAGCAGCGCCTGTTCAACGACCTCAATCAGGGGCGCAAGCGCATTCTCATCGGCTCCACGCCCACCATGGGAACGGGCGTCAACGCGCAGCAGCGCCTCAAAGCCCTGCATCACCTCGACGTTCCCTGGATACCCTCTGATATCGAGCAGCGCGAAGGCCGGATCGAGCGCCAGGGGAACCAGAACGACGAAATCGAGCTATACGGCTATGCGACCAGTGGCTCGATGGACGCGACCAACTGGCAGATGCTCGAAAGAAAAGCCCGCTTCATCAACATGGCGATGTCGGGCGATCGCTCCATTCGCCGGATCGAGGATGTCGGCTCCAACGTCAATCAGTTCGCGCTCGCAAAGGCGCTGGCGTCCGGCGACGATCGCCTGATGCGCAAGGCTGGGCTCGATGCCGAGGTCGCAAGGCTCGAACGCCTGCGCGACGCGCATATCGACGACCAGTATAATATCCGCAGGACCATCAAGCGAACCGCGGACGCCATCATCGACGGCGCCAACCTGATCGCGAAGCTGGAGGCCGATATCGCACGCCGGGTTCTTCCGCGTCACGACGAGGTCCTGTTCGATTGCGGCGGCACCATGGTCACCGACCGCAAGGCCGCCGGCGAACGCATTCTGAGGCAGGCCTTCGAATTGCGACTGCACGGCGGCCAGGCCCGGCAGTTGCTCGGCACCGTCAACGGCATCGATGTGGAACTTTCAGGCTATGAGGCCGTGGACGACGATGGCGAGCGCGGCATCCGCACGTCTGTCGCGGCACTCCACCACGGCGAGCGTAACGCGTTCGAAGTATCCGACAAGACGCGATGGACCACGGCGCTGGGCCGGCTCGAATCCTCCATTCTCAATCTCGACGCCGAACTTGCCGCCGTGCAGGCCGATCTCGAAGCGAACGAGCGGCGCCTTCCGGCCTTCGAGGCGCGTCTCGACCAGGAGTTTCCCGACGCCGCCTTGCTCGAGGACAAGTTGCGGGAACTCGCGGAACTGGAGGCTGACCTGGCGACGACCAAAGGGGAGTTCGAGCCGGGGAACGATGAGGACGCAATCCTGGCACCGCCTTCGAGCAACGAAGGCGCTGAGGTTCCGCAAGCGGCCTGACCGGCACCAGTCATAGAGCGAGACCTGTTCCACAGGCGTGAACGCAATTTCAGGAAAGCTGGTCGGATGCCTGCCAGTCTTCCCGTCCATGACGGACGCCGAGGATCAGGATGTCCTGTCCTTCGATGATATAGACGACGATATGGGACTTGTAGGGATGTGCCCGGACCGGTGGTGAAATTTCCGCGCGCGCTCTTGCCGAATAGGGAAAGTCGGAGAGAAATCCAAAAACCCGATGCAAACCGGCCTGATATTTTTCCGCGACGGCTTCTCCTAATTCTCCGACGCCGCCGACATATATACCGATGAGATCCTTTTCGGCGTTACGCGTGAGTCTATAGGCCATGACCGACGCCTGCGCGACGCCGGGCTTCCTTCATCATGTCATCGATGGAATTGGGACTTATGCCGGAGGCGAGAGACTCATCGACCATGGTCTGCATGGCTGCGATCTTCTCCCGCCGCTCCTGGTCGCGACGGATCAGGTCGCGCACATAATCGCTGGCATTGCTGTATCTGCCTGTCCCGGCCTGACCTTCGACCCATTCCTTCATCGCATCGGGGAGGGAAACATTCATTGTCGCCATGGGAACACCTCTAAGAGACTATATGGCATATTTGGCAAAGATTGTCAAAATCAGGCGGGCAACGAGAGCCGATCATAGACAAAGCGCATCTCTCAGCGTTGTCCGTATGCCTGCGGATGAGCGCACCGGCGAACCCACCACGATCCCGCAGCATAGTTGAACACTGGCCGCGGAAAAACCCGCTTCGCCAAACCTCTGTCCCATCTCCAATCGAGGAGTCACCCGCATGGAAATCACCTTCCACTTCGGTGCCGCCAGCCATCCCGTCAGCTGGATCCTCCACGCTGCCTACGGCTCCCACTATGGCGTGGCGCTGGCCGCGGCGCACACCTGGCATGAACGCATGATCGCCTCCGCGCGAAACGGAACCCCGGCCGGCGGTCAATTCGTGATCGCGGTCAAGGATGATGCGGTCGTTCGGACCGATCTCATCTTCGACGCCGATCATTTCCGGCGGCACCAGGAACCCGACGATTGCTCCTGGTTGTGCCAGTTTCAGTCCTTTCCCCTCGCCATTCCCGAAACCGTCAAGCAGACCGTGACAGAGGCGCTCCGGCGCGAACTGGTCGATGTCGGCTTCCTGATCCCTCGCGCCCAGTGGGAGGAACGATACCCCGAGCAAGCCGAGATGCTGCGCCAGTTTCGCCAGGCGATGCAAAACCGTCTCGGCCCACCCGAGGATGAGGGAATGGACGCACCATGAGCCGGCACGAACTCGATCCGCTCGCGCAAGCGGCCAGCACCCATGGCGCATTGAGCATCGCCATTGGATGGGACGCGCCCCTGAACAGCTATTTCGCGATCGTCCAGCGGGAGGACGACGATGTTGACGATGATGATCGCGACCTTCTCTGGATCGGAACCCGCTACGGCGAAATCCTGGAGCCAGCTACCGTGATCGACGTGGTCCGGCCCTTCGCGGCCATCCGCGATGACCTGGCTGCGACCCTGGGCGCCGATCGCTTCCGCGAGGGCAGCCGCCTGCGTGCGCCCTGGATTCGCTGAAGAGGATCAGCCTGTTTCTGACGTCTCGACGAGCTGACCGATCAGGGTGACGGCGAACACAACCAGGAAAGTCGCCCACGGCATGGACGGCAATAAAGAGTGGAGGGGGAAGCAGGGAGAGGAGCAGGCGAGTGTGTCCGAAGGGACCACGGACCACCAGGCTCTCCCTTCTTCGGAGACATTTCCCATGACCACTCCCAGATCCGCGCCATGGACGGCGCAGGAAATCGCCATTCTGCGCGCCTGGTATCCGGCCGAAGGACATGGCATCGCGCCGCGGCTACCAGGCCGCAGCGTCCATGCCCTGCAGGTCAAGGCCAACAAGCTTGGCTTGACGACGGCCCATAGAAGCTCCGCGCCCAAATCGCGCCTTCAGGGTGAAGCCCTCGATGAGGCCGTCAGACTGCGCGAGGTCGAAAACTGGTCGTTCAGCGCGATCGGCAAGCATTTCGGGGTCTGTGAGGCCAGCGCCTCCAACGCGGTTACGACGGCGCTGTGTGTCCGGCGTGGATACCGTCCCGCGGAGCGCGATCAGCATGGTCGCCTGACCGTCGAAGGTATCGAGCGCCTACGCTATGCCCTGAAGAAGGGCCTCAAGGGCATCGACATCCAGTTGCGCCTCGGCGTGTCGGCGGCCTGCGTTTCCGAGCAGCGTCGCCGATATAATCGGGAACTGCTTGCACGCGGCAAGGCGCTGCTACCACCGCCCGGAGGCGGCCAGGCCTATAGCGGCGCCAGGCTGTCGCCGGCGAAACGCAAACAGGTCGAGCAACTCTTCCTGCAGGGACTTGGCACCCAGAAGATCGCCGAGCACACCGGCGTGTCACGGACGAGCTGCACACGCATCAGGACCCGGCTCTTCCGCCGCCTGCGCCGCAGGGGCGAAGTGCTCCCCGGATGCGATGCCGCCGGGGTCCGCCATGTCCATGCCGAGAGCGCGCGCTTCGTCACCGATGAGCAGAAAGAGCTACTGCGCGCGATGCTCCTCGATCGCATGCCCGTCCAGCGAGCCGCGCGCGAACTCGTGATCGGCGCCTCGACCGCCTATCATCTTCGCGATGCATTTGCCGCTGAACTGGCCGCGGAGGGTCAGGCCCTGCCGCCTCCCCGGCGGCCCGGCCGGGTTCGCCGCACGCCCGTGCGCAATCCGTCCTGGCCTCCGGTCTCGTCTCAGGAAATGTACGCGTTCCGGCGTCTCCTCGGCACGATGGGCTTCGCCGAGGCGAAAGCGCATTGGCAGGACACCCGGCGCGAGGCGGCAAGGGCCGCACGCGAAGCCGCCGCGATGCGCAAGCTCAGTTTCGAGGAGCAGCTTGCCAGGGTCGCATCCGGCGAGCTGGGGATCACGAGCGGTTTCGTCCGGAACCACCTCGAGCCGCGGTTGCCTGTGCATTCGTCGCCGCGAAGCCGGTGCGAAACCCTGATCGACGCCTGATCGGTCGACCGTCATCGTCGCCGTTCCATATCGGCCATCCCGGTCTGGCATGGTGGCGTGCGTCTCGAACGCGTTGCCCGTTCTCGATGTGCGCCATGCACTTCGCGAACCTGGGTCTGCCGGCCCCTGGAGCCGCTGACGTGCGGCCGTCAATCAGGACATCATCATGACTCCTCACGAACGCCACGTCGCAGACGTGACCAGGCTGTTGCGATCCTGCGCCTATTGCCATGATTTGCACCGACTGTTTTCGGATTGCATGGAGGCGAGTGCGATCAGCATCTCCAACAGCATGGATCTGCGCAACCGCGAAGCACGCGAGAAGCGCTATCTCGATATCGTCGGCCAGTATGAGCGCGATATCGTCGAGCTTTTTCCTCAGGTCTTTGCGGAGATCATGATGGCGCTGGAGGCCGAACCCCGCGATGCGCTCGGCACGGTGTATAACAACCTTGAACTATCGAGCGCCGACAAGGGGCAATTCTTCACGCCGTGGCCCATATGTCAAATGATGGCAGAGGCGACGCTTGGGGGCCCGAAGCTGATCCAGGATCTGATAGCGTGCAAAGGTTTTGTGCGCGCAATGGAACCTGCCTGCGGCGCGGGTGCAACGGTTATCGCCCTTGCACAAACCATGCGCGCGCAAGGCATCAACTATCAGCGGCACCTCCATGTGACCGCCGTCGATATCGACGCGCGGGTCGCCCACATGGCGTATATCCAGTTCAGTCTCCTGCACATTCCTGCCGTGGTGGTCGTCGGAAACTCGCTTTCACTCGAAATACGCAGCTACTGGTATACGCCAGCGCACATCATGGGCGGATGGTCGGCGAAACTTGCACGGCGCGATACCGAGCTGATGGCAACCACCGGTCCAATCGAGAATCATCCCGTTCCGATGGACATACTTCTGCCGCCGTCCACAGTGGAACGCCCGGAACAACGTGCCGCGCCACGCCAGCTCAGCCTCTTCTGAGCCTGGCATTGCGACAATGAAATCGAGAAGACCATCGGCATGCCCAAGCCGCTGATGTCCCCCGGCGTTGCGGATCCCGCGACCACGACCGGGCGCGATCTCCGCGCAATTATTCAATCACCCATGAAGAAGGAGATTGTGATGAAAGATCATCCGCGATCCATGCACCTCGATTTGCTGGCGCGCGCCAGGGCTGCGCTGGCCTCCCATGCCGAAGGGGACGCCGACATTGCGGAGATCATCGCCGACCTCGATACCGCAATTTTATCGATCGACCGGGCGCCCGTGGCCTGGTCCATTCCCGTCTATCTCGCCACGATCGGGCATGGCCACGGAACCACCAATGTCGTCGCGGTCAGTTATCGAGGGCTGCAGGTGCAGGTCGCGACCTTCTGCCGCTCACAATGGGGCGAAATCAACGACAGCCGCGATCCGGGGTCCCTCGACGATGCCATGGTGATACGCGACTATTTCAACCTCCATCCCGAAGACCAGCTGACCAGCCGCATGGAATGGATCGATCCCGACTTCGGCTATGATCCCGAACGCCTCGAGATCGGGAACTATATCGCCTTGTCCTCCAGCCATATATCATGGCCGACGACGGAAAAGATCGACGAATGGATTACACTCGATCCGTGCCACCGTCCCGTCAGCATAGCCGATACCCATTATGGCTGGGTCATAGCCACGGCTCCGTCCTCGTTCGGGGATAAATCGGAAATACCGGCTGATCTCTTCCATGCGCTGACATTCGCGCGAGGACTGGGCTGCAACTACCTGATCCTGGACCGTGATGCTTCCACGACCGATCGGCTCCCCTGTTACGAATGGTGACGGTCTGATCGAGGGGGAGGGGGGAGAGATTGAGGCGGGCGTGTGGATGCGCCCAGGCCCCAGGAGTAGAACCTCATGTCCTATGACGCCGCGTTTCGCTTTCAACAGGCGCTCGACCCTTCCGCGCTGACCACGCTTGCCGGAGGGCTGAACGTCCTGATCCAGGCAATCGACGAGTGCCATCGCAACCAGGTCGATGCGGAGTGCGATCCGGCGGTTCTGCTGCTGGCGCGTCATCTCGGCAACATTGCGACCGAGAACCGTCCGTCCCAGGCCGAGTTGCGCCGTGCTTGCGTCGAAGCCGTCGGCGCTGTCGAACGCACGCCGATCCTGGTGACGCTGGCGCGACGCGGCGTCGACTATGACAGCGACGCGAAGGCCATTTTTCACAAACAGGGCCGCAAGGCGATGACGCGGCTCGCCAAGGCGCTCGGTCTCGAACGCGGGCAATTCGAGTTGCGTTCCAACATGGCGGGTATCGCCTGCTCGGGCGAAATTACGATTCATGCCGCTCATCTCTATATCCAGTTCGATCTGGGCTGCATGGGACCGGGCTACGAGGTCATGTTCCGCACCTGCTCGGGGACCAAGGACTATGTCGGTGGCCGCAACCATTTCGCTTCCGTAGCGGAACTGATCGAGCCTGCCAGGCTCGCTGAACGTATCCGCCGCGATCTCGATCTTCCCCAACCGGACGCCGCTGCGACCCGGCTCTTCGCCTGAGGACAGTCACCATGGAAATCATCGTCACCCGTTCCCGCATCGCGGGGACGCTGCCGCACTATGCCTATCGCGCGCTGGTCCCCGCCGACAAGGTCACGGCCGAACGCCGGGCACTGACCGGCACGGTTGCCGGGCCACAACATGTCGGGCGTCTCCCATGCGTCCGTATCGCACCGTTGCTGGCGCCCGACCGCTATTTCACGATGGCGCATGCCGAGCGAGCGGAGTTCGCCTCCGGCATTGCCGCCCTCGGGCGCCGGATCGAAACCTTGATCATCCAGGCCAGCTTCCCGGAGATGACCGCGGCCTTCACACCCATCGTCTTCCAGCTCGACTCCGATCCCGGCGACGCCTTCACCTGGATCGACATCGACGACCTGACGTCCGCTTTCGATCGTCTCGAGCCGAAATACGGCAACCTCACCGCCTTCGATCTCGGCCTTCGTCAGGACGCTGGCCGCTGCGCCGCCTGATGCGCGCACCGATCCCGCATCCACATTACCCGGAGAATTCGACATGGATATTTTCGTCGCCAACGGAACGCACTTCTCAGCACCGTCGAAGATCGCGAGCTATCACGCCAGCGAACACGAAGCACAGATCGCCGCGACCGATATGGTGAACCAGCTCCGCGCCGACCTCGATGCCGAGGGCTTGCCGCCAGTCGATACGAGCAGCTGGCAATTGGGGCTGGTCGGCGTGCAATTCCGCCACCTCACCGCACAGAGCATCGAAATTGCCGACATAGACCCCGATGATCTCGCCGAAACCGCAGGCTTCAATGTGTGGATCGAAAAGGCCGAACTCCAGGGGATATCGGTTCTCGCACTTAACGATCGGCAACTCTCGACCGTGCTTGCCGCGTTGCGCGACCACCAGCGACGCCACTGTGGGTCCGATCCTGACATTGCCAGCAATCTCGGCCGACACGAACCACTGAACCCGGACGAGATCGAGGATCTTTGCATGCGGATCAATGGCGCCGAGCAGCTCCCTCTCGAAGCCAATATCGTCATCACGCTTGATGGCGGTCTTGTTCAGGGTGTCGTCGCCGACCGGCCGATCACGGTGCGCATTGTCGATTACGATGTCGAGGGCGCCGATCCCGACGGCCTCCTCATGGTCCCACAGGACAATGGCGATCCCGTCTCCGCATCCGTCAGCTGTTGGGCAGTTGAGGGCGCCTGCATTGATCCGGAATGGATAGCCCGCCTCGATGCAGCCAATGCTGCGGACCACCGAGCCACGAAGCAGATGACGGCGGAATGCCTGCCATGAGCGTTAGCGGAAACCCGCGGTGAATGAGGTCGGCGTCGAATTCGCCTGAAATGGCGGTTGAGCCGGCCACCTAGAAATCCTGGTGCGACTGGTCGGACGCGCCGGATCGCATGACCCCTTGCGGGTCGTTTCCGACCGCAGCCCTCTACAATCTGGAGAATTTCTGCATGACCACTTCCGATATCGATACCGCAACCGCAGAGCAGCTCGCTCCGGTTGCCTATGCCGCCATTCAGCGTCTCGGTCAGCTCGGCCGCACGGGCGCTGTCGCGCTCGCCGCCCTGGTCGAAGATGACGACGCCGATTTCGAGGAGGGGGCCTCCTGGATTGGCGATCTCGCCGCCGGAGACCTGCGCGAATAGCTCCCCGACACCGACATTCCTTGTTTTCCATGAAGCCCGGCCATCGCGCCGGGCTTCATGATTCCGGGGAACACAGATGCACCGCTTCGCCCCGAAATCTGATGACCGCGGGGCCCTCGAAAGGACGATCGATGATCAGCTTTACCGCAACCTATAGTCCAGAGGACAACAAGATCCGCATTTACGCGTCATCGCGCCTCGATGCGGAAACCTATGCACAGGTCAAGGAGGCCGGATTCAAATGGGCTCCGAAGCAGGAGCTTTTCGTCGCTCCCAGGTGGACTCCGCAACGCGAGGACCTGGCCATCAAACTGGCTGGCGAGATCGAGGCGGAAGAGATGACCCTGGCCGAGCGCGCCGCGATGAAAGCTGAACGGCTCGAAGATCTTGCAGACAAGCGCCATGCGCAATCCAACGCCTTCGCACGCCGCGCAGACGAACTGTCGCAGGCCTTCTATATGGGCCAGCCGATCCTGGTCGGCCATCATAGCGAACGTGGGGCGCGCAAGACCCAGGAACGCATGCACTCGGCCATGACGGCGTCCGTAAAGGCGGAAAAAGCGGCAGGCTACTGGCTCGGCCGCGCCAGCAGCGCCGAGCATTACGCCAGCAGGAAGAATGACCCGCGCGTCCGCGCCAACCGGATCAAGACTTTGCTGGCAGAGCTGCGAGACTTTCAGCGCGGCATCAATAGAGCCCATACGGCACTGGCGATCTGGGACGAAATCACGACCGACGAACAGATCCGCGACGCGCTCCGCAACAGGGATTCCCGTGAACTCTGGTCGGGCTATGATCTCTACTACAAGGTCGACAAGGGCGAGATCGCGCCCGGCGACGCACGGCAACAGTGCATCGACGGGGCAATGGTCACCGTCAATGGCCCCAACCGCCGCCGCTGGATCGAGCACATCCTGCACCGGCTCGCGTTCGAGCGTTCCATGCTGGGCGATGTGCCTCGCTATGATGGCGAGTTCACCCCGGTCATCATCCAGGCCTTTGCCCGCGAGCATGGCGCCGAAAGCCCCAAATGCACCGTGATCGCTGCGGGCCGTTTCCGGCTCGAAAGCCCGGTTCCGCTTCCGGCGCATATCGCGTCGGCATCCTCTCTTGAACTGAACCAGGATGACTGGCGCGACCTGATGCAGGCTTGCGGCTACACCGTGCCGGAGAGAAAGGCTCGCCGGGCGGGTAAGCCGGGCACAGTACCGCTGATCAATCCATCGCGCGAGCAGGCCGAACAACTTCAGGAGATATGGAACCTGCGCATGATCGCAGCCCGCAAGGGCAAGCAAAGTGCTGCCAAGCCCAACGAAGTCCGTGAGACGGAGCAGGCCTTTTATTCGGCTAATTCAAAGGGCGACTATGACGTGTTCAAAACGGTGGAGATAGCTGCCGACGGTCGCCCCGTGCGAATGAAATGGCAGGGGCATGAGCGCGTGCGGTCCGGCGAGCCTGTCGCCCGCATCCGTATCGCTGGGCTCGGCCTCCAAATGTACCAGCCGGACGCCGTCGTCGTCATCACCGACAAACCGGGCAAGCCGTTGCCGATCGACCTCGACGCTCTGGAAGCCGATGCCCGCCATGCCGCGGCCGAGGAGGCCGCAGCATGAAAACCGGCGTCTCTTCCCGGCCCGCAGAGCCATCACGGATTGCGGTCCAGCCGCGCAGCGTTTTCGCACAGGCTGAGATCGTGCCCGCTGCGGAAACCCAACGCCGCGTCATGCCGACGGCCAGTGTCGAATCCGCTCTTGAGACCGCTGCCTGCCTCTGGGAGGCTGTGCTGACATTGCGCGATCATCCCAGTTCAGACCCGGGCGCCATCGCCTTGGCGCTGGCCATCTGCGGAACCTGCAATGCGGTCGGCACAGCTGACCTGCGGTTGACAGTCGTGGGTTGGACCAGCGCGGTCGAGGCGGCGTGGAGCGTGGTTGCCGACAGTTACGATCTGTCTTTCGATTGGGATTACGTGCCAGGCTGGATCATCGATCATATCGACTGGTCCGATCCTGCTCATCCCACGATCAGGCCGGAACCCGTGCCGAAAGATCCCGATCGTGCTCCGACCGACGAACCAGTCACCGCCCAGCCGCCCGCATGGCGGCCGTCTGCCGACGAGGGGAACTGATCATGGGGCGCTCGGTATCCTATCCCAGCGGAGCGCATGTCGCGTTCGCACAGTGGGACGCGGGCTGGATCGAGGACGATGACGATCCTGACACCCGCCATTTCGATGAACTTGCCGCACAGGACGATTGGGACTTCATCGTCGCGGATTTTCGAGAGCAGGTGCTCGCACTCTATCCTTCGGCATGGTCCCATGACGGCTGGATCGACCGTGAAGACCGGATTGTCGCCATGAACGGCTATGCCCGCTTCGGCATTTCGGAATATTGTGGCTGCATCGCATACTGGGTGGTTTTGCGGAACGACATCGACGCCGGCCGGGAAGGGCTGGCAGAACAATGGTTCGACCGGATCGGGCCAAAATTCGAGCAGCGGTTCGCGACGCTTGTCCGTCTGGGCAGCTTCTCCAACGGAGAGTCCGTCTATCGGCGCATCGCCGCCTGACTGCCCGGTCAGCCGATCCCATTTTCGCCCATTCCTCGATCGCAGGATTCCGTCGACTTCCCGCGTCTCGACCGCGCAATTGCGCCATGAAGGGGAGGGGGCGGGATGTGGGAGCGACGATGAGATCGCTGCATTTCCGGAGACTCACATGACTTTCCCCACCACTATCCAAACCACGGTCGGAGATTCCCTGCTGACAAGGATCACAAGGTTTTTTGACGGATCGGTCTCTGCGTGTCTCATCGAGGCCATCCAGAACGCACGCCGGGCTGGCGCCACCCGGATCGATATTTCCCGGATCGAGAGCGATCGGGGGCCTGTGCTGCGTATTCGTGACGACGGGTGCGGCATCGCCGATCCGGTCAAGTTCCTGACGCTGGGCGACTCCGGTTGGGATGAGAAGATCGCCCGATCCGAAGATCCAGCGGGCATGGGCGTATTCAGCCTTGCGGGGCGCCATGTCACGGTCCGTTCCCACGCGGCCGAACTGGACGCGGCCTGGCAGGTGACCATCACCCCCGACGCCTGGGAAAGCGGCATGCCGCTCGATCTTGCGCCGACGGCCATCGACAAGGGCACCGAGATCGAGGTCGACATGGCCGAAGACTGGGTGAACGCACTCGAGCAGGCAGTGAAGGACGCCGCGCGCTTCTGCCCGGTGCCGGTCTGGCTCGACGGCAAGAGGCAACCCCACGAAAGCTTCCTCGCCGGTGCGGCGCGCGTCGAGAAATGGAACGGGTGCAACATCGGCATCTACAGCGACACCATTCATGTTCCACGCGAATTGGCGCGGATCAACTTCCATGGTCTCACGGTGCCTTGCCGGCTGCCGCATATCCATGACGGGGATGGAGATCCTGGCTGGTATGCCAAGGTCGACATCATAGATGCAGGCCACCTGCAACTCGTGCTACCTGCACGCAAGGAAATGGTGCAGGGGCCCGCGCTCGAGGCGTTGCACGAGGCCTGCGAGGCGGCGATCTTCCGCACTATCGCCCACAAGGGTCACCATCGGCTGTCCCATGCCCATTGGCTGCGGGCCAAGGCGCTCGGCGTGTTCCTCCCTGAAGCCGCGCCCTGGCTCTCGGCCTGGACGCCGCGCACCGCGGAAGCGGATAGCACCATGTTCGGCGAGCGGGTGGCGGGTGAACCGATGATCCTGATGCCGACCGACCAGGCCCATATCGAGCAGTGCGCCGCGCGCGCCCTCGCGTCGGGACAATTGCACGGCGCGACCCCGGTCGAGCCCGTCGACGATTTCGCGGGATACGCCTGGTATGATCAACTTCCGCGCGTGCTCGGATGGTCCTTCCGGGTCGACCGGGGCGAGGGCGACGTCTTCGACTATGCGGCTGATACGCAGCTGTCGCAGGTCCTGGTCTCCGGGCGCGTCGACGCGATCGAACTCGAAATCGCCATGCAGGCGTCAGCCGTTTCCGAGGAACCTGCCGAAATCCTCTCGCTGCCTGCGGATGTGCTGATCGTTCCCGATGACTGCTCGACCGAATTGGAGAACGTCGCCATCCTGCTCAGCGCCGACTGTACGATCACACCCAGCGAACTCGCCTGGCTGCTCGAAGCCGCCTGCTTCTACCACGTCGACGATTGTGATGCCGACAGCTATCATACCCAGCAGGCGGCATTCGACATGCAGGCGCGCTTTACCGCGAACATGTTGCTGCTCGGCGAAGATGCCGCGGTCCTCGAACGAGTCCGCGAGGCGATCCGCGAGCATGTCGCCTGGCTGATCCCCAAGGATCGGGCAATCCGGATGCAGGCTGTCAATTATCTGGTCGAGGCCAGCTTCGCGGACAATGACGACGAGGCCGCTCTCAGCGCCGCCGAATAACCCATTCTCTTTCCGGCCTGCCCGGCGCGTCATCACGCGCGCCGCGGCACGCCATGTCCATGAGGAATCGTCCCATGACCCAGGCTCTGCCATTCAGGAAGATTTTCGACGGCGTCGCGACGCGCGAGCAGATGTTCGAACTGTTCAACCGCGTTCCCGATTGCCCGTTCGAGGATCGCATTTCGGGGAAGGCATTTGAGAATACATGGTTCGAGATTGAACTCGAATCCTACGAATCCATGCTCGGGGAACTGCCGCCGCTCTTCATGCGCGCCGGGATGTTCGCCTGGTCTGAACTCAAGGCCGGTTTCGTCGGTTCGGTCTTCTTCGCCATCACGATCGGACGCAAGCGCTGGTTTACCGGTTATTGCAATCTTGGAGATCGCCATAGCCCCGACGCGATGCGGGCGGCAATCATAGCCCATGAGACAGCCGCCGCTCGGGGCATGAACCGCGAGCAGAAGCTCGAACTGATCTGGTCGCGCACGCACGCTGATTTTCGTGGTCTTGCAGGCGAGGCCGATCCCGATGCGTGGCCCCCGGAAGACCGGGGCAAACGCACGATCGTCATTTGTGAACCGGACGGCGGTTCCGCTTTGAAACTGCTCGAACGCCTTACCGATGATGAGATCGACCACCGGCTGCCGTCCGGGCCGGCGATCTAGCCTGCCGGGTGCTGTTCCATCCTTTCCATCCAGGAGCTGAAAGATGGCCAATCACTATCTGCAAACGGCGTTCGCCATTCCGCTGATGCCGCAGGAAGCAATCCTGCTCAAGGAATGCTTCGCCGTATCGACCCAACTGTCCAGCGACTTCGCCGAACTCTCGTCTAACGGGATGCAAGCGGTGAAGACCTATTACGCGTCGCTTAGCGAGGGATTCAGGAACACCTTCCCGAACAAACCGGAGGAGGAAGATCCTTTCGCGGACTTTCTCGATCTCTGGTCGGATCCGGGCTTTCCCGAGTTCGATGCCGATCTCATCATTCAAGGCGACCCGGAGGCCAAGACACAGTTCGCGTTCATCAGCGGCCATGAAGCCGACGTTCCGGCCCTCGCATCGCTGATCCAGAAAGTCTGCAAATCCGCGCTGCCGTTCGGCTTTCAATGGGCGGAGGTGGCCGACAAGGACATCGCTGACGGTTTCGGAGGCGGCTACTATGTCGTCACCGATACCGAGATATTCGGCGGCTCGACCCGGTGGCTCATGAAGGAGACGCTGCAAACCTTGCGGGCAGGAGCATGATCATGGCGGAACGCATCAACGCACGCGTCACCCTCCATGTCGAGGTGTTCGACGCCAAGGAGCTCTGGCAGCACGCATACGGGACCTACGAGGAGCAGAACGGCACAGCCGATCAGGGCGACTTCGAGGAGATGTACGGGACCGAGGACGATCCCGACATCGGGGAATGCATTCGCATGATCTTCGATCCGGGTGAAAGCCCGCCCTGCCTCCAGATCGAGGATAGCTCGGTCGAGGTTACGCTTGTGCTGTTGGAAAACCGATATCCGCTCTTCATCGCAGATCGCGGCGAGCCTGGGATCATAAGCGCCGAGCCTAAAGGCGCGCATCACCCCGAATATGGCGACGCGCTCGATATGATCGAGCCGGATACCGAGAGGGTATTCGCGCGATCGCAGGAGTGCCTCGACCACCATAGCAACCCGGCGCAATGGATCGAGAGCGTCCGGGCCAGGATGATGAAGCGGCTCTGAGGCCGCCAACAATCCGTCCATCCCCGACATAGCACCGGACACCTCGTGCGCCGCGTCCGGTCGCGCCCGCGAAGGAGATTTTCGATGAACGACGATCAATTCGACGCGCTGGTCGATGACGCTACCCATGCGGTCAACGACCTCATTCCCGACACTGTGCTGGACGGTCTTCGCGATAGTGAAAGGTCGGATCTGCTTTTCCAGATCAATGACGCGCTGACGCCGATTCTGCGCGAGGTAATCGACAGGACCGACAGCGGCAGCGACAATCCGACCCGCTCCAGCACGATTGCTGCTCTGATCTCCGAGCTGCTGGAAACCCATGCCCAAAAGTGTGACGAGGGCGGCGATTGTGCCAATGACCGCCCGCGGCATGTGATCTCGGAAGTTTACGGAACCAGCGCCAATATCGACAGCCTCGCGATCTGCGAGATCGAAATGGGCACGCAAATCTACCTCGTTCTGGACGATCATTCCGCCTTCCGCATCGCCGTGGAGGCGGTCTCCCCATGATCGAGATGCACTTGGCGCTTAGCGCGCTCAGGCGAGTAGCGCTCGTTTCTACCCAGAGCGAACTCGATGCTGCCAGGATGGAAGCCGCCGATATCCTCGATCAGGCCGGTTGGGAGAAATCGGCTCGCATCGTGATCGACAGCATCGGTCGCCCGGTTGCCTCCGACGATCAGGAAGGCCCGTCCCGACAAGGCTGATCCCGCATCGGCTATGCCTGCCTACCGGGCAGCAAAGCTGCCTCACCTCAACATCATGGAGGATATCATGGCCCAACTCTCTCCCCTTCGCGAGCGTTTGGCGAGCGCCGAGCACGCATATGCCTGCGCGATTCAGCGCCGCAGCGCCACCGGCCGCAACCAGTATGTCATCCGCACCGGCAGCCCGCTCCAGCCGTTCCGCGTCACGGAGACCCGGCCGGCGAGGGACGAAAATCTCGTTCTGCACGTCGCCTGAGACAAATCCTATCGTCGAGGAGGCGCCAATGAACGCTGCCGATCGATACCCGATCGAGCCGGGTATGTGGATCAGGACCGAGGAAAACGAGAAGCTCTTCTTCCTGCGATATTCATCGACCGGCCATTGGGGCTTCTTTTCCGAGGAGCGTCATCACACCGCGCGGGAATACAAGCTCCCGCTCGCGGGCCTCAAACCCTGGCACAAGGAACGCCGCCCATGAAAACGCACGCGATGGCGAGCGGCCTTCGGGTCACTCTCAGCAAGACCGAACTGCAGGCATTGCTTGCGCTCGCGCGATACGGCGCTGAACAGATTGCGGCCGCGCACCACTCTTATATCGTGCCCAAGCGACAGGAAGCCGTGGCGGCCGGCGTCATCCAGGGCCTCGAACAGGGTCTGTCGTCGGTCCGCTGGAAACAGGCGGAGGCCAAGGCAAGACGCGACGCACCGAAACGCGAGGCCGAGCGGCGTGCAACGCGCGAGCATCATGCCCAGATCGACGGCTATACCGTTTGGGGGATGTTGAGTGACTGGACCGATCTCTCCGATGACCCCGACCGGCGCCAGTGGGCGGACCTGTTAAATCCTCTGACCGAAGCGCGTGAGCAGGCAGAAATTCGCCGGAATGTCTGGCGGATATACATCAGCAAGGGCAGCGCGGCGGCGGACGATCTCATCGTCTATCCGGGCGATTGCACGCAAACCGCCGATCGTCAGGAAATCGAGGTGCTCGCCCGACGGATCATCGCGCAACATCGAGAATGACGGGATCGCGCCGGCAAGATATGCGCGCGCCCTCGGAGGGGACCACAGGATCGGCCATTGCGAAAGGGCCCGCAAGGAGGGGAGTAGGAGGGGCTGGCGGTGAACTTCCCTGGGAGCTTGCCATGACCGCCAGCGATTCTGCCACATACCATCGCGTATCCACGCCGCCCATATTCATCTCCGGATCGCTCTCCATCCGACAGCTTCCGGCCAGCGTAATGAAGCGGCTCGGCGCCGTCATCGACAAGGAGTTACCCGTCGTGATCGGCGACGCCCCTGGCGCGGATGCGGCCGTCCAACGATTTCTTGCCGATTGCGGTGTGCGTCACGTCACGATCTTCTGCGGAGGTTCCGTCCCCCGGCACAATATCGGCATATGGCCGGTCCGGCAGATCCGAGCAGATGCTCCTGCGGGCACGCGCGCCTTCCATAGCGCAAAAGATCGGGAAATGTGCCGCCTCGCCGGTGTCGGATTCGTCATATGGGACGGAGCGAGTCAGGGCAGTCGCGCCAACATCCGGCGACTATGCGAGCGCGGGCGGTATGTCGTCGTCTATCTTCGCCCTGAAGACCGTTTCGTCACCCTCGCCAGCGATGCGGAACGGATGGCGTTTTTGGCGTCATCTATCCATAGCGATGGAGTGTGATCATGCCCTCTTCTGACATCGACATATTGCCGTCGCGGGTAGGGACAGCGCCTATCAGCTGGCTCCCGATTTTTCGGACTGCTGGTAGCGCCGTCATGCACGGCGCGCGCGCAAGCGCCGGCGCACAGACCGCTTGAAAGACAGGCTTCTCCTTCTTAGATAGTGAATCGAACGATTCGATCAATTCGGTCGAATGGAGGCAGCTATGCAGACCATCACCGCCAACGAAGCCAAGACCCGCTTCGGCGAACTTATCGACCGCGTACAGCGCGAGCCGGTGCGCGTAACCCGCCGCAATCGGGTTGTGGGTGTGATGGTTTCCCCGGAAGACTATGCAGCCATGCGGGCGTTCTACGCGGACAGGCTCGCCAGCACGCTACGCGAAACCGCCAACGAGGCCGCGAAGAAGGGCCTTACCGATAGCGAACTGGAGCGTCTGCTGTCCGATGAAGGGTGACAGGTTCGTTATCGATACGAATGTCCTCATCAGCGCCGCGCTTTCAGCAGATTCGACCCCCGCAAGGGTGACGCTCTGGGTGATCGCCCATGCCCGGCTGATCTTCGCCGAGGCCACTTTCGAGGAATTTCGTTCCCGTCTTTGGCGTCCGAAATTCGACAGATATCTGACCATCGAGCGTCGAAATCAGATTCTACACGATTTCAGTGCAATCGCCGACTGGGTGGAACTGAATGACGATGCTCTTCCGGTCAGCAGCCGAGATCCGGATGATGATATGTTCATCCGCGCCGCCATTGCCGGATCGGCCCGTTGGCTTGTGAGTGGCGACAGGGATTTGCTGGACATTCAGGGATTGCCAGCGATTACGATCCTGACGCCGGCGGACATGCTGAAGCGGATTTCCGCATAGGTCTGACCCGGGCGGCGCCACGCTAGCGCAGCTGCGAATGACTCTGGCACTCCTCGACGCAAAGTCTTCGCGAATGGGAGGTGCGGCCCGGCTCGATGACGAAGTTCATCTGCGACCGGCGCCTGCTCGATCCCGACGAGTTCGATCATATCGTTGCCTAAGCGTCCACCGATCTCATCGGCTTCCTCGACGTCGTGGCGAGGCTGCCGCCCGATCAACTCCCGACCATCGGAAGCTGGCTCGAGCGGTTCAACGCCGGCGTTTCCTGATCGCTGACGGTCCATCGTTGGACGCAATCCCGCCATTTCTTGCGAGGTTCTTATGCTCACCATCCAGTTCCGGGCGAAAATCGTGACGATCTATTACACGGACGACACCATCGCGTATCGCCGGATCAAGATCCCCAGCATCGCGCGCCACCTCTGCGATATGAACGCCTTTCGCCGCTCACGAAAATTCGGAGCCTATGCGAACAGCGACCTGTTCCTCGCCATGGTGACGCGCGCCCTGAAAGAGAATGGCATCGCGAACTTCCTCCGCATGGGTGCGCTGCCCGAAGGCGTGGCCGTCGACGAAAGCGGTTTCCTCGCAGGCGTCACGATCACGCTTCCCGACCGATAGGGACGAGCAGCAATGCGCTGGGACATCCCCGCGAACTGAAGGAGCTTCGACATGCAAGCCACCGTCCGGCTGACGGCCAATGATATCCGCCAGCTTCGTTCGACCGCCGAACAGATTGCACGGCGGCATAGTTCCGCCCGTCGCTTCGCAATCGAGATTGCCGAACGCGTCAACCTCGCCACCGGCGCCGCTGGCCTCAACATTCGTGCGATCACCGACGATCCCGACTGGGAAGATACCGATCTGCACACGACACATCCCTGGTCGCGCATCCGTGAGCGTCATACGCTCGCCAACGGCACGGCACTGTTCGACCTCTATGTCTATGAGCGGCCCGGCATCGGCGAGACCGGCGATCTTGCCTGCTGCGTCGAGGCCGAACTGGATGGACAGGGCCTCGCAGCCTTTCACGCCGATAGCGCCAAGAATGTCTGGCGCCGGTCGGACCTGTAGATTGTCCTTCCACCCGTTCGATACGATGAGCGAGATCACGCACAGCAACCACACTTTGGGAAACCCGCCATGCGCCTGTCGGACGAGCTTGCCGCCAGACGCATTTTCTAGCGGGTCTGGACCGCAGAAGAGGAGGAAGGAGGTGATGGGCGAGGGGCCATCATGGATCCTCCGATCTCCATAAGGAACAACCCATGCCCATCCATCAGCCATCCGGTCCCGCGACCGAACCCGCCGTCGACACTTCCTCCCAGCCGTCCGCCGATCTTGTCGCGCTGTCCAGCAACGAGCTGATGGTTGCGCGCAGGCTTGCCTATGACCCTGAAAACGACGCCCTTGGTGAAGGGGATCTCTGGGTCGAATATATGGAAAGCGAGGACGACTGCATGGCCGCGCGCCAGATCGTTCCGTTCGACACATTCACGCTTTCCGTCTGGCATACCCTTGCCGCCGACATGTTCGAGGAACGCTCCGATGAACGCGACGCATCGCAGATCGACCAGCTGATCGAAAGGCGTGGCCTTTTTCCTCATGACCCCGCCAATGGTCCGCGGCGTATCGCGCTTCCCGCAATCGAACTCCAGATCGCGCTTGAAAAGGATATCAAAGCAGGTTCGTGTCGGATCGCCAATGCCCGGATAAGGGTCGATGCCCTCGATCAATTGTCCGGCATGGAACCCGACTTCTATACCAATCCGGAAGCCATATCGACCGCGGGCTGGGACGCGCTGTCGGTAACGATCTTCGAACAGACCTGCACGGCACCGACGGGCGGGCGCTTCGGGAACATCTTCGATCAACCCGACCTGACAACCGGAACGCCGCTCGCACACGCCCGCGCCCAACTCTTCGAACTCCAGACGGCACTCGCTACCGCCAAACGAAGCCGGCGGCAGGATCCTGTCTTCAAAATCTATGTGCGGAGCATGATGGACGAGCTGCTCGCGATGCCTCCGCTGCTGGAGGCGATCCATAATGACCACAGCGGCGCATTCCGCATCGTGGCCGCCTTTCTCGACGATCATCATCCCGAATGGTCCGAGGGGCTCTCGAAGAACCAGGCATTCAGTCCCTTGCTGCCCCTGCCTGTCGACTGGAATGGCCACGTCGATATCGTCGGCCTGGTGCAGGACTCGCGCGCCCGCATGTCCGCCGAAACGGTGGGTGTCGCGCCGCAGTTCTTCGGACTCTATGCCGGACGCCGCGATGGCAGTTCCGTCTGGCTTGGAGCGGCGGCCTGCGAAGCCGATGCCCATGCGCTGGTGACCGGGTTGGGCTAACCCGGCCCCATATCGGCCCGCTCATTGGCGCGACAGACTGGTGCAACAACAGGGCGGCAACATGGCGCCCTTCGCGCTCTCCACAGGGGGAAAGGGGGTGGTTGGTGGATGAGTTTCATCTGGGAGTTCACCAACCATGTCCAGCAGCCAGCAAACCACGAACATCCCCGAAATCGTCGTAATCGACAGCATTACCTGCCCCAACTGCGGCGCAGCCGAGTGCTACGATGATCCCACGAGCCCCACAGGCAAGCGGTTCAACATCAACGCCTATAAGGTCGGCGACAAGCACGGTTACTGGTGGAGTCGTTGCAACCTTTGCAATAGCTGGTTCTAGAAGGGCAGGAGGATTTCCGGCTCCCGCAAGCGTAACCGTCTTTCGTCTCACCGACCCTTCGCTTGAGAAGCGTGACGTCGCGGAGGCCAGCATGAACATAGAGATCATCGTCGGCCTCCCGCATCTCAATCGTGGCCCGCTTCTCCAGCGCGCGATCGAGATGCGCTATCCGGTCCTCATTTCAGCGAACGCGCTGTCGCGATGGGATCGCCGCGAGGGCTATGCGCGCTGGGCGGGCTGGAACCTGCGTTCGCTGGCCAATGCCTCGCGCCTGGTGTCGATCGACCTCGACTCCGCCGGCTTTGTCGTCGCTCATCGCTACCGCGGGCTGCCCTGGACGGCCGATGACTATATCGAACTGGCCGCAAGCTACCCATTTCGGCGCTTCGCGAGCCTCGACCTGTGCACCGAAGAGGAAATTGCCCGCGACCGCGACGAAGTCCTCGACCGTATCTCGCGCACCATCGCGCTCAATCATGCCTGTCATGCAAGAGCCGCCGATCGCGGAATCGATGCCCGGTTCATGCCCGTCATCCAGGGACGGCATCCCGACGACTATCTGCGATGCCTCGACGGCATTGCCGGTATCCTTCGGCCAGGCATGGTTGTCGGTATCGGCTCCATGTGCCGCCGCACGGTGTCCGGTCCTGATGGGCTTCTCGCGGTGCTAAGCCGGCTCGACCGGGACGCAGACCCTGCGCTCCGCTTCCACCTTTTCGGTGTGAAGGGAACAGCCCTCCATTATTTGCGGCCGCTTGCGCATCGCATCGCCAGCCTCGATTCCTGCGCCTATTCTCTGGCCGCGCGGATCGAGGCGTGGCGCGAAGGCTTTTCGAAGACCGACGAGTTCGTTGCCGGTCATATGGAGCGATGGCAACGCCGGCAGCAGGCCCGGCTCGACGGGGGCGACGCCGCATTCCAGCATCATCTGCCGCTCACGAAACCTGCGCTTTCGGCCGGAAACGCATGGGACAGAGCACTCGATCTCGCCCGGGCGGAAATCCGCACTTTGATCGAACAAGGGGAGATCGCGCACGAGCAAATCACCGAAGGGTGGGTCGCGCAGTGGGCGGCTGAAACCTATAGCGCCACGTAGTAACGCAGGTCCTGGTGAATTTAGCCTCGGTCGCTGACCTATGCGGTGTGCGAAGAACTCACCGGCCTATAAGGTCGAGGACGCCACGCAGGGTCTTGCCCATCGATCGAATCATCTCCTCGCCCGCCTCACCTCGTCATCCCGACAGAAGTTCCAATACTCGTCCATATCTGCGAGCGTTAGCTTCTTCGGCTGCATCTTGGCCCAGGCATCCGCCATAAAGAGCATGAAGCTCATTGCGCCGTCATCAGAAACGGCATGCGGCTGATACACGATAGGCAGGTTCATCACGAGCATCCCTGTCGGAGCACTTTGTTTCTTTTTCAAAGCGGCGATAGGCGACCGCCCGTTTTTCACAGGTCCGAGACGCTCCGATTACGCCTGTCGCTGCGAATTCACAAGATTGACCGCCAGATTGGCGTGAACGACGCGCGGTTGCAACCACCGATCACCGTCGCCGCACGGCCTGGCTGTGCCGATGGGGGCAATTGCGGCCTTCAAGCCCGCAAAAAGGAGGTATCCGTGACCCAGTGTCCCGAATCCAATTCGGCCGAGCGTCATTGCTATGGCGTGATTCTCCATCATCGCGCCGAATGGTGGCTTGTCGAATTTCCCGAGCGCGATCCGGACCCTATCAAGGCATGGGCCCTGACCGGCCAGCTTACGCCGGCGATGGCGGATTGGTTTCGTGCCGATACGGGCAATAACGCCGCCAAGGCAGAGGTCCCCGCGTTGAACCCGGACAGTCGCTGCTGGTCTGGTGAATTCTCGATCCGCCCGTCGCCGGATGCCGTCGATCGCTTCGACATCGATGCTCATCCCTGGGGCTCCGAAGCGGGCGAACTGGAGACGCGGCTTGCCCGCGCCATGATCGAAAGCACGCTGTTCCCGATCCCGCCCGGCTTCCTTTCGGTCTTCACAGGCCTTCCGGACGACGATCGGCCCGTTCTTGCCATCCGTCTCAGCGGCTATATCTGCTCTACGTTCGAAGTGCTCACCGCCCGCTATATGCCGGTCTATCGGCCTCGATCGCCCTGGCGGGACATATCGGGCGAGGCCGTCGGCGACAGCGGCAGTGACATTCTCGGATGGGCACCCGCCCGCGATTGGATCAGGCCAGCATGACGCACGGGACCCGCCGATGCCGGATCGAGCTTGCGCCGATACAGCTGGGCCATTATATCTGACTAGCTGGTCAGATGGAGAATTCTCATGACTACACCCAAACGGGCCGGTGACGGCCCCGCACGCAAAGGTGGTTCCAGGCTTCCACCAGCGGCGCGCGGATGGAAGCTCGAAGACGCCAAGGCGCGGTTCAGCGAGGTCGTTCGCCTGGCCCGCAGCGAAGGGCCGCAACGCGTCACGGTCCGCGGCAAGGATGCCGTCGTTATCATCAGCGCCGACGAACTCGAAAGGTTGCTGCCGCCCGAGCGTAAGAAGCCGCTCGTCGCCTTTCTCGAAGGACTGCACCTCGACGGCGTCGATCTGACGCGCGAACGCGATAGCGGACGGGATATCGTCTTGTGATCGGCTGGCTTCTCGACACCAATGTGATTGCCGCGCTCATCAATCCGGGCGGCGCGCCGAGCGTGAAGACATGGGCGTCGGAGCAGCCCGAAGAAGCGCTGTTCCTCAGCATCCTGACGCTCGGTGAATATGACAAGGGCATCCACGCCATACCTGCCGACCATTCTGAGCGGTCACGCTATATCGGGGCTCGCGATGCACTCGAAGCGCGTTTCAAAGGTCGCATTCTGTCCCTTGATGACGCGATCATCCGGCGATGGGGAGCAATCTCCGGCGACGTCAAGCTAGGCACGGGCCATACACCGAGCGTTGTCGACACGATGCTGGCGGCCACCGCGATCGAGCACCGGCTTTATCTCGTGACCCGCAACGTCAAGGATGTGCGTCACAGCGGTGCGGCCATATTCAATCCGTGGGAGGATGATCCCACGACACTGGCGCTATCCTGACCAGTTGGGGGAAGGATATCCTTCCTCAGGTTCTTTCGAGCAATCGCTCCCGTGCGAGGTCAAGTGCGTGCGAAAGCCTTATCGCCACCACCTGGTCCTTGGGGTCGACGAGGCACTCAAGTGCCGCCTCCATGTGCTTGATGGCGTTTTCCAGCCTTGGCTCTTCGTCTGTCATGTGTGCTTCTCCGTCCCGTCGCGCTCAGTCGGCGGGCACCCTCCCCGGAGGAGGATGCCGGCCCCTGAGCCGGACGGTCGAAAGACGCGAACAATAGAACGCGTGCCTGATCTTTAGCCGGAGCCTGGACATAATACAGGCAATCCGGCCGCAAGGCATGCGCCGACTCTATTGTTCGGAGTTTCGACTCTCCGGCCCGCCACCGGCGGACACGCTCCTCTAAACCAACCGGGCAGCAACTGCCAGTCGGTTCCGAGCGAAATTACCGGATGCCGCAGGTGGGTGCGGGGTCTTCAGCGTGTCGATAGACGCGCCGCCTCGACCGGCCGATACATGTCCGCGCGATCACGCATTACACCCGTAAGCCAGGCGAGATGGCTCGCAGCGTCCGCCAACGGCAACGTGGCTACCGCGTCGAACAGGTTACGCTGATAGGGTGGACCGCTGTCGAGGATATCCACCAGCTTCTCCCGCGCGGGGCTATGGGGATCGGTGATCTCGGCATTGGCTTCGCGGGCCGCCTCCAGAAAGGCCTCAGCCAGTTCCTGGGTCGCATAGTAGCCGCTGTCGAGATCTTCCCCGAGCGCGAGGGCGGCGATCTGGCTGCGCACATCCGCGATGTCGGGGTCGTTGACCGCATCGATCAGCGACAGGTTGAAATCGAAGGTGGCGAGATAGTCCGCGATCATGGGGAAAGTCCTTTCATCCATCACTGGAACATAGGGCAAACATAGTCACAATGGAAATGATCCTCGCAACGGGAACGCGGTCATGAATCCGTCTTCCGCATGGGCCGCCCCGATCGGCCGGCATCCCGCGCCGTGATCGGGACGGTCGCACCCCTGCGTCTCCGGGGACGCCTGCGTCGAACCGAGCGCGGTTTCCTCCTCGATATGGAGGATGGCCACGTCTGGCGCCTCAATGGCGCGCAGGATTTCCCGCCGCTGGTGGACGCAGTCGTCGTCGTCGAGGGACGCAAGGCGAGCCCCAGCCTCCTCGACGTTCTCTGGCTCGGGCCGGCGTAGCATCCCCAGAGGCACGCTCTGTTTCCTTCCTCAAACGTCGCGCTTGCGGCACCGTCGCCGCGGACCTCGGCGAGGACGCCTCGGCCCGCAATCAGCGTCGCACGATGTCTGTCATCACATTCTGCGCCGCCTCGCAGGGTCTCGGCGTGCCAGGGCTGGTCGGGGCAAGCAAGGGCTGCCTCCGGCCAAGAAAACCTAGGAGTAGAAGGGGCCTGCCGACGTTGTCGCTTGGGGTAAGCGGTCGGCAGGCCCCTTCTACTCCAAGCTTTTCTAAAGGCCGCAGCGCGACGTCCCTTGCTTGCCCCGACCAGCCCTGACCCTTGAGCCCCGGCGACGGCGGCTCCGAATGCGATGACAGACGGCCACCGTCGCGTCCTCCGCTGATCAGGAAGGAATGGCTTCGCCATATTTTTCTTTGTTCGAGACGCTACCGCGTCCGTATTATTGGCTCTGGCTCACCAAATGCGATGAAATACTGTCAAGAAAACAATAGAATATACTCGAAAAAGGGGAGGGGGTATAAGTATAGGTGCAGATGGGGATTGGCCCCGGAAGCATCGTTTGGAGTAAAGGCTATGAATATCGGTGAGTTTAACCTTAACAAGGGCCGCATCATCGGATGGATTGCCACCCGCGCAATCGACCTGCCCAAGCTGGCCTTGCGCCCGGTGGAAAGCGAAAACGAACTGGCCCCGGCTTATGAGATCATCGCGCCCAATGTCGGGGGCCGTGTCGTTCAGGTCGGCGCGCTTTGGGAAGCCGTCGCCAAGAAAACCGGCGAGGTTTTCCTGCAAGGCCATGTTGATGACCCGTCGATGCCCGAAGCCCTGCCCATCGCGCTTTTCGGCTCGGTGGAGGAAGGCTATCGGGTGGCATGGCGCAGGCAGGAGCGCGACGATTTCGGCCCCGCCATTCGCACCCCCCGCGACAATGCGCCTTCCGGCAACCGTGGCGATGACTACGGTTTCGGTGACAGCACCGCCGATGGAAGCGGCGGACTGTCCAGCCAAGGGGCCGCATCCGATTTTGACGACGAGGTGAGAGTCTAGGAACCGGACCAAGACGGGCCGGGGGAGCGCAGCAACGCTTCCCCGGACCCTAACCGATCATCCTGCCATCAGGAGTCAGACCCATGACGAAGAAGTCAGCTAAGAAGGCCGTTAGCACATTTGCCGACCTGCCGGAACTTATCGCGGAGGAAACCGCAACCCCCGCTTTTGAAGCATCCTTTGGCGATCCGTTGCCGCTGTCCATCATCGAACACGGCGACGAACCGGGCGAACATGAGATGCCCGAACCGTTCACCGCGCAGAAGGTTTGCGGCGAACTTATCACGTCGCTTTATTGCCTCTTGACGGACACGCGGCTTGACCCGCTCGCCCCGGATATTGCTTGGGGTATCGTCAACAGCTTCCATTTTGTCGCTGGAACGGTGGAGCGCCGGGAGGATCGCCTAGCCGACAAAATCCGCGATATGACGCGGTGCATGGAACCGGGCGAGGTATTCAACAAAGACCTTGAGGATACCCAGCTTCAATGCCGCTCGCTTGCGGAACAGCGCGCCGCCATCGAAACGATGCGCGACTATGCCGCCGCCATGTATCGCGCTTGCTGGCGTCGCGCATGGGCACCGACCAAGGGCAGCAAGGCGTCATCCGTCACCACCGCAAGCTATATCAATGCGCTGGATTTCTTGCAGGAACGCGCCCTTGCCAAGCGCGAGAAGCACCAGCCGCAAGGCCCCGTCGTCATCTTTTCCGGCCCCGCCATCTGGGACGAATGGGAACCGCTTTGGGCGAAGCTGACAGAGATCAAGGCCCGCGTTCCGCATATGACGCTTGTTACCACCGGGCAGCGGAAAGGGGCGGACGCCATCGCGGCGGCATGGGCAGCGCGGGAAGGCGTCCCCGTTGTCGCTTATGGCCTCTATGGAGGCGGGCGCAAGGCTCCCTATCAGCGAAACCGCAAGATGGGCGAGCTTGAGCCGGTGGAAGCCGTCCTTTGCGAAGGGTCCGGCATCCAAGCCAATCTCTATCAGACCATGCGGAAACAAGGCGTTCCCATCCATGCTTTCCGCAAGCCCAAGGATGCCCCCGCATCCCGCAAGCCGCAGAACGGCGAGGGGGACACGTTCAGGCAAGCACGGCGCAGCGCCTGAAACCAAACGGCGCGGCGCTTCCCCCAGCGCCGCGCTACCCATCACACGAGACCCGCCAAGGCTGGCGCGCATCCCCGCGCGCTGGCCTTTTGTCGTGCCCCCGGCCGCCGCCGCGCCTGACGGCGCGGCGGCGGGAAGAACCAAAAGGGGAAGGGCCGACAGGTTCACGCCCCCACCGAAGGGCCGAGCGCCCCACCGTCATCCCCCTTTGCGGGCCTTGGCGCGGCTGGCGCTTTCCCCGAATGGGAAGCATCGGAGGCACCCGACGCCCCCTTGAGCGCAGCCAGCGCGGCAGCGCCGCCCAACCGCAACACATGGCCCAGCACGTCCCGGAACTCGCGTTCCGTCAATTGCTCGACCGGCAGCGCCGTCACCATTGCCGCATAGCGATCGCGTAGCCGCTTGCGTAGCGCAGCCTTCTCGACCGCAATCCTCTTCTCGCGATCTTCCAGATCAGCGAGCCTATCGCGTTCAGACATTTTAGGCATGACCAGTTTCCTTCTCAGGCTGGCCCGCTCGTCACGCGATCCTTGTCGCACAGGCGCACCCGCGCCACAAGCGACCCCACCGCATAGCGCGACCTATCTCCCCACATCGACCACCACCGCAATGGGTGCGCCCGGCAGCGGTAGGGATGACGCAGCAACTCCGTTGCTGCGGGCAAGCGACGCACGCGCTTCGCGGTTTGTAATGCACCGTACGCACGGGTGCTGTGGCCTGAAACTGCCCTATAATCAATGGTTTCCGTTGGCAGACGCGTCAGCCAGATTTCACGTTATTTGGCTGACGCGTCTGCCGCCTCAGTACTATTGCCCGAAAAAGCCCCGCAATTCCGCCGTTTCCGGCTGGCAGACACGTCCGCCACGCTGATTTTATTGTGATCGTCGCTTGTCTGCGCTATAGTTGCTGTGCGTCGTGACCTCCTTGTCGAAGCTCCAGTCGGAGCATCACCTTGGCAAGGGTCACAATCCGGATCGACGATGCCCTTTACGAGCGGCTGCAGCGCCGTGCCCGTAAAGTCGGCGTCAGCGTCGCCGAACTCCTCCGCCCCGCGATCGACCAGACCGCCGATCCCCGCGGCGGCTACGTCTACACGACGCAGGACGAAATCCTCTCCTGCGTCCTGCAGACGCTCTCTATCCTCGCGGCATCGGTGCGACGCCGGTCGCCCGAGACGCTCGAACAGGGCATGGCCGACGCCAGGGCGCTGCTCCTCGAAAAGGGGCTGCTCTCACCGGACGAACAGCCATGACCCGGCGCGCGGATCCCCACCTCGCGGACACATGCCCGGCCTCGCGTTCCCCCTCGGCGGGCTTCCCGTCCGGCCGCGCGATTGCCTGCGATTATTCCCTGCCGGTCAGGGCCATCCCAAATCCGGGGGCATGCCGTAGCGCACCGCCAGCCGTTCGGGGGAGGGGCCGGCCATGAGCATCTTCCGCAACGACACGTTGGGGAGCTGGACGCGGGGCGGGCAGGCGATCGTCCACAATGTCCGCATGACCACCCAGGTCTTTTTCCAGACCGTGCTGGCCGGGCTGATCCTCTGGTTGATGGGGACCTGCTGGTATGCGTTCGAAAAGTCGACCGACTATCAGCGCTTCGTCCTCGCCAAGCTGGTGGAGGCGACCATCAAGGCGGATGCGGCGCCGGGGACCAATGACCCGGTGCTGTTCCGCACCCCCGACGGGCGCCAATACTGGACCTCGGCCGACACCCTCGCCGACTCCGGTGTCGCGAAGCAGGCGCTCCACAAACTCGAAAAGGACCTCATCCACGGGGCGGCCATTGCCGGTGTGGTCGCCCTCTTCGGACTGGTCAGTGCCTGGTTCTATTTTACCAGAACTGGGAAGGGGCTCGGCTCCAACGAATATCTGCGCGGCGCCCGCTTCGGGACGGCCTCGGAAGTGCGGCGCGCGCTCCGGGGGCAGAAGAAGGGGGCGCTCACAATCGGCGGCGTCGCCGTGCCGGAAGCCTTCGAGCCCGAACATATCCTGCTGGTCGGCGCTCCAGGAACGGGCAAGACCAACCTCATCACCACCATGCTCGAAGGCATCCGCAAGCAGGGTAAGCGGGCGATCGTCTATGACACGGCCGGGAGCTTCGTTGAGAAATTCTATCGCCCCGGCAGGGACATCCTGCTCAACCCGCTCGACAAGCGCACCGACATCTGGAGTCCCTGGGTCGATGTTCCGCGGGAGTATCATTACGACCAGATCGCGGAATCTACGATCCCCGACAAACATGGCGATCCGTTCTGGAGCAAGGCCGCGCGCGGCACGCTGGTCGCCGTCCTGCGCAAGCTCGCGCGGCAGAAGCACACGCTCATCTCGGTCCTGCTTGATCGGGTGCTGCGTTCCCCGCTCGCCGATCTTGCCGCCTATGTGAAGGGCACCGATGCCGCCGCTTTCATCTCCGCCGAGGGAGAGCGCACCTCGGCCGGCGTCCAGGCCGAGCTTGCCTCGGTCATGCGCAGCTTCGCCTATCTCGACGATACCGAGGACGGCTTCTCGATCCGGCGTTGGGTCGAGGACGAGAAGGACGACAGCTGGCTGTTCGTCACCGTCAAGGCCGACCAGCTTCCTTCGCTGCGCCCCCTGATCACGGTCTGGCTCGACATCGCGATCAGCGCGATCATGAGCCTCACGCCCGACCGCGACCGGCGGCTCTATTGCGTCATTGACGAATTGCCGACGCTCCAGAAGCTCCCCAGCCTATCCGACTTCCTCGCCCGTGCGCGCAAATATGGCGGCTGCGGCATATTGGGGTTCCAGTCCTATCCCCAGCTGACCGCGACCTACGGCAAGGAGGATGCGGCGGCCATCACCGGCTACTGCTCGACCTGGGTCGCGCTCCGGGCGAACGATAGCGACACCTCGGAACTTATCTCCAAAAACCTTGGCCGGGTCGAGCAGGTCGAAGCCAACGAGGGGATGAGCTACGGCGTCAATGACATGCGCGACGGGGTGAACCTCAGTCGCATGCAGGTGACCCGCCCGCTGGTTCTGGACACCGAGGTCACCCATCTGCCGAACCTTTCGGGTTTCCTCCGTTTCGGGCGCAATCTCCCCGTCGTCCGTTTCACCGATCGCTTCAATCCGCTGCCTTCGATCGCGGCCGCGTTCGTTGAACGCACCGAGCCCCCCAAAAGGCTGCCGCTCGGCAAGGCCATCATCTCCCAGGCGTGGGCAGAGCGCCGCGCGCGCCAGGCGCGGGAGGAGGCCGCGAGGCGAGGGCAGGGTCCGGGACATCCGGACACGCCGCCGTCTCCCGGAACGGGGCAAGGCGATCTTTTTACCGGCGAGGCCAATCCCCCGCCGGCGCGGGAGCCGACCCAGGAGCCGCCCAGCCTGCCGGATCCCCAGGACGCCGTGCCGCAGGATGAGGTGTTCGGACCCACCGACCACAGCGATTCCGGCATGACGGACGAGGGAGCGCCGATCGACGATCATCCCGACGAGGAGAACAGGGTTGCCACCCCCATCCCCTTGTTGGGGGCGACGCGCGGCACGATCCGTGTGCGGCTCGACAGCCATGGCCGTTCCGAAGGCCCGCGTGAGAAGGCGAAGCCGGCATGATCCATCCTCGCCGCCTCAAGGGGACACCCGCCAATATCGGCCGCTACTATACAATCGGCGACTATTATACCAAGGGCGGCAACGAACCCTCCGAATGGGGCGGCAAGCTCGCCGCCAGCCTCGGCCTGTCCGGGCCTGTCGACCCCAAGCAGTTCGAGGAACTGCTCGCCGGCAAGGTCGGCGACCAGCAGCTCGGTCGCCGGCGCAAGGAAGGCATCCAGCATCATCCCGGCTGGGATTTCACGATCAGCGCGCCCAAGTCGATCTCGATCCTGGCGCTGGTCACGGGCGACGAGCGCATCCTTGCCGCGCACGAGCGGGCGGTCGGGGTTGCGCTTGCCTATGCCGAGGAACATGCCGAGCTGCGCCGCCGGGTGGACGGCGAGATCGTCCACGAGACGACGGGCCGGCTGCTGTTCGCGCGTTTCACCGAATATGCCAGCCGCGAGCACGACCCGCAGCTCCATACCCATGTCGTCATTCTCAACATGACCAACCATCTCAATGGCGACCGCATGTCGAGTCTCGAGACGCGCTCGATGTATGCCGAGCAGCTCGTCATGGGTCAGATCTATCGCAACGAGATTGCCCGCGACGTGCGCGCGCTGGGGCATGAGATCGTGTTCGATCCGCGTAAGGGGCTGTTCGAGGTCGAAGGCATGCCCGGCCAGCTTATCCGTGACTATTCGCAGCGCGCCGAGCAGATCAACGAGCATGCCGCGGAGCACGGGCTTGAGGGACAGGCCCAGCGCCGGATCTCCTTCTTCGCGACCCGAAAGGCCAAGGAGACGATCGGCCTCGATGACCTGCGCGAGCAATGGCGCGTGCGTGCTGAACCCTATCGTGAAGATCTCGACAGGCTCCAGGCCGCGGCGCAGGAGCGGGGTGAACGAACCATCGAGACCGATCCGCGCGTTGCCCGCCGCGCCGCTCTGTTCGGCATCCGCCAGAATGAAACGCGCGAGGCGGTCAACAATATAGGCCGTCTCTATCGCACCGCGCTCGCATCGCATGTCGGTGAGGTCCGCCTGGGCGACGTGCGGCCGCTCTACGATGCGCAGGAGAACAAGGGCAAGCTGCTGGTCACGGTGCGCCAGACCGGCGACCAGCCGCTTCCGCGCGGCCGGACATCGCGCCGGACCGCCAAACTCGAACTCGCCCTGTCCGAGCATCTGTCGCTGGCCATGGGCGATGCGAAGCCGGTTGCCACCCGTGAACGGCTGGAAGAGGCTGCGACGGCCGCCAGGCTGAAGCCCGAACAGACCGCGGCGCTGATCGCCATCGGCAGCGGCACAAACCGGGCGGTCGGCGTGCATGGTGTCGGCGGCGCAGGCAAATCCACCCTGGTCGCCGCGTTGGTCGATGCGACCCGCGACGACTATACCACCGTGGCGCTCGCACCGACCTCTTCGGCGGCGGCGGAACTCGGGCACAAGGCGGGCATCGAATCCCGCACGCTCGCCTCGCTGCTCGCGAGCGGCGGTTATGGCATTACCGACAGGCATATTCTCGCGCTCGACGAGGCGGGCCAGCTCGGCAACCGCCAGGCGCTGCGCGTGCTGGAGATCAGCCGCGCGACCGGCGCGCGTCTCATATTCCTCGGCGACAATAAGCAGACGGGCGCGATCGAGCAGGGCAAGGCCTATTGGCTGCTCCAGCAACTCGGGCTGCCGACTAGCCAGCTCAAGGAGTCGCGGCGCCACCTGACCGACGCGACGCAGGAGGCCGCGGACATGGCGCGCAAGGGCGACTATGCCGCGTCGCTCGCCGCGCTGGATCGCGTGACCACCGGCGACACCGCGGAGAACCTCGCCAAGGCGATGGTCGCCGATTGGACCCGGCTCAAACCGGAGATACGGGGCGAAACCAATATCCTCGTCCTCGACAACGCGACCCGTCTGATCGTCAACAGCCATATCCGCGAAGTCCTGAAACGCGAGGGCACCGTCGCGGCCGAAGACCATCGGCTCGAAGTGCTGACCCCGTCCGGCCTGACCGACCAGGAAAAGCAGATGGCGCGCTTCTACAGCGCGGGCCAGGTGCTCAAGTTCACGCGCGACAATCCCAGGCTGGGGATCGCACGCGACGCCGACTATCGCGTCGTCGGGGTCGGCCGGAACAATCATGGCCGCCAGGTCGTGCGCCTGGTCGACGAGCATGGCCGCCAGATCGAATGGCGTCCGGGCCTCGGCAAGGCGGCGCATGTCAATGTGTTCCTGCCTGAGAAGCGCGACCTTGCCCAGGGCGACCGCATCCAGTGGCGGCTGGTCAACAAGGAACTCGAGGTCAAGAATGCCGAACGCGGCACCGTTCTGGCGCTCGAGGGCAATATCGCGACGATCAGATGGGACCGCGGCGAGCGCGTCCAGCAGGTCGATCTCTCGGTCCACCGGACCTGGGATCATGGGTATTCGGAAACCGTCTATTCGTCGCAGTCCAAGACCTATGACCGCGTCTATGCGCTGGCGCCTGTGGAATCCGGCCTCGTCAACGGTCAGAACTATTACACCGCCATCACTCGCGCCGCCTATGGCGTGAAGCTCTGGACCGAGAGCCAGCAACGTCTCGCGGAAAAGCTCGCCTCGCGATCGGGCGAGAAGACCTCGTCGCTCGAAGGGCTCGGCCGGATCAGGGCCGACAGCCACAAGATGCGGGGACTTCGCCACAAGGACCGGCACGACCGCTCCCGCGAGGAGAATGCCCGCGAGCGCGCCGCCCGTAATGCCGAGCGGGAGCAGCGCGAGCGGAAACGGCAGGGCCGCTCCGAACCCCGCCCGAACAGTCTTGCCGAGATCCTCGCCGGCCGCGCGCAGGAGGCTGCCTCGCTGGTCGACCGCTTCCTGCGCGGCACGATCGAACGGGACCGTCAGCACGCGCCGGCGGAGCCCGATCGCGCGGGTACGCGCGAGCCTGTCCACCAACCAGAACCCCAATCCCAACCTCAGCCGCAGCACGATCATGGCGATCGTGGCGGCGGGCATGACCGATAGGAGAAGATGATGGAACTTTTGCTGATGGCGATCGCCTGCGCCGCCCTCGTTGCCCTGCTATACCGCCATTATCGCGTTCCGATCCGTCATCGCTGGCGACGCCGACAGGCTCGAACGATGTGCGAGCAGCTGCGCGGACCGGATCGCGATCAGCCCGCCGTCTTGCACTATGCCCGGCTGCGCGCGATGGATCCGCTGGCGTTCGAGGAATTACTGCTCGAAGCCTTCGAGCAGCGCGGGCACCGCGTCATCCGTAATCGCCGCTATACCGGGGACGGCGGCGTCGACGGGGAGGTCATCATCGATGGCCGGCGCTGGCTGATCCAGGCGAAGCGGTATCGCGATGCGATCAAGCCTGAACATGTGCGTGAGTTCGCCATGCTTTGCGCTGCGCGGCGGCGGCGCGGCATGTTCATCCACACCGGTCGCACCGGCGGGATGAGCCGCACGATCTGTTCGAGCGCCGATGGCATCGAAATCGTCTCCGGGCAGCGATTGCTTGCGCTGCTGACCGGCGCTCCGTTCGAGCCGGATGGTCTGCCGTCTCGCGATCTTCTTCGACGTGGCCCCTCCGATTTTCGTGATCGGATAGTGCAATGAGGGCGTGTCGATCAATGATTTTCCAGGCCTCGGTAGCGGGAAGGGCGCTCACCAGTATAGCGATCCTGTCCGTCATACTGACGCCGGCTCCTGTGCTGGCGAAGCAAGCTGCACCTGGTGAGGTCGCCGAAATCGCCCGTTGCATCCGCGTCGCCGCGCGGGGGCGTGCCTGGCTTGAAAAGACGCTTTGGGGCTTGCGGACACAGGAGGCTGGCTGGCTGGGCGCGGAGATCGCGAATACCAACGGCACCCACGATCTCGGGCCGCTTCAGATCAACAGTAGCTGGGTGCCGAAAATGTCCCGACTGCTCGAACGACCCCAGGAGCAGATCCGTCATTGGCTGCGCTACGATCCCTGTTTTAATGTCGAGGCGGCACGCTGGATATTCCTGTCCGGGCTGGAAGCGACCGGAGACTATTGGAAAGCGGTTGGCGTCTATCATAGCCCAACCGAGGCGAGGCAGGTCGCCTATGCGAAGAAGGTCGCAAGCCACATGCGTCGGCGGTTTGGCCCGGACGTGTTTGCGGCAAGCCGCGGGAACCTGGTGAGGTAGTTTTGGGCGATGAATACAAGCGGTTGAATAGCTTTCAACGCTGGACTCCAAGGCTGGGCAGGCAGCCCGTTCGCTGCATCTGCCCTCCGAGGTCATCCCTTTTCAGCGAACACTGGGATCGTACCTAAGATCGTGCGCTGGCCACCTGCGCTTTGCAGCTTCCGCCCCAATTCAGCGATGCGTCGTTCGCCGTCCTCTTACGTCAGTGTACTCCTTCGATGGGGCTGGCGGACTTGCACAGCTTGGCAGGCTTGGTGGACGGCCTGCGATCTGCTGATCGGTGAAACTGACGACAGGCAGGCAATGGCGCGATAGGGTGAGTATTACGCCCGCGCCCGCAGTTCGTCGATCATGCATTTGTGTTGCCCATAACCTGCTCTCGATCTTGGGCCATCCGGCCGGAGCTGATCCGGTCAATCTGATGATCGAGCCGAAGTCCATCGATACACTCAGGAGCCTTACGTAGTGACGTTGCCAGTCGGCGCGGTGATGGTGACCACAAAAGAGGTGGCTGGGTGAAACCTTGAGGCGGCCTCTGGCACCTTACGCAAGCTGGAGATGAGCTATGTCCAAGCCGATGATTTTGTGGTTCGAAGACATCGGTATCGCTGATGTGCAGGCCGTAGGCGGCAAGAACGCGTCTTTAGGCGAGATGACCGCGGCCCTCGCTCAGAAGGGCGTGAAGGTGCCCTCTGGCTTTGCCACCACTGCGGACGCTTACAGGGCGTTCATTCACGACAATGAGCTTGCACCCCGCATTACGGAACATCTCTCCGCCTTCCACTCCGGCGGATGCACCCTTCAGGAAGCGGGGCAGGCTATAAGGAGTCTGTTTCTGGAAGCGGAAATGCCCTCCCATATCGCCGAGGAGATTGTGTCCGCTTATGCGGAACTTGGCCGGCGTACCGGCACAGAGCGTCCCGCCGTTGCCGTGCGCAGCAGCGCGACCGCCGAAGATCTGCCGGATGCGAGCTTCGCGGGCCAGCAGGAAACCTTCCTCAATGTCCGGGGCCGGGCCGCACTTCTGGCGGCCTGTCGTCGATGCTTCGCCTCGCTGTTCACCGATCGCGCGATCAGTTACCGCGATGCGAAAGGCTTCGATCATCTCGAGGTTGCGCTGTCGATCGGCATTCAGCAGATGGTCCGCTCGGACCTGTGCGGATCGGGCGTCATGTTCTCGATCGATACCGAAACTGGCTTTCCAAATGCTATCGTCATCAGCGCCGCCTGGGGGCTGGGCGAGACCGTCGTCCAGGGGAGCGTAAACCCGGACAGATATGTCGTATTCAAACCGCTTCTCGCGCAGCCGGGGACCGAACCGATCATCGACAAGGAGTTGGGCGGTAAGGCGTTCCGCATGGTCTATGGGGAAGGCGGAAGCCACCGTACGAGGATCGTCGAGACAACCGAGCAGGAGCGTCAGAGCTTCGTTCTCGATAACAGCGATATCGTCCAGCTCGCGCGGTGGGCCGTGGCAATCGAGGACCATTACCAGCGTCCCATGGACATGGAATGGGCGAAGGACGGCGAGACTGGTGAACTCTACATCGTCCAGGCGCGTCCCGAAACGGTTCAGGCCCAGGCCAGCACTTCGACATTCCGGCATTACCGCCTCAAGGAGAAAGGCGACCCGCTATTGACGGGCGCGGCGGTGGGAACAGCCATCGCTGCTGGCAAGGCTTGTGTCATCCGGACCGCCGCCGACATCGCCCAGTTCCGGGACGGGTCTATTCTCATCACTGAGACGACTGACCCCGATTGGGTTCCGGTCATGAAACGCGCGGCGGGGATCGTGACCAATCATGGCGGCACCACCAGCCACGCTGCCATCGTCAGCCGCGAACTCGGTGTTCCCGCAATCGTCGGCACCGGAAACGCGACCGAGATCATTGCCGAGAACAGCGAGATCACGATCAGCTGCGCTGACGGTGACGTCGGAACAATCTACGCCAGCATACTCGATTTTTCCGTGACGGACGTGGATATCGGCTCCCTGCCGGCCACCCGGACGGACATCATGGTCAATATCGCGAACCCGGCGGCGGCATTCCAGTGGTGGCGGCTTCCTGCCCGAGGGGTCGGCCTTGCGCGCATGGAGTTCATCATCAACGCGCATATCAAGGTGCATCCGATGGCACTGGTTCACCCGGATCGCGTGAGCGCTGAAGCTCAACGGCAAATACGCGATCTGACCAAGGGGTATTCCGACCCATCGGAGTTTTTTGTCGATGTCCTCGCGCGCGGCATCGCGAAGCTTGCAAGTCCCTATTACCCGCACCCCGCCATCGTGCGCCTGAGCGATTTCAAAACGAACGAATATGCGCACCTTGTGGGCGGCGACGCCTTCGAGCCGGATGAGGAGAATCCGATGCTCGGCTTCCGCGGCGCCTCGCGCTATTACGATGAACGGTATCGCGAAGGCTTCGCTCTCGAATGCCGCGCGCTCAAGCGGGTCCGGGAGGAACTGGGCTTCTCGAACGTCATCGTCATGGTCCCCTTCTGCCGCACGCCGGCCGAGGCGGATCGCGTGCTCGAAGCGATGGCCGAGAACGGTTTGCGCCGCGGGGAGAATGGGCTGCAAATCTACATGATGTGCGAGATACCCTCGAACGTCATTCTCGCCGAGCAGTTCGCTACGCGCTTCGACGGATTTTCCATCGGCTCCAACGACCTCACCCAGCTTGTGTTGGGTGTCGACCGCGATTCCGGGATTCTGGCCAATCTCTTCGATGAAAGAGACGAAGCCGTCACCCGCATGATCTCGGAAGCCATTCGCAAGGCGCACGCGGCGGGCATCAAGATCGGCATATGCGGCCAGGGGCCGAGCAACCATCCGGACTTTGCGGCGTTCCTGATTTCGGAGGGTATCGATTCCATGTCGCTCAATCCCGACAGCTTCGTGCGAACGATCAAGGCCGTCGCGGAGGCGGAGGGACAATCGGGCTGAGCGCCGGGTGAAATGACACTGATGCGAGGTACAGGAAATTGCGTCTACCGGTGCTGATCCGCCTGGGTTCACCCGCATATTGTCGCGCAATCGCGAGCTCGGGAAGGTTACCCGAGAACGTCGTCTGAGTCCGGCGGCATTCGTAAAAGCCCTAATGGCCCCATCCTGGAACCGCCGATAGCCTTTGAGTGCTGGCTGGAATCGGGGAACAGGGTCCGGCCTGAGAACACCGGGAATAAAAGGGGCCACGGATCGGCCAGTCTCACCGGATTAAAAAGGGGCCAGTCCTGCTAGACCTCCGTTTTTGGGCGGAGGTGGAGGATGAAGAGAGTGGAGCTTTATCAGAAGGTCCGCCGCGCCGTGCTGATTGACGGGATGAGCCGTCGCGCTGCCGCCCGGTATTTTGGGATCAATCGCAAGACCGTCGACAAGATGCTGTGCTTTCCAGAGCCAGCAGCGCACGGCCGGAGCGGGCAAACCTACAGCCGCAAGCTGTCCGGATTTACCGACATCATTGACCAAATCCTGGTGGATGACCGCAAGGTTCACATCAAACAGCGACACACTGCCGCGCGTATTTTCGAGCGTCTGCGCGATGAACATGGCTTCACCGGCGGCATCACCATTGTTCGCGACTATGTGGCGGGCGCCAAGTTGCGCAGCCGCGAGGTGTTCATACCATTGAGCCACAAGCCGGGGCATGCGCAGGTGGATTTTGGTGAGGCGGACGGGATCATCGACGGCAAGTTGGTGCGGTTCCACTATTTCTGCATGGACCTGCCGCACAGCGATGCGCCGTTCGTTAAAGCCTATCCTGCCGAGGTGGCTGAGGCATTTTGCGAAGGGCACGTGGCGGCCTTTGCCTTCTTCGGCGGCATCCCGCAGTCGATCCTGTATGACAACACCAAGCTGGCAGTGGCGCAGATCCTGGGCGACGGGAAGCGCGAGCGCAGCCGGATGTTCTCGACCCTCCAGAGCCATTACCTGTTCGAAGACAAATTCGGGCGCCCCGGCAAGGGTAACGACAAGGGCAAGGTCGAGGGGCTGGTCGGTTATTCCCGGCGCCACTTCATGGTGCCGAGGCCAGAGGCGCCCAGCTTTGATGCGCTGAACGCGCGCTTTGTCGAACAATGCATGGAGCGACGACAGGCCATCTTGCGCGGGCATGAGCGCAGCATCGGTGACAGGCTGGTGGCTGATCTGGCGGCCTTTATGCCGCTACCGGCGGTGCCGTTCGATCCCTGCCATATGGTGACGGGGCGGGCCTCGTCGATGTCGCTGGTGCGCTATCGTACCAATGATTATTCGGTGCCGACGGCCTATGCCCACCAGGAGGTCGTAATCAAAGGCTATGTCGATCGGGTTGCGATCATCTGTGGCGGGGAGCTGATCGCAGTGCATCCGCGCAGCTATGAGCGGGAGGACTTCATTGCCAACCCGCTGCACTATCTGGCGCTGTTAGAACAGAAACCCCGCGCGCTTGATCAGGCAGCGCCGCTCGATGGCTGGGTGCTGGCTGAACCGATGCATCGCATCCGACGACTGATGGAGGCGCGCAGCGGCAAAGAGGGACGGCGCGAGTTCATCCAGGTGCTGCGGCTATGCGAACGCTTCGAGCAGTCCCTGGTGGAATGGGCAGTGGCCCGCGCGCTGGAGATGGGGGCAATCAGCTTCGATGCGATCAAGATGATCGCGCTGGCCCGCCTCGAACAGCGTGTGCCGCGCCTCGATCTGCAATTTTACCCGCATTTGCCGCGCGCGAATGTCGGGCGTACCGATCCGCGCACCTACATGGGCCTGCTCTCGCAGGCAGGCACTCCAGCGACGGGAGTGGCAGCATGAGTGATCCCATGATGCCGCTGCCAGCCATCGAGGCCGAACCCACCAGCGTGCCGCCCGCTGTACTACTGGCCAACCATCTCAAAGCGCTCAAGCTGCCCACCTTTGTGCGCGAGTATGAGAAGGTCGCCTTCGAGGCCGCGCAGGATCGGGCCGATTACCCCCGCTATCTGCTGCGCCTGTGCGAACTTGAACGGATTGATCGCGAGCGCCGGATGGTGGAGCGCCGTATCCGCATGGCTCGCTTCCCGCACACCAAGAGCTTTGACACCTTCGACTTTGCAGCCCAGCCATCACTGAACAAGGCCTTGGTTCTGGAACTGGCGCGCGGTGAATGGATCGAGCGGCGGCGTAATGTCATTGCGCTGGGCCCCAGCGGCACCGGTAAGACCCACACCGCCCTCGCGCTAGGACTGGCTGCGTGCCAGAAAGGGCACAGCGTGGCCTTCACAACGGCCGCGGCGTTGGTCCATGACCTGATGGAGGCTCGCGACGAGCGTCGCTTGCGCAGCCTGCAAAAGCATCTGGCATCTGTAAAGCTGCTGATCCTCGACGAGTTGGGATATGTACCATTCACCGCCGTGGGCGGCGAGTTGCTGTTCGAGGTACTCAGCCAGCGCTATGAACGCGGCAGCACGCTGATCACCAGCAATCTGCCCTTCGATGAATGGACATCGGTGTTCGGCTCCGAACGCCTGACCGGCGCCCTGCTCGACCGGCTGACACACCACGTCCACATTCTCGAGATGAATGGTGACAGCTTCCGTCTCGCCAGCAGCCGCAAGCGCCAGAAGGACAAGGGGGAGGATAAATGACCTAAGAACGGGCGGCCATCGGCAGCGGGAAATCGGCTTCCGCTCCGCTCCAGCCGCTTCCCCGCTGCCGATGCTGCCCAGCCTCAACCTTGGGGCTTTTTGTTCAAACCAACTGGCCCCATTTTAAACCGGTGCCTGGCCCGTTTTTATCCCGGCGTTGACACGGCCAGATGACGTTGATAGCAACAGTCGGAATGAGCGCCGCCGGTAGCGGGGAGACGGACGGCAACAGGAGGTTTTCCTATGTCTGCCGTATCTGCCTTTCCATCCTTCTCCCAGCCCCGAATGTCCGCGAAGACATCCGGCGTCGTCGCGTGCATCGATTGCACCGATCGCAACGCGTGGATCTATCCACACGCTCTTGCTCTGGCTTCAACGCTCGACGTTCCGGTAACGCTGCTTCAGGTCTTGGACAGAGACGCGTCGCCCGACGCACGGCCTGACCCCATCGAGTGCAATCTTCGTCGCCGCGAGGCCATGCGGGTGCTCGATCGTTGTGCTGCGACGATCGAACCGTCCTCATCTCAAACGACCATTGAGCTCGCAGAAGGACCGGCGGCGGAGGAAATCTGCCGGTACGTGCGGGAGTGTGACGAAGGGATGGTCGTGCTGGGCAGGCGCGGACGAAAGGAAGCCGGCCGCGACGGCGTCGGGGGCACAGTCCACAAGGTGCTGTCCCAGGCACCAGGCCCTGTCCTGCTTGTTCCGGTGGAAGCGCCCGTCCCGGGTTCGGCCTATCGACGGATCGTGGTGCCGCTCGATGGCTCGCGCTGGGCCGAAAGCGTGCTGCCCCTTGCGGTGCGCCTCGCGAAGGCAGCCGACGCTGAGCTGCTGCTCGTTCATGTCGTCCCCACGCCCGAAATGATCCAGGCGCGACCCCTGGAAACCGAAGACGAGACGCTGCGCGAAAACCTGATCGAACGCAACGAGCAGGCCGCGCGCAGCTATCTGGATCGGACCAGGTCCAATCTTTCGGCGATGGGCCTTCGCGCTCGCGCGATTGTCATCCGTGGCGGCGACGTTCGCGACACGCTTTGCGCGTTGATCGATCGCGAAGCGGCTGATCTCGCGGTGATGTCCGCACGCGGGCACGGGCATCAGCATGTCAGGGACGTCCCGTACGGAACGGTTGCCTCCTATCTGATGGCCCATTGCAGTGTCCCGATGCTCGTCCTGCCTTCGGCGAGTCGCAAGGCGCAAATGACTTCGCCTGCCGCCAGCCAGAGCGTGAGATTGCCAACGGCCATTCAGGTCTGATTGATGGCCGATTATGAGGAGCGCGATCCGCTCGCCGGGGCGGCGGAGGAGGTCGCCGACCGTCATCGCCTGACAGGACTGCTCGGCAAGTCGGTGCCGCTGCCCGCATGGGCGCATCTCGAGGAGATGAAGACCTGGCTGAGGCAGGCCCGACAGGCGGCCGCCAAGGCCGACAAGCGCGCAGGCGCCGCGGCTGAATGGCTGCTCGACAACGATTATCAGATACAACGCGCCATCCTGCAGATCCGCGAGGATCTTCCCGGAGAGTTCTACGCGAAACTTCCGGCGATCTCCGGGGACGGGCTCGGTCGCCCTCGCGTGCATCAGCTTGCCCATGCCTTGCTGCAGGCTTCTCACCTGCAGGTCTCGCTGAATGGCGCGGTGCTGTTCGTAGAGCAATATCAAAAGAAGATGCCGCTCAGCATCGCCGAGACCTGGGCCTTCCCGACCATGCTGCGCATAGTCTGCCTGGAATTGCTCATCGGAGGTTTCAGCCACCTCTTCCCGGAGGTCGAGCCGCCCTTTGAGATCGTCGAGACGCCCGACACGGCGATGGTTGGTTTTGACGATACGGAATGCGTCGCGCGCGCAATCGCGAACCTTGGCGTGATCGCGACGATTCAATGGAACGACTTCTTCGATCGAACGAGCCAGGTCGAAGCCATCCTCCGGCGCGACCCGGCAGGCGTCTATCCACATATGGACTTCGATACGCGCGATCGATATCGCCATGCGGTCGAGCAGCTTGCCGACCAGTCGGGACTCCCGGAATGGGATGTCGCCGAGCGTGCCTTGCGCCAGTGCTATAGCAGCGACGAAGCGCCATCGGGCCATGTAGGCTTCTGGCTCATCGATATCGGACGGCCTGCCTTTGCCGACGCGATCGATCCTCGTCCATGGACGCCGGGCTCGATATTGCGACGCGCGCTGCGTTATCCAGGCCTGCTTTATGCAGCCGCCTTGCTGCTCGCGGGCCTTGCGGGCTTTGCTCTACCCGCAGCCTATCTGGTTTCCACCGGCGCCACCGCCGGATCCTGGCTTCTAGGGATCGCGCTCACCCTGCTACCCGCATCGATCCTGAGCATCACCTTCGTCAATTGGCTCGTGACCCACATCGTTCGGCCGAACGTACTCCCCAAGCTCGATTTCAAGGACGGCATCCCCGAAAGTTCGGCGACGGCAGTCGTGATGCCTGTCTTGGTCGCGCGATTGTCGGATATCGCGCCGCTGCTTCGGCGCCTGGAGGCACACCGCCTTTCCAATCCCGATGCCGCGCTCGAATTCGTGCTGCTCAGCGATTTCGCCGATGCGTCACAGGAAAGTGTCTCGGTCGATGCCGATATCGTTCGCGCGCTGACCAGCGGGATCGAGGAACTCAACGCGCGCTTTGCCAATGCCAAGGGACATGGGCCGTTCCATTTGCTGCATCGGCCACGACGGTTCAACGCGGCCCAGGGCTGCTGGATGGGCTGGGAGCGAAAGCGCGGAAAGCTTGAGCAGTTCAACGCCTTCATCCTGAACGGAGATGCGTCCCCCTTCAATGTGACCGTCGGTAGCATCGAACGGTTGCGGCGATGCCGTTTCGTGATGACGGCCGATGCCGATACCAGGTTGTCGGCCGGCATCGTCCGGCGACTGGTGGGGACGCTATCTCATCCCCTTAACCGCGCCCACTTCAACGCTGCGACCGGCGCGGTCGAACGAGGATATACGGTTCTTCAGCCGCGCGTTGAGCTGGCGCCGGAAGCGACCGGCCAATCCTTGTTTTCGCGCCTCTATGGCGGTGACACGACCATCGATATCTATTCGCGCGCCGTATCCGACGTCTATCAGGATCTGCTCGGCACAGGCGTCTACGTGGGCAAGGGCCTCTATGATGTGGCGGCCTTTCATCGGAGCCTCGAAGGGCGCGTTCCCGAGAATACACTTCTCAGCCATGACCTGTTCGAAGGACTGCACGGGCGAGCGGCGCTGGTCAGCGATGCGATCGTTTATGAGAGCTTCCCGACCAGCTATCTCGACTTCACCTGGCGCTGGCACAGATGGGTCCGTGGGGACTGGCAGATCCTGCCATGGCTCTTTCCCTTCGTGCCCGGCGGCGATGGCCGATGGCTGCGCAACCGGCTCGGCTGGTTCGATCGGCTGAAGATATTCGACAATTTGCGGCGCAGCATAATTCCAGCGAGTATTGTGGCGCTGCTGGTGGGTGGATGGTTTCTTCTCCATGGGCAGCCCTGGGTCTGGACCTTGCTTGCCGTCATCGCGCCCGGTGCATATCTCTTTACGGACCTCGTGACCGGCCTCGCGCAGGGCCGCCGCCGCGGCGTCATGCAGAACCTGCTGCGACGTCTGGCGGATCACGCGGGTCGCTGGTTTCTCGCTATCGTCTTTCTCGTCAGTGACGCGATGATAGCGCTGCATGCCATTGCCATCACCCTATGGCGTCTCCATTCGGGCCAAAGAAAGCTCGAATGGACGTCGGCCGCCCACATGGCGACGCGCAACGCGGCGCGACATCCGCGACTGGCGGCATGGCGTGACATGGCCGCCTCTCCGGTGTTCGCGCTGATCATCGGCGCGGGTCTGTTCCTTGCGGCGCCCGCTTCCCTGCCTGTCGCGGCTCCCCTGCTGCTGCTCTGGTTCATTGCGCCTGAGATCGCGATCCGGATCAGCCGTCCGATTGAGCCGGCAAAGGACACGCTGTCCGAAAACGATCGAAAGTTCCTGAGACTGATGGCGCGGCGCACCTGGCTCTTTTTCGAGACCTTTGTGCGCCCCGAGGACAACTGGCTGCCACCCGATAACTATCAGGAGCCGCCCGACGAGGAAATCGCGCACCGAACCTCGCCGACCAACATCGGAATGATGATGGTATCGGTCCTCACTGCCTGGCGCCTCGGACATATCGGCCTCAACGAGGTTGCGACACGGCTTCACAACACGCTCGATACGTTGGATCGCCTGGACCGCTACCGCGGCCATATTCTCAACTGGTACGAGACGAGAACGCTCGCGGCCCTGGAGCCCCGATATGTTTCGACCGTCGACAGCGGAAATCTCGCGGTCAGTCTGATCACCGTCGCGCGAGCCCTTCAGGAAGCCAGAAGCTTGCCACCGGTCGCCACGGATTTGTGGCGAGGGTTTGACGACAATATCGAGTTGCTCGCCGAAGCGATTGCGACGATCGACCTCGAAGCGGCCTCCGCCGCCGGCTCGATCCTTGAGGCTATGCGGGAAACCGCCCGCAGGATTGAGGAAGGGAGGCAAGACTGGGCCGAGAGGATCGACGATCTCCTGTCGATCGATCTTCCTCGCCTGCGCGAGCAGATTACCCTGATGGCCGAAAGCGTCGGCGAGGATGAAATCGCCTCCCTGCGGAATGTCCAAGCCTGGCTGGAGCGGCTCGAACATCATCTGTCCGGCATGCGGCGAGACCTTCGGCTGTTCTCGCCCTGGTGGGAGACGCTCGCGGCGCATCCGGCAGAGTGTTCGAACGTCGCGGCAAAAGTCGCCGACCTGTTGGCGAACGACCGGCTGCCGTCCACGCACGCGGGCGCCGCGGCAGCAATTGGCGTCCTCAATGCGGCGAGAGACCAGCTACCGGCGGAAAGCCGGCAATGGGCGCACGATCTCCAGGCGGCGATCGAGGAAGGCCAGGCGGCCCGGCAAGCGCTTCATGACCGCCTCGATGACCTCTCCAGTCGCGCTAACGCCGCCGCGCACGCCATGGACTTCTCGTTCCTGTTCGATGCCGGCAGCCGGCTCTTTCATATCGGCTACAATGTGAGCGCCGATCGAATAGATCCGCACCACTACGATCTGCTCGCCAGCGAAGCACGCCTCGCCAGCTTTTTCGCCATCGCGAAGGGCGACATAGAGCCTCTGCACTGGTTCCATCTCGGGCGGCCCATCACCAAGCAGCACGCAGGCCTGGCGTTGATATCGTGGAACGGCTCGATGTTCGAATATCTGATGCCGAACATCTTCCTGCAGAGCGATCCCCAAACCCTGCTCGGAATGAGTGACCGGACCGCGATTGCTATCCAGATCGCATTCGGGCGGTCACATGATATGCCTTGGGGTATTTCGGAGTCGTCCTTCGCATCGATGGGCGAGGACCGCGTCTACCGATATCACGCATTCGGCGTCCCTGCGCTCGGCCTCCAGCGAGGTCTGGGGCGCGATCTGGTTATCAGCCCCTATGCGACGGCGCTGGCGCTGACGATCCGGCCCGCGCTGGCGACGCGCAACCTTCAAACTCTGGCGGATCTTGGCCTCATCGGCCGATACGGATTTTTCGAAGCGGTCGACTTCACGCCCGAGCGGGCGCCTGACGGTGAACGCTTTGCCGTCGTGCGCTCCTACATGGCTCATCATCATGGCATGAGCCTTGCCGCGCTCGGAAACGCGTTGTGCGATGACATGCTCGTGCGCTGGTTCCACACCGATCCTCATATCCGCACCGTCGACCTGCTCCTTAACGAAAGGATTCCATGGGAGCTGCCGCCCGAGATCGCGCGGCTTGAGGTTCGTGAGCCACAGCCGGAACCCGACGAACTGATTCCGGGCCTTTACGGCTGGGCACCCACTCGGCGCCGTGGGGAGCACGCGTGGCAGATTCTCGGCAATGGCCGGCTTTCGAGCCGCATTCGGACAGACGGTGCAGGTGGGCTGAGCTGGAACCAGCATGCCCTGACCCGTGGGGACGCAGGTTTCTGGATCTATCTGCACGACCGGGATGCAGATGTTACCTGGTCGGCAACGGGCGGCCCCTTTTCTCGACCCGAAGACGCGCCGGAGGTGATCTTCCAAGCGCATCAGGTGGAGTTCCACCAGCGCGCCCACGGCTTGTCGGTCACGACAACGATCAATGTCGCCAATGCCGACGACCTGGAGATCCGGCGTGTCGCTCTTGTCAATGATAGCGATAAGCCCCGGACCATCGAAGTCACGGGCTACGCGCAGATCGTTCTGGCTCCGGCCCAGGACGCGGCGCGCCACCCTGCCTTCAGCAAGCTGTTCGTGGGGGCGGAAGCCTTGCCTGGCAATGACGGCCTGCTTTTCACGCGGCGGCCGCGCAGTTCGGCGGAACGTCCGCCCGTCCTGCTGACCCGTGTGATCGGGGATGAAGATGGCGTTACCCTGCTCGGTCTCGAAGCCGATCGCAGCGCTTTCATCGGACGATATGGGTGCCCCAGGCGGCCCGCATTGTTGACCGGGGAACTGCCTGGTGGCCCGCTCGGCTGGACGCTTGATCCGATCTGCGCGATCAGGATGACGGTGGAACTGCCTCCGCGCGCGCGACGTGAATTCGCCTTCGTCACCATTGCGGCTGGATCCCGGCAATCGGCCCTCGAACTTGCCGAGCGCTTTACCACCCTGCCGTCACTCGACTGGGCTGTGAGCGATACGGCAAGTGCGGCGGCGCGCGAGATGCACAAGCTGGGCCTGCAGCCGCACATCGTGCCGCAGGCGCAGGCGTTGCTGTCCACTCTTCTCACCAGAGCGGCAGAGCCGGGATCGGCCGGCGCGCGCACATTTCGGCGCGGGGACCTTTGGGCGCTCGGGATATCGGGCGACCATCCTATTTTGATGCTGCGTTCCGGAACCGCGGAGCAGCAGGACCTGCTTCGACAGCTTCTCTCCTTCCACAAGCTCATGCGGCAGCGTGGTATGCCGATCGACCTGGTGGTGACGCATGAAGGAACGTCGGGCTATATCGAGCCCGTCCGCGAGCGTCTTCTGGAAGTGCTGAAGGATGCCGGGCTACAGGATCGCCTTGGCACCCATGCCGGGATACACCTCGTCGGCATCGGTCCATCCGATGGCGAGCGGGCGGCGCTTCTCGATCAGGTTGCCCGCCTCATCCTTGACGAAGCCGGCGGCAGCCTAGTCGACCAGCTTGCGCGATACGACCAGCCGCCGCATCCGGGCCCGCTGTTCGCGCCGGTCGGGGCGAACTCCGGTACAATCATGACGGCGCCCGTACCGCGCCCGGCTGATCTGCAATTCGATAATGGGTGGGGAGGCTTCGATCCGGATACGGGCGACTATACTATCTATCTGGAACCCGGTGCGCCGACCCCTGCGCCCTGGGCCAACGTCCTCGCCAACGACGGCTTCGGGACGATCGTGACCGAGGGCGGTCTGGGCTTCACCTGGGCGATAAACAGTGGTGAAAACCGTCTCACGCCGTGGTTCAACGACCCTGTCGAAGATCCTCAAGGCGAACGCCTTTATCTGCGCGATGAGGAAAACGCACGGCTCTGGACGCCGACGCCGCTTCCGGCCGGTGGAGACACGGCATGCCGCATCGATCACGGCCCCGACCGTACGTCCTGGCACCGGCATAGCGAAGGCCTTGAACAGGAGCTCTCCGTCATCGTGCCGACGCACGACACCGTGAAGCTTGTCCGGCTTCGCTTGCGTAATCAGTTGCCGCGTCCGCGCCGGATCACGGCTACCTACTATGCCGAATGGCTGATGGGCGCTGTGCAAGGAGAACAGGCGCCCCTGCGCCGCTCATTCTATGATCCGATCTCGCACGCGATTCTCGGCCAAAATCCCTGGACCGACGAATTTGCCGACCGCATCTCCTTTCTTGCTTCGACACTTCCGGTCCACACGCTCACCACCTCACGCTACGATTTTCACGGCGATGACGCCGACCCCACCAGTCCCCTCGGACTTCTGAACTGGGATCTTGGTCACCGGCAGCATGCTGCCGGTGACGACTGCTGCGCCGCCCTGCAGGTCCATCTTGATATCCCGGCTGAAGGAACCGCAGAAGTTTGCTTTGTGCTGGGGCAGGGCGACGACCTGGATCACGCGCGTGACCTTGTCCGTCGCTGGCAGGACCCATCGGCCTTCGAGACCGCGGCGCGGGAGTGTGCCGGTTTCTGGAAGGACAGGCTGGACGCGGTGCAGGTCAAGACGCCCGATCCCGCCTTTGACCTGATGGTCAACCGGTGGCTGCCGCACCAGTCGCTCAGCGCCCGCATCCGCGCTCGCGCGGGCTTTTATCAGGCGAGCGGCGCTTTCGGTTTTCGCGACCAGCTGCAGGATGTTCTGGCACAGATCCATGCCGATCCGAATGCAACACGGCAGCATATCCTTGCCGCGGCTGCCCATCAGTTCGAGGAAGGCGACGTGCTGCATTGGTGGCATCCGCCATTGGATCGCGGCGTCCGCACGCGCTGCTCGGACGATCTGGTCTGGCTACCGTACGCCGTTGCTCATTATGTTGAGGCGACCGGAGACAAAACCATCCTGAGCGAGCTGGTTCCTTTTCTGCGGGCGCCCCCGCTCACGGCCGAAGAAACCGATCGCTATGCGCGTTTCGAGGTGAGTGACTACACGCAATCCCTGTTCGTTCATTGCGAGCGCGCGCTTTCCCACGCCTACCGCCTCGGGTCTCATGGCCTCCCGCTGATTGGTGCAGGGGACTGGAATGACGGCATGGATCGCGTGGGCAACCGGGGGCATGGCGAAAGCATATGGCTCGCCTGGTTTCTCATCGCGACCATCCGAAATTTCACGCGTCATTGTGTGGATGCGGACCGGAACGAGTTCCGCGACCATTGGAACGGCCGCGCAGAGACGCTTGCGGCCGCGGTGGAACGGTCGGGGTGGGATGGCGAATGGTATTTGCGCGCATTCGACGACGACGGCCGTCCATGGGGCGCGTCGGAAGAACAGGAATGCCGCATCGATTCCATCGCGCAGTCGTGGTCCGTATTGTCGGGTGCCGGCAAGGTCGAGCGTACCCGATCGGCGCTCGCTTCGGCCAGACGATATCTGGTTCGGGATGACGACAGTCTCGTGCGTCTGCTGGATCCGCCCTTTGACCGCACGCCGCGTGAGCCGGGTTATATCAAGGCCTATCCGCCGGGAATTCGCGAGAATGGAGGCCAGTATACCCACGCGGCAAGCTGGCTCGCGCTCGCGTTCGCGCGCACGGGGGATGGTGATGGGGCCAAGGCGCTCTTCGACCGAATCAATCCTATTCAGCATGCCGCGACGGCTCGCAGCGCCGCCCATTATCGAACCGAGCCTTATGTCGTGGCGGCTGACATTGCCGGCATGGAGCCCCACCTCGGCCGAGGTGGCTGGACCTGGTACACGGGTGCCGCAGCCTGGACATGGCGGTTGGCGGTAGAGGAGATTCTTGGCGTTCGGCTCGTGGGCGGCGAACTTCAGGTGCGCCCCGTCTTGCCCAGGGACTGGGAGAGCGTCGAATTGACCCTGCGGCGAGGCCGTGGGTCTATTCATGTGACGATCGAGACGGATGATACTCTGGAGAGCGAAGAACCGGTAATCGAGGTTGAAGGGACGCTCTGGGACGCACGCGGAATCCCGTTCCCCGAGAACGATCATACGCGGATAGTCGTCGTGCGGGTTGCGCAGCGAGCCTGAAGAGCAATCCAGGACCGGGGCCAACGTGTATCCGGTGCTTTACGTAGCGCCCAGTGCTTCAGGCTCGGCTACAGGAACACTTCTCAACACCTTGTTGCCGGGGAGCGACCGATGAGCACCATTGAAGAACTTAAGGCTGATCTTGCCAAGCTCCGGGACGAAGCCAAGGTCCAGGTGCATCTGGGCGCGATGGAAGCTCGCGAGGAGTGGGACGAGCTCGAAACCAAATGGCACCATTTCGTTGCAGAAGCTCGCCTTCAGGAGAGCGGCGGTAACATCAAGGCCGCGCTCCAGGTGCTCGCTGATGAACTTCGTTCGGCTTACCTGCGTCTGAAGAAGGCGCTATAAATCTGCACCGAACCCCAAGCCGATTTCGGTACCTACTGTTCTGAAGGAATCTCCGTGACTGACACAGCCGCCATAGAAGAGCGCCTGACAGAGCGACTGTCGGAACTTCGCGCTCGGCTGACGCGAGTGAATGCGGATCTGGCTGAGCCCCTTAATGCGGACTCATCGGAACAGGCCGTCGAAGTCGAAGATGATGCGGGTCTGGAAGCCGAGGCAAGCTTGATCGTGCGGGAGGCCGCTTCGATCGATCGTGCCCTGGAGCGAATTGCGAAGGGCACCTATGGCGAATGCGTTCGTTGTGGGTCGCAGATTGCACCGGCTCGGCTGGATGCACGGCCGGAGGCAGCATTGTGCATCGATTGCGCGCGCGCCGAACAATGATCGGCATCGCGACCTCACCGGATGGAGAATCCCTTCGGCTGGGGCGACATGCGCGGCCTGCATCATTCCCCGTCACAAATGGCGAACATCCAGGACGTCCATGACTTGCGTTGCGACCGTCTTGCGGTCATCCGCCGCGTTGACGCGGTGCCAGTCGATCTCACCCAGATCATAGCGAGTCTGCAATTCGACAACGGCGCCGTTGGCGTCGGAAGCGTCATGTGTCCGGGCGGATACCCTCGCCGTCAGCATATCGGGTGATGCGTCGAGCCATATCCCATCGAACCGCACATCTCGTCGCAGTGCGACCTGATGGATCTCCGTGCGCTCTTCAGGCTTCGCATGGACAGCGTCGGCCACCACCGAATGCCCGGCGTAAAGCATGTGTCCCGCCAGCCGTCTCAGCTCTGTGTAAATCGCTGCGTTCGCGGACAGGGTATATGCGTCTTTGGGAAGCGGCGATTCTGGCGGCACGCCGGCAAGTCGCTTCCGCAGCACATCGGATCTCAGAATACGCGCGCCTGGAACCTCGCCGAGGGAATGGCCGATCAGTTTCGCTATTGTGGACTTGCCGGATCCGGAAAGCCCGCCAATGGCGACGAGCCGCGCGGGCACCGGTTCGAGCACTGCGCGCGCCAGCGTCAGATAGGCGCTGGCCTTTTGGGTCAGAGCTTCGTCTGAACCATCGCTCGCCTGTGCGGCCGATGTATGGGCGCGAATCCCGGCTCGGATCGAAAGAAACAACGGCACAAGGGCCACGCCGGCATCGTCCTGAGGGGAAATGTCCAGATAGCGATTGAACAGGGCATTCGCTTCGCAATGAAGGCCGCGGCCCCATAAATCCATGAGTAGGAACGCAAGGTCGTAAAGGACATCGCCGGTCGCAAGTTCGGGACTGAATTCCAGGCAGTCGAACAGGACGGGGCTCCCGTCGATCACGGCAATGTTACCCAGATGCAGATCGCCATGGCCATGTCTCACGCGCCCGCTTCGCGCACGTGAATCGAGCAGATCGGAGTGCTGGGCCAGCAGGGCGACTTGCCTGTCGATCAGGTCTCTCACGAGCCGAGCGGGAAGAATGTCGGGGAATCGAGCCATGCTTCGATCATTCCCGGCAATGACGGCTTCCAAACGGCTGCGCCCCGATCCGGACAGGCACGTCTCGGCGCCATCATGAAATGCCTTGATCCGGTCTGCGAGCTGCGTGATCAGCACATCGGTCAGGCCACCTTGGGTTGCCACATGATCGAGCAAGGCGTCATCGGGAAAGCGGCGCATCTCCAGAAGCCAATCGACAGGTTCTCCGTCGCCATCGAGGTTCAGGCAGCCCGCCGAATTCTTGGATACCGGGCGAACCGCCAGGTAGAGTTCCGGCGCGGTCCTGCGATTAAGCCGTAGCTCCGCTTCCAGGGCGGCGCGGCGTCTATCGGCGGTTGAAAAATCCAGATAGTCGAACTGGACGGCACGCTTGAGCTTCCATGCGCGATCGCCGACGAGGAATAGACGCGCCGCATGCGTGTCGATCCGACGCATGGGCTCTCCAGAGCCGAAGGCTCGTCCCTCGAGAAGGGTTATGACGTCGGCTTGCGGGTCTGCGTGGTGCCGAGGTCCCGTCGAAGCCTCCGGCAAACTGCTATGCCTGCCCGATTTCGATCTTCCGACTCCGCGCTGGCGCATTTTCATCCTTGGTCAGTGTGACGGTGAGGACACCATCCTTGAATGCAGCGGTGATCGCGTTCGGGTCAACGTCGCTGGGCAAGGATACCTGGCGCCGGAAGGAGCCATATCGCCGTTCGCTGAATACATAGCCCTTGTCCTTGCGTTCGGTCTCCTCCTTCTTTTCGCCGGCTATCGTCAGGAGACCGTCAGCGACGCTGATATCGATATCATCATCGGACAGGCCAGGGAGCTCGGCGGTGAGGCGATAGGCCTTGTCCTCATCGACAAGTTCAACAGCCGGAACTGGCGCGATTGAAGATCGATTGCCGACACCGAACAGACTGGCGGCGGGGCGGCCAAAATCTTCGAAGAGGCGGTCAATCTCCGTGCGAAGCCAATCAACCGGATGATCGAGAATTGGGCTGATCGGATTGGCCTTGGACGTGGTCGCTGGAACCTGATCATTCATGGCGGACCTCCTGCGAAATGAATGCTCGAGGTCCGGATTGGGCGGGGGGGGATGGCCGATGAATCAGGCCAACAGCGATCCGGCCCTCGAGCGAGGAGGAGGCTATGCGGTTGCCTGGGTGGGCTCTATCCGGAAAGTTACTGAGGGGCGTTTGGGGCGCTCACCATCTCACAATGGACCCGCGGGTCCATTGGTTCAGGTAGCAGCGCGCAAGTCGCACGGATGATGACAATCCGAAGAGCCCGGCCTAAAGAACGCCGACGGTTTGAAGCTCGTGGATGCGACGGTCTGGACATGTTTCCAGCGCTGAACTCCAAAGCAAGTAACATCATCGTTGAGATGGTTGCCAATTTTAATGGATCGCACGAGGCGCTGTTGATAGGCTTGAGACAGAAAGGGGTATCAGCGCTTGCTGCTTCCTTCTGACGACGAAGAGGCAGAGTCATCATTAAAACCGCTCCGCGATCCGGGAAATTCCTCCATTCATGGCAAGCGGGTGCCATTGCGCCACTGGTTGACCGTTCGATCCATGCCCGGCTTTTGACCGCGTCCCTTGCGGGACTGGCTATCGCCGTCATCGCGGTGGTCACACGATGGCAGCTTGGCCGGCAGATCGACGAGAGCGTTCATTATTTCGTCTCTCTCGGCGTGGCCGGTATGGTGCTCGTGGCGCTCAGGCCGGATATCGTGGTGTTGGCGGGCGTCACGCTCGTTACCCTTACGACGCTCGCAATCGTTGACGGTTGGCCGACCGTGGCAGAACAGTGGGTTGCCCTGTTCCTGTTTCTCGCCGCCATGGCTCTGCTTTGGCGGAATCACCATCGTACTCTCTCACGCGCTCGCGATCTCGCGGACGGGACGAGGATGCTGGCCGCAGAACTGAACCTGCTCATCGATGGGGCGGAAGATTATGCGATCTATATGCTCGATGCTGAAGGACGGGTCACGATCTGGAACGGGGGCGCCGAGCGTCTGAAAGGCTGGACAGAGGCCGAGATGGCCGGCCAGCTTACAGATCGGTTTTATCCGGCCGATGTCGTCGCCAGCGGCAAGCCGACGTCCTTGCTTGCCGAAGCACAACACCGTGGCAAGATCGAGATCGACGAGTGGCAGATTCGTAAGGATGGCAGTGAGTTTCTGGCTCACATTTCCATCACCGCGTTGAAAAAACCCGACGGATCGTTGGGCGGTTTCGCGACAATTGTCCACGACATCACCGACCAGCGAGCAACGCTGAGCTCTCTTCGCAACAGTGAAGCGCATCTTCGTTCGATTTTGTCGACGGTCCCCGATGCAATGATCGTCATCGATGAAGGCGGCACGATGGTGTCGTTCAGCACGGCGGCCGAGCGTTTGTTCGGTTACACTCAGGAGGAAGTCCTGGGTTCCAATGTCAGCATGTTGATGCCCTCGCCTTATCGCGAACGCCATGACGGTTTTCTCGAGCGCTATCTGCGTACAGGAGAGAGGCGCATCATCGGGATCGGACGCGTGGTTTTTGCACTGCGAAAGGATGGGACGACCTTCCCGATGGAGTTGTCGGTTGGAGAAGCGGCCGGCGAGAGCCAGCGGCTGTTCACCGGCTTCATTCGCGATCTGACGGATCGCCAAAGGACACAGGAGCGGCTAGAGCAGCTTCAATCCGAACTGATCCACGTCGCGCGCGTCAGCGCGATGGGGACGATGGCGTCGACGCTCGCCCATGAGCTGAATCAGCCGATCACCGCCGTAGCCAACTATCTCGAAGCGGTCCGGGACCTGCTCGACCAGCCAGATCCCGATGATCTGCCCGACATCCGGGAGGCGCTGACAGACGCCGCGGGGGAAGCGATGCGCGCGGGTCATATCGTGCGCCGTTTGCGTGATTTCGTTGCCAGGGGGGAGGTCGAGAAGACTGTCGAGAACTTGCCCAACCTCATTAACGAAGCGGCTGCCTTCGGCCTGATGGGCGCGGGCGAGAAATCGATCGAAACCCGCATGGACATCGATCACGAAGCTGCGACGGTCCTCGTCGATAAGGTCCAGATCCAGCAGGTCCTCGTGAACTTGATCCGCAATGCGGTCGAGGCCATGAATGCGCGCGCCAGGCCTGTGCTCACCATCCGCACCGGTCCCGACCAGGCGGGTTTTGTGCGTGTCACGGTGTCCGATACCGGCACGGGAATGGCCCCCGAGGTCGCTGCCCAGCTCTTCAAGGCCTTTGTCAGCACCAAGTCGGACGGCATGGGGTTGGGTCTCTCGATTTGTCGAACGATTGTCGAAGCCAATGGCGGGCGCATCTGGATGGAGCCTGCGGAAGGGGGCGGCACGCAATTCCATTTCACACTGGTCAGGGCAGATAGGGAGCAATCTTATGGAGGATAAGCGGATCGTCCACATCGTCGACGATGAAGATGCAATCCGTCGATCTGCCGGTTTCATGCTCAAGAAATCAGGTTTCTCGGTCGAAACCTGGTCCTCCGGTGTTGAATTTCTGAAAGACGTGAGGAACGCGGCCGAGGGCTGCATTCTCCTCGATGTGCGTATGCCTCAGATGGATGGGCTCGAAGTCCAAAAGGAATTGAACGAACGCGGTATCGCGATGCCCGTCATCATCCTGACCGGGCATGGCGATGTGTCGATCGCTGTAAGCGCGATGAAGGCCGGCGCAGTCGACTTCATCGAGAAACCGTTCGAGAAGGCGGTGTTGCTCGCGGCTATTGAAAGTGCCTTCGAACGGCTTGCCGACGTTGAAGGCAGGGCAACCCGCGCCGCCGACGCAACGATCCGCATCGCCGCTCTGTCCGGGCGCGAACAGGATGTGCTCAAGGGGCTTGCGCGAGGACTGCCAAACAAGACGATCGCTTATGATCTTGGGATTTCGCCGCGCACCGTAGAGGTGCATCGCGCCAACCTCATGACCAAGCTGGGCGTTCGCAGCCTGTCGGAGGCGCTCCGTATCGCGTTTTCCGCGGGGATCACGGGCTGAGGATCGGGACACTTACGTAGCGACCCGGGGATCGTTTCCTGACATCGTCCGAGGGACCAGCAATGCCGCTGGGCCGATGGTGTGAGATGTCAGGCGAGAATATTGCGGCCCCGTTGCGGGAACGCCCGCGTCTTCTTCTGGTCGAGGATGACGCCGGTGTTCGCCGTTCACTGCAGCTTCTCTTTCGTGCGCAGGGTTTTGACGTCCGGGCCTATGCGGCTGGTGCGGCGCTTCTGGACGATCCGTTATCGGGGGATGCCTGCTGCTTCGTTGCTGATTTTCGATTGGAGCAGAGCGATGGCATCGAGGTGCTTTGCCGCCTGCGCGAACGTGGCTGGCCGGGTCCAGCCATACTCATCACCGCGTTCCCATCGGCCGAACTGACCGAGCGTGCCTTGGCGCAGGGGTTCGCCCAGGTTCTGGAAAAGCCCCTGCGGGAACATGCGCTGACTGGCGCGCTTGCCAGGCTGACGGGCGTGGGAAAGCGCATTTGAAACGACGCTCGACCAAAAGGGAGTGCGCAGCATAACAGGAGAAACGTGTGACAGCTGCGCGGCGACATTTGTGATGGCCGGTTCAGCGACAACTAAGATGGCCGGTAAGATCGGTTGTCTGGCCTGATCGCAGGGAGGGGCGGAGCCCCGACCGGAGAGCAGGCCAGACAACCGATGGCGATCTTTTCTCCCCTGGGCGGGAGTGCGGATCGGGCTGCGGCGAGCGGTGGTATCGGAACACTCATCGAACATTGAAGCGATGGGTTGCGATGCCGGGCCACCACCTTTCCGATCAGCAGGTATTTCTTTTCATGGTTGAACGTCGCCATCACACCCAGTCCGTTGCGGCCGCCAAGGCCGGTATCAGCGAGCGCAGCGCACGCCGGATCGAGAACGATCCGCGCTTGCCCTCCCAGAAGAAGCAGGGGCGTCATTGGCGCACCCGCGCCGATCCTCTTGAGCCTTTTTGGCCGCGGATCGAGGAGTTGCTCAAGATCGACGGCATTCTCGCCGTCACCATCTTCGAGACGCTACAGGACGAGTTTGGCGAGGAGGCTGTTCCCGACAAGATCAGGCGCACGCTCGAGCGTCGGGTTGCCCGCTGGCGGGCGCTGCATGGCGAGGAGAAGGAGATATTCTTCCCGCAGCGCCACGAGATCGGGCGGCAGGGCCTGTCGGATTTCACGGTCTGCGACGACCTGAAGGTCACCATCGCCGGCGAGCCTTTCGCCCACCGGCTCTATCATTTCCGCCTGGCCTGCAGTGGCTGGGAGCATGCCGCTGTCGTCCTGGGGGGCGAGAGCTTCGCTGCCCTGTCCGAGCATCTGCAGGATGCGCTGTGGAAGCTGGGCGGCGTCCCGGCCGAGCACCGCAGCGATTCCCTATCAGCTGCCTACAAGAACCTCGATGCCGATGCGCAGCAGGATTTCACCCGCAGCTACAACGACCTGTGCCGGCATTACGGCATGATCGCGACCCGCAACAACCGCGGCGAGGCCCACGAGAACGGCTCGATCGAAGGCCCTCATGGCCATCTCAAGCGACGCCTCGACCAAGCCCTGCGCCGCCGCGGCAGCCGGGACTTCGACAGCCTCGGTGCCTGGCGCGGCTTTGTAGAAGCCGAAGTCGCCAAGCAGAACCGCCGCAAGGCCAGGCTCGTCGACGAGGAACGCCGCCTGCTGGCGCGCCTGCCATCACACCGCACCACAGACTTTGCCATGATCGCGGTGGATGTCAGCCGTAACGGTACCGTTCCTATCGAGAGGGTCATCTATTCGGTCCCCTCCCGCCTGGTCGGTCGTCGGCTGCACGCCCATCTCTTCGATGACCGCATCGATCTATTCCTCGGCCCCGACAAGGTGATGACCACACCACGGGTCCGTATCCCGCATCCCCAAAGAGGCCACCACATCGATTTTCGCCACATGATCGCCAACCTGCGGCGCAAGCCCGGGGCATTGCGCAACCTGGTATACCGCGACGCCCTGTTCCCCGCCCATGCCTACAGGCGGGCATGGCAAGCCTTCGACGATCAGCTCGATGCCCGCCAAGCCTGCCGCGACACTGTCGCCCTGCTCGATATCGCGGCAAGAGGAGATTGTGTCGATGCGCTGGCTCTGCGCATCGATGCGGCACTCGATGCTGGTCGACTCCCCGATGTCGCCGCGCTCAGGCAGGAGTTTCTTCCGACCGTCCGAGCCAGGCACGAGGTGACGATCCCGCCACCGGATCCGCGCGGATACAACAGCTTGCTTACCAGCATGGAGGTGCGCTGATGACCCGGACCAAGGATCAGGCCGCAGCCGTGCTGCCCACCATGCTCAAGGCCCTGCGCTTGCCCAGCATCAATCGCAACTGGAAGCGACTTACCGATACCGCCGATCATGATGGTTGGCCCGCCGTTCATCTGCTGGCCTCGCTTCTCGAGATCGAGATGGCCGAACGCACTACGCGGCGTATCCAGCGACATCGTGACCAGTCCGGCCTGCCAGCAGGCAAGACCTTCGCCACCTTCGATTTCGACGCTGCACCTGGGGTGCGCAAACCCCATCTGCTCTCGCTCGCAACCGGCGATAGCTGGATCGAAAGTGGCGGCAATCTGCTGTTCTTCGGACAGTCGGGCACCGGCAAGACGCACGCCATCTCGGCGATCAGCCATGCGCTTATCGATACCGGGCGCCGGGTCTTGTTCTGCTCCACCACCGATATGGTCCAGAAGCTTCAGGCCGCGCGCCGCGATCTCAGTCTGCCATCCATGCTCGACAAACTCGACAAATATGATCTCATTGTGCTCGACGATCTGTCCTATGTCCGCAAGGACCAGGTCGAGACCAGCGCCCTGTTCGAGCTCATCGCCCATCGCTACGAGCGCCACTCCATCGCGATAACCGCCAACCAGCCATTTTCCGCTTGGGACAACGTTTTTCCAGATCCCGCCATGACTGTCGCGGCCATCGACCGCCTCGTTCACCACTCGACCATCATCGAGATGAACGGCGAGAGCTACCGAAAACGCTCGGCCGTCAGCCGCATAGAGCCAGCCAATAATCACCCTCCCGTGCCAGTACCGGACCGGCCATCGTAATTGTCGCTGACCTCGCATCCGGGATGCATCTCCAATGAGGCAACCCGCGATCAGGTAATTGTCGCCACCGTCAATTACTCCCGCACCGCCACAGCGGGCTTTACCACCGGCGCCAGCGACAATTATCCAACATCCCTAATTGCCCAAGGCCCGTTGCCACTGCGGAGCTTGCGTGATACCCAAATCCTACCACTCGGTGCGGCCGCTTACCGGCCATCATAATTGACGCCGACCGGCCTCCGTAAATGTCGCCCTACAGACAGCAGCGGAACAGAAACAGCAGGCGCCCTATGATCTGGTTGGAGGGGCCGTCGTCGTCCGGAATATCGTAGACCGCTTCTATGATCTGATGGATCAGGAGGACGCCTATCGGGAGTTGCGTGCGCTACACGCCCCGGAGTTGGGGCCGATGCGCGTTTCGCTTGCCGGTTTTCTCAACGCATGGCTGGGCGGACCGCGAGATTGGTTTGATGATCACCCTGGCGTTTGCATGATGTCGGCCCATGCGCGCCTGCCGATCACTGGTGAGACAGCGGATCAGTGGTGTGACGCGATGCGCCGCGCCATCGCTGATTCGACGGTAGATCCTGCCCTGGGCGTCAAGATGGCCGAAGCCTTGTCGAACATGGCGCAGGGCATGGCGGCGCGTGCCGCGTCGGCAGCGTGACCCCGCGGCGCGAACAGGCGAAGAAATCACTATGACCGAGATGTTCGCGATGCAGCTCGAAGCGGTCGGCACGCCGCTGCGGCTCGTTGCGCGACAGGTTCCAACGCCTGGTCGAGGCGAGCTTCTCATCGAGGTCGCTGCTTGCGGCGTCTGCCGAACCGATCTGCATATCGTCGATGGGGAGATCGAATCCCGCCTCCCCATCGTTCCCGGGCACGAAATTGTCGGCATCGTTGTTGCGGCGGGGGAAGGGGTCGCCGATGTCGCGATCGGTGATCGCGTCGGCGTTCCCTGGCTCGGACATAGCTGCGGCCATTGCGACTATTGCCGAACAGGTCATGAAAATCTGTGCGATAGTCCCGCATTCACGGGATGCACCCGGGATGGCGGTTATGCGACCCATACGGTTGCGGACGCTCGCTTCTGCTTCAGGATACCCGACGCCTTTTCCAATGAAGAAGCCGCGCCCTTGCTGTGCGCCGGGCTGATCGGCTGGCGGTCCCTGCGCGCTGCGGGGGAGGGAACGCGGATCGGTCTCTACGGATTTGGCGCCGCCGCGCATATCATCGCCCAGATTGCGCTGTGGCAGGGCCGGGCGGTTTATGCCTTTACCAGGGCGGGAGACGACGAGGGACAGGCTTTTGCGCGATCACTCGGCTGCGCCTGGGCCGGATCATCGGAGGATGACCCGCCCGTGGAACTCGATGCGGCGATCCTCTTTGCCCCCGTCGGTGATCTTGTTCCGCGCGCGCTGCGTGCAGTCCACAAGGGAGGCAGGGTGATCTGCGCAGGGATCCACATGAGCGACATTCCGTCGTTCCCCTATGCTGACCTCTGGGGTGAGCGAACCATTGCATCGGTGGCTAATCTGACCCGCGAAGACGGCACAAGCTTTTTCGAGATCGCGCAGAAAGCCAACGTCAAATCCGTGACGACGGTCTTTCCGCTGGCTCAAGCCAATGTCGCGCTTGAGCGGTTGCGCAGTGGCGCCGTTGTTGGAGCGGCCGTCCTGGTGCCATCGAACTACGCGAAGGCTTGAGTATGCACTCGCCGCGAAGCGCCCTCTTCACGGCCCCAGGGGCGAGTGCGCGTCACGCGGTGCCTCTGTAAAGTTACGGAGTGCGGTCATCAATGGCCGGGGCCATGATGCGATCATGAGCAGCATTTCACAGATCAAACATGTGCTCGTCGTCGTGGACGGTGCAGAGCATTCCCTGACCGCCGTTGATCAGGCGCTTGCCTATGCCGGTATGCATGAAGCGGCGCTTACGATCGTCGTCGTGACCGAAAATCTCGCATTCGCCGCGGCGGCTGATGCGATGGCTTTCGCGCAGGCCATCACGGTATCCGAGGACCAGCGCGACGAACATCTGGCGGCCGTTCGCGAACGAACCAGGAATACCGCGATCGAAGTAGAGGTTCACTCGGTGTTCGAGGCCAGCGGGCTGATACCCGGTCTCGTGAAGGCTGAAGGCCAGTACGCGGATATCGCGCTGATTCCGGGTGTCGGGCGCTGGCAAAGGGATGGCTTGAGGCGCCGTATCTCCGAGGCGCTTCTGTTTACGGGCGTGCCGACGGTCATTTTGCCGGCCTCCTGGAATCCTGGTCCCATCGATCACGCCGTATTGGGCTGGAACGCATCACTTGAATCGTTCCGCGCCGCGAGGGCGCTTCTCAATCTGGCCGAACCCGATGCCCGTATCGACGTTGCGATTGTCGATGATCCGGGTGTCGAATCCGGGGAGCACCGGGGCGGTGTCCAGATCGCCCGCCTTTTCGCGCGACATGGCCATAGCGGCGGCGTTTGTCCGATCAGCTCATCCGGTAAGGATACGTCGGCTGTCCTTCAGAATTACGCAGTGGAGCAGAAAGCCGATGTGCTCGTGATCGGTGGCTATGGGCGTTCGCGCGCACTCGAGTTCGTGCTTGGCGGCGTGACGCGGGAACTGATCGATCATCAGCGCCTGCCGATCGTTTTCGTACACTGACTGGCGAACCCGTCTAACGGTTGAACGGAGGAGATCATGAAAGCTCTCGTTTATCATGGCCCCGGCGAGAAGAGTCTCGAGGATCGCCCGAGGCCGGCCTTGCAGGCACCCGGCGATGCGATCGTGCGGATCACGAAGACCACCATTTGCGGCACCGACCTGCACATCCTGAAGGGGGATGTGCCGACGTGCGAGCCGGGCAGGATCCTCGGACATGAGGGTGTCGGGATCGTGGAGGAGGTCGGAACCGCGGTTGGAGCCTTCAAGCCCGGAGATCATGTCCTGATCTCCTGCATCACCTCTTGTGCCCGGTGTGAATATTGCCGGCGCGGCATGTATTCGCATTGCGTCGAGGGCGGCTGGATATTGGGCAACAGGATCGATGGCACGCAAGCCGAATTCGTGCGCATCCCCCATGCCGACAACAGCCTTCACGCGATCCCGCCGGGGGCCGATGAGGATGCCCTCGTCATGCTGAGCGACATTCTTCCGACGGGCTATGAGTGCGGCGTCCTGAACGGGAAGGTTGCACCGGGCAGCAGCGTCGCGATCGTCGGCGCTGGACCGATCGGCCTGGCGACCCTGCTGACTGCGCAATTTTATGCACCGGCCCGGATCATCATGATCGATCTCGACGACAATCGCCTCGCCGTCGCGCGCAAGTTCGGCGCGACGGACACGTTCAACAGCGGACGTGATCCGGTCGTGAGCCTGGTTCGAGAGCTCACCGACGGCAAGGGGGTCGATACGGCTATCGAAGCAGTCGGGATCCCTGCGACATTCGCGTTATGCGAAGAACTGGTCGCGCCCGGCGGGGTAATTGCCAATGTCGGTGTCCACGGCGCCAAGGTCGACCTCCATCTGGAGGAACTCTGGTCGCGCAACATCACCATCACCACCCGGCTCGTCGACACCGTCAGCACGCCGATGCTCCTGAAGACGGTCGAGGCCAAGCGCCTGCGGCCCGAACAGCTCGTCACCCATCGTTTCGTGTTGTCGGACATATTGGAGGCGTATGAGACGTTCGCGCGCGCAGCCGATACTCATGCCTTGAAGGTGGTGATCGACACGTGATCGGGGTTTCCAGCGATATTCCGGGCGATGCGCAGCAATTCCATCCGAATATAGGGAGTTCCGAACCGGCGGAACCATCGTTCGCGCGCGCGCGCCGGCTGCGCCTTCACACGCATCATGAGCTGGTCGCGATCATGCGGACCGACAGCCCGGTGTGCCATGCCGAGGGCCTTGCCGCGCACACCCAGGTCTATATCCGCAACGGCAGCCAGCCGATCGCGGCCACGCTCTATCAGGTGGAGGGCGACTTCCTGGCCGGCGACGAGATCGGTCTGTCCGAAGCGGCCTGGGTCGCGCTTGGCGTGGAGGAGGGAACCGTTGTCCAGGTCGGTCATGCGCCGCCCCTCGAATCGATCGCCTGCGTCCGCCAGCGCATCTACGGACACAGGCTGAACGGGGCCGCGCTGACCAGCATCGTCGGTGACGTGGTGGCGGGCCGCTATGCCGATGTGCACCTCGCCGCCTTCCTCACGGCTACCGCCACGCTTCCCTTCGACGAGGACGAGACCTACCATCTCACCAGGGCGATGGTCGAGGCCGGCGACCGTTTGCGCTGGCCGAGCGAGATCGTCGTCGACAAGCATTGCGTTGGCGGTCTGCCGGGCAACCGCACGAGCCCGATCGTCGTCGCCATCGCTGCCGCCTGCGGTCTGACCATGCCCAAGACGTCGTCGCGGGCGATCACGTCCCCGGCGGGAACGGCCGATACCATGGAGACGCTCACCCGGGTCGATCTCGACCTTGGCGCCATGCAGCGCGTGGTGGCGGTCGAGGGCGGCTGCCTCGCCTGGGGCGGCGCGGTCTGCCTCAGTCCCGCCGATGACATCTTCATCGGCGTGGAACGCGCGCTCGACATCGATACGGAGGGGCAGCTCATCGCCTCCGTTCTGTCGAAGAAGATAGCGGCGGGCGCGACCCATGTGGTGCTCGACATTCCGATCGGGCCGACCGCCAAGGTGCGCAGCGTCGCGGCGGCCGAACGGCTGGAAGCCACGCTTGGCGCCGTCGCCGCCCGTTTTGGCCTTGTTATCCGCTGTGTCCAGACCGATGGCACCCAGCCCGTCGGCCGGGCGATCGGGCCCGCCCTGGAGGCGCGCGACGTGCTGGCGGTGCTGACAGGCGATGCCGATGCTCCGCCGGGCCTTCGGGACCGCGCCTGCACGCTCGCCGGCGGGGTGCTCGAACTCGGGAAGGTCGCGGAAGAAGGCCAGGGACGCGCGCGCGCCGAACGCACATTGGCCGACGGCAGCGCCTGGGACAGGTTCCAAAGGATATGCCAGGCCCAGGGCGGCATGCGCACCCCGCCCACGGCCAGGCTCACCCATCCGATCCTGGCGGCGCATAGCGGCCGCGTCACCCATATCGACAATCGCCGGATAGCGCGCCTTGCGAAGCTGGCGGGCGCGCCCGACTCGCCGGCCGCGGGCATGCTTCTTCATGTTCGCCTGGGCGACGACGTTATCGCTGGCCAGCCTTTGCTGACCCTCCACGCCCAGTCGCAGGGTGAAATGGCTTATGCGCTGACCTACGCCGCCGCCAATGCCGACATGCTTGCGATCGTGCCATGACGGCGATGCTGTTTTCCATGCCCGGGAACGAACGGCTGGCCGCATCCATCGCGGAACATACCGGGTGGGCGACAGGCACGCTCGAGGTTCGCCGGTTTCCCGATCAGGAGAGCTATGTCCGGCTCCGCTCCGGGGTGTCGGGATCAGCCGTGGCCGTCATATGCACGCTCGCGCGGCCCGACGACCAGATCATGCGGCTGCTCTTTGCTGCAAGGCTGCTGCGCGAGAGCGGGGCGCGGTCGGTCCATCTCGTGGCGCCTTATCTTGCCTATATGCGACAGGATCGGCGGTTCAAGGATGGCGAAGCGCTGACGTCCCGCCAGTTCGCCCAGCTCCTTTCATCCGAGTTCGATGGGCTCGTGACCGTCGATCCGCATCTCCACCGCTACGCGGATCTGGGGGAGATCTATTCGATGGAGACGGCTTCGCTCGCGGCATCTCCGCTTCTGGCGGACTGGGTCCGGGCCAATGTCGATGCACCGCTCATCATAGGACCCGACAGCGAGAGCGAGCAGTGGGCGGGCGCAATCGCCAGGCTTATCGGAGCGCCCCATGCGGTCTTCGCGAAATCGCGGCGCGGTGATCGGGACGTCCTTATCGCGGCCTCGGACCTGGGGGCATGGAAAGGCCGCACGCCGATCCTCGTCGATGACGTGATTTCGTCGGGACACACCCTTGCCAACGCCGCGCGCGAGATCATCGACCAGGGCTTCCCTCCGCCGATCTGCCTGGCTGTTCACGGCCTCTTCGCGGCTGGTGCCGAGGCTTTGCTCAGGGAAGTCGGCTGCCGCATGGTTACGACCGAAAGTATCTCGCATGCCAGTAACGCGATCACTCTTGGCGCACTGCTTGGCGATGCGCTGGCCCGGCAGATGGAAGGGGGCGCCGGTCGGCTACGTATAACACCCGAATGAATCCCATCACGGCGCTGGGTAGCAGGAATAGCTCAAAGCTGGAGGGACATATGGCTATCAAGGACATTCTCGCCGTCGTCGATACCGGAGACAAGGACGAGCGGTTTTTGCGCGATGCGCTTGCCTTTGCCGAGTTCCACGACGCCAGCCTTGCCATCGTCGTGCTGTCGGCTCTCCCCGCGAGCGACTATGCCCTGACGGTTGCACTGCCTTATGTACTTCTTCCCGATTATACTGAAGCGGTGGAGGCGAAGCAGCAGCGGATCGCGATGCTCGCCCGCTCCACGAACGTAGAGGTGAGGACGATTTCGGACCAGCCGGCGGTGATCTTCGCCAAGACCGCGGTCTATGCCCGTTATGCCGACCTCGTCCTGTTCGGTCCTTCGGACAATTACGACCATCCGCCAATTCGACGTGATACGCTTGAGCGTTGCCTGTTCGCATCTGGGCGTCCCGTTCTGATCCTGCCCACCGGCTATAAACCGGCCGCCATCGATCACTTGGCGATCGGCTGGAATGCGACCCGCGAGGCGACGCACGCGCTGCGCGACGCGACCATGTTCGCGGCGCCTGGGGCAAGGATCGATATACTCATCCTCGATGCGAAGCCGACGGTCCAGGGCCACGGTTCCGAACCGGGAGCCGATGTCGCCCACCATCTCGCCCGGCATGGCTTTACGTCGACCGTAGTTCCCATCCAGGGCGGTGACGTGTCGGATGCGGAGGCGCTGGTCGAAGCGGCTCACCGGCGTGGCGCCGGGATGCTCGCGCTTGGCGCTTATGGCCACTCTCGCCTGCGCGAGATGATCCTGGGCGGCGTCACGCGCGACCTGCTCACTGGCGCGCCGCTGCCGCTGCTGTTTGCGCATTGAAGCCCATTCAATCGGCGGCACGCAAGCGCGGAACCGCGGGCCGGGAATGAAACCGGTCCGCACGGTCTTCGCTCCGCATGCTCAACACGAGATGGTTTGATGTAATACGAAAGAGATTTGATGTCAGGACCCATGGAAACTTCCGAAGTGCGCTGGCATATGCTGTCAACCAGCGAAGTTGCCACGGCACTCGACGTCGGTTGTGCGGGTCTCTCTTCTCCGGAGGTGGATCGGCAATCGGCCCGCTTTGGGCCGAACGCGCTACCCCGGTCGGCGCGTCGCAATGTGTTCCTTAGGTTCCTCGCGCAATTCCATAACACGTTGATCTATGTGCTTCTTGCCGGGGCATTGGCCGCAGCGCTGCTCGATCACATGATCGACGCGGTGGTCATCGTCGCCGTCGTGATCGTGAATGCGGTGATCGGGCATATCCAGGAAGGAAAGGCTGAACAGGCGCTTGAGGCCATCCAGCAGATGATCGCGCCCAAGGCCAGCGTGGTGCGTGACGGCGTGAGGCAAACGATTCCCGTCCGCGAGATCGTGCCCGGCGATCTCGTGATGATCGAGGCCGGTGATCGCGTTCCCGCCGATCTCAGGCTTCTCCATGCGCGGCGAATGCTTATCGACGAGGCGCTGCTGACGGGCGAATCGGTGGCTGCCGAAAAGCAGGAAGCGGTGCTGCCCGAGCAGACCGATTTGGCGGATCGGCGTAATATGGCCTTTTCGGGCACGATGGTTGCGGCTGGGCACGCAAGCGGGCTCGCTGTTGCCACCGGATCTCGCACGCAGATCGGACGGATCAGTTCGCTTATCCAGTCGGTCGAACAACTGGCAACCCCGCTGCTGAAGCAGATCGACGGTTTTGCCCGGCGCTTCACCTGGTTCGTACTCGCGGGGGGGCTTGCGCTGTTCGCCTTTGCCGTTCTGGCGCGGAATTACGATTGGATCGACGCGCTGATCGCCGTGGTCGCGCTCGCCGTGGGGATCGTGCCGGAAGGGCTGCCGGCGGTCATCACGATTACTCTCGCGATCGGCGTGCGGCGGATGGCGGGGCGCAACGCCGTCATCCGAAAGCTCCCGGCCGTCGAAACGCTCGGCGCGACCTCGGTGATATGCACCGACAAGACCGGCACGCTCACACGCAACGAAATGACGGCCCGCCGCGTCATCACCGAGCGGCATACGATGATCGCGAGCGGATCCGGCTATGTTCCCGATGGTCAAATCCGGATCGTCGGGTCCGGGGACCAGGCAGAGGCTATGGCCGATGCGATGCCACTGATCCGCTGCGGGCTGCTGTGCAACGATGCCGCGCTGCGCAAGGTCGGTGCGGAATGGCGTGTCGAGGGCGATCCGATGGAGGGGGCCCTCTTCGCCCTGGCAATGAAGGCGGCCATCGATCCGGAGCAGGAGCGGGCGGAATGGGAGCGGCTCGACGAGATTCCCTTCGACGCCGCGCATCGGTTCATGGCGACGCTCTGCCGGGGTTCCAACGGCACGCGCTTGCTGTTCGTGAAGGGCGCGCCCGAAGCGCTCTTGGCGATGACCGCGCCCGACAATTGTTCCTATTGGGAGAGTTCCATCGCTACCGCCGGAAGCGATGGCGAGCGCGTTCTCGCCTTCGGCGCGAAGGAAATGCCTGCCGGCAGCGAACGGATCTCGTTCGAAGATCTCTCGACTGGCGTGTGCCTCCTGGGCCTTGTCGGCTTCATCGATCCGCCTCGTGCGGAGGTCAAGGACGCCATCGCCGAATGCCGGTCCGCCGGAATCGGCGTCAAGATGATCACTGGCGATCATGCGGCGACGGCGCTGGCGATCGCCCGGCAACTCGACCTTGCCGACGACCCGCGCGTGCTGACCGGGCTGGAACTGGAAAAGCTTCCGGACACCGAACTGGAGCAAGCGGTCGCGGATGTCTCGGTCTTTGCCCGGACCAGCCCGGAACATAAATTGCGGATCGTCCGTGCGCTGCAGGCTCAGGGAAAGATCGTCGCGATGACGGGGGACGGCGTGAACGACGCGCCGTCCCTCAAGCAGGCCGACGTCGGGGTCGCCATGGGCATCAAGGGCACCGAAGCGTCGAAAGAAGCGGCTTCCATGGTGCTGCTCGACGATAATTTTGCCTCGATCGTCAGCGCCGTTCGCGAAGGCCGAACGGTCTACGACAACATTCGCAAGGTCATTTCCTGGGAAATCCCTACGAACGGCGGTGAAACACTGGCGGTCGTATTGGCGATCCTGCTGGGCTTCGCGCTGCCGATGACGGCGACGCAGATCCTCTGGGTGAACCTCGTCCTCGCCGCCACGCTCGGCCTCGTGCTGGCGTTCGAGCCCACGGAACCCGGTGCGATGTTGCGCCGGCCACGGGAGCGCGGCGCGCCGTTGCTTTCGCCGTTCCTGCTTTGGCGTGTCCTTCTCGTCTCTGTGCTGTTCGCGGCCGTCACTCTCGGAATCTTTTTCCATGTTCTGGCGCAAGGCCGGAGCCTGGAGATGGCGCGCACCATGGTCGTCAACATGTTCATCATCGCGGAGATCTTCTACCTCTTCAACGTCCGCTATCTCCACATGACGTCCCTGACATGGCGCGGCGCGATCGGTACTCCCGCCGTGTTGATCGCGATCGGCGTTCTCGTCATCGGCCAGGCGCTCTTCACCTATGCGCCGTTCATGAACGCGATTTTCCACTCGCAGCCGCTGGGCTTCGCGGACTGGGTGTTGCTGGTGGCGTGCGGCATGCTTCTCATGCTGTCGCTGGAGGTGGAGAAGCATGTGATGCGGCGACTGGGCTGGTTTAGCGAACTTAATAATCAGGAGGACATGCCATGACGCGTGACGGTTTCCCTAAATGCATCGCGCTCGCGACCGACCTCAGCCATCGTTGCGACCGCGCCTTCGATCGCGCCCTGCTGGTAGCCCAGGCATGGCGGGCGGAGCTTATGGTCATCCACGCGCTGAACCCGCCGGAAGACGGGATGCTGTCCGTCCGACTCGGCGATCTGCCGTCCTGGCGTCGGCCTCTCGAAGACCCGGTGCGGGCGGCGCGCCATCGCATCTACCACGACCTTGTTCGCGAGGCGCCGCCAATCGACATTTCGGTCCACGTCGAAACCGGCTCGCCGGCACCGGTCGTCCTCGATATCGCCGGAAAGGGCGAGGCGGGCCTGATCGTCACCGGCGTGGCTCGCGATGGGCCGCTGGCCCGGATGCTGCTCGGCGATACCGTGGACCGGCTGATCCGCAAGGCGCCCGTTCCGATCCTGATCGTACGCGACCGCGCTTTCGAGCCTTACCGCGCCATGGTGGTCGCGACAGATTTCTCCGCGCCCGCCCGGATCGCTCTGGAGACCGCCGTCCGCTTTTTTCCCGATGCGGCTATCTCCCTTTTCCACGCCTACGATGTGCCCTTCGCGGGCTATCTCGGCCGATCGGAAATCGAACGGCAATTCGAGGGTTATGGCGAGGCTGCGGCCGACAAGTTCCTTGCCGAAGCGGGACTGTCTGATGTGGCGGCCCGGAACGTCACGCGCATGATCGAGCACGGGGTTCCCGAAGCGCTGCTTCGCGACCGTGCGGAAAATGCCGCACGTCACCTGACGGTCGTTGGAACCCATGGCGGTGGCCTCGTCTATGAGGCTATGATCGGCAGTACGGCGCGCAAGATCCTTGATGCGGTCCCGGGCGATGTCCTCCTCGTACCCGATCCCGCCAGGCGCAAGGTGAACCCGGCCGGATGACGCTGGCGATCGTTTCCAGCCTCATGGGGCTCGCCGCCCTGATCGCTGGTGCGGAGTGGCTGGTGAGGGGAGGCTCGGCGCTGGCCGCGCGGCTGGGCGTTTCGCCGCTGCTCATCGGCCTCACGATCGTGGCGCTGGGAACGAGCACGCCCGAACTCGCCGTCGGGATCGAGGCGGCGCTCCAGGGAAACGGCTCGCTCGCGGTTGGCAACATCGCCGGCACCAACACCGTCAACATCCTCCTTATCCTCGGCCTCAGCGCGATGCTGCAACCACTTGCCATTCGGATGCAGACGCTGCGTCTGGAACTGCCTGTCATCGTCATCGCGTCGGCCGCGCTACTCGTCTTTGCCTGGGACGGTGTGCTCTCGCGCCTTGAGGGGCTGTTTTTGATCACGATGGGAATGGCCTTCACGCTGACCGTCATTCGCGTCGCCCGGCGGGAAAGCATCACGGTGAAGCTGGAGTTCGCGCGGGAATTCGCGGCGCCGCGCTTTTCCCGCCGCCACGGTTTCTCCGCAATGGCGATGCTGGCCATCGGCCTCGTCGTGATCGTCGTGGGCGCCAACTGGCTGGTGGATGGTGCGGTCGCGCTTGCCCGGTTGTGGAACGTATCGGACGCCTTTATCGGACTGACGATCGTTGCGATCGGTACTTCCGCTCCTGAACTCGTTACGACGATCATTTCGACGATTCGTGGCGAGCGCGACATCGCGATCGGCAATCTGATCGGCAGCAGCGTTTACAATATTCTGGTGATTCTCGGCGCGGCCTGCCTGTTTCCGTCGAACGGGATCGAGGTCAGCGCGCAACTGATCCGGGTCGACATCCCGGTCATGTTGGGGGTCGCGCTGGCCTGCATTCCCGTATTCATCAGCGGACGCCAAATTTCGCGGTTCGAGGGTGGAATGTTTGTGAGTGCCTACTTGCTATATCTTGCCTATTTGATCAATGATCGGATTTAACCGATAAGGAAAGCGCGAGGGCATCTTTTGACAACGCCGCGATTTTCCCGCCTTTCGTCTATTATCCAGTGATTTTGGGTCGCAGGCGGTGGCTGCTGCTGTCAGGTTGCTAACGCGGGTCTTTCGATCCCGGTAGAACTTCGCACCCTTTCGATCGGAGCCTTCGCATTCGTGGACCCGCGATAGCGTAACGATTAGGGAAATCCCGGATAGACCCGAGCCCATCCGGGTCCCTCAATGGCGGCCATGATGAACATCGCGACCCTCACCCTGAACCCGACGATCGACGTCGCCTATGAAGTCGATCATGTCTACCACACCCGTAAAATGCGGACGAAGACAGAATTCTATTCGCCGGGTGGCGGGGGAATCAACGTGGCCCGTGTCTATGTCCGGCTCGGCGGGAACGCGCGGAGCTACTATCTTTCGGGCGGTGCAACCGGCCACGCGCTCGATGGTCTGCTCGACCTGCACCAGCTGGTGCGCAACCGTATCCCGATCAAGGGGCATACCAGGGTGGCCACCGCAGTGCTCGAGCGCGAAAGCGGGAAGGAATATCGCCTCGTTCCGTCCGGACCGATGGTCGAACCTGCAGAATGGCGGCAGTGCCTCAATCAGCTCCAGACGGCACAATGTGACTATCTGGTCGCGAGCGGTTCGCTCTCACCCGGCATTCCGGATGATTTCTATGGCCAGGTCGTCGCGATGATGACGGAACGCAATATACCGGTCGTGCTCGACAGTTCAGGCGCTGGCCTGCGCGGAGGCCTTGAGCAAGGCGGCGTCTTCCTCGTCAAGCCCAGCATTGGCGAGTTGCGCCAGTTCACCGGTCGGGATCTTCCCGACACGGAGTCGGTGGGACGGGCGGCCATGCAGATCGTCGGGGGCGGTCATGCGCAATATGTGGCGGTGACGATGGGGCACGAGGGCGCTCTCCTTGCCTCGGCCGAGCGCCAACTCCTGCTTCCCGCAGTGGACATCGAGGTCAGAAGCGCGGTCGGCGCGGGCGACAGTTTCCTTTCGGCGATGGTCTTTGCTATCTCCTCAGGCTGGGAGATCGAAGAAGCGTTCCGCTTCGGCATCGCGGCAGGCGCGGCGGCCGTGATGAATCCGGGGCACGATCTTGCGCGACCCGAAGACATCCGGCGGCTCTATTCGCAGGTCCGTGCAGCCTCCTGAACCTTGCGTTGAACTTGAGCGTACTCCACCGACCAGTTCATGATCGTGGTTCCCGGTCGCGAAATTCGCGACCGGTTCGGCGCACTGCCGGTCAAGTGTTCGGCTGTTTCGATTTCACGGCGTATTATTGTTTCGCTTGATCGGAGAACTGATCGAAGGCCTCGACCGCCTGCGCGGCATACATGAGGCTGGGGCCAGCGCCCATGTAGAGCGCCATGCCCATCGTCTCCATCACTTCATCGCGCGTGGCGCCATGCTTGACGGCGGCCTTCGAATGGAAGGCAACGCAGCCGTCGCAGCGGATGGCGACCGAGATGGCAAGAGCGATCAGTTCCTTGGTCTTGGCATCGAGCGCCCCGGCCTTGGTGGCCGCAGTCGCCATGGCGGAAAAGGCCTGCATCACGTCGGGCGTGCCGAGCCGCACTTCCTTGATGGCGCCATTCAGCTCGGTCGCCATTTTCGGCCAGTCCTTGTGCATATCGTCTCCTGTAAAGTTCAGCGTCCGAGAAGGGCAAGCAGTCGGTAAGCCGCGACGATGCGATCGCTTCGCGCGCGAGCTTCGCTGACCGCTGCGGCGGTTGCCTCGCGTTCGGCATCGAGCAGATCGAGCTGGGGCTTCATCCCCACGCGAACCTCGTGGCGCACGCTGTCGCGCGCCTGTCCGGCGGCAAGGGCTTGCTGGGAAGCAGCCGCTTCGACCAGGGCGGCCGAGCGCACCCCGGAAAAGGCGCTGATCGTCTGTTCATCGACGGCGGCGCGTGCGGCGCGCATACGCGCATCGGCGGCCCTGACCGCACTATCGGATTCGGTAATCTTGGCTGAGACTCGCCCGCCCGCGAATATCTGCCAGCGCGCCCGCACGCCGACCGTGGCGGCATCGGAGCGATAATCGGGAAAGAACTGGTCACGCACCGTCGAACCTTCGGCGAAGGCGCCGATCGTGGGCAGGCGTTCGGCCCGCGCGCCCCGCGCGCCGGCCTGGGCGGCATCCAATGCCGCTTCGGCTTGCGCCAGCGCCGGGTTGTTCCCGCGGGCGCTGTCGAGCGCTTCATCGAGCGAGGCAGGCAGGACCGGACTTGCCGGAATGGGCTGGAGATCCTGCGGGGCAAGGCCAGTGAGGTTGGTGAATCGCGCATCGGCCGAGATGGCAAAGCCGCGCGCGCCTTCAAGGGCTGCCTGTGCTTCGGCAAGGCGCGCCGCCGCCTGCGCAACATCGGTGCTGGGGCTTTCGCCTGCCTTGAAGCGGAGCCGGGCCTGGCGCTGGATCTCCTCCATCTGGCCGACCATCTGTTCATAGAGCGCTATCATTCGGTGCGTGGTCAGCACGTCGCCATAGGCTTGGACCGTCGCGACAACGATCTGGCTGCGGGTCATCGTTTCACCGGCGCGTGCTGCTTCGCTGCCCGCTTTCGCCTGTGCGATCCCGGCGCTGACCCTGCCGCCCATAAAGAGGGGCTGTTCGATAGTGAGCTGCGCCGCGCGCGGCGTGACGTTGGCCGCCGGAAGCCCGAAGAAACCCTGCGGATCGAGTCGTCCATAGCCGATCGTCCCGCTCAGCGTCGCGGTTGGCAGACCCTGGCCGCGTGCTTCCCTGATCCGGGCGTCGGCCGCATCGGCATCGGCCCCCGCCGCCTCGATTTCCGGCGCGTGGTTCACGGCGGCCGCAATGGCTTCTTCAAGCGTCGTTGCCTGCGCGGGCATGGCGACACTCGCCAGCAGGCCGGCGAGCAGGGGGAGGGGGATCGTCCGCCTGAGCGTCATTTGAAGGCGGTTCCCGGACGGACGCCGAACGCCTTGAACACCATCGCAGCCGGGCAGAAACCAGTGAAGCTTGCCTGAAGCATATTGAGGCCGGCAAAGGCGGTGAGCGCGATCCACCAGGGATGCACGGTCAGCGACAGGACGACGCCGAGCAGTACGACACAACCGGCGAACGCCATCACGGCACGATCGAGAGTCATCAGTCTCACTCCTTCGCTTGGGAAACCAGAAGCCGGGGCATCAGAAACGCAGCTTGCGGATGCCCATCGCGTGCATGGCGAGCTTTTCGTAGAAGGGCTCGCTCTCGCCCTTGCGGACCTTGCGCAGGAAATATTTCTCAAAGCCGACCTTGGCCAGATGGACCCATTTGCCGCTGGACGACCAGTTGACGTTGCGCGGCGGGATCTGCGGCTGGGCGACGAAGGCGACGCCTCCGTCGCCAAAATCGGCGAGACACACCGCGTTCCACGTCGCTTCCGCCGTCGGCTCCTGGCCGTCGAGAACCAGCGAGAGATTGGCGGCGATCGCCGTGACCATGGATTCGATCATGAAACCGGTCTTGGGCACGCCCACCGGAACCGGCGTCGGGCCGGTCGGCGGGATGGCGACACAGACACCGAGCGCGAATATCTCGGGGAAGGCCGGATTGCGCTGGTGCTTGTCGACGATGATGAAGCCGCGCGGATTGGCCAGCCCTTCGATATTGCTGACCGCGGGGACGCCCCGGAACGCAGGGAGCATCATCGAGAAGCCGAAGGGCAGGTCGTGCGTCTTCTTCACCGCGCCGTCCTCGCCGACTTCCTCGACGTGCATGACGCCGGGCTCGACCTTGGTGACGCGGGCGTTGGTGATCCATTTGATGTGGCGATCACGCAGCTCGCTCTCGAGCAGCGACTTGGTATCGCCGACGCCGTCGAGCCCAAGGTGGCCGATATAGGGTTCGGGCGTCACATAGATCATCGGCACCTTGTCGCGGATCTTGCGCTTGCGCAGTTCGGTGTCGAGGATCATCGCGAATTCGTAGGCCGGGCCGTAGCAGGACGCGCCCTGCACCGCGCCGACGACGATCGGGCCGGGATTTTGTGCAAAGGCATCGAACGCATCGGCGGCGGCTGAGGCGTGGGGCGTCTGGCAGATGGAGAGGGTATGGCCGCCATGCGGACCCAGCCCCTCGATCTCGTCGAACGCGAGTTCCGGGCCGGTAGCGATTACAAGATAATCGTAATTGATGGATGAGCCGTCATTGAGTTCGAGTCGCTTTTCGCCGGCATGCAGCCGCTTCGCGCCGACCGAGGTGAAGCCGATCTTCTTTTTGGCGAACACGGGAGGGAGGTGGACCTGGATGGCTTCAGGCTCGCGCCAGCGCACGGCGACCCAGGGATTGGACGGGATGAAGTTGTAGGTATCGCTATCGGATACCGTCATCACGTCGGCGCGGTCTTTGACGGCAGCCTTGATCTCATAGGAGGCGATCGTGCCTCCCAGACCCGCGCCCAGCACCACGATCAAAGGCTTGCCCATCTGCGATCCTTCCATGTCTCAATGGCATTGACGAATATCATCATTACACGTTATATGCAAATAACAAAGTTGAGGAAGCTGCCATGTTCGGATTCAAGAAACGTGATGCCCACCGTGAGATCGGCCCCGCCGAGCTGGACGCCATGCTGAAGGGCGGCAAGGCGCTCCTGATCGACGTGCGCGAGACAGGCGAGTTCGCCGCCGGCCACATACTGGGCGCAATAAACATGCCACTGTCGGGCTTTTCACCTCGTAACATCCCTGATCCCAAGGGCCGGACTGTCGTGCTGCAATGCGCGGGCGGAAAGCGCTCGGGCCAGGCACTCGATCAATGCGCGGCGGCGCAGAGCGCGATCGACACCCACCTCGCTGGCGGGATCGGTGCGTGGAAAGACGCCGGCTTCCCGGTCGTTGGTGATTGAGAGCCTGAAAGAGAACCAAAAAAGAGGGGTATCGGCGGCATGATGAGCGGCAGGGGCAAGTGGCTCTGGTTGGCGGGCGCCGCGCTGGCGCTGTCGGCATGCGGGAGCAAGCCGGAGCAGGAGCAGGCGGCGGCGACGCTACCCGCCGGGGAAACTCTGCGGCTCGCCGCAACCGAAATCCCGGACATGAAGGTAGTCGGCGCGGAGATCGCCACGCGCGACCAGGCCGAAGTGCTCGCCCGCATCCCCGGCATCCTCACGTCGCTTTCCGTCCGTGCCGGCGACACGGTGCAAAAGGGCCAGCGGATCGGCATGATCGTCGATTCGCGGCTCGGCTATGAGACAAGCGCCTATGGCGCCCAGACCGCCGCCGCCCAGGCCGAAGCCGCGCGGACCAATGCCGATCTCGCCCGCATTCGCGATCTCTATGGCCAAGGCGTCTATGCCAAGGCGCGCCTGGATCAGGCCGTTGCGGCCGCGCGCGCGGCCGATGCGCAGGTTGCTGCCGCTCGGGCGCAGCAGGGCGCAAGCGTCAGCGTCGCGGGGCAGGGGGCGGTGATCGCCCCGGCGAGCGGTCGGGTGCTTCGCGCCGATATTCCCGCCGGATCACCGGTGGCGCCGGGCATGTCGATCGCGACGGTTACCGCGGGGCCGCCGGTGCTGCGGTTGATGCTGCCGGAGTCGGTTGCCGGACAGGTCCATCCCGGTGCGCGCGTGATCGTCAATGAAGCGGATATGCCGTCCGGGCAGCGCGAAGGCAGTGTGGCGCAGGTCTATCCCGCGATCACTGGCGGCCAGGTCCGCGTCGATGCGACTTTGCCTGGGCTTTCCACCCAATTCATCGGCCGCCGCGTGAGCGCGTCGGTCGAGATCGGCACGCGCAAGGCGCTGGTCGTGCCGCGCTCCTTCATCACCACGCGCTATGGCATGGATCAGGTGCAGATCGTCGCGGAAGGCAAGCGGCTCAGCATGGTGCCGGTCCAGATCGCGCCGACGGCCGATCCCGCCCTGGTCGAGATATTGAGCGGTGCGGCCGCCGGCGACGTGCTGTTCGCCCCCGGTAAGCCGGCCAAGGCTCCGCGGCCATGAATCTCGGTGTTTCCGGTCGCCTCACCAGGGCCACTATCGCTTCCCCCCTGACGCCGCTGTTTCTGCTGGCGGCGATCGCTGTCGGTCTGCTGGCTCTTCTTTCCATCCCAAGGGAGGAGGAACCGCAGATCAGCGTGCCGATGGTGGACATTCAGGTGATGGCGCCCGGCCTGTCCGCCGCCGATGCGACCGAGCTGGTGGGCATTCCGCTCGAAACCATCGTCAAGAGCGTCGACGGGGTGGAGCATGTCTATACCCAGGCGCAGGACGATGGCGTAATGGTGACGGCGCGCTTCCTCGTCGGGTCGAACCCGGAGGATGCAGCGATCCGCATCGAGGAGAAGCTGCGCGCCAATTGGGATCGTAAGCCGGTCGGCATCCCCGATCCCAAGGTGACGGTGCGCGGCATTAACGACGTTCCCGCTGTCGTCCTGACCCTTGCCCCCAAGCCCGGCGCGGCAGGGCAGTGGAACGATGCCAGCCTCTACGAACTCGCCGCGAAGCTGCGCACCGAGATCGCCAAGGTCGACAATGTCGGGATCAGCTTCCTCGTCGGTGGCCGCCCCGAGGAAATCCGCATTGCGCCCGATCCGGCCAGGCTCCGCCAGTATGGCGTGCCGCTGGGGAGCGTGATCGAGGCCGCGAGCCAGGCCAATCGGTCCTTTCCGCTGGGTAATATCCGCGAGGACGGCAAGGCGGTCGGCGTCACGGCGGGCCGCACCCTGTCATCGGCGCAGGAGGTCGGACTTCTGACCGTGCGCTCTGCCTCCGGCTCGCCCGTCTATCTGCGCGACGTTGCCAGCGTAACGCAGGGGCCGCGCGAGGATCAGGCGCGGGCGTGGCGCTGGGCGAAGGAGGAAAACGGCAAGTGGCATAGCGCCCCCGCCGTCAGCATCGCCTTCGCCAAGCGCGCCGGCGCCAATGCCGTGGTGGTGTCCGATGCGATCCTCGAGCGCGTCGAGAGCCTGAAAGGCAAGCTCATCCCCGATGACGTCACGGTCGCCGTCACCCGCAACTATGGCGAGACGGCGAACGAGAAGGCCAACGAGCTGCTGTTCCATCTGGCGCTGGCGACCGTCTCCATCGTCGTGCTGATCGGCTTCGCGATCGGGTGGCGCGAGGCGGGCGTGACCGCCGTGGTCATTCCGACGACGATCCTGCTGACCATGTTCGCCTCGAACCTCATGGGCTACACCATCAACCGCGTCAGCCTGTTCGCGCTGATCTTCTCGATCGGCATCCTCGTCGACGACGCGATCGTCATGATCGAGAATATCGCGCGCCATTGGGCGATGGACGATGACCGCAACCGTACCCAGGCCGCGATCGAGGCGGTGGCGGAGGTCGGCAATCCCACGGTGGTCGCGACATTGACCGTGGTTGCGGCGCTGCTGCCGATGCTGTTCGTTTCCGGCCTGATGGGCCCCTACATGGCTCCCATCCCGGTCAATGCGTCGGCGGCGATGATCTTTTCCTTCTTCGTCGCCGTGGTCATTGCGCCGTGGCTGATGATCCGTTTTGCCCGCAAGACGCTCGGCTCTGGCCACGGCCATGACGAGAGCGGCGGCAAGCTGGGGCAGCTCTATGCCCGTGTCGCGCATCGCGTCATCGATACGAAGAAGTCCGCCCGCAATTTCCTGATCGCGGTGGGCGTGGCGACACTGGTCGCCTGCTCGATGTTCTATTTCAAGGCCGTTACCGTGAAGCTGCTGCCCTTCGACAACAAGTCGGAGGTTCAGGTCGTGGTCGATATGCCCGAAGGCACCGCGCTCGAAAACACGGGCCGCGTGCTGGAAGATGTTGCCGGCGTGGTGCGAGGCTTGCCCGAAGCGACGGCGATGGAGGCCTATGTCGGCACATCGGCGCCGTTCAACTTCAACGGCCTTGTCCGCCATTATTTCCTGCGCTCGCAGCCCGAGCAGGGCGATGTGATGGTGACGCTGCTGCCCAAGGGGGATCGCAGCCGGTCCAGCCATCAGATTGCGCTCGACCTGCGCCAGCGGCTGAAGGCGCTGCGCTTGCCCAATGGCGCATCTATCAAGGTGGTCGAGACGCCTCCAGGACCGCCCGTCCTCGCGACCCTGCTGGCCGAGGTCTATGGCCCCGACGAAGTCACGCGCCAGAAGACAGCGTCCGAGCTGGAAAAGATCTTCAAGTCCGTCCCCTTCATCGTCGACGTGGACAACAGCTTCGGCGAGGCGCGCCCGAAGCTCCGCCTCGACGTGCAGCGCGACCGGCTCGATTATTACGGCCTTTCCCAGCGGCAGGTCGCCGACAGCATCGGTATGCTCATGGGGAGCCAGACTGTCGGCTACGCGCCGCGCGGCGATGGCCGCAGCCCACTACCGATTACAATCGCGCTGGAACAGAAGGACCGCAGCTGGACGCAAGCCTTGTCGAGTATGCCTGTCGCACAGACGCCGGGCGGCCAGCTCATCGACCTTGGCGCGGTGGTCGAAGCGCGCACCGAGACGGGGAGTCCTGCGATCTTCCGCCGTGACGGTCGATATGCCGACATGGTCACGGCCGAGCTGGCCGGAGCCTATGAAGCGCCGATCTACGGCATGATCGAAGTGAACCGCGCGGTCGATGCCTATGACTGGGCGGCCAAGGGCCTCCAGAAGCCGGAAATCCGTCTCAACGGTCAGCCCGAGGATGAGAGCGTGCCGTCCCTGCTCTGGGATGGCGAATGGGAGATCACCTGGGTCACGTTCCGCGACATGGGCGGCGCCTTCATGGTCGCGCTGCTGGCGATCTACATCATCGTCGTCGCGCAGTTCAAAAGCTTCCGCCTGCCGCTCGTGATCCTGACGCCGGTGCCGCTCACGCTGGTCGGGATCGTCATTGGCCACATGCTGTTCCGTGCACCGTTTACGGCAACCTCGATGATAGGGTTCATCGCGCTCGCCGGTATCATCGTGCGCAACTCGATCCTGCTGGTCGACTTCATCCGCCATTCGGCCACGCCGGACAAATCGCTGCGCGACGTGCTGCTGGAAGCCGGCACGATCCGGTTCAAGCCGATCGTTCTCACGGCCGCCGCGGCGATGATTGGCGCGGCCGTGATCCTGACCGATCCGATCTTTCAGGGTTTGGCGATCTCGCTGCTGTTCGGCCTTGCGTCCTCGACGCTGCTGACCGTGCTGGTTATTCCGGCCATTTACATCGTGCTTCGAGATGATGGGAAACCCGCGACCAGATGATGCCGCTTGAGACGCCCCTTGCACAACTCGCCGAGCACGCCGCCCATGCGGCGAGCGTGCTGAAGCTGCTGGCCAATGAACAGCGTCTGCTGATCCTGTGCCGGCTGACCCAGGGCGAATTCTCCGTCGGGGAGATGGTGGAGTTGTGCGGGCAATCGCAATCCAGCGTGTCCCAGCATCTGGGGAAATTGCGAGAAGGGGGTCTGGTCAAGACCCGGCGCGAGGCGACGACGATCTACTACAGCCTTGCTGACAGCGACGTCCGCAAGTTGATCGACATGCTCTGCGATCGCTTCGGTCCCGGTGCTGGACAATCCTGAGAAATCCGATGCGACGCGCCGTCCTTCCGCTCCTGTCCATGGTCTCTCTCGGGGCTTGCGCCTCGAATGAGCCGCCGTCGGATCCGGCGGTGATGGTGCAGGAGGCACAAGCGCGCTCCGATATCCTGGCCGACCGCTTCCAGAAGGAATTATTGAGCGCGCTGACCGCCGCGATGGCGGCGGATGGTCCGCAAGGCGCGATCAGCGTCTGTTCGAGCATAGCGCCCGCGCTCGCCGCGCAGATCTCCGAGGAAAGCGGAGCGACCGTCCGGCGCACGGCGCTGCGCACGCGTAATCCCGCTGCCAGTCCTGACGCTACCGAACGCCGCGTCATGGAGAGCTGGGCCGCCGCGCCGTTTGGCGTCGACGGCAAGCCCAGGCGCTGGTCGGCGTATGAGGGCGGGCAATATCGCTATATGCGCGCCATACCGACCATGCCCATGTGCCTCGCTTGCCATGGCGAGAATGTCGCCCCGGAGGTGATGGCGGCGATCCGCGCGCATTATCCCGCAGATCAGGCGACGGGTTTTGCTTCCGGCCAGCTTCGGGGCGCCTTTTCGATCCGGTGGGAGGAGGCAGCCCTGGCGCGTGCGATCAAAGGCGGGGAGGGCGCGCAGCGAGGTCTGCACCCATGACGATCTTGCGCGCGCTTGCGCTGGCCCGATTTTACAGCGCTGCGGCAGCTGTCGCCTACCGCTCAGCGGCGCCGTGATCGCCAGAGTGCTTTGCCATCAGGTTCGGCCCGGCAGCATTCGGCGCAAGGTATCATCCTTGACGATGTAATGATGGAAGAGAGCGGCAAGGGCGTGAAAGCCGATCAGGAAATATCCGATGGTCCCGACTGTCTCGTGCCAATCCTTCATCTGTCCCGCCAGGGCTTTGCTCTGGCCGACAAGAGCCGGCAGTTCCAGACCGAAGAATGGAATCGGCTTGCCCGACGCACTCAGGATCACCCAGCCCGCCAAGGGCATCGCCAGCATGAACGCGTAGAGTGCGAGATGCGTCGCATTGGCTAAAAGCGTCTGCCATGACGGCGGTTCCGGCGTGATCGGGGGGGTGCGCTGGCTGAGGCGTGCCAGCAGGCGGATGATCGCCAGCGCCAGAACGGTGAGTCCGAGTATGAAATGCCAGGTTTTCAGCCCCTCGCGGATGTCGGTTCCCTTGGGATAGTTCTCCCGCAGGAGAATGGTAGCGTAAACGACCGAGATCAGCAGCACCATGAGCCAGTGCAGAGTGATCGACAGGGAAGAGAAGCGGTTACGGATATCGGTTGTACTCATGGCGAACCTCCCATCAATTTTCATATTGCCAGCGAGATGAGAAAAATGCCTTGATCCTTCTCAAGAAGCTTTGCGCCGAACAACCGCAATAACCGGTCAGCTGCGCTTGCGGACAAATTCCGCACGAAGCACCAAACCTTTGATGCCTTCATACCGGCAGTCGATTTCCTGCGGGTCATCCGTGAGGCGGATCGACTTTATCAGCGTTCCCCGCCTCAGAGTCTGGCCGGCGCCCTTGACGACCAGATCCTTGATCAACGTGACCTGGTCGCCGTCGGCAAGCAGGTTGCCCACGGCATCGCGGACTTCGATCCGGTCCGCGGTGGCGCGCCGTTCCTTCAGTTCGGATGCAGCCATCCATTCACCGGATTCTTCATCGTAGACATATTCATCTTCGCTCATGGAGTTCTCCATCGGTCAGGAATGTGCGTCAGGCACCGAACAGATCGCGTTCAATCAGCCAGGCGCGCATTGCCAGCAATGCGGCGACGAGGGCAGCCACGGCAAAGGCTCTGGCGTCGAGCGTGATCCACGCAACAGCGCCTGCAAGCCCGCCAATAAGGAAGACCAGCCAAAAGGATGCATGCAAGCCAAGCTGGCGATAGTTCGCGTGATGCCGTCCGCCGGCCAATGCCTCCCCGAACCGCACGACCTGCGTGGAGGGCGAAATAGCCTCCTGCAGGTCGGGATCATCCCTCTCAAAAGTGCAATGAGCACTACCCATGGCCATCGCGATCAGCACGGCCGGGATGATCGCCAGATGCGAGAGGAATGTCAGATAGGCGGCGGCCAACGCGATTGCGGTACAAACGAGCGCGATTGTGCGCCGGTACCGGCCTAGCCAGTGCGTAATCAAGGTCGTGAGGACCACACCCCCCACGAAGCTGAAGATCATTCCGCCCACAAATTTCGTGATACCAAAGCCACCGGGAAGGCTCGTGCCCAGAACAGTGGCGTTGGCCTCGGGCGAGGCAAGGAAGACGTGCCCGAATGCCAGAAAGCCGGCTGCATTGATCGCGCCGGCAAGGGCCGCCAGCATGGCGGCCAGTTGGACCAGCGCGCGCTGCGCTCTGCCGATATCCAGGGAGCTGGGCCGTCTGCCTGTCCGATCCGGTTCGCTCATGCTCGCCTCTTACGCATCCTGGCTCGGCAATCGCTCGATCACGAGTGCAATGCCTTGTCCGCCGCCAATGCACATGGTCACAAGCCCGTAGCGGCCGCCAATACGCTCGAGCTCGTAAAGCGCCTTGATGGTGATGATGGCGCCGGTTGCCCCGACGGGATGCCCAAGTCCAATGCCGCTGCCATTGGGATTGACCTTCTCGGGCGGGAAATCGAGCAGTTTGGCGACCGCGCAAGCCTGCGCGGCAAAAGCCTCGTTCGCCTCGATCACGTCGATGTCGTCAAGCGATAGTCCGGCCCGCTTGAGGGCGATGGGCACGGCTTCGACGGGACCGAGCCCCATCACTTCGGGGGCAACACCGGCATGTCCCCAGCTTACAACCCTGGCGCGGGGTGTCAGGCCGTGTCTCTCGGCGGCGGCGGCGGAAGCCAGCACCAGAGCCGCGCCAGCGTCGTTGATGCCGCTGGCGTTGCCCGCCGTTACGGTCCCGCCATCCTTGCGGAAGATGGGCGTGAGTGCGCCGAGGCCTTCGCTGGAAACGTCGGTGCGCACATGCTCGTCGGCCTCGAACATAAAGGTGCCGCTACGGCCCTTGACCTCGACGGAAACGATCTGCTCGCGAAAACGGTCTTCCTGCTGTGCTCTTGCTGCCCGGCGATGGCTTTCGGCCGCCAGCGCGTCCTGCTCGGCCCGGGTGATGCCATGACGTTCGGCAACGTTCTCGGCAGTGACCCCCATGTGACCTGCACCGAACGGATCGCTCAGCGTCGCGTTCATCGCGTCGATCATCATTTCATCGCCCATCCTGCGCCCCCAGCGCAGGCCCTTGAGAACGTGTGGGGATTGGCTCATGCTCTCGACACCGCCAGCAACGGCGATGTCACACTCGGCCAATGCGATCATTTGGGCGGCGGAAATAATCGCCTGCACACTCGATCCGCAAAGGCGGTTCAGGGTGAGCGCCGGGGTCCGATCGGGAATCCCCGCCGCGATAGCGGCAATTCGCGAGACATATGCATCGCTGGGTTCGCTTTGAATGACCTGGCCAAGGACAACATGCTCGACATGGCCTGGTTCGATTCCGGCCCGCTTGATGGCTTCGGCAATGACGATGCGGCCAAGCTCCCACGGCGCGACGTCCTTAAGGCTGCCTCCAAAATCCCCGATAGCGGTGCGCACACCCGACAGGATCACGACGTCGTTCAAATTTCCTTCCTTTCGACAATATGTTCGCCCGAACCGCAGCAGGGTGCGCCGATCAGTGCGGCTGAGTTTTGGGCGCTTCGAGCAAGCTGACCGCGAGCGACTGGGCGCTGGCGAAGTCCGCGGCATAGAAAAGCTTGTCCGAACCAGCTTCCAGGTGAACGCGCGCAAGCATCGACTTCGGTTGCGGCTGCACGCCGGACAACACGACCGTTGCGCCGGCGACGCGCGCTTGTTCGATGAACTGTTCGAGCGCCTGGACGCCGCTTGCATCGAGCAGGGGAACGAGCCGCATGCGCAGGATGATGACTTTGGGCGACTGACCGACGCGGCGCAGCGTATCGAGCAGTTCGCCTGCTACGCCGAAGAAGAACGGGCCGGTGATCCGGAACACCTCGACACCCTCCGGCAACGCGTCGCGCTGGTGAACGTCTTCGGAATCGAGATCGATGTCCTGCCGGCCGCTGCTGTCGACCTCGACAGCCTCGCTCATGCGGGCCATGAAGAGGAGCGAGGCCAGAGTTACGCCGACGCCGATTGCGACGGTGAGATCCACCAGTACCGTCAGGCCGAATGTCAGTAGCAGCACGGCCCGGTCGCTGTTGGGCATGTGCAGCAAGGCAATGAACCGCTCATATTCACTCATGCCCCAGGCGACCATGAACAGGATCGCGGCAAGCGCGGCCATGGGTACGAATGCCATCAGGTCCGTGGCGAACAGGATGAACAGAAGAAGGAACACGGCATGCATGATTCCGGCAACCGGGGTTCTGGCCCCGGAGCGGATATTGGTGGCGGTACGCGCAATCGCGCCCGTCGCGGGTAGCCCACCGAACAGGGCGGATCCGATATTGGCGACGCCCTGGCCGATCAATTCCTGGTTGGAGCGATGCCGCGTTCCGGCCATGCCATCGGCGACGACGGCCGACAGCAGGGCTTCGATGCCGGCGAGAAATGCAATGGTGAATGCCGAAGGCATCACCGCATTGATCTTGGCGAAGGTGAATTCCGGCAGGGACGGCATCGGCAGGCCGGAAGGAATGTCCGGGAAGCGGGAGCCGATAGTGTCGACCGGGAGCTTGAGCAGAGCGACGGCGAGGGAACTTACCACGACCGCGATCAGGAACCCGGGCAGTCTGGGCGCGAGTTTGCGCAGCACGATGATGGTCGCAAGTGCTCCGACCCCGACGCCTAGAGTTGCCCAACTGGTGCTCGGCAGAGCGGCGAGATAGGACTGCCATTTGGGCAGGAACTCAGCCGGGACCTCGGTCATCGAGAGCCCGAGGAAGTCCTTCACCTGACTCGAGGCAATGATAACGGCGATCCCCGCGGTGAATCCGGTGACGACCGGATGGGGGATGAATTTGATCATCTGCCCGAGGCGAAACGCACCGGCGGCAATGAGGATGATGCCTGCCAGGAGCGTCGCGATCAGCAGCCCATCATAGCCGTGCTGGGCGATAACATTGAAAATGACGACGACAAAGGCGCCCGTGGGTCCGCCGACCTGGACCCGCGATCCGCCGAGCGCGGAAATCAGGAACCCCGCCACCACGGCCGTGACAAGCCCCTTGTCGGGAGAAGCGCCGCTGGCGATGCCCAGGGCCATGGCAAGAGGCAGCGCGACGATCGCGACCGTCAGGCCCGCTATGGCGTCGGCGCGGAAGGTCTGAGCGGTGTACCCTTCGCGCAAGGTCGTGATGAGCTTGGGCGTATAGGCTTTCGCGCTCACCTGACCGGTTCCTCCGCCTTGTCATAGAGAAGCGACTGCCCCTGGCCGCCGGACTTTCCCGCGGTCGTTTCGCGCAGACGCACACCGCGGCCCACGCCCGTGCTGGGCGCATTCTCGCCCAGCAGTTCGATGCCTGCGCCTTCCAGCGCGGTGATCACCTTGACCAGCGTGTCGACCACACCGCGCACTTGGCCATCGGATGATTCCATGCGCTGGATGGTCGGCAGGGAGAGGCCGGCCAGCGCGGCGAGCTGGCGTTGATCAAGTCCGAGGAGGGCGCGCGCGGCGCGCATTTGCTGCGACGTGATCATGTTGGCTCCATGATGTTTAATACATCAAATATCACTCTTAACAAATTAGGAGGGAGTTGTATATGTGCATTGTACCGGATAATCGATCACACGCGCTTTGTCGGGGTGAGGTATTTCCGCGTCTGAGAAAGCCGATGGTCTTGAGGGCTGCGACCTTCGAGCCTCCAGATCGGAGATGAGCAAATGATCGTGGAGAAAAAGCACCGCCGCAAAGGTGCAGGTCGACAGGCGCCGCCATCGGATGCCCCGGCGGCGGCGAGTCCGGTGTCGCAACCCGATCGTCTTCGGCGCCCGAAGCTCAGGCTGAAACTTCCCGTCGGAACAGGTTCGGGCGACGCCCGATCCGCCTGCTTCCTTCCAACCCGATCCGAAAGGCCACACAGCAAAATCACGCAGATCCCCGCAGCTTTGGACATCACGGTCAAATCCGGTGGGACGCTTCACGAAAATCTCGATACGCCCGAACTCGTCGAGATCGCCTTGCGGCGCGGTGAAGGCCGCCTGTCCGAGCATGGCGCCTTCGTGGTTGAAACCGGAAAACATACCGGCCGTTCGGCCCAGGACAAATTCATCGTCCGTGATGAGGTCACCAGGGATGATGTCTGGTGGGGGGCTTCCAACAAGCCGATGTCGGAAGAAGCCTTCGCCAATCTGCGCGAGGATTTCCTCAAGCATCTTGCCGCACTCGACGACGTCTTCGTCCAGGATCTGTTCGGCGGCTCGCAGCCGGAATTCCGTGTCGGAGTCCGGGTCGTCACGGAACTGGCCTGGCACTCGCATTTCGTGCGCACCATGCTGGTTAGGCCGACGGCGGATGAACTCACGCATTTCACGGCGGATTACACCATCATCGACTTGCCCGGCTTCCGCGCCGATCCCGAACGCCATGGCTGCCGGTCGGAAACCATCATCGCGATCGATTTCACCCACCGGCTGATCCTGATCGGCGGCACCGGCTATGCCGGCGAGATGAAGAAGGCGGTGTTCTCGGTGCTGAACTATGTGCTGCCGCAAAAGGGCGTCATGCCGATGCATTGTTCGGCGAACATCGGTCCCGATGGCGACACCGCGATCTTCTTCGGCCTCTCGGGCACCGGCAAGACCACTTTGTCCGCTGATGTTTCGCGCACGCTGATCGGCGACGACGAGCATGGCTGGTCGGACAGCGCCGTCTTCAATTTCGAAGGCGGCTGCTACGCCAAGATGATCCGTCTCTCGGCCGAGGCGGAGCCTGAAATCCATGCGACCACCCGCCGCTTCGGTACGATCCTCGAGAATGTCGTCATGGATCCGGAAACCCGCGCACTCGACCTCGACGACGCCTCGCTCGCCGAGAACAGCAGGGGCGCCTATCCGATCCACTTCATCCCCAATGCCTCCGCCGAGAACATGGGGCCGGTGCCGAAGAACATCATCATGCTGACGGCCGATGCCTTCGGCGTGCTCCCGCCCATCGCGAAGCTAACGCCCGAACAGGCGATGTATCATTTCCTGTCCGGCTACACAGCCAAGGTCGCGGGCACCGAACTCGGTGTCACCGAACCCGAAGCGACGTTCTCGACCTGCTTTGGCGCGCCGTTCATGCCGCGGCATCCCAGCGTCTACGGCAATCTGCTTCGCAAGCGTATCGCCGCGGGGAATGTCGATTGCTGGCTGGTCAACACCGGCTGGACCGGCGGCCAATATGGAACGGGATCGCGGATGCCGATCAAGGTGACGCGCGCACTGCTCAATGCTGCGCTTTCCGGGACTCTCGAAGGCGCACAGTTCCGCACCGATCCCAACTTCGGCTTCGTGGTCCCCGTTGCTGTAGAGGGTGTGGATTCGAGTATTCTCGACCCGCGTTCCACCTGGGCTGATGGGGCCGCCTATGACGGCACGGCGCGTTCCCTGGTCGACCGCTTCAAGCGCAACTTCACGCAGTTTGTCGCTCATGTCGACGAAAGCATCCGCGCGGCGGCCCCTCCCGGATGGTTCGATGCCTGACCTCATCCGGTTCCCCTTTGACAAGTTTCACGAAAAGCCAGAATCCATGCCCGCTCATGAACAGGGATCGGTAACCGGCAAGCTTGTCTTGCCGGTCACAGGTTGGGCCGCGATCCTGCGCGGGTTGCGCGGGCGATGCCCCCGGTGCGGCGAGGCGCGCCTGTTCATGCGGTTCCTGAAACCGATCCCTCATTGCCCGCAATGCGGCCAGGACTGGACGCATCAGCAAGCTGATGATTTCCCGGCCTATGTCTCGATCTTCGTGACGGGGCATCTGATGGCGCCGCTCATTATCGCCGTGACCAGTCGCGCGGAAATGTCCGTGCCGATGTTGATGGCGATCCTGCTTCCGTTGGCGTTGCTCCTGATGGTCGGGCTGCTTCAGCCCGCCAAGGGAGCCATCATTGCCTTGCAGTGGTGGTTCGGCATGCATGGGTTTCGCAGGGAACGCCCGGGAGCAATTCCGGACGACGCCGATACATGATCTTCAGCTTCGGCCGTGGCCAGTCTCGAGATTGACCAGGGTATGAGGCTGTCGGGCCGATGCGCGACTTCTCAAATTCAACTTTTTGCCGGAGAACTTTGTCTTGCCTCAGAGCAAAGTCCTGACGCGTTACGTGAACGCCATTTCAACGGGTCAGCTGCGCCCTGACGACGCCCAGCGGCAGGTCGCTCTGCGTTTCGGCAAGGCGGTTGCGGAATTGGAAGCACAGGCGCGCCGTCAGGGCCTCCTGTCGCGTTTCGTCAGGCGCAAACCCGATCCCGTGCGGGGAGTCTATCTCTGGGGAGGGGTCGGCCGCGGCAAATCGATGCTGATGGATCTCTTCTTCGACTGCGTCGAGATCGCCGGGAAACGGCGCGTCCACTTCCACGAGTTCATGCAGGAGGTGCATGACCGGCTACGCTCCGAACGCGCCAAGGAGACCGGCGATCCGATATTGCCGGTCGCCGATGCCATCGCGGCCGAAGCGCGGCTGATCGCCTTCGACGAAATGATCGTAACCAATTCGGCTGACGCGATGATCCTGTCGAGGCTGTTTACCCGGATCATCGGACATGGCGTTACCGTGGTCGCTACATCCAACCGGCCGCCTCAGGACCTCTACAAGAACGGCCTCAACCGCGAACATTTTCTGCCATTCATCGCGCTCCTCAAGGATCGGCTCGATGTGCTCACCCTGGATGGGCCGACTGACTATCGCATGCAGCGCCTTGGAGGGTTCCAGACCTGGCACGTGCCCAATGGCGATGCGGCGACGGAAGCCCTGAGCCGGGCGTTCTTCCGGTTGACCGATTTTCCGGTCGAGGACCGGGAGCATGTTCCCTCCGAAACACTGGCAATCAAGGGCGGACGAGAACTGTTCGTGCCCAAGTCGCTGAAAGGCGTGGCCGTCTTCTCATTCAAGCGGCTATGCGGCGAACCGCGCGGCATTCCCGATTATCTTGCATTGGCCTACCGCTATCACACCGTGATCCTGGTCGGGATCCCCGTTCTCGACGCAAACCGGAAATCGGAAGCGGCGCGATTCAAGACACTGATCGACGCCTTCTATGAAAATGGCGTCAAGCTGCTGGCTTCCGCCGATCGCGAACCCGACGCGCTGTATTGCGCGGCAGACGACGCCTTCGAGTTCGAGCGGACGATCTCGCGCCTCAACGAAATGGGATCGCAGGACTATCTCGCCCGCGGTCATGGAGTGAGCGACGAGGTCGCGCTCGCCGAGGTTCAGCGTCCATCGAGAACACAAAGGCTTATGGAATGATTCCGAAACCGGATCTCAAGCCGGCAGTCCGAAACAGCGATGTCTATCTGAACAGACGTGATGTGTGCCTCGCCGAGGCGAAGGAAATGTACGAGAAAGCGCAGCTGTTCGAGGAACGCCAAAGGCGCTGACGCCGACAGGTCATGCCTCGCGCCCTCTGTCGATGCCATCCACCGTCGATTACGGATCCCAAAAGCAGCCTGTGCCTGAGTGATCGCGATTGAGGGAGGCCGTCACGAACGGCGATCGCGTTCCCGCTCCAGGCATTGCCTGAAAGCTGGAAGGTGGCGCTCGCGCGAGGCGGCCTGCAGGTTTTCCATCACCTGGCGCGCCGCGGGGTCGTCGACCATCGGGATCAGCCGGTCGTAAAGCGCGATATTCTCGATCTCGCCCTGGACCGCGCTTTCGCAAGCCTGCGCGAGAGAAGCTGGTGCCGCCACTTTCCCCGTCCATGGATCGGGCGGTACGTCGATGCCCAGCCGGGCAAGCTGGCGCTCAAGTGCGGCGGCATGGCGCTGTTCGGCCTCTATGATGTTGGAAAAGGGCCGGACAGGGCCGAACTTTTCGATCACGGCGGCATAGGTCGCCTCCGCCTTCCGCTCGTCTTCGAGCGCATCGAGGAGGATGTTTGCCAGCTTTGACGTAGCCAAGGTCTCGTCCTTTCAATGGCGGCAGTTCGCTAACGGCCCCGGCCTCGCAGAGATTGCGCGGCCGGGGCCAGTCGTTGAGCGTGTCTTACTCTTCGAGCAGGGCGCGCAGCATCCATGCGGCCTGCTCATGCACGCCGATCCGTTGGGTGAGCAGGTCCGCGGTCGGCTCGTCGCTCGCCTTCTCGACCAGAGGGAACAGCGTGCGCGCCGTGCGGGCGGCCGCTTCATGCCCCTTGGCGAGGATGTCGACCATGTCGAGCGCCTTCGGCGGCACTTCCGGCGCGTCGGGCAGGGAACTGAGTTTGGCGAACTGCGCGTAGGAACCGGGTGCGGGCTGTCCGAGCGAGCGGATGCGTTCGGCGATCGGGTCGATCGCGTTCCACAACTCGGTATATTGCGTCATGAACATGGCATGGAGGCTGTTGAACATCGGCCCGGTCACGTTCCAGTGAAAGTTGTGCGAGGTCAGATAGAGAGTGTAGGTGTCCGCCAGGAGGCGGCTCAGGCCTTCGCAAATCGCAACCCGATCTTCCTCGCCGATTCCAATATTCACTTGTCTGGTCATGGTCTTCTCCTTGATCGAAACTCTACTTCAGATCGCGTAGTCCCGCGAGCAGGGCGGCCCGCGAGATTTCACCGACATGGAGCGCACGGATCACGCCTTTGCTGTCGACGAACAGCGTCGCGGGAAGCCCGGCCGAGCCGGTCGCGGCAGCTATGCGCAGGTCGCGGTCGAGATGGACGTGCGCCGCTTCAAGGCGCTTGCTGTCCAGCCACGCACGTACGTTGTCTGCATCCTCGCCCTGATTGACAAGCAGGATCGGCACGGCCGAGTGTGCCGCTTCTACGACCATCATCGGCATTTCACGCTGGCACGGCGGGCACCAGGTTGCCCAGAGATTGACGACGAACGGCTTGCCCCGGCGATCGTCGAGCAGGCTCGTTCCGCTGTCCAGCGACTGGAGAACGATTCCTTGCGGTAGAGGTCGCTGCGCCGAGGCAAGGGCCGCTGCCGTGGCGCCGGATGTGACCGCGACGCAGCCCGCGAAGACGAGTGTCAAAGGTGCTAGGGCGCGAGATCGCCGTAGTGACACGCCCAGCACGATTGCGGCAGTCACCAGACCGGGGAGCGGCGAGAAACCTCCTTGCCAGACATAGAGGATGGTTGCGGGTTCGATGGCGAAGGCATGCCAGTTCTGCGCCACAAAACCCGCGCGAGCTGCAACGAGGCCAGCGAGCAATGCCCGCCACGCGGCCGTATCGCAATCCACGCCGCGACGGCGGCCTATCCAGTTCGCCGCCGCCAGGAAGGCGATGATCCCGAGAATCGCGAACAGCCGTTCCAACGCGAGCGCGAGAGGGCCGATGGCAATCATGATCCGTCGCGGTCAGGCCGCAATGTCCTCATCGGGATCGGCGTGGAATTCATGCCACATGCCGTTGAGGATACCGAACCCGACGGCGAGGCCCACGCCCAGAATCCAACTGAAATACCACATGGAAAGTCGTCCTTTCAGTAATAGTCGGGGTTGGTGTCGACATCGCGCAGCGTGATGCGGCCGAACAGGACCTTGTAGACCCAGGCGGTGTAGAGCAGGATGATCGGCAGGAAGATCACCGTCACGGCCAGCATGATGAACAAAGTCACATGGCTGGACGAGGCGTTCCAGACCGTCAGGCTCGAGGCCGGGTCGATCGAACTGGGCAGGATGAACGGGAACATCGAGAGGCCCACGGTCGCGATGATGCCGATCGCGCCGATCGATGAGCCGCCAAAGGCCAGAACCTCGCGGCCCTTGCGGATGCCGATCCACGCCAGCAGCGGCCCCGCGAAGCCGAGGATCGGGGCGATCAGCATCCAGGGATGGGCGCCATAATTGTTGAGCCAGGCCCCCGGCGCCGCGACCGTTCCCGACAGCAGCGGATTGGACGGGCCGAGCGGATCGGCCGCATGGGTCAGGCGGAAGCCCATGCCCATTTTCGCGACCATGACCCCGCCCAGCGCGAACAGCAGGATCGACGCGACCGCCGCGACCTTGCCGAAGGCGCGCGCGCGGTCATGCACGACGCCGCGTTCGATCTTGATCGCAAGCCAGCTCGCGCCGTGCAGCACGATCATGGCGACCGAGAGCAGCCCGGCGACCAGCGAGAACGGATGGAACAGGCCGAGCAGGCTGCCCTCGTAGAAGGAGCGCAGATCGCTATCGAGCCGGAAGGGGATGCCGGTCAGGACATTGCCGACCGCGACGCCGAACACCAGCGCAGGCACGAACCCGCCGACGAACAGCGCCCAATCCCAGCGCGAGCGCCATGTGGCATCGGGCTTCTTCGAGCGGTATTTGAAGCCCACGGGCCGCAGGATGAGCGCGGCGAGGACGAGGAACATGGCCAGATAGAAGCCCGAGAAGCTGACCGCATAGACGAACGGCCAGGCCGCGAAGATCGCGCCGCCGCCGAGGATGAACCAGACCTGGTTGCCTTCCCAGGTCGCGCCGATCGAGTTGATGACGAGACGCCGTTCGGCGTCGGTCTTCGCGACGAAGGGCAGCAGCGCGGCGGTGCCGAGGTCGAAGCCGTCGGTGAGAGTGAAGCCGATCAGGAGGACGCCCATCAGCAGCCACCAGATCAGCCGGAGCGTTTCATAGTCGATGGGAGGTGCCATGACCTGTTCTCCTTATTCGGCAGGGATGGGCGCGTAGCCGCTGTGGGTTTCGGGGGATGGCGCCGGAGGCCGATGCTGGTCCGGTCCCTTGCGGATTGCCGCCAGCATCAGCCGCACTTCGATGACGGCGAGCGCGCCATAGATCACCGTGAACCCGATGATCGTCGTCCAGAGCTGCGCGACGGTCAGGCTCGAGGCGGCAAGGAACGTCGGCAGAACGCCATCGATCGCCCAGGGCTGGCGGCCGATCTCGGCCAGGATCCAGCCAAATTCGATGGCGATCCACGGCAGCGGGATGACCCAGACCGCCGCGCGCAGGAAGGTGCGGCAGAAGCGGCTGTCGCAGTTCAGCTTGCGGATCGAAGCCATCCAGAAGGCGGCGCCGAAGAAGGCGATGAAGAAGAAGCCGAGGCCGGCCATCACCCGGAACACCCAGAACATCACCGGGACATTGGGCACGGTCGACCATGCGGCCTTTTCGATGTCCTGGGGCGTGGCTTGCCGCGGATCGGCGACGAAGCGTTTCAGCAGCAGGGCATAGCCAAGATCGGCCTTGGCTTCCTCGAATGCCTCGCGCGCGACCATGTCCTTCTGGTCCACCTTCAGCTTTTCCACCGCATCATAGGCCTTGATGCCGTTCTCGATGCGGTCCTGCGCCCTGGCGACCAGTTCGAAGATGCCGGAGACTTCGCCCGTCAGGCTGCGCGTGGAGATGAGACCGAGCACATAGGGGATCTTGACCTCGAAATAGGTCTCGCGGTCGGCGACGCTGGGAAAGCCGACAACGGCAATGCCCGCGGGCGCGGGCTCAGTGTGCCACATGGCCTCGAGCGCGGCGAGCTTCATCTTCTGGTTATCGGTCAGCGCGTAGCCGCTTTCGTCGCCGAGCACGACGACCGACAGCGACGAGGCAAGGCCGAAGGCGGCGGCGACCGTGAAGCTGCGCCGCGCGACCGCGACCCACTTGCCCTTGAGCAGATACCAGGCCGAGACGCCCAGCACGAAAACGGAGGCGCAGACATAGCCCGCGCTCACCGTATGGACGAACTTCGCCTGCGCGACCGGATTGAACAGCACCGCCATGAAGTCGGAGACTTCCATCCGCATCGTTTCGGGATTGAAGCGCGATCCCACCGGATTCTGCATCCAGCCATTGGCGACGAGGATCCACAGCGCCGATAGGTTCGAGCCGAGAGCCACCATGAAGGTGGTGAGCAGATGCCCGACCCTGGACAGCTTGTCCCATCCGAAGAACATGAGGCCCACGAACGTCGCTTCGAGGAAGAAGGCCATCAGCCCTTCGATGGCGAGCGGCGCGCCGAAGATGTCGCCGACATAATGCGAATAGTAGGACCAGTTGGTGCCGAACTGGAATTCCATGGTAATGCCGGTAGCGACGCCCAGCACGAAGTTGATACCGAACAGCTTGCCCCAGAAGCGCGTGACGGTGCGCCAGATCTCACGGCCCGTCATCACATAGATGCTCTCCATGATGACGAGGATGAAGGAGAGGCCGAGCGTCAGGGGGACGAACAGGAAATGGTAGAGAGCCGTCAGGGCGAATTGGAGGCGTGAAAGCTCGATCACAGCCATGTCCATGGCAAGACTCCTTGCGTTCCGGCCCGGCTTCCATGGGTGTCCTGAGTCGGTTGAAAAGATTATGATTATTCGTTACTCGTAATTGAGTATATGAGCAACCCGTTAGATAGACAGGCTGCGGCCCTTTTCTGGATCGGCGACAGCGGCGCGGCGATCCTCATGGCGGCGGCGCTGGCCGGAGCCGTGGCATCAATGGAGCAAGGGGCGGGGCAGGGCCATCTTGCGCTTGCCGCGGGCGGACTGATAGCCGCCGCCCTGCTTCGCGCCGGGATGCAGATCGGTGCGACCAACGCCGGCGAAGCGGCTGCTATGCGCGTCAAGACGAACTGGCGCCAGCGGGTGTATCCAGGCATTCTCGTCGCCGCGCCGGGGGATCGCCGGATGCTGGGCGAGGCGGTCGCCGATGCCGTCGACCGGATCGAGGACCTGGGCGGCTTCCATGCCCGCTTCCTGCCGCTGCGCCGCGCCGCGGTCCTGTCCCCGCTCATAATCGCGATTGCTGCCGTATTTGGGAGCTGGGTCGCCGGCGTGATCATGCTCGCGACGCTGATTCCCTTTGCCATGGGCATGGCGCTCGCAGGAACGGCGGCCGCGCGGGCCGCCGCGCGCCAGCTCGATGCGCTGAGTCGCCTGTCGGGCCTGTTCGTCGACCGGGTGCGCGCGCTCCCGGTGATCGTCGCCTTCGCCGCGCAGGACCGTATCGGCCGCCACCTTGCCGACGCTACCCGCGAGGTCGCCGCGCGCACGATCGATGTGCTCAAGGTCGCCTTCGTGTCGAGCGCGATCATCGAGTTCTTCGCGGCGCTGTCGGTGGCGCTGGTCGCGCTCTATTGCGGCTTCAACCTGCTCGGCATCCTGCCCTTTCCGGCTCCCGAAAAGCTGACCCTGGGCCAAGCCCTGTTTGTTCTTGTCCTCGCGCCGGAATTCTATCTTCCCATGCGCCGCCTTGCCGCCGCCTATCACGACAAGCAGGTCGGGGAGGCTGCGGTGGAACGCCTTGAAGCGCTCGCGCCCGCTTCTCCGCCCGCGCCGAAACCCGCGATCGAAGGGCCGCCAGCGCTGCGCTTTGACGGCGTGGTGATCGACTATGGCGAGACGGCCATCGGTCCCTTCACGCTGGATATCCCGGCGGGCACCAGCCTTGCCCTGCGCGGAAGCACCGGGGTCGGCAAATCGAGCCTGCTCCATGCGCTGCTGGGGCTGGCCCCCATTGGTGGGGGACGGATTCTGGTTGACGGCCGGGATGCGGCCGAGGTTGCGCTTCCCGGCCATGTCGGCTGGGCGGGCCAGACGGTTGCGTTCGTCCCGGGCACGCTGGCCGACAATATCCGTCTTGCGCGTCCCGATGCCGACGATGCGGCAGTCGAAGCCGTGGCCCATCTGGCAGGCCTTGGGCCGATGATCGAAGCGCGCGGACAGGGATTGGCCTTGCCGCTCGATCATCGCGGGTCGGGCCTGTCCGGTGGGGAACGCCGGCGCGTCGGCATCGCGCGCGTGTTGCTCAAGGACGCGCCGCTCTGGCTGCTCGACGAACCGACCGCGGATCTCGACGCGGGATCGGCGGCCGACATCGCCGGGATACTGGCGTCCGCCGCAAAGGGCCGCACGGTCCTGATAGTGACGCACAGCGCCGAGCTGGCCGCGATCGCCACCAAAGAAATGGTGCTTTCATGAGCCGCGCGGATATGGACCTGCTGCTCGCTGAAGCTATCGGCCCCGAACGCCGCGCCTTCCGAATCGCGGGCTTGCTTGCCTCCGCTGCGACAATCGCCGCGGTCCTGCTGCTGGGCCTGTCTGGATGGTTCATCACCGGCGCGGCACTGGCCGGGCTGGGCGGCGTGTTGGCCGCGCAGGGTTTCAACTACCTGGTGCCGAGCGCGATGATCAGGCTGCTCGCGATCGTAAGGACGACGGCGCGTTACGGCGAACGGCTCTATGGCCACCGCGCGGCCTTGATGGCGCTCGCCGCGGTTCGCGCGCGCCTGTTCGACCGCATCCTGTCGGTGCGCGACGTGCGGGCCGTATCGGCGGGCGATGCCGTGACGCGGCTCGTGCAGGACATCGGCGCGCTGGAGGACAATCTGGTCCGTAAGCCGGCATTGCCCGCCGCGTTCGCCGGCGCTGCCATCGGCCTTGCCCTTGCGTGGCTGGCCAGCCCCTGGACGAGCCTTGCCTTGCTGGCGTTGCTTGCCGGTCTTGTCCTCTGGGCGCATCTGGCGACCCCCCGCCTGCTGGCGAGCGCCGCGACCGATATGGCGGAGGCGCTGGCGCGGCTCAAGGCGAGCATGGTGGACTATGCCGCCGCTTCGCCCGAAATCCTTGCCTACGATCTCGCTCCGGCGATCGGGCGAAGCCTCGCGGTCGAGACGGCCGAGTTGGACAGCGCGCGACCTCGGTTCGCGCGCGGCGAAGCGATCATCGATGCGGGCCTCGTGTTGGGTGGGGGCATCGCCATGGGCGCGATGCTGATCTTCTCCCATGCCTCCCTGCCGGTGACGGTCCTTGCCGTGCTGGCGGCGGCGGGCGCGATCGAAGCGCTTTCCGGCTATGTGCGCGGGGTGTCGCGCGGCGCGCTGGTCGCGGCCGCCCTCTCGCGATTGGAGGGCATGGCGGGTCAACCGTCTGCGCCTGTCCGAAAGGCGACGGCATCCATGGCGCCCGCGCGGACCATTGCCTTTGACCGGGACGGCATGAATATCCGGATCATGGCGGGCGAGCGCTTGGGGATTTCAGGCAAATCCGGCAGCGGCAAGACCAGCCTTCTGGAAACGCTCGCTGGTATTCGGCCCGCTGGCGAGCATTGCGGCATTGCTCTTGATGACCAGCTTCTTGCTTCCCTGCCGTCCGAGGACGTGCGAGCGGCATTCGCGCTCTCGCCCCAGGATGCCCAGCTCCTGTCGGGAACCATCCGCGACAATTTGCGTGTGGCGCGCCCCGGCCTCAGCGACGAACGGCTTTGGGCGGCGCTGGAAGTCGCCTGCCTCGCTGTCGATATTCGCGCGATGCCGCATGGGCTTGACCAATGGGTCGGCGACGGCGGAGCGCGGTTGTCGGGCGGCCAGCGCAAGCGGTTGTCGATCGCCCGCGCCTTGCTTGCCGGCAGGCCGTGGCTGCTGCTCGACGAGCCGAGCGAGGGGTTGGACATGGCGACGGAGGCGCGGCTTGCGGGCCACCTCGACGCGTGGCTTCGCGAGACAGGGACCGGAGTCGTGGTGGTGAGTCATCGACCGATTTTCTTGAGTCTCGTCGGCAAGGGTCGAACAATCAACTTGAAGGATCGCCGCTAATATAGGGATATCTGTAGCTGGCCTGGGGGCGGATCGATTTGGCGCGCGTAATCAAATCCATTCAATCCACGTCGCGCATAAGGAGGAGCCTATCTGCCGCGTTCATACTACCGTTCCCGATCGATTACCTTGCCGTGGAGTGATCATTTGATATCGCTTGATATGGAACTGCTTCGTTCGCTTGCTGCGGCGCTCGCGGTAGGCGTGCTGATCGGTATCGAGCGAGGCTGGCGGCAGCGCGAGGCAGCGGATGGCAGCCGGGTCAGCGGTTTGCGCACCTTTGGCCTGCTCGGTCTTGCCGGCGGCCTTGCCAGCCATATGCCCGAAAGCCTTGCGGCGGTAATCGGGCTGGCGGTCACTGCCAGCCTGGTTCTTGGATATCGCAGCGAACAAGCCCGCACGGCCAGCCTGTCCATCACCAATACGTTGGTCGGCATTATCACCTTCGCCTTGGGATATATGGCCGGGCAGGGCCTGGTGAGCGAGACGCTGGCCGTCGCGGCGGTAACCACCTTGATCCTGACGCTCAGGCAGCAATCCCACGCCATGCTCAAAGGGATGAGCCACAAGGAGGTCGAATCGATCGCCACGTTCGCGATCGTCGCGTTGGTCATCCTGCCGCTGCTGCCGGATGCGAGCTACGGCCCCTTTGAGGCCTGGAACCCGCGGCAAATCTGGATGGTCGTCGTCGTCGTGCTCGGACTCTCCTTCGCCGGCTATGTCGCCAGTCGTCGGCTCGGCGCGGACAAGGGGGTCATGATAACCGCTTTGTTCGGGGCATTGGTATCGTCCACGGCGGTCACTGTTGCCTATGCCCGGCGTTTGCGCGCCAATGATGGTCCGCAAGGCCCCTTGATTGCTGGTATTGCGCTCGCCTCGCTCGTGATGTTCGCGCGCGTCCAGATACTCTCTTTTACCCTCATCCCCTACGCCAGCACATCGCTCGCGCTTGCAATGGTTCCGGCTTTCGTCGTCGGCGGTCTGACAACCCTTCTGGCGCTACGCTCCAAGGTGGATGGTGATGGCGCCAGCGAGGTGAAGCTGGGCAATCCGCTGGATTTCGGGCCGGCGCTTCTGCTGGCGGGCGCGGTTGCGTTGATTGCTGTCCCGGCACGTTGGGCGCTCGCGCGGTTCGGCGATCAGGGCATTGTCGTTGTGCTTGGCCTTACGGGCATGTGGGATGTGGACGCAGCCGTACTCACGCTCGCGGGGCTGCCTGAGGATATGCTGAAACCCGACACGGCCGGACTGGTGCTTGCGGTGCCCGTGCTCGCCAACACGATGTGGAAGGCTGTACTCACGCTGGTACTGGCAGGGCCATCAAAGCAAGGCTGGAAGGCGTCCGGCCCACTCTTCGCATCAGTTCTGGCATCTGCTGCCGGTATCGCCGCGCTCATGGTGTTTCGCTAGGAGCGATGAGCGGGCAGCTCGTGACTGGTTCGAAGCTGGTTCAGGTCCATTCCTGAGCGGGGATGCGCGCTTTCGTTGCTGGCCGTGAATTTGTGGCGACGCAGAGCCATGGCCGGCTATTGTCGTAAGGGCCGAACGCGCGGCATCCGGCCCTTGGGCAGATCAGGCGGCCTGCGACAGGGCTTCGGCGATCTGATCCTTGATCGCGAGGCGGCGCTTGCGAAGTTCGGTCTCGTGATCTTGCGAGGTCGGTTCGATATTGGTTTCAGCCACGTGGATTTCGTCATTCACGACATCATAATCGAGAAGAAGCTGCGCGAAGCGAGAGTCCGAAGCCTTCAAGGCGTGAATCTTGTCCATCTGACCGGGGAATTCCTCGCTCAGGGTGTGGGGGGTATTCGACATAATTACTCCTTTGATGAAACTATGATATATAGCGAATTCGCGGGTGGCCGCACCCGTTTATGTCTGGGGCTGGTCACTTTGTTTTCGCCGATCAGCTCGATCGGCTCTTACGATGCTCGCGATAGGCCTGATAGGAATGCAGAATCTCGGCCATGCGGGCGAGTGCCTCGCGCCGGCCCGACGCGCTCTCGATATTCTGCAGTTCTTTTTTCAGATGGGTCGAAAAATCCGCATAGTCATTCTGCCAATCGCGGCCGACAGCCTCCTGTAGTTCCGGCTTTCCGGTCTTCAGGCGCTTGGACGGGGCGCGTGACGGCAGTGAATAGGTTTCCCCGATCTTCGGCGTGACAATCGATGCCGCGGCATCGTCCGCCTGCATCAGGCGGCGGAACGTCTCGATCGAGCCCTCTTCGCCGTGTCCCAGGAACAGGCTGCCATCGATCGGCTTCCGCGCCCTTATCCAGCGCTGCAGATCCTTCTGGTCGGCATGCGCCGAATAAGTGTCGATCCGCCGGATCTGCGCGCGCACCGCGACGTCCTGCCCCCAGATGCGCACGCGGTTCGCGCCATCGAGGATTGTCCGGCCAAGGGTGCCTGCGGCCTGGAAACCGACGAACAGGATCGTCGATTCACGGCGGCCGAGATTGTACCGCAGATGGTGACGGATGCGTCCCGCTTCGCACATGCCGGATGCCGCCATGATGATGGCTCCGGACATGTCGTTGAGCCGCATCGATTCCATCGTGCTGGCAGTGTAGTGGAACGAGGGGTGACGGAAGATTTCACCCGAGCCCATGTCTTCGAGTTCCCCGGCATGTTTGGCGAACACCTCTGTCGCGCGGGTCGCAAGTGGCGAATCGATGAACACCTGCGGATGCGCCAGGCGTCCGGTGTTGATCAGGGTCGCGATATCGAGGAGCAATTCCTGGGTGCGTTCGAGCGCGAAAACGGGAATGACGAGGTTGCCGCCGCGCGTAAGCGCTGCATTGATCTCGGCTTCCAGCAAAGTCCGGCGCTGCTCGATCGTCACGTCCTCGCGGACGCGGTCGCCATAGGTGCTCTCGCAGAACACATGATCGAGTCCTGCCGGACCCTCGGGATCGGCATGAAAGGCCTTGTGGTCTGGACCCAGGTCGCCGGAGAAGAGCAAGTGCACGCCACCGACCTCGATCTCCACGGATGTGGAACCCAGGATATGGCCCGCATTCCACAAGCGCGCCCGAAAACCGGCGGCAGGTGCGAACCAGTCGTGCAGCGCTACTGTCTCGACCTGTTCATAGGCCGCTTTGGAATCCGCTTCGGTATAGATCGGTTCGATCGGCTCCTCGTCCCGGCGATCCTGCCGTCGATTGCGGCGCTCCGCATCGCCCTCCTGAATTCGTCCGGCGTCGGGCAGCATGTAATACAGAAGGTCGCGGGTTTGCGGTGTCGCGAAGATCGGCCCGCGATACCCTTCCGCCGTGAGCCTGGGCAGCAGGCCGCTATGGTCGATATGCGCGTGCGTCAGGACAACGGCGTCGATCTTGCGCACGTCGAACGCGAAGGGGTCGCGATTGAGTGTTTCCAGCGTCCGGGATCCCTGGAACAAGCCGCAATCTATGAGGATCGTCTTTCCGCCATGGCGTAGTTCCATGCAGGAACCAGTGACTGTGCCGGCAGCGCCGTGGAAGGTTATGGTGGGTACGCTACTCATCGGTCCTCTCATTCTCTCGCCGGCGGTCCAATAGGCTGGTTATGCGCGGGTCGCAGGCCAATCATCTGTAAACTCGCCGATCTTCGTCTGTCCTTACGTATGGTTCCGAATTTGATCGGTGAAGCCCGGATCGATAGTGGCGCTGAGATTGATTCCATGGAGTTCTTGCAAGGACGTGGGCGACGTCCGCGAACTGGTTGAGCTCAAGCAGGGAAAATGGAGGACGATGCCGCCCTCGAAGGCCAGACCTCGCTTCTTGACCGCGAAATTGCTCCCATGAGCCGGGCGCTGGAGCGGATCAGGCGAGGCGCTTACGGCGAATGCTTGCAGTTATGGTATTCCACAAGCCTCGAAATGCTCTCTAACGTTGCAGCGATGATGTTCAGAACTTTCTTGGAAGACATCGTCCAGGACAATATCGTCACAAAATCTTGGCGAAGGTAGCGACCGATCCCTGGGGAAAAGGTCGCTTTGTTTTCGCGGCAGTGTCTCCTCTATTTATCGGAGTTCCCGCTAGAGCGCATAGCAATTTCGCTGTTCCCTCCATATTGGCCGATACGATGCTATAGAAAACGAGTTTCGCATCGCGGCGCGTCTGAACCAGTTCCGCCTTGCGCAAAATTGCGAGTTGTTGGGACAGGCCCGGTTGACCGATGCCGGTGAGGGCTTCGAGTTCGCCTACAGACTTCTCGCCATGTTCGAGGAGCGTCCGCAGGAGCTTCAGGCGGACGTCATGGGCGATCGCCTTGAGGACGCTGGCAGCCTCTTCAAGCTGCGTATCGGTGAAAGTCATCACTTGCCTGTCTTCCCATGCTTGTCGGGCTGCGTGCGGTGGAACCAGCAGCCATCGCCCGCCGCATCGAGCGCACCGTGCTGGTCCTGATAGGGCGGAAGAAGCACGTCATCGCCGGGATGCCAGCCTTCGGGGGTCACTATGTTGTCGTTGTCGACCCGTTGCAGCGCGGTCAGGACTCGAAGCAGCTCCTCCACCGATCGCCCGATGGTGGCTGGATAGCAGAGCTTGGCGCGGACAATGCCTTCGGGGTCGATGAAGAAGGTCGAGCGCAGCGTGGCCGCGTCGGGGGCGTTGTCCGCGAGCATTCCATAGGCGCGGCCGATCACCATCGAGGGATCTTCGACGATCGGGAAAGCGATGGTCACGCCGAAATGCTCGCGGATCGCCCTGATCCATCCGAGATGGGAATAGAGGCTGTCGACCGACACCGCGACCAGGTCGCAGCCGAGCGCCTTGAACCGATCGCTGGCGCGCGAGAGGGCGACGAATTCACTGGTGCAAACCGGCGTAAAATCGGCGGGATGAGAGAACAGCAGTACCCAGCGGCCGCGATGGCCGGACAGGGTCATGTCGCCCATCGTCGTGCGGGCGCGGAAATCAGGCGCGGGATCGCCGATCTGGATAGGGGAGCACACGGCATTGTCGTCTGCGTTCGAGTTCAACTTTCTCACTCCTGCAGAGAGGCAAGTCTTGAACCCTCTCCCTTACACGGTTACATCATGCGGGTAAACGATTAAGCGGTATTGGCGTTCCACAGGAGAGAAGCGCATGTCCGATGTCCCGCTGGTAGCCTGCCCGGTTTGCGCGAGCATCAACCGCGTTCCTGCAGCGAAGATCGGCGCGGCGCCAATTTGCGGGAAATGCGGAATGCCGCTTTTCCAGGGACAGCCGGTCGATGTCGACCAGGCGGCATTCGATCGGCATGTAGGTCGCGGAAGCCTGCCGGTTCTCGTCGATTTCTGGGCGAGTTGGTGCGGACCTTGCCGCGCCATGGCGCCGGCGTTCAAGGCGGCCGCTGCGGAGCTGGAGCCGCATGTCCGGCTCCTGAAGGTCGATACCGAAGCTGAGCAGGGTATTGCCGGGCGCTACCGCATTCAGTCGATTCCGACGCTGATCCTGTTCAGGGGTGGCCGCGAGGTCGCCCGACAGGCCGGGGCGATGGACCGTGCGCGACTCGTCGCCTGGACAAGGCAGGCGCTCGTCACCGCCTGATTCGGGGTGTGATGACCCCATACTTAGCATAAACGATGCTTTGACGTGTTCGCGCCTCTGGTCCCGTGCGCTGCGAATCCGGCCTAATTCGGCCGATTGCAGAAGTGATTGAAAAATCCGATCAAAGGAATTAGATTTATCGTGTTATCACGATTAATAGAAATGTGTATTCAATGTCTGTCACTCACTCAGTCATAGGAGACGATAAAATGACAGACCAGGTCACTCCCTCCATGCCGCGGATCAACGAACCGGCGCCTCCCTTCAAGGCCAAGACGACCCACGGCGAACGCTCGCTCGACGATTACAAGGGCAAGTGGCTCGTTCTCTTTTCCCACCCCGCCGACTTCACGCCGGTCTGCACGACCGAATTCATGGGCTTCGCCAAGGCCGCCGACCGCTTCAAGGCGCTCAACTGCGAGTTGCTGGGCCTCTCCATCGACTCGGTGCATTCGCACATCGCCTGGATGCGCAGCATCGAGGAGAAGTTCGGCGTCGAGATCCCGTTCCCGATTATCGACGATCTGTCGATGAACGTCGCCAAGGCCTTCGGCATGATCCATCCCGGTGCCTCGGACACCTCGGCCGTTCGCGCCACCTTCATCATCGACCCCGAAGGCATTGTCCGCGCGATGGTCTATTATCCGATGTCGAACGGCCGCTCGGTCGATGAATTCGTCCGCCTGCTCACCGCGCTCCAGACGTCCGACGCCAACAAGGTGGCGACGCCTGAAAACTGGCAGCCCGGCGAGCCGGTGATCGTGCCGCCGCCCGCGACGGCCGAAGCCGCCAGGGCCCGCAAGGACGAAGGCTACGACTACACCGATTGGTATTTCAGCAAGAAGACCCTCTGAGGCAGCTGGGCCGGCTTCGCGTCCCAAGTGCGAAGCCGGTACGCCGGGCCAGACAGGAAAGGACAAGGCCATGGCCGACCCGCAAATCCGTGAAGCCACCCGCATCGTCGAGGCCGCGAGCAATGCGCGGCCCGCCGTCATCCGCAGCTTCTTCGACGAGGACACGTTTACCGTGACCCACGTCATCTCAGATCCCGCCACGGCCAAGGCCGCGATCATCGATAGCGTGCTCGATTTCGATCCGGCTTCGGGGCGCACCTCCTTCGCGTCGGCCGACAAGGTGATCGACTATATCCGGAGCGAAGGGCTCGAGGTCGAATGGCTGCTGGAGACGCACGCCCATGCCGACCATCTGTCGGCCGCGCCCTATCTTCAGGAGAAGCTGGGCGGCACGCTGGCGATCGGTCGCCATATTCTCACCGTGCAGGAGGTCTTCGGCAAGATCTTCAACGAGGGAACGCGCTTTGCTCGCGACGGCTCGCAGTTCGACCGGCTGTTCGATGACGGCGACCGTTTCAGGGTCGGCTCGATCGAGGCGATCGCGCTGCATGTGCCGGGCCATACGCCCGCCGACATGACCTATGTGATCGGCGATGCGGCGTTCATCGGCGACACGCTGTTCATGCCCGACTACGGCACGGCCCGCGCCGACTTCCCGGGCGGCGATGCGCGCACGCTTTATCGGTCGATCCGCCGCCTGCTGTCGCTCCCCGATCAGACCGGCCTTCATCTTTGCCACGACTACAAGGCCCCCGGGCGCGACACCTATGCCTGGGAAACGTCGGTCGGCGAGGAGCGAGAGCATAATGTCCATGTTCGCGACGGGGTGAGCGAGGACCAGTTCGTCGCCATGCGCGAGGCGCGCGATGCGACGCTCGGGATGCCGCGCCTCATTCTGCCGTCCATCCAGGTCAACATGCGCGGCGGCCACCTGCCCGAGCCGGAAGACAATGGCATGCGCTACCTCAAGCTGCCGATAAACGCGCTGTAAGGCCATGGCACTCGAATCCATCCAATATCTGCTTGGTGCCGGATCGGGCTCGCTCGTCGGATTCACGCTGGGGCTGGTGGGCGGTGGGGGCTCAATCCTCGCCGTCCCGCTCATGGTCTATCTGGTCGGCGTCGCCTCGCCGCATGTCGCGATCGGCACCAGCGCGCTGGCGGTCGCCGCCAATGCCGGGGCCAATCTCGTTCCCCACGCGCGCCAGCGGACGATCAAATGGCGTTGCGCCGGCATGTTCGCCGCTGCTGGTGTCGCCGGCGCCTATGCCGGATCGACACTCGGTAAAGCGTTCGATGGACAGAAGCTGCTGTTCCTGTTCGCTCTGCTGATGGTCCTGGTTGGCGGGCTGATGCTAAAAAGCCGGGGCGATCCCGGCAATCCCGATGTCCAATGCCGGCGCGAGAATGCGCCCAAGGTGATCGGTTATGGGGCCGCCACTGGTCTCTTTTCCGGGTTCTTCGGCATCGGCGGGGGCTTCCTGATCGTGCCGGGACTGATGGCTTCGACCGGGATGCCGATGCGCAACGCCGTCGGATCGTCGCTGGTCGCCGTCACCGCTTTTGGTCTGACGGCCGCGCTCAACTATGCCCTTTCCGGCTTGGTTGATTGGGGGCTTGCTGCGGCGTTCATCGCCGGCGGCGTCATCGGCGGCCTTGTGGGCGCGGCGCTCTCTCGGCGGCTGTCGGCGCACAAGGGGGCGCTCAATACGATATTCGCACTGCTGATCTTTGCGGTTGCCGCCTACATGCTGTGGCAAAGTACCGCCGCGATCCTGGGCTGATTCTTGAAACGACGATGGGAGTACATCGATGAACGATGCTGGCGAGAACAGGGAAGGTTTGGCCGCGCACGATTGGGCCGGCCAGGCGGGCATGCGTTGGCTCGCCCAGCTCGACCGCTTCGAAAGCATGATCGAGCCGATCGGCAGGGCGTTGCTTGCCCAGGCCGCATACAACGCCGGCGAAACGGTGGTCGATGTCGGATGCGGCGGTGGCTGGACCACGCGGCAGATCGCCACGGCCGTCGGCAACACCGGATTTGCGCTCGGCCTCGACATCTCACCCGATCTGGTGGGGATGGCCAGGGAACGGGCACAGCGCGCGGGCCTTGCCAATATCCGCTTCGAGCAGGGCGATGCCGCGACGACGATGCTGGAGGAAGCGCCGTTCGATCGGCTGTTCTCGCGCTTCGGTTCGATGTTCTTCGCTGAGCCTTATCCCGCTTTCGCCAATCTGCGCCGGATGTTGCGCGATGGCGGGCGGCTCGACATCGCTGTCTGGGCGTCCATCGCTGACAATCCGTGGCAGCTTAGTGTCATGGGCATCATCAAGGAGCATATGGACCTGCCGACGCCGCAGTCGCGCGCGCCGGGACCATTCGCGCTCGGCGAGCAGGACTATGTGATCGACCTTCTCCAAAGCGCGGGTTTCTGCGAGGTCAGATTCGATGCCTGGACAGGTGAGCAGCGCGTGGGCGGCCCCGGCAGTGATCCCGAGAGCGCCGCTCGCTTCGTGCTTGAGGGGATGCAGATCGGCGATCTTGTTCGACAGAACGGGGCAGAGGTACGCAAGGCCATTCACCAGCATCTTGTCGAGCTGTTCGAGCGCCATTGCGATGAGAATGGCGTTCATGTGGGGGCGAAGGCCTGGCTGGTGAGCGCACGGGCCTGAGAGCATTCAAGAAAAGGGTGATAATATGGCGCGCAAGAAGCTATCGCTTCGGCTTCCGGGGAAAGGTTCATCCGATGGTGACGCTGCCAATTCCGAGGAAATAGCGGCGGCGCTCGCACTGATCGAGACGCATGGGCAACGTGCCGGACAGGCTCTTGTCGATGAGGCGCAGGCTGCCATCAAGGCTCGCGACGATCACCGTGTTTTGTTTCTGGAACGTGTGCGCGTCGCCCTATTGACGATCGAGCCATCCTCGTCCGCCATGCGGCCTCAATGAAAGCTGAATGGTATCGTAAAGACCAACTGCTCGCTTTCCACGCCCATAGGCGGTGTTGGAAAAGGAGCAGCATTGCGCACCGTGCGGAGCGCCAGGCGATCGAGCGCGGCATTCCCGCTGCTGCCGGCCAGCTCGACGGCAATCAGCGCGCCGTCAGCCCCGACGATGAAGCGGACCGTTGCGACCCCGTCGAGGTGGATCCCCGCGGGCTTGCGCGCGGCTATTCGCGCCCAGAGCTGGCGCTGATAGGCCGCAAGCGCGGACTGTTTCTTATCATCCTGGGCTTGCGGCGGCGCGACCTCGGGTTCCGGCGCGGGCGGTCTGCTTACCGGCGCGACAGCGAACGGAGAGGCGATTGCTGGAGCAGCGGGTATAGGCGACGAAGCTGGTCCGCCTCTTTCTCCCGTCGTAGCCAGCTCGGGCGGGTGCGCAGGGCGCCGCTCCGGCGATAGGCGGGCCTCGTCTGTCCGCGATCGCGACAACGTTGAAGGCGGTGGTGACGGTGGCGACGGGGTAAACAACCGGAAGCGGCTCACCTGCACAGGCTGCGTCATTCGCAGCCGTCCCGATAGATTGGCATTGAGCGCCACTAGCACCAGCAGGCAGCATGACGCGGCGGCAAGGCCCGCGCCCAGGCGCTGCGACCAGGCCGAGGGCTGGCCATAGCCTGCCCTCGGCTCCTCGTTCATGTCGTGCGAGTTCGGGAGCATGGGCGCTCAAAACGCAATCGTGATCCCGGCGTTGACCGATCGCCCCCGGCCCGGAACCGGGCGGCGCACGCCGGTCGCCTTCAGATCGCCGAGCGACATGCCGCTAAGCGGAGCATAATAGGCCTTGTCGAACAGATTGTCGGCGCCGAGCGTCAGGCGAACCTTGTCGATGCGATAGGCGAGCTGGACATTGAGCAGCGCGTAGCTGCCCGTCCGCGGTTCGTTGCGGGTCGGATCGGCGCGATCCTTTTCCGTCACGATGTCGAGGTCAATCCGGGTTTCGAGGCCGCCGATCCGATGCTCGAGGCTCAGCGCCGCATTGAACGGCATCTGGTGATAGAGCGGTGCGTGGTCGGTCAGATTCTGGCCGTGCAGCCAGCTCGCGCGCGCGGTCAGACGCGCGGTGCCGGCCGACGACGATGACCATAGCGGCACGGCGCCCGATATGTCGATGCCGTAGATCTCTGCCTTCTGGTTGGCGAACTGCAATTGAACGAACCCGGTCGGACTGCCCATCATGTCGGTGAAGTCCGCCAGCTTAAAGGCGTCGATATATTCGTCGACATGGGTGTAATAGGGCGCGATCTTGAACGACCAGCCATCCTTGCCGCCTCCGGAAATGGCCAGGGCGGCGCTCAGCGTATCGGCCTTTTCGGGGCGAAGGTCGAGGTTGCCGACATAGCCGTTCCCGTCGCCGAACCACCCGATCATGCGGCTCGCCATGCTGCCCCGGCCCCAGCTATAGCGCTCGTAGATATTGGGCGAGCGAACCTTGCGGGCATAGCCGATCTCGATATCCGCCCCGTCCGAAAGCGCGTAGCGGACCAGCAGGCTGCCGCTCCAATTGCTGTCGTGGCGCTTGCGGTCGGCCTTGTTGAACGCCGCTGCCGCCATGACATCGGCCATCTGCATCATGCCGGTGCCATAGGGCGCGACCTTGCCGGTGTTCATCCAGACCTGATCGTTACGGATGCCGGCGATGAGGGAGAAACCGCTATCCCAGCGCGTTTCCCACTCGAGGAAGGTGCCGAGCCGATCGCGCTTGGCCCCGTTGACGTTGATGAACGCATTCGGCCCCATCATCATATTGCCCACAACGGGCGGCCAATAGTCGTTGAGCCATTGATGCTGGAATTCGCTGCCCAGGCGCAGCGTGCCGCCGCCGAGCAATATATCCGCCTGGACGGTATAGCTCGCGCTGTGGACCTCCGTGTTCATCGGCATCCCGCCGGTCGCGGTCCCGCCCTTGTCGGCGAGGAAGTTCATGACGTGGTCGGTGTCGCGCCAGCTCGCCCGCACATCGAGATTGCCCCAATCGAAGACGCCGGCATAATGGCCGTTCAGGAACCACGACTTGTTGGACGTCATGTCCATATATTGGTTCGGGAAACCCTCATAGGGCGCGAAATGATAGCCGCCTTTCAGCTCGATCAGGCCGTTGCTGACTTGCGCTGCGAGATTGAGGCTGTGGTCGGTCTTGGCATATTCGCTGGATCGCACGACGCCCAGCGAGCCGCCGCCCTTGAAATTGTCGGCTTGAGTGTAGGAGCCATTGTAAGTCAGGCTGACCTTGTCGCTCGCGGCCGTCACTGACAGGGCGCCGCCGAACCCGTCGCCATTGCTGCGATAGAAGGCCGAGGTTTCGCCGGTCAGCAGCGTTTCCCCTTGCTTAGCAAAGCGGGGCGGAGCGCTCTCGACGCGAATGATCCCGCCGATGCTGTCGCCGCCATAGCTGACTGGCGAAACGCCGGTAATGACGTCGATCGCGCTCACGGTTTGCGGATCGGTGTAGGACAGGGGCGGATTCATATCGTTCGGACAGGCCGAGGCAATCGCCACGCCGTCGACCAGCACGGTCAAGCGCTGCGCTTCAAGGCCCCGGATCACCGGCAAGGTCGAGAAGCCCCCGGCCCCATAGCCGCTGACGCCGGGTACGCTTTGCAGGATCGCTGCGGTATCGCTCGAGCCGACCTGAAGGTCGCGCAGGCGCGAGGGGGAAAGCCGCTCACCCGAAACCGTCGACCCCGCCTCGCTCGCCGAGCTAACGTCGACCTCTGGCAGCGGCGTCCCGTCCTGGGCGAAGGCTCGCGAGATGGGGGCGCCCGCCAGCACAGCGACGAGTGCGGGAAAAGCGAAGCTCCCGGCGAGGCGAACCTTGAAAGTTGGTTGCTTGCTGGTGGAGCGAGCGAAGGCAGGCATGGTGGTTGCCGCGCAATGCGCGGAATCAAGCATAATCGTCATGTCGGAATCCTGATTCACATGCGGCGCCCCGGCGAGGGGCGCCCATCAACGGGGAATGTCGAAGGAATCAGGTGGTGGGAGGACCGATCGCCGGCGGGCGCAGATAGGTGCCGCGCCGGAGGACTAGGCGGTTTGGACGCCGAAAAACCGTTGCGAGGATGAAGGCGAGGGCGACGGCTAGGAGCAGCGCATCGACGGCCGCGAGCGATGGCGAGGACAGGCCGGTAAAGGCGCAAGGCGCTTCCGCCTTCTTGTGCTCGTCATGGTCCTGCTCGCCGCCTTTGCTCGGCAACTTGATTGCGATCTTCTGAGGCCCTTGCCCCGAGCACAGCTGGACCAGGATCACGCCATTCGAGACGACCGGCATGAAACCCGCCGGCACCAACGCCTTCACGAGCAGCGCAGCGCCTAGCAGGAGCGCGCACAGCCAATGGTGCCGGACAAGGAATTTGCGAGCTTCGGTCACGCAGCATCCTCTAAGTGCAGGCTCGTTTCATGTCGAGAATGTTTGCTTGCCGTATGTTAGCTAGTCGTGCCCCGCTTCATCTGGTGCCCAGATGCTGTGGGAATCGATCTGGATCTTGAGCAGAGCACGATCGGCTTCGGAGCGCGCCTCGATTTCCATTCGGCGCGCGTCATTGGCCTGCCGGCGGGCATAGAGCATATCGGAGAGGTCGATCTGCCCGAGTTGGTAACCGCGCACCGTCCTTTCGGCGGCGTCGCCGGCGCTGCGCGCCGAAGCGTCGGCATTGCGCCAGGCATCGAGCCGGGTGTGCGCGTTGGAAAGGTCGGCATTGGCGGTCGCCTCGATGCTGCGCTGCACGGCCGCGAGTTCCATGCGCGCGGCATTGGCCTCGGCTGACGCCTGATCGGCTGCGGCTCTGCGATAGCCACCGCCGAGCGGGATTAAAGCCACCACGCCCGCGCCGGCTTCCGCGCCGCCGCGCTCGCTGAACAGGCGGACGCCGAAGCTCGGGTCTGCGATGCGATCCGCTCGCACCCGACGCGAAGTCACGTTCAGACGCTGCGCTTCCTTGTCGGCGGCGCGGATCTCGTGACTGCGCTCGATTACCAGGTCGCGCATCGCTTCCAGCCCCTGGGCGGGCAGCATGGGGTCGGCCAGTTCTGGTGGTTCGGAGGGGAGCGGGATTTCCGGAAAGGACGCTGCGAAGGTCACGCGCGCCTGTTCGCGCAGCGAGAGTGACGATGCGGCCTGCGCGCGCGCCTGAGCCAGCGCCGCCTGCGCCTGGTCGAGGTCGAGTTGGGCGGCGTCTCGCAGCGTGACCCGCCGCTTTATGGCGGCGATTGCCTCCTCCAGCCCGCGGACGCTGTCGAGATCGTTGCGATAATGGCTTCCCGCAGTGAGCCAGTCGTGCCAATAGCCGGCCAGCAGCAGCGCGGTTTGATGGCGGACATCCTCCATCTGGTTTTCCGCGACCTCAATGCCGAGCGCACCGGCTTCGCGGTCGAGCGCGGCCTTGCCCGGCAGGCGGAATGGGCGGCTGATTGTCGTATCGAATTCGTCGAACCCGCCTTCGCGATCGACGGTTCGGCGAATGTAGCTGCCGCTCACCGTCACTTCGTGGGGGCCTTTGCGCAGCATATCGCCGCGTGCCCGTGCGGCTTCGACGCGCGCAATTGCGGCGGCGACGCTGGGGTGATTGTCGAGCGCTTCGTTGACCTTGTCGGCAGGCGGCAGATCGGTATGCTGGGCCAGGGCAGGCGCGGCCGTCAGAAGGCCGAGAGCGGCGAGTACGATCCGCATCAGGCGATCCTTCCATGATCGAGCAGGGGCGTCGTGCGCCACCGGACCGGCAGATCGCGCCGCGCGTCTTTTACGGTGCGGAGCAGGTCGGGCACCGCGTCCGCGCTCACGATCAGTTCGAGCGTCGAACGCTTCAATTCGCCCGACACGCGCTCGGCGGTTCCCGCATCGCCAAAATCGCGACCTCGCACAGCTTCCCCGCGGACATGGATTGGCGTGGGGGAGACGGCGCGGATCGCGTCCACGAGAAGCTCGGTATCGCGGGTGGCGCAATGGAGGGTGAACAGCAGGTCAGGCATTAGCGGCCTCCCCGGCGCTTTCCCCGAAGCGCTCGAACAGGATCGGCAGCAGGACCAGCGTCAGCAAAGTGGAGGTAATGAGGCCGCCGATCACCACGATCGCGAGCGGCCGCTGGATCTCGGACCCCGGCCCGCTGGCGAACAGCAGGGGGACGAGGCCGAAGGCCGTGATGCCGGCAGTCATCAGCACCGGTCGCAGCCGACGCTGCGCGCCCAGGCGCACGGTCTCGGCCATACCCACCCCGTCGGCGCGCAACTGGCGGAAATAGGCCACCAGCACCAACCCATTGAGCACGGCGATGCCGAGCAGGGCGATGAACCCCACCGACGCCGGGACCGAGAGATACTCGCCCGACAGCCACAGCGAGATCAGCCCGCCGACCATCGCGAAGGGGATGTTGGAGAGGATCAGCAGCGCGGCGCGCAATGAGCGCAGCGCCGCCAGCAGGACGAGGAAGATCAACACCAGCGCTACGGGCACCACCATCATCAGCCGGGCCGATGCGCGCTGCTGGTTCTCGAACTGACCGCCCCAGACGATGCTGTAGCCTGCCGGTAGCCGTACCTTGGCGGTGACCTGCGCCTTCGCCTCATCGACATAGCCGACCAGATCGCGGCCGGAGACGAAGGCCTGCACCAGCGCGAAGCGCGAGCCGTTCTCGTGATCGAGCTTCACCGGTCCCTGCGTGCGCTCCACCCGCGCCATGTCGCTGACACGCGCCAGCGTGCCATCGGGCGTGCGCAATTGCAGGTCGGCGAAACGGGCCGGATCGCTCCGGATGCCGTCGTCACCGCGAATGACGATCGGAATGCGTTTCTGACCTTCGGCCACGACCCCGGACCGCACGCCCTCGACCTGTCCGCGCAGCGCGTCCTGGAGCTGGTCGACCGGCATCCCGAACCGCCCCGCTGCCGCGCGGTCGATGTCGAGTTGGAGATAGTCCACATTGTCGTTGGCGACCGTCAGGACCTCCGATGAGCCGTGGATGCCGGACAGGATATGCTGGATCCGACCCGCGAGCTCGGCGAGCGTTGCGGTGTCAGGCCCGAAAATCTTGACCGCTAGATCGCCGCGCGCGCCGGTGAGCATCTCCGAGACGCGCATCTCGATCGGCTGGGTGAAACTCGATTGGATACCGGGCAGGCCGTCCAGCGCCTTGCGCATTTCCCGGACGACGAAATCCTTGTCCCCGCGCCATTGCGAGCGCGGCTTCAACTGGACGAAGCTGTCGGTCTCGTTCGGTCCCATCGGATCGAGACCGATCTCGTCGGAGCCGACGCGGGCGATCACGTCCTCCACCTCCGGCACGGTGCGGAGCGCGCGCTGCACCGCCATGTCGCCGGCCACCGATTGGTCCAGGCTGATCGAGGGCAGCTTGGTAAGCTGCACGATCACCGAGCCTTCGTCCATCGTCGGCATGAAGGTCTTCCCGGCCGCGCCATAAGCGAGGCCCGCCAGCACCAGCCCGGTGGCGGAGAGACCATAGACCAGCTTCTTGTGCGCGAACGCCGCGTCGAGCAGCGCCTGGTAGCGTGGGCCGATCTGCCGCATGATCCATGGCTCACCATGATGGCCGCTCCTGAGGCTGAAGGAGGCAAGGACCGGCACCAGCGTCAGGGCGAGCAGCAGGGAGCCCGCGAGCGCGAAGACGATGGTGAGCGCGACGGGCGCGAACAGCTTGCCCTCCAGCCCCTGCAGCGAAAGCAGGGGCAGGAACACGAGCGCGATGATGACGATGCCCGCCGACACCGGCACGATCACCTCGCTGGTTGCGCGGAATACGTGGTTGAGTCGGGGCGTGTCCTCGCCCTGGGCATGGCTCAGGCGCTCGACGACATTCTCGACCACCACCACCGCGCCGTCGACCAGCATCCCGATCGCGATGGCGAGCCCGCCGAGGCTCATGAGGTTCGCGGACAGCCCCATGCCGCGCATGAACAGGAAGGTGATGAGCGCGGCCATCGGCAGGGTCGCCGCGACGATCGTGGCCGCACGCCAGTCGCCGAGGAACAGGATCAGCAGCACGACGACCAGCACGGTCGCTTCCAGCAGCGCCTCCTCGACCGTGCCGACCGCGCGCCCGATCAGATCGGAGCGATCGTAGAAGACATGGATCTGCGTGCCTGCGGGCAAGCTGTGCTGAAGCCCGGCAAGCCGCGTCCGCACGCCATCGACCACCGCCCGCGCATCCGCGCCGCGCAGCGCGATCACCAGGCCCTCCACCGCCTCGGCCTTGCCGCCGCGCGTCACCGCCCCATAGCGGGTGAGGCTGCCGGTGCCGACTGTGGCGACGTCGCCCAGGCGGACGATGCGGCCGTCCCGGCTGGCGATGACCAGCGTTTGCAGATCCTCCACGCTGCGGATCGCGCCCACGGCTCGGACGATCAGCGATTCCTCGCCATCGGTCAGGCGCCCCGCGCCGTCATTGCGATTGCCGCTTTCGATCGCGGTGCGCAGATCGGAGATCGAGAGCTTCGCGCTCGCCAGCGCCACCGGATCAGGCCGGACCTCGAAGGTACGAACATAGCCGCCCAGCGCGTTCACGTCCGCGACGCCGGGCACTGTGCGCAGCGCCGGGCGGATCGTCCAGTCGAGCAGTTCGCGTTTCTGCTGGAGAGACAGCGGCCCTTCGATCGTGAACATGTAGACGTCGGACAGGGGCGTCGAGATCGGCGCGAGACCGCCGGTCACGGCAGCAGGCAGATCGCCCGTCACGCCCGCCAGCCGTTCGGCGACCTGTTGGCGCGCCCAGTAGATGTCGGTGCCGTCGGTAAAGTCGATGGTTATGTCGGCGATGGCATATTTGGCGCTCGAGCGCAGGATCGCCTGGTTGGGAATGCCGAGCATCTCCGTCTCGATCGGCGTGATGACGCGGCTCTCGACCTCCTCCGGCGTCATGCCGGGGGCTTTGAGGATCAGCTTCACCTGGGTCTGCGCGATGTTGGGATAGGCATCGACCGGCAAGTTGACAAAAGCCCAGACCCCGAGCCCGGCCGTGGCGGCGGCAAGGATCAGGACGAGCAGACGATAGGACAGCGCGGTGGCGACAAGCGAACGCAGCATCGGGAGAGCCTATTGCGCGGTGGCGAGCGCCTTGAGCGCGCTCGTACCGGAAACCACCACCTGTTCACCGGGCCTGATCCCGGAGAGCAGCACCGTGCGGCCATCACTGCCGCTGCCGCCGGTCACGGCGCGCACGGCAAAGCCGCCGCGCGCGGTCACGAACACAACCGGCTTGCCGTCGATCATGGTGACCGCCGTATCGGGCACGCTGACCGCGCCCGCCGGCGCCGGGCCGACGATGACGATGCTGGTTGCGCGCCCCGCGACAACACCGGGTCCGGCCGGAATCTCCGCCTTGAGGCCGGCCGAACGGGTCGCGGGATCGATGGCCGTTCCCACCGCGACGATCCGGCCGGTGAGGTTGGGAAGTAGCCGCACGCTCATGCCGGGGCGCACTTGCCCGATCAGCCGTTCGGGCAATTGGCCGACCACTTCATAGCGATCCGTCGCGTCGATCACATAGGGCGCGGTGGTGCCGTCCACCGGATTGCCGGTCTGGATGGAGGCGCTGGTGACGCGACCCGCGATAGGAGCCGTCAGCGTATAGGAGCCGCTGGCGCCATGACCGCCCACCATCGCCAGGATGCGCGACTTTTCCGAAACGTCGGCGCGAGCCTCGGCTGCGATGGCATTGGCTTCGTCAGCGCGCGCGCCTGCGATGATGCCTTCGCGGCTGAGCAGGGAGAGCCGCGCGGCATTGGCCTCGGCTACGCCACGCCGCGCGTTCGCGCGGCTGAGGTCCGCGCCGATCGTCAGCACGTCGCGGCTGGCGATGATCGCCAGCGGCTGGCCCCGCCGCACGCTGTCGCCCTCGACCACGAGAGTCCGCAACACGGTGCCGGGAAAGGTCGCGGCCACCGCCACCCGGGCGTTGGCGGGAGGCTCGATCATCGCGGGGATGGTGGCGAGCGCCGCATCCGCGGCTGCCGTCGCGGGCATAAGGCGGATACCCATCTGCGCGGCGCGGCGCGCATCCACCGCCAGGATCCCATCTGTCGGTTGGGCGTTGCTTGCCGGCGCGGAGTTGCCCGTCTCGACCGGTCGACTGGCGAACCACCACAGGCCTGATAGAATCAAGGCGATCGTCGCGGCGCCCGCAATGAGGGTGTATCGTCTGGACATGCGCTCGGGCTAGGGAGCGTTCCTGACCGAACCCTGACGGGATATGAGGATTGAAGATCAGGTCGCGGGAAAACGCAGCACCAGTTCACGGTCGGCCGGATCGGTCTCAAGCGTGCCGCCATGGGCCGCCATGATCCGGTCGACGATAGCGAGGCCGAGGCCGGCGCCATCCTTGCTCGCATGGTCGGCGCGGCGGTGGCGTTGCACAAGGTCGCGCAACCTTTCGAGCGCCAGCCCAGGGCCCTCGTCCCGCACGCCCAATAGCGCGTGGGGGCCGGCGAAGACCTGGATCGTGCCACCAGCCGGCGTCACGCGCGCGGCATTCTCGATCAGATTGCGCAGCGCTGCCGCAATCGCTTCGCGCCTGCCGTTCACGACCGCAGCCTGACCGCGGGTATCGAACGCGATCAGCTTGCCTTGTGCGATGATCCCCGGCGCCACGGCGCTGACGACCTCGCTCGCCACATCCGCGAGTGACACCTGTTCGGGAGCGGTCTGGGCGGCCTCCGCCGCGTCGATCTGCGCGAGCAGCATGAGTTGGTCGATCAGCCGGCGCATGGCCGCCACGTCTTCCTTGAGGCGCGCGGCGTCGTCATAGTCAAGCCGGTCGAGTTCGAGAGACAGGAGGGCGAGCGGCGTGCGCAACTCGTGCGCGACGTCGGCGGCGAACGCTTCCTGCCGCCGCGCGGCCTGATCGAGCCGCGCCAACAGATCGTTGACCGCATAGACGAAGGGTAGCGCCTCGGCGGGCATTTGCGACGCATCGATGCGGAACCCTCGTTCGTGGCCCTGTGCAGCCTCGATCCGGGCGGCGGCATCTTCCAGCGGTGCGAAGGCCTGGCGGATCACTCGGAGCACCATGATCGCGACGGGAACGAGCAGGACGACAAGCGGCAGAGCGACATGCTCAAGCATTTCCTTGATCGCGCGGATCATCGCCGCGCGTGCATCGAGATGTGTGAAGGTGACACTGTAGAAGAAGGCGACCGCCGCCAGCAGCAGAACGGTGCCCGCCACACCAATCAGGCCCAAACCGCGTTTGAGGCGCCGTGAGATGGAGCGCTGCACGGTCATGCCTTCCCGTCCTTCAGCATATAGCCGACACCCCGAACGGTATGGAGCGCGCCGGCCACGCCCGTGTCTTCGAGCTTGCGGCGCAGACGCGAAATGGCGGCTTCGACCGCATTGGGGGTCACCGGATCGTTGAAGCTGTAGAGCGCGTTCTCGATCACTTCGCGATGGACCACCGTGCCGGCTCGCCGCATCAGCAGTTCCAGAAGGTCCGCCTCGCGGCGCGAAAGGTCGATCTCGCGATCGCCAATGCTGGCAGAGCGGCTTGCCGTGTCGAAACGCAGCATGCCGACTTCGATGACGGGCTGGGTTCGAACGCCAGGCCGGCGCAGCAGGGCGCGGATGCGCGCGGCGAGCTCGTCGATCTCGAAGGGTTTGACGATATAATCGTCTGCGCCGGAATCGAGACCGGTGACGCGATCCTCCAGCGCCCCACGCGCGGTCTGGATGATGGCAGGCGGCATCTGCTGATATTTTCGGCGGCTCGCGAGCCAGTCGATCCCGTCGCCGTCGGGCAGGCCGAGGTCGAGTATGATGGCATCATAGCTCGCGCTGCCCATCGCAGCGTCGGCTTGTGCGAGATCATGGGCAACATCGCACACGAAGCCCCGGCGCTGAAGACCGTCGGCGATCAGTGCCGCCATTCGCTCATTATCTTCGACGATGAGAAGGCGCATGGGTTTAATGTAGACTTTCCACCAGGAACGAAAGGCAAGAAGGATTGAAGCTTTCTACCAGACCATCAACCGATGTTTTCAATCCCTTTCCTCGTGCGAACCGTGATGGGAATGGCGTTGCTGCGGCGCGAAGGCGGTCGGATCCACCATGACAATGGCGATGATTGCCAGAACGATCGCTGCGGCACCAAGTAGAGCCGCAAACAAGCCTGGTCCCCGAGCCTCACGCACATTCGGATAGAGGCTGTTCTTCTTGCGGCCGCTGATCATCGCGCGAACAAGGTTTTCGCCGGTGAGCAGCGACATCAACAGCACGGCGCCGACATGAAGCCCGATCAAAGCAAGCAGGCTGTAGGCGAGGGTTTCATGAAGGTCTTTGTCCATGCCGCCTGCCGCAACGCTGCTGCCGCTCCAGATGACGATTCCGGTCAATCCGATCAGCGCCACGACTGCGATCGCGCCCAGTGGATTATGACCCACGGAACGTCGAGGATGGCCAGCTAGAAGGTCGCGTGCATGGGTGGCGATTGCTGTTGGCCGAATGAAATTCACGAACCGGGCATGCTCGCCTCCGACGAAGCCCCAGATCAGACGGAACGCAAGCAAGGCAGCAGCAGACCATCCTGCGACCATATGCCACGATGCGATCGGACTATCGTCGTCGGAAGAGAGAAACGCGATCGAGATCGCTAGGACCAGCAGCCAATGGAATAGCCGTAGCGGCGTGTCCCAAACCTTGAATGTCCTTGTATATTCAGAATTTGTCATCACGTTCGCCTTTCCAGCTGGAAGGGCTACGGGTGTTCACTGACCGAATCCTGACGATGTGAGCAGCGTGGTTCAAACCACTGTTCCGAACAGCCTCCCGATGCCCGCGGTCGCAGCCAGGGCCAGCGCGCCCCAGAATGTGACCCGTAGGATTGATTTCATGGGGCGGGCGCCCCCGGCCCAGGCGCCAAGCGCGCCCAGCAGTGCGAGAAACAACAGGGTTGCCGCGACCTCGATTGCGACGAGGCTATCATGCGGAACGACGGCGACCAACAACAGGGGCATGAGGGCGCCTGTGCTGAAAGTTGCGGCGGATGTGAGCGCGGCCTGGATAGGGCGGGCGGTCACGACTTCGGAAATGCCGAGTTCGTCGCGGGCATGCGCGGCCAGCGCATCCTTTGCCATTAGTTCGTCGGCTACCTGCCGGGCCAGTTCCTCATTCAGACCGCGTTTGACATAGATGTCCGCCAGTTCCTGATGCTCGAGCACCGGTTGAACGGCGAGTTCACCTCTTTCCCGGGCGAGGTCGGCATTCTCCGTGTCCGCCTGAGAGCTGACCGAGACATATTCGCCGGCGGCCATCGACATGGCGCCTGCCACCAGCGCCGCCATCCCTGCGACCAGGATATTGGCCTTGCCCGCGCCGGAGGCTGCGACGCCGACGATGAGGCTCGCGGTCGAAACGATCCCATCATTGGCTCCCAGCACTGCCGCGCGTAGCCAGCCGATGCGTGACACCGCATGGCGTTCGGGATGGGATCTTAGTCGGCTCATGGTGTCCTTCGTAAAATGCCGTGAAAAAGTTCAACAGTCTTTCCTGACGAAACCCTGACGATGATTGGTAGCCGGCATAGCTCAGCAATCCCTACTTGAATCGGTCTACATTTGTCGCACCACGCTGAAATCGGCACTCGGTGAAGGGGCCGTCACGCTTGAATCCATAGAGATTGGAGAGACCCGGCCTAGTTCATGTGATCATGGCCTCCTGCAGGCGGCTCATGAGAGGCAGCGCCAATTCCAGATCATCCGGTTCGACGGCTGCCTCCAATATGGTTTCGACGTGCATGACGGCTATGTTCACAGCTTTGGCCTTCGCATGACCGCGGGGATCGATTTCGGAATCCGTCTTCTTGCGAAACTTCGGGGTGAAGAGACTGCAAAAATTACGTAACTCGCGATCGAATATGATCCAGCCCCCCGTTCGATACGGGTCGTCCACGTAATGCGAGTCCTGAACTAATCGCGACAGCGCGTGCGATTATGGGTGAGGATGCGGCCTATCAGGCCGCTTTGATCGCTGCGGAACGTCGCGTATGAGTGAGAGGCGCGTTAGAGGGGCTTACAAGCCGCATCAGCTTCCAGCCCAGGAAATAGCGGAACGGGAGCCGAACTGGGCAAGGATAACTTGCACTGCGTCGCTCAATAACTGCGGCAATCCCCATTCGGATAACGGAAACCGAGCGTATATTGCGAGATGAAGTGATACGGCCTTCCGCTCGAACATGATCGCCGTCGCTGGACAATGGAAGCCGTGGACCGAAAGGGAGGTCCACGAAATCGTAGCCCGATCACGGGAAAGGAATTATCTTTCCCGATTGCTGACCCACATGCTTGCCGTTTTTCGCTGGCGGATGATCGAACAAGATTGGCGGCGCCTCCTCTCGCTGCTTGCTCCGTCAAAGTGAGCGGTTTCGCGCGGGCATCGTCCCCAGTCTACCGTTTCGGCGCCTTTGGGCGCTGCGCGCGGATTTCCGCCAGCAGCACGCCAAGATATTTCTCAGCTTCGGCAGCTTCGCTTTCGGGATAGGCGGCCGTCATGCGTCCGCTCCAATAGCCATAGTCGACTGTCGTCAGGCTGGAACGCCATGGTTTGCCGTCGCGATAGCCGGTGAAAGTTCCGCGATAGGCCTTGAGGCGGCGATTGGTTGGGATCGTCGCCGGTCCTTCCGACACGATGGTCGGCGCGGCAAAATGGGACATCGTAGCCTGACGCATGATCATATAGTGGTCGCGTGGCGACATCTGGTCGATATGGACCACCGCCATCCGCACCACGATGCGATCGTCGCCGGTGCCGAGTGGCCGGTCGTAGCCGATGGCGATATACTCGCCGCCCGGATCGAATGCCCGTTCCCTGAGGCGGGTAAAGCCCTCGAATTCCTCCGGGAAGCGCAGGCCGCTGGCCACGTGGACAAGAGTTGTGCCGTCCGGCGCCAACTCAAATCCGTCGGGTACCGCGATTGCCGTGGCGTCGGCCGAAGGCGGCGCAGCGGGCGCGGTTTCAGCCAGTGACGGAGCCGCCGAGGACAGCCCCAGCAGGATGGCGGCGGCAAGGGAAACTGGAACGCGCAATGATCGGGACATCGAAGTCAAATCCTCTGGTGAGTATGTCGTAATTAGGCCGGTCTTCGCAATTATGGCAGGGGGCTGTTTGGAATCAGGCGGTAAGACGCTGCGATGGACGCGAAGTCGGGATTGCGCAACGTCATCGTTCGTTTGTATCCGCTTGGGCATCCTCGCCCGTGAGCACGGTCAGGGATGTGCCTGTACTCCCGCTTTCGAGGGTATCGGCCGTGACGATCAGCGTGCTTCCCGGTTTGAGCACCGACAGCAGGCCCCGTCTGAAGTCCTCGGGAAGGATTAGCCGCTCCCGGTCCTGCCGCGAGACTTCCCCCGTCTGTGCACCGCCAAATACAGGGAGGAACATCCAATGCGTCCCGTGTTCGTCGATGGAGGCGAGGTTGAAGGCCTGAAGGCCGGAGATCTTGCCGCGGATGGCGACAGGCGCCGAACCGATTTCGATGCCGTTTCGCAACACCACGGCGCGCTGGTCCGCCGCGCTGACGATTATGGAGATCGGCCCTGTGAGTGCTTTCTCTGGCTGCCAGACCGTCAAAAAGGCATTCCCGAACGACGAGCGCCGGGCCGTATCCTGCAGGATACGGGGAGCTGGGGCAAAGCGCGGAATCTCGCTTGCCTGCGTGATGATGACCGTCAGGCCAAGCTGCGTGACATCATAGAGGTGCTCGGCGAACGTCAGGGGAAACCGGATGCATCCGTGCGAGGCGGGATAGCCCGGAAGATTGCCGGCGTGCATGGCAATCCCGTCCCAGGTGAGGCGCTGCATGTAGGGCATCGGCGCGTCATTGTAGAGGTTCGATCTGTGCGCGACTTTCTTTTGGAGGATGGTGAAAACCCCGGTCGGCGTTTCGTGGCCGGCTGCGCCGGTGGAAACGGTCGAGATGCCGATCAGGACGCCGTTGCGATAGACATAGGCCCGCTGCCTGGCGAGGCTGACGATGATGACCACCGGACCATCGGGAGCCGCTTCGGGCGCCCACAGGAACTCTCCTGGCCGTAACGCTTCCACGCTCGCCGCGATCGATCCTGGATCAAGCGCCATAGCGCGGATCGGAGCGGCGGTCAGGCAGAGCGCGGCAGTCATGGTGCCGGCAAGAAGCGTTCGGCGCGAGAAGCGTGTCGATGGTGCGTGGGATGCGCCGGCCGTTGCCACGGCAGTGAGCGTCGGGGTTCGCAATATGATGTCTGGTGTTGTGATTTTATCCATCCTCTTCTGATCAGGCCATAATATCGGTCTGCTTCGCGACGGCCAGCGAATCCTTGCCGAAGAACATTTCTGTCCGTCCTGCAAATACACGGCGACACGTTCCTTGGTTGGCGGACCACTGCTGATATGTTGCGTCGATATGACCCCGCGAACGATTCTGTTTCCAACCGATTTTAGCGGTCGCTGCGACCGAGCCCGCGACCGCGCGATACAGCTGGCGAGCGAGTGGCGCGCACATCTGGTTCTTCTCCACGTTCAGAGGGATCCCGATCCCGCAGACATGCTCGACGGACTGCAGGCCGCCGAGAGTCGCCTTCATGCCCGCTTGCGGGCGGAGGTGGCGGACCCGGATATTCCGGTCGAGACACGCCTCGCCACCGGCGCCGTCTCGCAGGCGGTGCTGGAAGCGTCAACCGCATGCGGGGCGGATCTCATCGTGACCGGCATCTCGCGCCATGACGATATCGGGGATTTCCTGATCGGCACGACCGTGGAGCGCATGATACGCCATGCTCATGCGCCGGTGCTTATCGTGAAGGAAAAGACCCAGCACCACTATCGCCGGGTCTTGGTCGCAACCGATTTCTCCGGCTGCTCGGCCCAGGCGCTTCGCACGGCCATGGCCGCATTCCCCGCTGCCGAGATCACTCTCGTTCACGCCTATCACGTGCCGCTGGAGGCACTTCGGGGCCGGGAAGGGCCGGCAGCTGCGCTGCAGGCCAGGATAGCCTATGATCTGGATGCCTTTCTGGACAGGACCGATCTGCCCGCCGACGCACGCGACAGGCTGGATATCAATGTCGACTATGGCGAGGTTTGCGAGGTTGTCCGCAATCATGTGAAGCTGAGCGAAACCGACCTGGCCGTGATCGGAACGCACGGTCGATCGGCCCTGACGGTGGCGGTGCTCGGCAGCACGGCGCGGGCGCTGCTCAGCCGTCTCGATTGCGATGTCCTGCTCGTGCGCCAGCAGCCGCAGGCGGATGCTGCCGTCTGATCCGGATCGTCATCCTTGCCTGCCTGGGCTTCGTCGCGGCGTCGATGCTCGCGACTTGGGTCTACGGCCTGTTCGCCAGTCGCGCGCAGGGGGAGCCTTCCTACGCACTGTCGATCGAACGCGGCCGGACGCCGCTCGATCAGCGTATCGGCGCCACGACGGATGCGCACCCCGGTGAGAGCGGCCTGCTTTTGCTGGACGAGAATCTCGACGCCTTCGCGGCACGTGGATTGTCGGCGCGCAAGGTCGAGCGCTCGCTCGATCTGATGTATTACATCTGGCACGACGATCTGACCGGCCGCCTTCTTCTGGCCGAGGCCCTGTCCGCGGCCGATCGCGGCGTCAGGGTGCGGATCCTGATCGACGACATCGGCACCAGCCATACATCTGATGCGATGATCGCCATGGCGCATCATCCGCATATCGAGATCCGTATCTTCAACCCGACCCGGGCGCGGCAGGGCGGCTTGCGGCGCGGCATCGAAATGATGCTGCGCGCCTTCAGCGTGACCCGGCGCATGCACAACAAGGCCTGGATCGCTGATGGCCGCGTTGCCATCCTTGGCGGGCGCAATATCGGCGACGCCTATTTCGATGCCGCGACGCAAACCAATTTCCGCGACATGGACGTGCTGGTGATGGGGCCAGCCGTCGCCCAGACGGAGAAGATCTTCGACGATTACTGGAACAGCGGCCTGGCGTTGCCGGTCGATAGGCTTTCGCCCTTGAAAGATCCTGGCGCGGCGCTGACGCGGATCGCCGCCGAATTGAGCAACGCTGCCAATGAGGCTGCCGCGCGCCCCTATCTGGAGCGCATCGCCAAACGGCTCTCGCTTCTCGATCCCGAGACCACGCGGCCCGACTGGACTCGCGCCGCCCGCGTGATCGCCGATCCGCCGCGCAAGGTGCTGGGCAAGGAGGGCAAGAACTGGCTGATGCACGACCTGCTGCCGGTCTTCGATGCGGCGCGGGAAAGGCTTGAAATCACTTCGCCCTATTTCATCCCCGGCGAGGAAGGCACGGCGGCGCTCGCCGCGATTGCGGCAAAGGGGGTTTCGGTCTCGGTCCTGACCAATTCTCTTGCGGCAACCGATGTCGCCGCGGTCCATGGCGGTTATGCGCGCTACCGTGTTCCGCTGCTCGAGGCAGGGATCAAGCTCTGGGAATTGCGCCCCGAGCATCAGGAGCGGGACTTTTCCCTGCGAGGATCGAGCCGGGCAAGCCTGCACACCAAGGCTTTCACTGCCGACGGGCATATGGGGTTCATCGGCTCGATGAACCTGGATCCTCGTTCGGCTTCCCTCAACACGGAAATGGGCGTCCTCTTCGAGTCCGAGGCCCTGGCCCGGAAGATGGCTGCCATCTGGCAGCGCGATACCGCGCCCTCCCGCAGCTATGAGGTCTGTCTGACGTCGGATGGCGACGTGGCATGGGCCGGGAGCCGGAACGGCGTGCCCGTCCGATACGACCGGGAACCGGAAGCCTCGTTCTGGCGCAGACTAACCGCACAGGCCATTGGCCTTCTGCCGCTGGAATCGCAGCTTTGACCCAAGCAGGCTTTCGGCGCCGTCTTCAATTTTGCGTGTTGCCGACGAATGGACCGTCTGCGACGGGGACCTGTTTCCTTGAGATCATGCGCTTGAGCGCGGATCGTTGTCGGAGCGCAGAAATCTGCTCCAGTCGATCTGGGCGAGCGCAGCAAGCAGGATGATCATGCCGATCTGCATCGCGATGCCCCACGGACTGGTGAGGCGCTCGGTAAAGACGTCACCCAGGCTCGATTTGCGGATCACGCCTGCTGTCGCGGCATAGATCGAATAGGAGACGAGACGCCCGACGAAAAACGCTGCTGTGAACTTCCCCAGCCTGATACCCGCAAGGCCGGCCGCTTCGAACAGTTGCGCCGAGGGAAGCGGAGAGAGCGCGAACAACGCGAGCCCGAAAATCGCGCTTTTCGGTCGGTCCTCGACGACTTTTTTCGCTGCTTCGAGGTTGCGCTTTTGTTTCGCGGGCAAATAGTCCTTGAGAAATCGAAAGCCCCAGGCAAGCAGCAAACGTCCAAGAGCGGCCGCGAGCGCGCCAATGAACACGATCAAGGCGACAGGCAGATCGGTCGTCAGGCCATAGAGAACGATGATCGACCATGTCGGGGGACCGAACGCGGGCAACAGGTTGATACCAAGGACGATCAGGAAGAGAATCAGGCACGCGGTCATTTCGCCTTCGGCGTTATCGCATTTGCGCAGGGTCAGCGAGCCGGATGGGAGAGGTGTCTTTCAGCCTGTCAATCCATGCGTCTACTTCTCGACGCGCGTCCAGATCTGCGACCGGCACCCGATGCGCCCGACGAGGCAGCCGTTCGCCTCGAGCCTGTTGCTGTCGAGTACCGTGACGCGCCCGGTGAAGGTCCGGCCGATATCGGGCACGAAAACGCGGCCGCGCCACACGCCGGGCTGCTCCTGCTCGAAATCACGAAACAGCTGTGCGCCCACCAGAGGATCCGGGCTGCCCTTGCGCGCATCGGCTTTCGCCTTGTCGTTAGCCCAGACGACGACACCGCACATCCTGTCGTCGCACGGTTGCGCGCGGATATGCACACTGTTTGCAGGGTTGCGCCAGATAGTCCCGGAAATGCTCGATGCCGGAGCATTTCCGACCGTTGCCGCCAGGATGAGCAAGACCGAAAGCGGTTTGTATCCTCCGATCATCCTGGCGTTTCCTTTGTTGTTCGGGGCAGGGCACCCTTGCCGCACTAAGTCTATAGCTTACCGATGCGGCGCAGACCCATGGCGAGGATGATGAGGAAGGTTCCTCGCAGCAGGAAGCTCAGGCCGACCGCCAATGCCAGGAAGGCAAGTCCGGTCGCGGGATCGCTGAACAGGAGGAGACCGCCCAGAACAGTGTCGAGAACGCCGAGTAGCAGGCGCCAGCCCCGGTCATGCGCAGACTGGAATGCGCCGACGATTTCGAAAACGCCGATGATGAGCAACCAGGCGCCGATCAGCGCGACGAGCGTCAAGGCCCCGGCGAAGGGATTGAAGAAAGTGATGGCGGCCGCGACGAGGCTCAGCACGCCGAGGAGGATCTCGATCCAGCGTGCGCGCCGGGAGAGCGAGGACAACCCGGCCGCGATAGCCAGTATTCCGTATATGAGGAGCGCCACGGCAAGGAAAACACCTGTCGCGAAGCCCGTCGCGATTGGGTTGAGGAGCGCAAAAACGCCGATCAGGATCACGAGCAGCCCATAAGCCAGGACCCAGCCCCAACTGGTCTCCAATGCCGGGTCGGCCATACCATAGGGGCTGGAATAGCGCCTCGATTGTGACGGCATGTGAAGGGCTCCTTCTTGGTGACTCGGAACTTTTGCTGTGAGCGTGTCGACTATTGCCAGAGTGCAACCTCAAGTCGAGCAGGAAGCGCTGATGTCGCAGGAGGCGTCGCTCAAGTGCGTGATGTGCATGAAGGCGGGTTTCAACGCACCAGTGCCACGCCCAGACGAAAACGGGTCGTATGGCGATCATAGTCGAGCAGATTCTCGCCATAGCCGATGAAGCTCTGGCCGAAGAGATAGAAGTCGGGTCCCCCGCCCAATAGCCGCGAGAGCGGATAGGAAAAATCGGCGGCGAGTGCGCCTTTGCCGCTGGAGACGCTGAACCGCGTGGATGTCGTAAGGCGTAGGCCGTCATCTTTCCCGACTTCCAGGAAGAGCGAGCTATTGCCTCTGTAGCGGCGGATATCGGGATTGTCGGATTTGTCGCCGACAAGGAGGGAGAAGCGCGGAGCTACCGACAGGCGATAGCCGCCGCCGAGCGGGAAGGCGGCCATCGGCGCCACATAGAGCGTGTTGAGGCTGCGGGAATCGAGACCGGAGCGACCGTTGGATTCATGGCGAAAGCCGCCCTGTGCGCTCAGCGAGATGCCGCGTGTCAACGTAGCTGAAGGGGTCAGGTAGAAGAGTTCCGGCTGATAGTCGATGTTACGAAACGGCGAGGAATCCGCGCCAAGATCCCAGAACATGCGCTGGGTATAGGCAAAATGCAGTCCGTCGCGCCAGGAAAGTGGCAAGCCCTGGGCGCGTCTCGTTCCGAAAATCTGATATTTGAAGCTGATCTGGATGCGTGCGGCGCTGTCGGTGCCCGGACCATAGACAGCATAGATCGGTTCATAGGCCGACAGGTTGGCGAAAAAGGCGTTGCCCGCCGACCGGTCCGAGGGAGGCGGCACAGCCTTGTTTTCCAACCCCGGCGCGTTGGGAGGCCCGGATTGCGCGGAGGTGTTCGTGGCTATTTGCGCCCCTCGGTCCGCGGGCCGCAATGCCAGCGTGATCTGCCGCGTGCCCCATGCGGGAACGGAGATCGCGGCGCCTTCCAGCGACAGATTGGTCCTCCGCGCAAGCCGGTAGGTCGCGCGCGTGAAACCGCCAGGTGGAATGATCGGGTTTGGAGGCGTCGTCGCCATGCGCTCCAGCCAGGCGGTGCGAGAGACGCCGCTCTGCTCCACCTGCGCTTCGATGCGGTCCGGAAGGGCCATGCCCTGCGGATCGCCGCTGTCATTGAGCAGGCGCAGATCGACTAGGACAGCGCCGGTTTCGTCCTCCTGCCCGGCATCGCTGATCAGGATTTCGACGGGCGATGCGGCATGAGCCGCGGCAGGGACGGCAAGCGCGATGGTGGCAAGGCTTATCGCGCGCCTCATGATGGATTCTCCCCCAGCACGTGCAAGGTGTGGAGCGCGATCATCCGTTCCTCGTCGGTGGGAATGACGCGCACCGCGACATGGCTGCCGGGCGTGCTGACAAGCGGGGCGCCGGCAGCGTTCGCCTGTTCGTCGAGTTCCACGCCCAGCCATGCGAGGCGTGCGCAGATACGCTGGCGCATCGCGGCGTCGTTCTCTCCGATCCCGGCGGTGAAGACGATGCCGTCCAGCCCGCCCATCGACGAGGCGAGCGCGGCCGTCTCGCGCGCGGCGCGCCAGGCGAACAGCGCCATGGCTTCTTCCGCTTCCGGCGCATCGCTGGCCGCGAGCGCCCGCATGTCGCTCGACAGGCCGGACACGCCGAGCAGGCCGGACTGCCGGTAAAGCATGTCCTCCACATCGGCCGCGCTCATGCCCATGCGGAGCTGAAAGTGCAGGATCACGCCGGGATCGATAGTGCCGCAGCGCGTGCCCATCACCAGGCCGTCGAGCGCAGTGAAGCCCATGGTCGTATCGACGCTCCTGCAGTCCCGCATGGCGCAGAGGCTGGCCCCGTTGCCCAGGTGCGCCGCGACCACGCGGCCCGCGGCCAGCGCCGGGTCGATCTCCGCGAGACGCATTGCGACATATTCATAGGACAGGCCGTGAAAGCCGTAGCGGCGGATGCCCTGATCGTGGAACTTGCGCGGGATGGCCAGGCGCGAGGCGACGTCCGGCTTGTCGTGGTGGAAGGCCGTATCGAAGCAGGCGACCTGCGGCAGGTCGGGTTTCAGCTTCGCGATCGCGCGGATCGCCGCGAGGTTGTGCGGCTGATGCAGCGGGGCGAGGGGGCACAGCGTTTCCAGCCTGTCCAGCAGGTCGGCATCGACCAGGCGGGGCGTGACGAAGTCCAGGCCGCCATGCACCACGCGATGGCCGATGGCGATCACGTCCCGCCCTTCCAGCGGATGGTCTCCTGCCCAGGCGAAGAGGTCCATAAGCAGGTCGGCATGGCTGAGCGCGGCGCCGTCCGGCCAGTCCCGCTCGATGAGCGTTTCCCCCGTCGCGGAGCGGGCCCGCAGGCTGGGCGCGATGCCGATCTTCTCGATCTTGCCGCCTGCCGAGAGCGTCAGCCCGTCCCGGCCATCGAGCGTGAACAGCGAGAACTTGATGCTGGACGAACCGGAGTTGATGGCGACGACGGCTTTCATGCGCTCGCCGCTCCCGGCAGGCCGGGCGCGGCCTTGGTGGCGGCGCGCGCCATCAGCACCGCGACCGCGCAGGAGGCGAGGCGGGTGCGCAGGCTGTCGGCCCGGCTGGTGAGGATGATCGGCACGCGCGCGCCCATCACGATGCCCGCCGCGTCCGCGCCGCCCAGGAACGTCAACTGCTTGGCCAGCATATTGCCCGCTTCCAGGTTGGGCACGACGAGGATTTCGGCCTTGCCCGCCACCAGCGAGACGATGCCTTTCTCCTTGGCGGCGGCTTCGCTGATCGCGTTGTCGAAAGCCAGGGGCCCGTCCAGAATGCCGCCCGTGATCTGCCCGCGATCCGCCATCTTGCACAGGGCGGCAGCGTCCAGCGTGGATTGCATCGCGGGATTGACCGTCTCCACGGCGGAAAGGATCGCCACTTTCGGCTTCTCGATGCCGATGACATGGGCAAGGTCGATGGCGTTGCGGATGATGTCCGCCTTTTCATCGAGCGTCGGGGCGATGTTGATCGCGGCATCCGTGATGATGAGCGGCGTCGGATGGCCCGGCACGTCCATGATATAGGCATGGCTGATCCGCCGTTCGGTCCGCAGGCCCGTGGCGGAGCGCACGATGGCGCCCATCAGTTCGTCGGTATGGAGCGAGCCTTTCATCAACAGCTTCGCTTCGCCGCCGCGCACCAGGTCCACGGCCTTTGCCGCCGCTTCGTGGCTATGGGCGGCGGATACGATGCGGAAAGGCGAAATGTCCTTGCCGGCGTCTTCGGCCGCCTTGCGGATCTTCGCTTCCGGCCCGACCAGGATCGGCATGATGAGATTGGCTTCGGCGGCTTCAATCGCGGCCAGCATGGCGGCCGCGCTGCAGGGATGAGCCACCGCCGTCGGTTCCGGCACGCCATTGGCGGTCATCTCGATCAGCTTGCGGTAGCCGTCATGGTCGCGCAGGCTGACCTCCGGCAGCGCCGCACGGGGGCGGCGGACCTTCTCGGCCGGCGCCTTGACTTCGGCCTGGCCGCTGATGACTTCCTCGCCGTCCTGGTTGACGCAGCGGCAATCGAACAGGATATCATGGTGCGCGCGTTTTTCCGCCACCGTCACCGACGCCGTGATCGTGTCGCCAAGGCCTACCGGCCGCGTGAACTGCAGCGACTGGCTGAGATAGATCGCGCCGGGGCCGGGCAGTTCGGTGCCCAGCACGGCGGAGATGAGACCGCCGCCCCATAGTCCGTGCGCGATGACGCGGCGGAACATGTCGGTCGCGGCATAGTCGGCGTCCATATGCGCCGGGTTCACGTCGCCGGACACGAGCGCGAAAAGCTGGATGTCCTCTTCGGTCAGCGTGCGCGAGATACTGGCGGTATCGCCCACTTTTATCTCGTCGAAGGTGCGGTTCTCGATCATGGTTCCGTCAGTCATTGCTCAATGCTCCAGCACATAATGGCCGGGAGCATCGGCGATCGCCGCATAGCCCTTGTCCGCTGCGCCCATGGGCGGCGGCGCACCAGGTTCTCCCGAACGCGCGGCCAGCCATTCTCCCCACGCCGTCCACCATGAGCCTTGCTTTTGCTCGGCGCGGCTTGCCCATTCTTCGGGATCGTAGGAGGTGCCGTCGACCTCGCGGGTCAACACGCGGTAGCGGCGGCCCTTGTGGCCCGGTTCCGAAACGATGCCGGCATTGTGCCCGCCGCTGGTCAGGACGAAAGTGATCTCGGCCCCGGTCAGCAGGTGGATCTTGTGGACGGAATGCCACGGCGCGACATGATCGCGCTCGGTTCCGACCACGAACAGCGGTTTGCGGATGGAGGCAAGGTTGATGGTTCGCCCATCCACCCGGTATTTTCCTTCGGCCAGGTCGTCGTCGAGGAACAGGCGGCGCAGATACTGGCTGTGCATGGCATAGGGCATCCGTGTGCCGTCGGCGTTCCAGGCCATGAGGTCGTTCATCGGTTCGCGCTCGCCCATCAGGTAGGTGGCGAGCACACGCGACCAGACCAGGTCGTTGGAACGCAAGACCTGGAAGGCGCCGCCCATCTGGCTGCTGTCCAGATAGCCCCGGCTCCACATCATGTTCTCCAGCAGGTTGAGCTGGCCTTCGTCGATAAACAGGCCCAATTCCCCCGGCTCGCTGAATTCCGTCTGTGCGGCCAGCAGTGTGACGCTGGCGAGCCTGTCATCTCCGTCGCGCGCCATGGCCGCGGCCGCGATGGAAAGCAGCGTGCCGCCAAGGCAATAGCCCATGGCATGGATGCCCGTCGCGCCGGTGATCGCCGTCACCGCATCGAGCGCCGCCATCGGTCCGAGGTGCCGGTAGGCGTCCATGTCGAGGTCACGGTCGGCACTGCCGGGATTGTGCCACGAAATCATGAACACGGTGAAGCCTTGCGCCGTCAGCCAGCGGACCAGCGAGTTCTCGGGCGACAGGTCGAGAATATAGTATTTCATGATCCACGCGGGCACGATCAGGATTGGCTCGGGCCGCACGGTGTCCGTGGTCGGTTCATACTGGATCAGTTCGATCAGCTTGTTGCGGTAGACGACCTTGCCTTTGGCAGTGGCGACGTTTTCGCCCACGCGAAAGGCTTCGGCGCCGACCGGCGGCAGGCCGCGCGCCATGTGCTGCATGTCCTCGACCAGGTGCCGGAAGCCGTCGACCAGGCATTGGCCACCTGTTTCCGCGATCTTGTGTTGGAGAACGGGATTGGTGGCGAGAAAGTTGGTCGGCGCGAGCATGTCCAGCATCTGCCGTGCGGCGAATTCCACCATGTCTTCATGATGTTTCGAGACACCGCCAATGCCTGTCGTCGCGGCGTGCCACCATTGCTGGTTGAGCAGGAAGGCCTGAGCGACGAGATTGAAAGGTAATTCTTTCCAGGCGGGATCGGCGAAGCGCCGGTCCTGCGGCAATGGTTCGATGGCCGGTTCGGCCTCGCTGTCTTCCATGCGGCGCTGCAGATAGTCGAAAAGCCGGGCATGCTTGCGGATGGCCTTGGCGCCAAGCTGCATTTGTTTGCCCGGCGACGTGGCGAGATGAATCCCCCAATCGGCCATGGCAAGCAGGAGCGTGGCCGGCGAAAGGCCGAAAGTCGTCTGCGCGATGGCCGCCGATGCCGTGCGGTCGAGCGTTTCGCTGATTCCGTCCAGCGGATCGTCGGAAGGCGGAGGGGACGTGGCCATGACTATATACTCCGAGTTCCGCTGGAAGGTGCCTCGTCTCTCCGACAGGATTCCACAGCAGATGTTTGGGCCGCCCCTCCCGGTTCTTCTTATGCCGAACGGTACTGCATAGGTAAGATAGAATGCAAGCCGCACGGAGCTTGGTTGCGACCGGACGGCTGTCTGACGGCCAGTCGCAACCGCGGGCGCGGGGATATTCGGCCATGGCCTGCTGGAGAAAAAGGAGCCTCAATCATTGAGCGTAAAGCCACTAGGTATAGTTCACGATGGCGATGCATTGCCTGGAGATACAGTGTACGGCGGTCGTCATCCCGGGCAATTTTGCGGGAAATTGAAGGAGAATGGATGATCCGCGAGATCGCCATGATGGCAGCGGTTGCGCTGGTGCTGGCCGGCCGGGATGGAGACGCGTACTGACCCGGCTTTTGAGGGACCTTGGCGGAAATCTCGGGCATGATGCCCAACTCGTATCGCCGGCCGCGCGTTCGGAGAGCGAGCCGCTTGCGCCCGCGTCAATCGGACCGGTCGCAGTCGAGCGCGCGCCGACGGTTCTTTCGATCGCCGGGATCGAGAAGTCCTTTGGCAAGCGGAAGGTGCTTGACGATGTCGCGCTCGAAGTGCGGGCAGGCGAAATCGTGGGGCTTCTGGGGCCAAACGGGGCCGGCAAGACGCTCTGCTTCTATGCGATTGCCGGCCTGATGAGCGTGGATGCCGGCAGGATCGAGATTGGCGGTCAGGATGTCACCGCGCTTCCCATGGATCGAAGAGCGAAGCTGGGCCTCGGCTATCTTCCCCAGGAAGGATCGATCTTCCGCGGCATGACGGCTGCGGAGAATATCGCGGCCGTGCTCGAACTGCATATCGCCGATCGCGATGTAGCTGCCGCGCGGCTCGATGAACTTCTTGCCGAGTTCAATATCGCCCACATTCGCGACGTTCCCGCACAGCGGTTGTCCGGCGGGGAACGCAGGCGCTGCGAGATCGCCAGGGCCATGGCGGCAGCGCCCTCGGTCATCCTGCTCGATGAACCGTTCGCGGGCATCGATCCCATGTCGATCGCCGACGTCAAGGCGATGGTGCGAAAGCTCAAGCGAGAAGGCGTGGCGATCCTTCTGACCGACCACAATGTGCATGAGATGCTCGAACTGGTCGAGCGGGCCTATATCATCGATCAGGGCAGGATGCTGTTCGAGGGCGGCCCAGAAGCGGTACTCGACAACCCCGAAGTCCGGCATCGCTATCTTGGCGAGGGCTTCAGGATGTGAGGCGGTTACCGCGCCCTTCGTTCAGGAACGGAATGGCCTTTGCCATGAGGTCGAGCGCTCGCTCGATATAGGCAGCCTTTGTCCGGGTGGTGTTGTGCAGATCATGGCGCTGCAGGATGCGCTGGCGCGGCACGGTGACCAGCGCGTCGAAGAGAAAAGCAGCGAGGAACGGAAGATCGCCTGCTTCCTCGCTGTTCGGTTCGCTCGCCTCGGCAAGGATCGTCTGCATCAGATCGATGCCGAACTGGGTGCCGATCGCGGGCTGTGCCCGCATCATGCCCGGATTGTGGTTTGCCAGCCAGATGATGAGCGCTTCGATGCCCACGACATCGCCTTGAAGCGACAGGTCGAGCATCCTGCGAGCGATATAGGCGATTTTTTTGCGGGTGCTTCCTCGAGGGACCGATGCCGCGATCGGATCGAGATAGCGGGCAAGGCCGTGTTCCATGGCGGCGACGAGCAGGGCGAGCTTTGAGCCGAAGCGGGAATAGAGCGTTCGCTTCGATGTCTGTGCGGCGGCGGCGATAGCTTCCATACTCGTACCCTCGACGCCGCCGGCGATGAATTGGGCAAGCGCCGTCTCGAGGATATGATGTCCAAGCCGGGCTGCGACCTCCTGTGGCGGCCTTCCTCCCCTGGGATCGCGGGCAGGCAGACGCGAGCCGGTTCCCGATGCGGCGCCGTCATCTTTCATGAATCGCTCGCGGCCCATCGCTGCTTCATTCCAGCTTTCGCGCTTGATCGGCAAGTGATACCGGGCAATATCAAAACCACTAAGTGTAGATACTAATAGTCCGGAGAGGTGCTTGCCCATAGGCGTACCGCCTGTTTGAACCAGAATGGAACCGGACTAGATGGCTCGCCGCGCTCATATTACTGGCCGTTTATGCGGGTTCCGGGCCGTCATGGCGGCGATGATCGTGCCATCTTTCCTGTCCGGCTGTTCCTTCGCGCCGCCCAATGTCCGGCCGGCCCAGCCGGTGCCGCAGGACTATCCCGCGCCAGCCGCGCTGGGCGCGTCCATCGCGCGGATCGGTTGGCATGATTTCTTCCGGGAAGAGCATCTGCGTGCGCTGATCGCGGCCGCGCTGGAGAACAACCGCGATATCCGTATCGCCGCGGCCCGCGTCGATCAGGCGCGCGCGGCCTGGCGTATCGAGGGATCGGCGCTCTATCCCGAACTCAACGCCGTCGGCACCGGCACGCGGGGTCGTTCCATCATCAGCCTGCCGGGCGCAGGCACGCAGAGCTATGACATCAAGCAGGTCACCGCGCAGGTGAGCGCGAGCTGGGAAATCGATTTCTGGGGCCGTCTGCGCAACCTGAACGACGCCGCGCGCAATCGTTATCTGGCGACGGAAGAGGCGAAGCGCGCCGTTGCCACCGGCCTGATCGCGCAGGTCGCCAATGGCTATCTGCTGGAGCGCGAATATGAGGAACGCCTCGCGCTTGCCCGGCGGACGATCGTCACGCGCGAGGACTCGCTGCGGATCATGCGTCGCCGCTATGAAGTTGGTTCAGGTTCCAAACTGGAAATGACCCAGGCGCAGTTGCTGCTGGCGCAGGCGCAGGATGCGCTGCAAGCGCTTGAGCAGGACCGCGACGTGAACCGCAACGCGCTGGCGCTGCTGGTCGGGCGGCCCGTGGAGATCGTGCCTGGGCCCCTCGGTCTTGCCGAAACCGGACCGGATATCGCCCTTCCGCCGGGCTTGCCCTCCGACCTTCTGGTCAACCGGCCTGATATCGTGGCGGCGGAATATCAATTGCGGGCGGCCAACGCCGATATCGGCGCGGCGCGGGCGGCGTTCTTTCCCAATATCAGCCTGACGGGTGCCTTCGGCACGGCGAGTTCCGATCTCGACGGGCTGTTCGGCGACGGGAGCCGCGCGTGGAGCTTCACCCCGACGATCGCCCTGCCGCTGTTCAATGCGGGCCGCCTTTCCGGCAACCTCGATCTGGCGAAAGCGCGGCAGGTCGAAGCCGTGGCCAGCTATGAAAAGACCGTGCAGGGCGCGTTTCGTGATGTTTCCGACGCGCTGGTCCGGCGCCGGCAACTGGCGTTGCGGATCGACACCGCGCGCAGCTCGCTGGACGCCTTGCGCGAACGGGCTCGGCTGGCCGGGTTGCGGTTCGACAACGGGCGTTCGGCCTATCTGGAAGTGCTGGACGCGCAACGCGACCTTTTCGACACCGAACAGGCGCTGATCCAGTTGCGCCGCGCTCATCTGGCGAGCGGCATAGCCCTCTACGCGGCGCTTGGCGGGGGTCCCGCCGAAGTCGTCCACGACAGCAACGATCAAGGCGGAGAACACAGGTGATGACGGCGTCCCGGAAGACATGGCTCATCAGGGGCGGCATCGCGGCGGCGCTCGTCGTTGTAGCTCTGCTCCTTTGGCAGGTGCTCAAGCCCGGCGATTTGCCCGAAGGCATCGTCGGCGGTAACGGCCGGATCGAAGCGGTTGAAATCGACGTTTCCGCCAAATCGCCCGGCCGCATCCGCGAAATCCTGGTCGACGAAGGCGCGTTCGTGCAGGCGGGGCAAGTCGTCGCCCATATGGATACGGACGTGCTGAGTGCCCAGAGGGCCGAAGCCGAAGCGCAACTGGCGCAGGCGCTGAACGGCATCCAGATCGCGACCAGCCAGGTCGCGCAGCAGCAGAGCAACCGGGCGGCGGCTCTCGCCGGCGTCCGCCAGCGTGAGGCGGAGCTGAACGCGGCGCGCAAGCGGCTGGCGCGATCGGAAACGCTGGCGCGAGAAGGTGCGACCGCCGTGCAGGAACGGGATGACGATCAGGCCCGCGTCGAAGGCGCGGCGGCGGCAGTGGAGGCCGCTCGCGCCCAACTCGCGGCCGTCGACGCGGCGATCACGACGGCGCGCAACCAGGTGATCGGCGCGCGTTCGCAGGTCGATGCCGTGCGCGCCACCATCCAGCGGATCGAGGCCGATATCCGCGACAGCGACCTCAAGGCGCCGACGGCCGGCCGCGTGCAATATCGCGTCGCCCAGCCGGGCGAAGTCGTGGGTGGCGGCGGGCGCGTGCTCAACCTGGTCAATCTGGGCGACGTCTACATGACCTTCTTCCTGCCGGAAACGGTCGCGGGCAAGGTGGCGCTGGGCAGCGATGTACGCATCGTGCTCGATGCGCTTCCGGATCGTGCGATCCCTGCGAAAGTCAGCTTCGTTGCCGATGTGGCCCAGTTCACGCCCAAGACGGTGGAGACGCAAAGCGAGCGCCAGAAACTGATGTTCCGCGTGAAGGCGCAGATCGATCGCAAGTTGCTCGATCGCTATATCACCCAGGTCAAGACCGGCCTTCCGGGCATGGCCTATGTGCGGATCGATCCGAAATCCGAATGGCCCGCGAAACTGACCGTCAACGTGCCGCAATGACGGAAGCTGTCGCCCGCGTTTCGGGCGTGAGCCTGCATTACGGCAAGGTGCTGGCGCTCGATGATGTGAATCTTGAAATCCCCGCCGGGCGCATGGTGGCGATGATCGGCCCGGACGGCGTCGGCAAGTCCAGCCTGTTTTCCCTGATCGCGGGCGCGCGAGCCATCCAGGAGGGCCGGGTCGAGGTGCTGGGCGGCGACATGGCCGAGGCCCGCCACCGCAACGCCGTGTGTCCGCGCATCGCCTATATGCCGCAGGGGCTGGGCAAGAACCTCTATCCTACGCTCTCCATCGACGAAAATCTCGAATTCTTCGGGCGGTTGTTCGGGCAGGACGCGGCCGAACGCGAGCGCCGCATTGCCGACCTCACCGAAAGCACGGGCCTCGCGCCGTTCCGCAAGCGCCCGGCGGGCAAGCTTTCGGGCGGCATGAAGCAGAAGCTCGGCTTGTGCTGCGCGCTCATCCACGATCCCGATTTCCTGCTGCTGGATGAGCCGACAACCGGCGTCGATCCCATGTCGCGCGCGCAATTCTGGGATCTGATCGACCGCATCCGCGCGAACCGCCCGCACATGAGCGTGCTGGTCGCCACGGCCTATATGGAAGAGGCCGAACGCTTCGACTGGCTGATCGCGATGGACGCGGGAAAGGTGCTGGCCACCGGCACCGCAGCCGACTTCTATGCACGCACCGGCGAACAGTCGCTGGAACAGGCGTTTATCTCGATGCTTCCCGAGGAGCGCCGCCGCGGGCACAAGCCGGTGGAAATTCCGCCGCGCAGCGACGGCGGCGAGGCCGAGATCGCCATCGAGGCGCAGGGGCTCACCATGCGTTTCGGCGATTTCACGGCAGTCGATCATGTCGATTTTCGCATCGAGCGCGGCGAGATCTTTGGATTCCTCGGCTCCAACGGCTGCGGCAAGTCAACCACCATGAAGATGCTGACCGGCCTGCTGAAAGCCAGCGAAGGCCAGGCCTGGCTGTTCGGCCGCGAGGTCGAGAATGACGACATGGCGACGCGCCGGCGCGTCGGCTATATGAGCCAGGCCTTCTCGCTCTACTCGGAACTGACGGTCCGGCAGAACCTCGAGCTGCATGCCCAGCTCTTCCATGTTCCCGCCGAAGACGTGCCGGCCCGCGTGAGGGAAATGGCGCAGCGGTTCGGCCTGGATGGCATCATGGATGCGTTGCCCGGCGCCTTGCCGCTGGGCCAGCGCCAGCGGCTCAGCCTAGCCGTCGCCATGATCCACAAGCCGGAAATGCTGATCCTCGATGAACCGACGTCCGGCGTCGATCCGATCGCGCGGGACCAGTTCTGGCAGATGATGATCGACCTGTCCCGGCGCGACAAGGTGACGATCTTCATTTCCACGCACTTCATGAACGAAGCGGAGCGGTGCGACCGCATATCGCTGATGCATGCGGGCAAGGTGCTGGTCAGCGACACTCCCGCCGCCATTGTCGAGAACCGCGGCGCGGCGGACCTGGAAGAAGCGTTCATCGCCTATCTTCAGGATGCGAGCGGCGAGACGCCGACAGAAAAGAGGGACGATCCGGTTCCTGCGGGCGCGCCTGCCGCGGCCGATCAGGACATTTCGGCTGCACCGGCCCGCTCCCCATGGTTCATGCGGCGCCGGATGATGAGCTATGCCCGGCGCGAAGGGCTGGAATTGCGCCGTGATCCCATCCGCGCCACTCTGGCTCTGCTCGGCAGCGTCATCCTGATGTTCATCATGGGCTATGGCATCAGCATGGACGTGGAGGACTTGCCGTTCGCCGTGCTGGACCGCGACGGCACGACCACCAGCGAGAACTACGTCCTCAACCTGGCCGGATCGCGCTATTTCATCGAACGGCCGCCGATCACCGACTATAGCCAGTTGGACCGGCGGATGCGCTCGGGCGAACTGAGCGTGGCCCTGGAGATTCCGCCCAATTTCGCGCGCGACCTGCGCCGGGGCGTGCCGGTGCAGATCGGTGTATGGGTCGATGGCGCCATGCCGCAGCGGGCTGAGACCGTGCAAGGCTATGTCCAGGCCCTGCATGCCCACTGGCTCAGTGAAATGGCCGTGCAGGAAACAGGTGCGCGGCCATCGATGGGTCTCGTCAATATCGAGCTGCGCTATCGTTACAATCCGGACGTGAAAAGCCTTGTGGCCATCGCGCCGGCCGTGATTCCGATGATGCTGCTCTTGTTCCCGGCGATGCTGACGGCTTTGAGCGTGGTGCGGGAAAAGGAGCTGGGATCCATCGTCAATTTCTACGTGACGCCGATCAGCAAGGTGGAATTCCTGCTGGGCAAGCAGCTTCCCTATGTCGCGCTCGCCATGCTGAACTATGTCCTGCTGGTGTTCCTCGCCGTCACGATGTTCGGCGTGCCGTTGACGGGCAGTTTCCTCGCGATGACGCTGGGCGCTCTCTTCTATACGCTGTCGGCGACGGCCATCGGCCTGCTGTTCTCCATCTTCATGCGCAGCCAGATTGCCGCGATGTTCGCCACCGCCATCGGCACGATCCTGCCCGCCGTGCAGTTTTCCGGCCTGATCAACCCGGTGTCCTCGCTCGAGGGGGCGGGCGCGGTGATCGGATCGATATATCCCGCGACCTGGTTCGTCACCATCTGCCGCGGCGTCTTTTCCAAGGGGCTGGGGTTCGCCGACCTCTGGCCCGACCTTCTCGTGCTGTTCGCGACGTTTCCCGTCATCCTGGCGCTGTGTGTCGCGTTGCTGCGCAAGCAGGAGAGCTGATATGCGCCACGCGGCCAACATCTACCGGCTCGGCATCAAGGAACTGCGCAGCCTGTGGCGCGATCCGATGATGCTGTTCCTGATCCTCTATTCGTTCTCGGTGGGGATCTACGTCGCGGCAACCGCCATGCCGGAAACGCTGCACAAGGCGCCTATCGCGATCGTCGATGAAGACCAGTCGCAGCTTTCCAGCCGGATAACCGGCGCCTTTTATCCGCCGCACTTCACGCCCCCTTCGATCGTGGGACTGAACGAAGTGGACAAGGGGCTGGATGCCGGGCGCTATACGTTCGCTCTCGACATCCCGCCCGATTTTCAGCGAGACGTACTTGCGGGACGCCAACCCGGCTTGCAGCTCAACGTTGACGCTACGCGGATGAGCCAGGCTTTCACGGGCGGCGGCTACATCCAGCAGATCGTGCAGGGCGAAGTTGCCGAATTCATGAAAGGCACGCGTGCGAGCACGCCGGTCCCGGTCGAGCTGGCGCTGCGCGTGCGGTTCAATCCTACGCTGGCGCAAAGCTGGTTCGGCGCGGTCATGGAAATCATCAACAGCGTCACCATGCTGTCGATCGTGCTGACGGGCGCGGCCCTGATCCGCGAGCGCGAGCACGGCACGATCGAACATTTGCTGGTGATGCCGGTGACGCCATTCGAGATCATGGCCAGCAAGGTCTGGGCCATGGGGCTCGTTGTCCTGGTCGCCTGCGCTTTCGCGCTTTTCGCGATGGTGGAAGGGGTACTGTCCGTTCCCGTCGAAGGGTCGATCGCGCTGTTCCTCGCCGGAGCGGGGCTGCACCTGTTCGCCACGACCTCCATCGGCATCTTCATGGGGACGATCGCGCGCTCCATGCCGCAGTTCGGCTTGTTGCTGATGCTGGTGCTGCTGCCGTTGCAGATGTTGTCCGGCGGTTCGACGCCGCGCGAAAGCATGCCTGAGTTCGTCCAGACGGTCATGTTGGCCGCGCCCACCACCCATTTCGTGAAGATGGCGCAGGCCATCCTTTACCGGGGCGCGGGCTTTGACGTGGTCTGGCCCCAGTTCCTGGCTATCATTGCTATCGGCGCGATCTTCTTCGCCATTGCGTTGGCGAGGTTCCGGCGAACCATCGGCACGATGGCGTGAGGAGGCAGTCGAATGTCAGAACACCAAATTGCGTGGGGCATCGTAACGATGCTTCAGACTAACGATTGCCGAACGGTTCCGCGCAGGTTTCGCAGGAGAATAATACCGGCGGCGGTGTCACGGATCCTGAGCCAGGTTTTCGAAACAGCGAATCCACGATTGCCCTAGCAGCCTCACGCGTCAGCCATAGCGCTGGCTGACGGCTGTGAATGCCCCCTATCTCCCATAGGTATCACAACGGCTTCTTCTGGCACGTTTGCCGGTGCACGGCCAACACAACCCAAGGAGGATGCCATGTATGTCAATGCCAGACTGCGTGAGACACTCTCACGCTTCAATGTCGCTTCTTCAATGGAAGCGCTGCTCGCCGCCTTAGCTGATGCCGCCACGAAAATGGGCTTCCCCTATGTCGCGATGATCCAACATGGCGGCCTCCCACGCTTGGTCGAACGGGCGCTGGTTATTACCAACTATCCGGCGGAGTTCGTGCGTTTCTACACCGAGAGCCACGCGTACGTCATCGATCCAGTCTATGAGGTGAGCCAGTTGCTGGACCGCCCGTTCAGCTGGGACGAGATTCCCGGTTATGTCGATCTCACAGGCACACAATCAGCCCTGTTCGAAGAAGCGCGGCTGCATGGTCTCGTCCACGGTGTCACCGTGCCGCTCCACATACCGAGCGAATCCCATGCGTCTTGCACTTTCGCACGCGCGGAGCCGATCATGGCTTCGCCATCGCTACTGACGACGCTCCACATCGTCGCTGCCTTCGGGTTCAAGGCGGGCCTCAGACTACATCATGCCTCGCGCGGACATGACGTACCCAGGCTCACGCGCCGCGAAGCTCAATGCACGGCATTGGTCGCCGTCGGCAAGAGCGATTGGGAGATCAGCCAGATACTCGGTCTGAGCGAGACCTCGGTGCGCTATTTCGTCTCCCACGCAAAGCAGCGTTACGGCGTCTACAAGCGCTCAGAGCTTGTCGCCAGGGCGCTCATCGACGCGCAGATCCTTCGAAACGACCAAGGGATCATTGAGGCTGGACCCCGCCGCCCGCGCCACAGGGCGAAACGGCGCAGTCCTTGACAGTCCTGTCGGTGTCGCCGTGTTGCGCATCCCGTCAATTGGCCCGCGAACCGCCATGCCTAGGGCGGATAAGTGTATTGACCTACGGTCGCACGATCCAGTTTGCCGAGCTCTGATAATGCCAAGCAAGGCTTAGCTAATTTCGAAATTAATAAACTCGACAGTAGTTTCCCAATCTGTCAAAATGCATAGCATGGCTTCGCAAACATTAGGAAAATTAAACCGGCTGCAACGGGATCTCCCAGAGAGCCTGCTGGTCGACGCGGCATGGATGGAAGCCCATGGTTACTCATCATCGCTGCGGAGCCAATATGTTCGCGCGGGATGGCTCGATAGCCCGACCCGGCGCGTCTATCGCCGCTCGCGTGGACCGCTCACCTGGGAACAGGCCGTTATCTCACTGCAATCCCTGTTGGACCTGCCTTTGACAGTTGGCGGGCGCACAGCGCTCGAACAGCAGGGCTACGCTCATTATCTCTCCATAACGGTGCGCGAAGTCCATCTCTATGGGCCAAGCCGGCCGCCGACATGGCTCGACAGCCTGCCACTCGATGTCTCGTTCCGCTGGCATAACAGCCTCCGGCTGTTTCCAGTCGACGGCGAGATTCCTCCCGAGCCTGCGCCCCGGATGTCCAGCACCGCCGGCACGACCTTGCCGATCCGCTGTTCGAGCAAGGAACGCGCCGTTCTCGAACTGCTCGATGAGCTTCCCCATGAGAGCTTCCATCAGGTCGACATGCTGATGGAAGGAATGAGCGACCTCAGCCCACGTCGCCTTCAGACACTTCTTGAGGCGTGCGCGAGCGTAAAAGTGAAGCGTCTCTTCCTCTTCTTCGCGGATCGCCATGGCCATGCCTGGCGTTCGAAGCTCGATGTTTCCCGCCTGGATCTCGGATCGGGCAAACGCGTCCTGGTCAAAGGAGGGAAGCTCGACCGGCGCTACAACATCACCGTGCCCTCCGACCTGGCGGGAGAATAGCTGTATGGCGTTTCTCGACGGCTACCGGAGACAGGTCGCTCTTCTTCTGCGTGTTATGCCTCACGTCGCGAAGGAGGATATCTTCGCGCTGAAAGGCGGAACAGCGATCAATCTGTTCGTGCGTGACCTGCCGCGACTTTCGGTGGACATCGACCTCACCTATCTGCCGATCGAGGACCGCGCGACCTCGCTCGCCACGATCGATGCGGCGATGCTGCGGATCAAGGAACGCATCGAGGAAGGACTGGTCGGAGCCAGGATTCATGCGTCGCGTTCCGCTGACGAAAAAATCGTCACCAAGCTCATCGTTCGTGCGGATGATGTGCAGATCAAGATCGAGGTCACGCCAGTGTTGCGCGGGACGGTCTATGATCCCGTCGTTATGGGTGTCGTTCCCGCAGTCGAGGACGCCTTTGGTTTTGCTGAGATTCAGGTGGTGTCCTTCGCCGATCTCTATGCGGGAAAAATCGTGGCGGCGCTCGACCGGCAGCACCCTCGCGACCTCTTCGACGTCCGCGACTTGCTGGCGAACGAAGGCGTCACAGACGATTTGCGACGTGCATTTCTCGTCTACCTCGCCAGCCATAATCGCCCGATGGCCGAGGTTCTCGCTCCCGCCCGTAAACCGCTCGCCGAGGAGTTCGAGCGCGGTTTCGTCGGAATGACTCACCAGCCGATCACTCTGGCGGAACTGGAATCAGCGCGTGAAGACATCATCGCGTGCATGGTTGCCGGGATGCCTGACACTCATCGGCAATTCCTTGTCGGCTTCAAGCGTGGTGAACCGGACTGGGCGCTTGCGGGCATTGATGAGGCGAGGCGACTGCCCGCGGTTTTGTGGAAGCAACGTAACCTGGACCGGTTGGACCCTGGCAAGAGGCAGGAGCTTGTTGCCGCGTTGGAGAAGCAATTGCTGCCGGGATAGGTCAGGCGCCCCTCCGACGCCTGCAGGTCAGCCTGTTTGCGGCGAGCAGCGCGGAAGGGTGGTGGTTAGGTGAAGTGCGGGAGCAGCGAGGAAAGGGTGGAGGTGATGGGAGAGGGAGCCGCTCGCGTTTGGGACCAGCAGGTACATTGAAGGCTTACGGTTCGACATGGATTTTGGCGGAATGGCCGGGCAATGTCTTTCCGCCAGCGCTGGCTATATTCTTGGTGATGCAGGCGCGCGAACATAGCGCACAGCGTGGTCGAGGCGCTCCGCCGCGTCGGCCTCGCTGATGCGGAGGCGGCGTGCGATCTGGCCAACGGTAAAGCCGTCATTGCGATGAAGGAACAAGGCCCGCATGGTCAGGTGCGGTAGATCGGTAAAAACGGGACTGTCAGGAATTCCGTGTGTGGGCGGGCGGTTGAACATTACGCCGCCATGGCTTTGATGAAGCGCTCACCGAAAATTACGGCGAACTGGGCCTTTGCCATGGTCCACTCACGCGGCGGCATTTTCCACTCTTTCTCCGATCGGTTCAAGATCAGATAGAGCAGTTTCGTGGCGGCCTCGTCGCTCGGGAAGTGCCCCCTGGCCCTGACGGCTCTGCGGAGCTTCGAGTTGAGGGCTTCTATGGAATTCGTGGTGTAAACGATCCTGCGAACCTCATCAGGAAACGCAAAAAACGGAATGACCTCGGCCCAGGCCCGCCGCCAGCTCTGACCGATGGCGGGATAACGCTGGCCCCAGGGACCAGTCTCGAACGCGGTGAGCGCCTGTTCGGCGGCCTCGGCGCTGGGGGCGCGGTAAATTTCCTTGAGCGCCGTCGCCAGCCCCTTGCGGTCCTTCCAGGACACGAAGTCCATGGAATTGCGCAGCAAATGGACGATGCACGTCTGAACCACGGCTTCTGGAAATACGGCGGTGATTGCCTCGGGAAAGCCCTTGAGCCCATCGACCACGGCAAGCAGGATATCCTCCGTGCCGCGGTTCTTGAGCTCGTTCATGACCCGCAGCCAGAACTTAGCGCCTTCGTTCTGCTCGAGCCACAGACCGAGCACTTCCTTGGCGCCATCGGCGCGGACCCCCAGCGCGATATGAATCGCCTTGTTGCGGACCATGCCTTCATCGCGGATCTTGACCCGGATCGCATCGAAAAAGACGAGCGGGTAAACCGGATCGAGCGGCCGCTGCTGCCAGCTGGCGACTTCGTCGAGTACGGCGTCAGTCACGGTGCTGATCAGGTCCGGCGACACGTCAATGCCATACAGATCGTGCAGATGCCCGGTGATCTCCCGGGTGCTCATGCCGCGCGCGTACATCGAAATGATCTTGTCATCGAAGCCGGGGAAACGGCGCTGGTACTTCGCGATCAGTTGCGGCTCGAAGCTAGACTGACGATCGCGCGGGACATCGATCTCCAGCTTGCCGGCATCTGTGGTCACGCTCTTGCGGCCATAGCCGTTGCGCGTGTTCCCGGCCTCTTCATCGCTGGTCAGATGGTGATCCATCTCCGCATTCAAGGCACGCTCGGTCAGCGCCTTCTTCAGAGAATCCAGCAAGCCGCCTTGTTCGAAAGCGGCGCTGGCAGCGCCGCCAGCCAAAAGCTGGTCAAGAAGCTCATTAGGGATCGCAGGCTCTTTGCGTCGGGACATAGTGGGACTCCTTCTTACCCATTATGCCCGCCCACACACGGAATTCCTGACAGTCCCGTAAAAACAGAATCCCATACCTCGCCTTCTTCCCCCATCTTGCCCGACGACCCCATGACCCTCTCAATCACATCGTGGAGATCGGCAGCAGCGGGTTCCTGCAAGGCGTATAGGATCGCCAAGGACTGCTCCATCATTTCCAGCGCTTGTTCTTTTAATTCGTCGTTGCCCGGCTCGTTACCGCTCCCCATGCTCTCACCTCCTTCTTAGTTGCAGAGGAGCATGACAGAAATCGCGGGATTTTCATCAACAACAACCCCCAACTTGGATATTGTTGTGCGCTGGCTCTTTGCGCGAAGGTGCCATGCGCTATTTTATGGTTTCCGAGCCGTTAGCCGGACTTCAGATTTTGAAAACATCATGACTGCCAGCCTTACAGGTCGCGCCGCCGCTCGCATCAGCGGAGGTGCCGAGAAGGGGGTTGCCCGGGGATGGAGATGCTCGAGATATGGAAAATGCACGGTCTCGTGCCGACCTTGTAAGTCATATGCCCAGCAGAAGCGGCTGAGACGCAGTCCGTGTTGGACACCGCAAAAGCTGTCCCAACCGCGACATTTACCGGAACTGGCAAGAACGACCGTCATGCATTGACATTGGTGACGGTTATTGCGGCGGCGCCAATACCCTCTCTCTGGAATTGACGCCGCCACATCGATCCCTGTTCGCAAAGATGGGTCAATGCCGATAGATTAGAAGCGTTGTTCCCAATCGGTTTCCAGATCGAGCCGATTCACAAATGATGGAACACCGACAGAATTCTGCTATAGTCCTCCAGTGAGGATATAGCGATGAACAACGCCGCCCATATTCAAGCGCCCGAACCGGCATCGCCTCGGCTGAAACCGGCCGATTGGCTTTGGCGTCCGTGGTACGCGAAGCTGTGGTGGTCGGCAATTCCGGTCTGGTGGATCGGCATGGCTGCATCGACCAGGATCGCGCCGCTTGAGGCGTTCTACGACAGCGCGGCGGCCGGTTTTCTCAACGTCCTGTTCTTCCCGATGATGGCGCTTATGGTGCTCGGAATCGGCTATGCACAGCATTGGCTCGCGCAGTTTCCAAAGCAGGGTGACGGAACTTCGCTGTCCGATGAAACGGTAGCTAGAATCGCCGATGTATGGGAGGAGCATGATCGGGCAATGGAGGATCTCCATGCCAGCTCCGATATTCTCGATCCGAGGTCTGGTGCATTGTGGATCGGAAATCCTTTGAGCTCTCACTGGCCTCACAAACGACTTTAACGCTTCTTGAAGCTACTGTCCCCGTCGCCGGGGCTGTTATCGAGATCGGTCGAGAACCGACCACTTTTCAGGACGGAATTCTGTTCGATTGAGGTGAGCGGACCGGTGATATCGAACGTAGCTCGCCCGGAATCCGCATCCTGCAGGTAGCGATTGCGCATCCCGTTCGGGCCAAGAATGCGTTCCGATAGTTCGCGCGAGAAGGCCGCTTCCGGGCTGCCGGAGCGGGCAGCCGCCCGTTCAGCCGCTGCTATTGCATTGCGGACGTCGTAGTTCACGATATCAATCGCTGACTGCGCCGTCTCGCTCGTGGTGCCAACGTCACGGCTCTCAAACCCAAGACTCCCACCGACACGCCCCGATGTGGAGCGTCCCTTTTGGGTGATCGGGCTTTGGTTCGATTGTTGCCCTTTGCCGCTAGGTTGTCCGCGACCGCCCGTCGCTTCCGACTCATTGGCACTGATAGTGCCGCCAACATGAGCGCCGATAGTGGTCCCCATCGTGGTCTGGTCCTGCGCGGATCGTGAGAGCCCGCGCTGCCATCCGGTCTGCGCGATGATCGCCTGGACGTCGCGCGTAAGCGTATCGGCCACCTGCGGGTTAAGCCGCCAGTTGCCATGCCGATCCATCTCGAACCCGCCGCGCAGCCAGTTCTGCATCATCGCCTGGCCCTGTTCGCCGCTGCTGAGGAAGTGTTCAATGGTGTCAGGGCCTGCCTGCTTGCCCGCCTCGAACCGCGTGGAGGTGTCGTTGCGTGCCGATTGCTGGAACCCGACCGAGCTGGAGACGAGAAGATCGTTGTCGGCGAACGAGAACCTTGCCCGCCCGCCATTGGCGACCGCGCCGAGCTGGCTTTCGTTGATGAGCCCGCCACGCCACATCTGCGCCGCCGTCTCCGGGGTAAGATTGAGGCTCAGATCGCCATTCTGCGCCATGGCGATCTCGCGCTTCGACATGTCCACCCCATGATCGGCCAGCAACTTCTGCATGCGGGTCAAGCGCTCATTGTCGATGATCCGCGTCAACCGTTCGTTGCGGGCGCGATCAGCGATGCCTGCCGCGCCGCCTTCGGCCATATCGACCTGATTGCCGGCACCCTGGCTGAGCGTGCGGATGAAGCTGTCGAGATGTGCGGCCTGTCGCACCGACATGCCCGCCGCGGCCGCGCCTTCCGCGAACCCGGCGTTGTCGGCCTGCCGCCGCTGCTCACCGATCCGGGCGGCGGACCGTGTCCCGTCGTGACCGACCTCACGCTGCGCGTCGAGCTTGCCCGACCGTTCGGCAAAATCGAAGCCCGCTGCCTCGCGGGTGCGCCCATAGACGCTGGTGCCCTCGCGCGCGGCCTCGGCGGTCGCACCGTCGGCGGTGCCGACCTGCACGGCGGCATTGTAGGTTTCGAGCGCCCGCATGACCTGCGCTTCATTTCTGCCCGTTGCGCGCGACAGTTGGGAAATGGCGGTGGAGCGAGCCTCTCCGGATAGCGCGTTGATAAAGGCGACGCGTCGGGAGGTTTCCTGAACGGAGAGGCCGAGCATGGAGGAAGCGTTGCGCTGGCCCTCATTGCTGCCGGTCCTATGCGCCTGCTCGGTCGCGACATTGCCGCGCTCGATCCGCCTTACATTGTCGCCAGCAAAATCGCGCCTGCCTTCCATCGCGCCGACCTGGATCTGCGCGCCGGTCAGATCGTTCCTCAGCATCTGCTCCTGGTCGAAGGTATTAGCGATCAGCTTGGCGAAGGTCGGATCGGCCGACGCCTGCGCGATCACCGTCGAGGCTTTGAGCGCGGCATCCTGCTGGTCGTAGCCGCTCCTCTCGAAATGCCGCTGCGCGCCGGACAGCATCATGTCATAGGCGCGCGTATCCCCGAACGCCTTCCACTGGACCATCTTCTGCGTGAAGGCCGCGAACGAACGCTCCCCGGACTGTCCCTCTCCAAAATAGCCGGTGCCAAGGCTGCGGAGCGCATCCTTCTCCGCGAAATTGTGGATCGCGCTGGTCGCGGCATTGTCGCGCACGGCGCGCACGGTCGCGGGATCGGTGAGGCTGCGGCCGGTGAGGGCAGGGGAGAGCCCGCCCAGTTCGCGCGCCGCATCGAGCTTGCCCATGCCGAATGCGGCCGTTCCGCTGGCGCCGCCGCCATGTTCGCCGAGCACGCTGCTCGCCGCACCGAACGCCCGGTTGGCGCCGAAGGTCGAGCGTTCGCCGAAGTCCCCGAAGTTCGAGGCCGCGCCCCGGCGCGCCATCGTGCCCGCGGCCCCCGCCTGCGCCTCGAGCGCGCCGGCATAGCCTTCGCTGGTGGCAAGCGGCGCGGCCGCCGCCGTGCCCTGACCCTGCACACCGAGCGCGCCGGATGTGAACGAGGTGAACACATTGCCGGAGAACCGGAAAACCGTGAACACGAAGGCCCCGGCGAGGCCCGCGGACGCGGTGCGGAAACTCCCGAAGATCGCAAGCGCCTTCATCGCGGACGACGGCGCCAGCATCCAGGCATTCGCCGCGACATGGTTGGCGCGCATCTCGGCCAGCACATCGGTCGCGCGGCCCAGCGTCAGCTGATAGATGCCGGCGTCGATCACGCCCCAGAGCGCCACGAAGACGAACAGGCCGAGGGCGAAGCTGGCGACGCGCAGGTTGATCGGGGTCAGGATGAAAAGCAGCGCGACGGGCATCATGAACAGCATGATCCCGAACACGGTCGCCCGGATCGTCGGCATCCACTCGTTCGCGGTCGACATGGTGGCGAGGCCAGACGAGACGACGGCGCGATTGGCCATGACGCGCGCCGCCGTCGCCGGACTATCCTCGAACAATACGTCGCCCACCGTGCTGCCGAGCATCACATTGGTCAGGAACTGCTGGAGCGAGAGCGGCGTATCCATCATCATCTGGCCGAGTTCGCCGATGTTGGACCGGCAGCGCTGAAGCTGTGTCGCGTTGCCGATGTCGTAGCCGGTGCGGGTGCAGACCTGCGCGACATAATTGTCGAACAGCGCAGGTTCGGAGAGGCGTGTCGAGATATGTTCCCACGCCTCGTTGCAGCTCACCGTCGTGCCGCCCTTGTCGGTGGACGTGAACACCGTGCTGAAGGTCGCCGGCCCCGCCATCGCGGCAAAGGCGGCAGGAAGATCGGTCGCCGTGCGGAACAGCTGATCGTCGTCGACGCCATAGGCGGGCGAGACGCGCGCGACCGGATAGCATTGGCGGACATAGTCCTTGATCGTTGCGTCGAGGAAGGTGTCCGTCATCGGCCCGCGCGGGGATGCGGCATTGAGGAACAGATCGAAGCTGTGCCCGCCCGCGCCGAACTCCAGCTTCGCATGGGGATCGGTGGTGTTGTCGTCGATCACTTCGGCCAGCGCGCGTTCCATCATGTTGGTCATGCCCGCGACCAGCACGATCAGGTTCGGCACATCGCCGACCGGCTGATAGGCGTTGCGGACGCGGTCGTAGACGTGGACCGTGCCCGTCGTCGCGACCAGGCCGACGAACAGCCCGACCCCGATCAGCATCTGGAACCCGAAGGCGACCAGCCCCATGCCTTGCCCGCGGATGCTCGCGAGCAGCACGCCGAGCGCGATGCCCACCACCGCGACGATCAGCACCAATGTCTCGTAACGCGAATCCCCGAAGATCATCGAGACGAGGCGGAAGGCGTCCACCGTCTCCGCAAAGCCGTCATAGGTGTGGAAACTCGCATCGATCGCCAGCGCGGGACTGGCCGAGAAGAGAGCGATCAGGACCGAGATCGCGCGAACTAAGCGGTGCATGACGCGGCCCTCCGTCAGCGGTTGCGGTTGGCGGCGGCGCCGGCGGCGTCGCGCGCATCACGGTCGCGCTGGCGCACGACCCCGGCATAGTTGGCCGAGAGGTTCGCCTGGTTCAGCGCAGCCATGTAGGACTGGCGCATCTGCGCGCGCTGGCGCAGCACCTCGTCGCGCAGCCCGCTCAATTGCTCGATGCCCTTGGCGAGGATGCGGGTCTGGCAGATCCTGGCGCTGCCTGCATCGGCCGCACCGGCGGCGGTCACGCCGCGTTCGGCATTCGACACGGCAAAATCTATGCTGCGCGTGAGGTCGTTGAGCATCTGATAGGCGAGCGTCAGCGCAACCAGCTCGTCGGTATCGCCGATCACGCTCTCGACCAGCCCCTGGCGCACGCCCCATTCGAGCAGGCGATAGACCGGCAGGGTCCGCACATTGGCGACGAACTGGCGTTCCTCCGTCGTCAGAGTGGCGCGCGTGCGGATCTTGACCGCGATCGACTCCATCCGGCCGCGTGCGAGCACCAGCGCGCCCTTACCGCTGCCGTCGGTCGAGCAGTCGGCGGCGGTCGGCGGCACCGCGATCGCGCGGGTCTGAACCTTGCCGGTCAGGAAATCGTCGACACTCTCGGTGTCCTGCCGTGCGCAGGCGGGGATGGCCGTGAACAGCGGAACCTTGTCCGCCGGGTCCCAGCGCATATAGACGTCGCCAACGCGGGCGCGCATGACGCCGGCCCAGTCGGACGCGCCGACACGCGCGGCGGCATGGGCTAGCAGCGAGCCCGTCTTGAAGATTTCCGTGACTTCCGCCGGGCAGTTTTCCAGCGCATCGCGCAAATCCTCGGTCGGATTGCCCTGGTTCGCCTGGATCTTCTCGCGGCTCTGCTGATAGCTCTTGGAGAAGCCCTCGCGGACGCTCTTGTAGCCGGTCATCTCCTCGATGATGCCCGACATATTGTCGTCGCCCCGGGCGATCTGGACCATGCGGTTGGCGAGCCGGCAATCGTTGACCTGGATCGAGTTCAGGAAATTGGTCGCCGCCTCCATCTTCGAGATGATGTTACCCATTTTTTCATCGAGGGTTTCCAACAGATACTGGAAAGCGACAGCCGGGGCAGCCTGAAGGATGCTTTCGAGCTTCTGGACGAGATAGTCGGGATCGAGGAACGACATGCCGCCCAAAAACATGTCGATTCCCCCGCAGCCCGCGCGGACCTTGGGCAGCGTGACCGACATGAGATAGTCGTTATGGACATCGATCCGGCCCGACATGCCGCCCGCGGTGATATAGCCGCGGGTCTGGTCCTCGAAGGAGCCGGGGCTGGTGTAGGTCACATTGTCGAACCAGCTTTCGGCCCAGCTTTGCGCGGACGCGGGCGAGGCGAAGGACAGACAAGCCAGCAGGGGAAGGGCGAGCAGGGTCAGGCGGCGGCGCGGGTTTGCCATGGCGGGCAGCTTTCGTTTACGCGGGCAAGGGGCTGGCTCCCCATGTCAGTTCCTTGCCCTGTTGGAGGAGGGACGCGTGGGTGCGGCCACGATTCCGGTGAACTTGGCCATGCCGCGCACGCCGACAGCGGGCTTCACCCCGGTCAGCATCTTGGCGGCGAGGTAGAGATTGCGCGCGAGGTTGGGCGCATGATCGGTGCCGATCGCGACGGGAATGACGCGATTGGAGTCGGAGACGGGCCGGACCCAGGCGACAGGGTGCCCGACCCAGGGCAGGCCGAGACGCCCGGAGCGCAGCATCGCTTCCTGGCTGCCGATCGTGCGGACCTTCCAGCCATAGCGTTGCCCCAGGGTTCCAAGCCGCGCCCAGAGATCGGCGCAGGGGATGCAACCGGGCGCCGTGCTCATCTCGACGATGAACGCGGGGGCCTGGCCTTTCATGGTTTCGGCGAAGTCGGGCGGCCAGTCGCGCGTCACCGGAACGCGGGCGAGCCACTGGCGCATCTCCGGGTCGGTGGCGACAGGGTGGATCGCCGCGCGCATCGCCTGTTCGTGCGTCGGCGCCTGCGCTTGAACAGGTGCACTCGCCATGACCAGCGCCACAAGCAGGATGGGGGCGAAGCGGATCATGGCCGGGGCTCCATCCGAACGTCCACCAGATCGCCCCCCAGCACGCGCGGATCGGTGGCCGACACCGGGCCGTTGGCGAGCGCGTCGAAGAACCCGTCTTCCTCGCCCGCACCGGTCAGGAACTGTTCGGGCCGGATATCGCCCGCTAGCAACCGGACTGCCTGGTAGGCCATCTGGATGAGGTTGGGATAGGCCTCGACTCCGCTCGCGATCACCATGCGCTGCTGGCTGCCTCGCCGGATCACCATCGTCGTGGGCGTGACCTCGACCCCGAAGCGCTGCGCGAGTTCGGGCTTGCGATCGATGTCCTGCAGCGTGACCTGCCAGCCCATCTCGTCCTGGAAGCGCTGGACGATCGGCCACTGGACACGGCAATAGCCGCAGGTCGAACGCGAGAACATGACCAGCGCGAATTCATTGGACCGGCTGCGCAGATACTGGCGGCGGACCTGATCCTTCTGCGCGGAAAGCTGATCGCGCGCCTCGCCGACCATAGGGTTCGCCGATTTGGCGTTGAGTTCGGGATTTTGCAGCATGGCGATCTGGGTGACGCCGGCGAAGGCGCGGGCCTTGCGCCGGGCGAAGTCCTGCAGGCGCCAGAAATCCGCCACCGCATCGACCGTCAGCACGGTCGCCGCGTAATCCCGTTGCTCCTCGATAAGCTTCCTGATCTTGGGCGGCGTCCATGTCGCCAGCTCGACCATCGGTGGAATGCGGGGTTTGACGAGCGCGTCGGGATCGGGTTCATCGTCGGCGGGTTTGGGCGGCGCCTGATACCACCAGTAGCCGGTGCGTTGATCGACGGTCTGCGCATGGACAGGCAGGATCGGCAGGAGCACCGCCGCGATGAGGAGGGCGGCGCGGATCACAGCAGCTTCTCCATGCGCTTCAGCCGCTCGATCTCGACCGGGCCGTAGTAGCGGCTGTCGAACCCGCTGGCGTGTGACGAGCCGACATAGATCATGCCCGCGGGGATCGTCGGATAGAACGGCCGCCAATGGTCGAGCTTCTGCCCATTGTGCCCATAGGGCTTGCTGATGCCGAGCAGCTTGCCGTTGCAATAGTACCAGCCATCCCATTCGCCGGGATGCATGGGGCCAGATGCAGACGACGGCTTCTCGATCCAGTCGATGCGGTCACCCGGCAGGCACAGAGCCATCTTGGTGACATCGACCGGCCTGGGGCCGGCGAGCGGATGCGACAGGGTGAACGATACGAAATCGCCGCGGTGGATCGGCCCCGGCGCCTTGCGGACGAGCCAGGCGTCGATCGAGGGACTCATCACGATGGTTGCCTGGGGAATCGCCCACCAGGTCAGGAGGCCGACCGGCAGGACTATGCCGAACGCCTTCCAGAGCTGTTTGGGGCGGGGTGGCTGGCCGAGGCCGGAACTGCCGAGCGCGACCGCGGCTTTCAGCGGCAGCAGCTTCAGTTCGGCCCAGCCGGATCTAGCGGCCCTGAAGGCGAGTCTGAGCATCGCTGACCTCCTGCTTGCCGCCGAGGCGGGCATATTCTTCGAGAAGTCCGGAAAGCGCCGCGTCGCCGTAGATGACATGGGCGGCACGCGGGGCATCATCCTCGCGCTCGCAATAGGGGAGCGCCGGATCGCCGGGCACCATGGCGAGCGCGGGGACGCGGGTGACGCCGTGCTGGCGGAAAATGAGCGGATCGACGATCAACTGCACGTCGCGCATCGCGCAGGCCGGGCCTTCGCAGCCGGGATCATGGCGCAGGATTTCCGCCGAGAGCTTCGCCATCGGCGCGACCTTCGTCAGCCCGCCGGGCATTCCCCGGAACGCCAGCACGCCGCCGACCCGTTCGAGCTGCCCGGCATAGGTGCGCAATGTCGTCAGCGGCATCGAGGACGAGACGAACAGGACCGGCACCCAGCCTTTGGCCTCGGGCGGTACGGTGGCGCCCGCGACCGCCTCCATGTCGGGCGCATCGAGACCGAGCGCCTGGCCGAGCCGTCTGGCCATGGCGTCGCGCTCGGCGGCCATCGCTTGCCTCCCTTTGTCGAGCGCGGTGCGCGCCCGCGCGTCCATCGCTGGCGACGGGGCGCGTTTGCGCAGTCCCTCGAAGGCGCGGCGGCGGGTCTCTTCCGATGGCGCGGGCAGCGCGGTCGGACCTCGTGTTTCCGCTTCGGCCTTTCGCGCGGCGGTGGCGCGTTCGAGCCGGTCCATCGCCGCGTCGCCTTGCGCCTGCGCGCGTTCCCTGGCGTTCACCGGTGGCGCGGCATCCTGCGCGTGGGAGGGCGCGGAGGCGGCGAGGAGGAGGGTGAGCGCGGAGAGACCGCGCAGCCTATGGCGTGACCGCACGCATATACGCATCGATCTTGTCCTTCATGTCGATCTGGATGTCGGCCTGGGCGCGGGCCTCGATCTCGGAATAATATTCGGAAAGGTCCATTTTGGAGAAATCCAGCGCCTGGAATTCCTCGGGGGTGAATCCGCGGCAGTAGGGGTTCTTCGGCGTGCCCCAGCCCAAGCCGTTGAAGCTCTTGAGCTGCGGGCGACCCTGTTCCTGGATGATGCGGCCAAGCTTGGTGTTGAAGCAGCAGTGGCCCTTGGATTTCTGCACGCAGATGCCGAGGATCTTCGAACTGCAATAGGTCCCGACTTCGTGGCACATGCCCGAGCCCCGGAGCATGCCCACTTCCATGTCTTGGCTGTCACAGCCGGACAGGAGGAAATCCATCATGAAGTTGATGGCGAGACTGATGGCGATCGAGGTCGGATCGATCCCGGCGATGATCGCGTTCGCGCCGGAGCTTGCGGCCTGGCCAGCGGTCGCGCCCGCCTTAAACGCACCATAGGCGGCCTTCATGCCGGTGAAGACGCCTTTCGCCACCGCGATCTTCGTGCCGATCGACGAGATGGATGAGCCCATCCCGTCCTTGACGATCTTGCCCTTGTCCTTGCAGCAGTTCGAAAAGGTGGTCTTGAGGCCCGCCGGGCGGCAGCGCACCGCGCGTCCCGCGAATATCTCGATATTGCCAAGGCAATGCCCTTCGGCGTCGACTTCGCCATCGGCAGGCGCGCCGGGATCGTCGACGATGGGATCGTCCTCAATTCCGGTGCCGTCGCTGCCGGTGCAGGCATTGGGCGAGCACATCGGCGTGCCGCCGCCGACCGGCGTCAGGCATGAGTGCTGGCTGCCGAGCGGGCAGCTATACGCGCCCTCGGCATCGGCCACGCACATCACTTGCTGGATCGGGCAGAGCCATTCTTCATCCGCCATGATTGTGCAGTTCGCGACCTCGCCAGGATCACCGGCATCGCCGTTGCCATCGAGATCGACCGCGCAGACCGGGAGCGTTTGCGCTTGCGCTGGCGTGACATGCCCCGCGAGCAGCAAGCCGGACAGGCCGAGCGCAAGCAGCTGTGCGCGCTTCCGCCAGGGAAGGAGGCGCCCGATCATCGCACTTCCCCCGTGCAGACCATGTCGGCCCCACCGAGGCGGACGGTCTGCATCATGACGACGGCTTCGGGAAAATCGTCGAGGCAGCCGCAGGCCGAGACGATTTCCTCGCCCGGACCCACAGGGCAGACATCGCCGCCGCCTGCCGCCGTGCAGGCATGGTAGAAGGTGTCCCACCCGACAGGCGCATTCTGTTTCGTGCCGACCACTCCGTCGAGGGTAGCCGCCGTATTGCGCGCGGGCGCGCGGGTCTTGCAGACCGGCTCGCAGGCCGGAACCGAACCGCGATCGGGCAGCGCGAAGGGCCGTGACGCGGTGGCATAACCCCCGTCCGAGGTCCTCGTCCGGTCGGCCAGCATGGTCTCGGTCGAATGGTCGATGATATAGGCGCCGCGGCTCAGATCAGGTTCCGGCATCGATCCGGTATCGACGGTACAACGATAACGGCGCTGACGCTCGAACCATGGCCGCGCGAGACGGAGCGAGCAGGCGCCGCTCTCGAACAGGCGTGCCTGGGGGAGGGGCGTAAGGCCGGTGCCGACGCCGTTGCGGAACGTCTCGACGCCATCGACGCTTTCGTCATGAAGCGCGCAATTGACGTCGCCGGCATAGCCCGCGCACAGGTCGACGATCCGCTCGGTCGGGTTGCAACTGAGATCGAGCATTGCATCGAACTGCGCGAAGGCCTCTCCTTCACCGCCGACCGCGATGCGCATGGAAATGACATGCTCGCCGCGGGTCAGCCACGGCTTGAGGTCGAGATTGGGATAGGCATGCCAGGTCCGTTTCCGCTCGCACTTGCCGGGCGGCAGGCCGGTCCCGGTCCAGTTCGCCGGATTGGACAGCACGAGCTCGCCGTCGATGCGAAGCTGGAGCCAGTCGTCGAAGAAATAGTGCGAGAGCCGGAACTGCGCGAGGCGATCGGGATCATCGATCCGCAGCCGCATGGAAAACTCGAAGATGCGGCAGCTCCCGCCTCGCAGGCTGTCGTCGCGCGGCGAGCCCATCTGCAATGTGAGCTGATCGGGTGCGGGCGCATAGATCGCATAGGCGCCGCCGAGATGCGCGATCACATCGTCCGCCTTGACGGCGTTCAACGACACCTCCCGCGTGATCGTGCAGGACCGGATCTGCTCGGCCTTGCCGACGCCGGCGGGCGAGCCCTTGAGCGCCTGGAAGATGCTGTTCGATGCGGCGACGCTCGCGGCATCGCCCTGGATCGTGGCGGGACTGGCGCGATAGGCCGTCTGCGGGAGCGCGGGGTTGGGCGAGCAGGCCGTGCTTTGGGCGCCAGTGTAACGGATGGCCGGGCCGTCGATCACCGCCTGCGCGACGCCGACGCGCGGATCGGCCGTGGTGAGCGCGCCGATGACGCCGCCGCCTAGGTCCTTCAGCACCGAGGCCATATTGCCCCAGACGAGGTTGCTGCCGCAGCTGTTGTTGATGCAGTAGCAACCGGCGAGATCGGTCAGGTCGACTTGCGCGAGCTTGAGATCGCCGCCTGACGCAACATCCCATTTGAAGCTCTTGCACTGGTTCCAGGTGCCCGGCTGACAGGAGACGACGCCATTGGCGCAAATGCCCGATACCGGCACCGGCAGGGTCAATGTCTGGTCGACCGTGCCGTCGAGATCCTTGTCGCGCGATATCCGCAGCGTGCCGATATCGCCGGTCGCCGCCGGCTGCGCGATCAGTTCGAGCAGCGTCGCCGTCTTCTGGCACGCTATATTGGGGTTGAACGTCCGGCTGTTGTCGACTGTCGAGATCGGTTGTCCGGCAAGCCCCGGCGTCAGATAATTCTGCTGGATCGCATCGCTGTCCGAGGTCTTCGCGCGGGATGCTTCGGCGGCGGCGCGGGCGCGGTCCTCGACCGTCTGGGCCGAGAGCGGCGCCGGCGCCAGAGCGCTGGCCGCGAGGAGGAGGATGCCGCGCTTCACCATGGCGTCCTCGCGCGGGTGGTTCGCGAGCCATGGGCGAAGCGCAGCATGTCTCCCGCCCGGAACGCGCTGGATCCGGGCGAGAGTATCCTGAAGACGGCCTGTCCCTCAAAAATGGTCAGCGCGGCCGCCACCGGAGATACGGCGGGAGGGGGCATTGCCGGCCCCGGCGGGGGGCTTTCGGCCGCGCTGACCGAGGGGGGAGCGGCGGTTGAAAGGCACACCGCCGCTCCTTCCGCGCGCCCGCTCACGGTGGGGAGCGTTCCGTGACGAGCGGGGCAGCTACCCGCGCGAGACGCACGGTTTGGGGGAAGCGATCTGCTCATGGCGTGGAAATCCCCGCGCAGCAGATCGCCTTCTCGAACAACATGAATTGGGCATTGTCCTTGCCCGGCGCGTGCTTGCCCGATGTCCAGAGCGCGCCGGGCCGCCCGATATTGACGCACTTACCGCCCTTGACCGGCTCCATGATCTGGAGCTTGTAGCGGGACTTGGTCCAGATCGGCTGCGCCTTGAACGAGCAGCCGTCCGCCGAATGGATCGTGAGAGCGCCCAGCCTGCCCATCATGAAGGTCGAGCGCGCGGCGAGCCCGGCCCAGGCCTCGACGCTATCGCCAAAATGAATATCGCCGGCGACCGGATAGGTCGCGCCCCAGGACCCCATGCACCAGAATAGAGGGTCAATGACCTTGCCAGCGGCCGCCGCGGCGCTGTCGGCCATGCAGGCAAGACCCGCCGCCGGATTGCCGAACAATATGCCTTCGGGCTGGATGATCGCGCCGAGCGTCCCCGACTGCCAGGTCGGCAGAACCTCGGTGATCATCGCGACGTCGAACCCGTCATCTTCGATGCACGGCAGGTCGGTGAACATGTCGAGCATCTTCCAGACCGGGCTGATGTAGTAGTGCGCCTGCGCGAACATCTTGCGGGTGTTGGTGCCGTCGGAGATCGACGACTGGCTGCCCTGGAGCTTGCCGCCGGTCGGCATGAGATCGACGCCGAGCGCCATCATGCAGCCCGGCTCGGTCACGACATCGATCATGCGGTTCGGGCTCCAGAACGAAACCTTGACCCCGAACCAGAAGGTCGCACCCTTGCGGCAGGCGCAGAGCGGTTTGGAGGCCGACTGGGCGTCCAGTTCCTTGTCGAGCTTATCGTAGGAGCCCACCCGCACGCCCCCGATCGTGATCGGGAAGATGCAGTTCCAGCGCACCTTGGTGATCGGATTGAACACCGTGCCCGCCTCGCATTTGGAGGCATGCGCAGGCGTGGCGGGCGCGACGAGCGCCAGAGCGAGGGCCGCCGCGCCGGTGCGCAGCATCGAGATGAGCCGACTCATGGGATGGCCTTTCGTACGGGAGTGCGATCGGCGCGCACCTCTGTCAGCTCCAGCTTCTGGCCGACCTGCCGGACGATCACGGGCGCGACGGTGAGGCCCAACCGCTCCTTCACGCGCTCCTCGAGAATGAAGAGGGCGCGGCCGTGCTTCTCGCCAAGCGAGAGCGCATCGTCCTTTGCGTCCCCACCGCCGGTGAGGATGATCCAGTCGGTGAGCGCGGCGGTCTTCAGCGCCCAGCCCAGATCGCGGGGATGCACGACCACCAGCTTCTGCGGCAGCGACACATAGGTCAGCGGGTTGAAGGTGAAGCCCGCCGGATAGAGCAGCTTGCCGTCCGGCAGCCGGATTTCCTGATCGAGCGTGTAGAACGGCACAACGCTGCGAACCTGGGTCTGGCGCGCGACACCGAGCGTCGCGCCTTTCAATGCGCTCCAGCCCGAACGCGGTCCGAACTTTTCCGCCATATTGGGCGGCTGCTTTGCGGCGCGCGCCTCGATCTCGGCCATCGCGTCGGGCTCGGCGATCAGCCAGGTGCGCCCGATGGTCGATGTCTCGGCGTGGGCCACCCCCGCGACGATCAGCGCGCCGGCCAGACACCCGGCGATGAGCGTGGACTGGATGGCGACGACATGCCAGCCTTGGGGGACACGTCTATCGACCACGGCGGCGCTCCCTCCAGGGAACGGCAGGCGTGCGACTCTCGCCGCAGACCGCGCAGATGAACGCGGTGACGCCCAGGAACAGCGTGAGCCAGATCAGCGCCTGGCTGCCGCCGAGGTCGGGGGCCGACCAGAGCACCAGCGAAGACTGGAGGATCATCAGCAGATGCGTGCCGACCAGCAGGCGAATGGATGACGGACAAGGCGCGCCGGAGAAGATGCCGTTCATCGGCCCCACCTTTCGGCATGTCGGGCGAGGGCATTTGCCATCCTCGACGCGCGGTGCAGGAACCAAAGTCCTCCCCGCACAAGCGCGATCGGCGTCAGGACAATAATGGCCGCCCGCATGAACAGGGGCATTTCCGGGACGAGCAGGAACAGGCCGACGATGATCGAGGCCGCCGCCGCTTCGAGGCCCACGATCTGCCGAAAGCGCAGAGCCGCGATCCTCTCGTCCCGACCGGACGTATATTCCATGGCAAGCGCGGCGCGGGCCATGATCAGGAGCACGGCTTCATTCGAGCGATGCAGGCGTTCGACATAGGCTTCCTGCGTCTCGCCCGGCAGGCGCGGCGCCATCCCTGGACGGACCAAAAGATCCTCCGGCCGTTTTCCGGGACGAGGAGGGATTTCGTCGATCCCGCCGTCGATCTGCCGGGCAAGCCAGCGGATCATGTCGCCGACCAGCGGGCGGATCGACGACGGGTCGGGCGATCCGGAGAAGCTGCCGTTCATGCCCATCTGCGTGCCCTCCGCGTGACCAGCCAATTCGGGATGCTGTCGATGATGCGGGCGATGCCGATCGCCAGCGCGGCGCCGGTGAGTCCGGCACAGGCGATCAGCCCGGCCACGAGCGGCACGGGCACGCTGTCTGCGGCCCCGCACAACCCTAGGCCGGCATAGGCCAGGGCGGCGATGACCGGCCCGGTGAAGGTCAGCAGGAGAGCATGCCGCCGCCAGCGCTGGCGCTCGCTTTCCAGGATGGTCCATTGCGCATCGCGAACGGACGCGAGGAACCGGACCCGGTCGCCCAGTTCCCACTGGCAGCGGACCAGGTAGTCGTGAAGGGATTCGTCCGGCCTGCGCACGACGAGGGTCAGGCGCTCATTGCCGCCACTGGGCGGGAGTATGTCCAGCATCATCTTTTCCTCCTGAGTTTTGCGAGCAAGCGGCCCGCGGCCCCGGTCAGGCCGATGAGGATGAGCCCGGTCAGGAAACAGCCGCCGCCAACGATCGCCGCGCCGCGAAGAACGATGCCGGCGGGCTGTTCGAGCACCAGCCCGGCCGCGAGCACGAGCGATGCGATCATCACGGATTCGATGACCACCAGGCGGAAGCGCCAGCGCAATGCGTCGGCTTCCGCCCGTGCGGCGACGCGCGCCTCGATGATCCGCTCGATATCCTCATCCGGGCTCTCCACGAGCCGGAGTGGCAACTGGTCGGGGGAGGGGGAGCGCCGCGTCATGACAGCGCACTCCGCTTCAGCGGCGCTGCGTCATCGAAGGACGTGCCGATTATCCCGGCGGGATCGACGCCGGCGAGATCGCACACCGCTTCGAGCGGCGAGCGTCCGGCGCGGACCAGCGCCTCGAACGCGGCCACGTCTTCGGGCGCGGAGGTGTTGATCCAGTAGCTGAACGGATCGACGACGAGCCGGGCGATGCCGAGGCCAAGCGGGCTGTCGATGAAGACTTCCGAATAGTTCGGTTTGTTGTTGCGGACCGATTTCAGGAGGTCGAGGACGAAACCCGAATAGTCGAGGATCTTGTTTTCGACCGCCTTGTCATAGGTCGATCCCTGCAGGAGGAAGCGCGTCGCGGCATTTTCCAGGATCACCTGTCCCGTGCCGCCGAACAGCAGCAGATCGTTCATGCTCTGGAGAATGATGCCGAAGCTGCCGCGATATTTTCGGGCGCGGCGATAGCCCTGGCTGATCGCCTCGGCGAGGCGCGACAGGTCCTGGCCCTCTTCGCGGGTCATGAACTGCGCGGCTTCATCGCACAGCACGAAGCGGGGGCGATCACGGGCGGACAGGTAGAGTTCCTGCGTTACCGCGTTGATCACCACCATGACGACCACGTTGAACAGGTCAGGCATGGCCTTCAGGCGCTCGAGTTCGAGCACCACGAATTCATCGTTCGAGATGTCGAACGTGCTGGGACCGTTGAAATAATGGCCGTAGGCTCCGTCCGACCCGAAATCACGCAGGTTGAAGGCCAATTCGCGCGCCGTGGGCACGAGGTGGTCGACCCGGTCGAGATCGGAGACGGTGTTGGCCGGATAGGAGCCGAGCCATTCGCGCACCGCATCGATCCCGGCTTCCGCGCGGCCGCTCTCGATCGCCCATTGCACGGCGGACTTGAGCAGGTTCCATTCGGACGTCGTGACGGGCTTGCGCGTCCCGGCGTTGGCCATCTCCGCGACGATCGACACCGCCATCGAGATCGCGGACTCTCGATCGTCGCCGTCGAGAGCGAGCCCCAGGTCGAACGGATTGAGGACGAGATGCTCTTCGCCCAGATCGATGTAACGGCCCGAGCAGAGCGTGCAGAGTTTCTTGTAGCTGCCGCCGATGTCGATGATGCGGATGAGCGCGTTCTGCGCGAAATACTGCTGGCACAGGTTATTGAGCAGGAAGCTCTTGCCCGCGCCCGATTCCGCCGAGACGATGAAGTTGTAGTTGTTGATACGCGGATCGAAGAGGTCGAGCGTGATGAGCTGCCCCTTGCGGCCCGTATAGAGCAGCGCCGGCCGCCCGCCGCCCCGGAAATCGGTTTGGATCGGCGACATCAGCACGCCCGCGCGCACCGGCACGCGGAAATCGCGCTGCAGCATACCGATCGTGCGTCGCTCGGGGTACAGGCCGAAGGGCAGGCTTGCCGCCAGCAGGATCGGGTTGAGGTAGGATTCCTCCTGGACCATCCACGGCAGCGGTTCGCTCTCCCACAGCCGCTTGGCGCGCGCCGCCATCTCGCGGGCCTGATGGCGGTCGCGGCCAAACACCCACATGGTGGGGATTACCGAGACGAACCGGGTGTTTCCGGCCTCGTCCAGGATCCACCCGATCTCTTCGATCTGCTTGCCGACCTCGACCGCGAAGGACCCCGCCGCCTTCTGCGCCGAGAGAATCTGCGCGCGCTTGTGGATCTCGAAGGCCGAGTGATCGAAGAGGACATTGAGCGTATAGAGGAACGGCCCGCCGATCTGGTCGCTGTCCTCGGACGACCCGCGCATGCCGCCGGTGAGACGATTGGCACGTTCGGCGGTGATCCGCCGCGGCGGCGACTTGGGCGTCAGACAGCGCGCCACCTGGTTGCCCAGATATACTTCCGGCCCGTCGAAGCGGAGCGCCGGCCCGGCATCGATGATCTGGCGGCGCAGCGGCACGTCGGCGGTCTGGGTGAAGACGCCGGGCGCGGGCGCATGAACGCCGTTGAAAATGCGCCGGTAGAGCGAGATGATCTCGCTCGGCGCCATCGGGCGGATGCCGAGCTTGGCGAGCTGCTCCTCGATCTGGCGGCGCAGGTCGCTGTCCATCGGCGCGCGCGTCTTGACCGACAGGAATGCGCGGAAATCGCGGATCGGGATGCCATGCAGGGCCTTCAAGCCCATGGTGCCGGCGCGCAGATAGTCGAAGGTGCGCCGGGCCGAGGCCTGGATGAGCGGATCGGGCCGTGTCTTGAGGTCGAGAAAGGCGTCGAGCGCATCGTCGATCAGCGGGTCGGCGAAACTCTGGAGCTGGAGGATCGTGCCTTCGGGAAAATTGACGTTGAGCAGCCCCAGCAGCGCCTCATGGACATGGGCGAACATATAGGGGGAGGGGACCAGCTCCCAGCTATATCCCCAGCCGTCGTCGATGGTGAGGAATGCCTGTTCTTCCTCGACCCAGGCAGCGAGCGGCAGGAAGTCGGAATAGCTGTCGCGCTCGACGCTGCGGCGCAGCCGCGCCAGCGTCATGCCCGATTGATAGCTGGTCATGGCCGGGGGCCCACTTCATTCTGGCCATCGTCGAGGTGGTCCCGGACCTGTTCGAGCACGTTCACGCGGGACGCGGGCGAAACCGGGGCGACAAGATAGTCGCCGACCACCCATTGCGGGCGCTCGACCAGCGAATAGACATAGCGCGGCATGTAGAGCCGGTCGGGACGCTGCCGGTCGGCATAGGGCAGGATCAGCGTGCGGACCGAACGCGGGGGCTTGAGCATCGGCGTGACCGGCTGCTCGATCAGCCCCTGCAGCTCGCGATAGACGCTGTCGCGATAACCGGCGAAGGCGCCCGATGCCGCTTTGCCAGAGCCTGATCCGCCCGAACTGCGTGCGGACTTGCCGTCCTTGAGCAGTTTCCTGTCCCTGGTGACCGCCGGATCGGACTTCGATGCGACGCCCGCAACGGCATCGGCATAGGCTTTCTCAGGATGGATGCATTGGCCATGATCGTCGTTCTTGCAGCTGAACTTCTCGCTATAGGGCGACATGACCGAACCCAGCGTGGCGCAGCCGCTCAGCATGAAGGCGGCGCAGACCGGAAGAAGCCGGGAGAGGGCGCGCGATCGGCGCGCGGGCGATAGAGGCCGCATGGGCGATACTCCCTGTTGGATGAGGAGCCGGCGCATCAGAATTTGCTCCCGGCGGTCGGCTTGATTTCGAGGGTGACGCCCTCCTGAATCACGACCACGACGTCCTTCGCCGCGCCGACCTCGACGATCGGCCCCGCCTGACGCGCGAGATCGAGATAGAAATCCGTGAGCTTCTCGGACGATCGCGACAGGCCGCCGGCGATGCCGGCCTGTGCGGCGTCGCCCGCATCGAGCGTGCGCACCGAACCCAGCGCCGAGGTCGAGACGTCACCGACGGTGTTCTGGACCGTATCGGCGACCCCGGTGATGGTGCCGGCGATGAACGCGCGGGCGAGCGCAGCCCCGGCGCGGGTGACGACCTTGCCGGAGAGGCCCTTCTTGCCGTCGGCGTCGACGAAGAAGCCCTTGATGGGCTGGTCGACGACCGAGCGTTCGTCGAAATCGACGCAGGAGAGGCTGACCAACTGGACCTCGACCCGTTCCTTCGCGAGCGACCCGGTGGCGTTGCCGATGACGAAGCAGCCGGCGAGGTTGGCTTTGACGTCATTGGGCAGGACGGCGGGGGCTTGCACCCGCGCGATCAATGGTTCGGGATTGTTGGTCGCATCCCGGCTCGCCAGCGCATCGATCCCGGTGAGGAGCCGCGCCTTCATGAAACCAGGTGGCAAATAGATGGTCCGCGTCTTTTTTTTAGCGGCCTGTGCCCCATCGGCGGCCGCGACCGGGCTGGTCGCGGCGCCGATCGCGCCCACGGTCTTCTCGACCGGCGGGGCCGGAGGCGCGGGCGGCGCGGCAGGCGGTGAGGGCGGCTTCGCGACGGACGGATCGATGTCACCGGTCGCGGGCGGTTCGGGAAAATCGGGAACCGAGCCGGGTATTGCCGGAGGCAGATCGCCGTCGAGCGCATGGGGCGGCGTGCCGGCGCCGGGCACGACCTTGCCTTCCTCGATGGCGGTGACGCGATCGCCGAGCAATTGCTGTCCGTCGAGGATCTTCTGGAGGTCGCCGCGCAGCTTGACCTCGAGGCTGTCGCCGCGAAGCCCCGCGCCCATGTCGAGCTTCGAGCTGGGCGATGGCGCGGCCTGCTCGGTCTTGTTGCCGCTCGCCGTATAGAGGCCGAGCCCCAGCACGCCGATCGCGCCGGCGACGCCAAGCTGCCTTAAGCGCAGCTGCTGGCGTGCGGTCAGCGTTTGCCACCGCGTCTTGAGATCGAGCAGCGCGGGGCCGCGCGTATTCTCGCCAGAACGAGGGCGGTCCGCCTCATAGCCGTCGAGGTCGAGTTCCTCCGCGCGATCGTCAGGACCGCGCCCGCGGGGCCCGCGACCGCCGCGAGAGTCCCCGCCGCTCATTGCCCGGCTCCCCGGCGAACGACGATCAGCCGCGCGGCTTCCCCGGCCTCGATATTGCCCCGGTCGAGCGTGATCGCGAAGATGTTGGCGCCGAGCGCGCCGTCGAGAAAACCGCGTTCGTCGAGCTGCGCGCCGCCAGCGGCAGAGACCAGATATTCCGATGCCGAGAGGCCGGACCCGTCGATCTCGATCCGGCGTCGTTCCTCCAGCGTGGCGCCCGGCAGCGCCCGGAGCCGGATCGGACCTGATCGCGGCGCGACGCTGGTGAAGCTCGCCGGGATCCGGTCCTGGAGCATCGAGAGCGTGATCGAGACCGCCCGTTCTTCTTCGACCAGGGGCCCTAGCAGTTCCTCATTGGCGCGGGCGCGCTGGGGAGCACCGGGCTGGAGCAACACCGTCTGCGCCGGAATGTCCGACGGCTCGGCATAGAGCGCATAGACCGCGCCGTTGCAGGTGATGAAGAATTCGGACGGTACGGTGACGAAGCTGCGCGTCACCATCCCGGCATCGTCGATCTCGCGAACGAGGAACTTGATCCAGGCGTCCGATCCGGCACGCTCGACGGCGATCGCCTTTTCGGCCGAAAACCTGACGTCCTCGATTTCGCCGCCCGCGCAGACGACATGGTTGATGTCGCGATTGGACAGGCGAATGGTGCTGGTTTGATCGGGCAGCGCGGTGACGGTCTGCGCCATTGAGGGCAATGGCGTGGCCAGGAGGGCGAGCGCCAACGCCCGCTTAACGGGGGTTCGCATCGAAATTTTCCTCGGTAAGGGCGGTCAGCCAGAAACGGCCATTGTCGATCACGTAGCGAATCCGCAGATTGCCCCGGAATTTGCGGATCACGCCGCCGATCACCCGGACCTTCTCGACCGGCACGAGTATCTCGGTCCGGGTCCAGGTCACGGGCTGATCGGGACGGATGTAGGTCGCGATCGAGAGCGTGGGGTTGTTGGCCAGTTCGTCGAGCAGCCGGTTGAGGCTGTCGCGCAGGCTGTTGTAGGTGGACGGATGCGTGATGCTCAGCAGTTCCTGGAACTGCCGGTCGGCCGAGTAGGCTGAATAGGTTCCCGAAAGCGACACGACATTGCGAGTCATCGAGCGCAGATAGGCCTCGGACGGCTCGCCGCCCGTGACATAGAGGTCGCCGCCCGCGCCGAAGGGGACGATGACCGTCCGGGTGTTCTGGTTGGAGGTGTAGATCACCATGCCCAGCACCGCCGTGATACCGAACAGGCCGATGACGGCGAGCTTCAGCAGTCGGTTCTCCTCAAACAGGTTGCTCGCTCCCTGCAGGTAGCGGTGGATGCCATAGCTGCCGGGCTTGCCGATCAGCGGATCGCGTGGGGGTGTGTCGGGGGATTTGCGTCCGAACATGGCCCGCCTCACTCGTAGAACCGGGTCTGGGTCGGACCCGGATAGTTGGACCAGCGGACAAGCCCCCAGCGCCAGGCCATGTGCGGGATGAAGCCGCGCGGCTTGGTGCGGAGCCAGGGAACGAAAAGGAGAAGACCCGCGACGAGCGCCCAACCGAGCATCCCGCCCACGATCACGGCGACGAAGATCACCGTGATCACGAGCACGAACTCGTCCGATCCAAACCACAGGATCTGGACAGGTTTGTGCAGATATTGGGGTAGCCGCTCGTCCACGAGCCTTCTCCTCCTTGCGTCGTGACCTCCCTGCGAAGCTGGTTGAACTTCGGGGGTTGTCCCGCCAGTGCGCCTCATGCGCCCTGGCCCGTTGAGGTCCGCCGACCGCGCCCAGGCGCGGCGGCGGACCAATCCGTCAGATGACCATTCCGAATGTCTGGAGGATCGAGTCCGCCTTGATCAGGCAGACGGCCGCCACGATGGTCGGGATGCCGATCATGATGTTCGAGAAGAGCCTGCTCACGCCGAACAGGAAGGCCGCGACGCCGCCGACGAAGCCGAGCGGGCCTTTGACCCCTTGATTGACCACGATATCGTAGATGTCGTAGCCGAGGTCGCCGGCCGCCGGCGCCGAGAAGGCGTGAGCCCCACCGGCCCCGAGCAGCGCGAGCAGGGTTACGGGAATGCCGACATTGGCGATTGAGGCGGATTGTCTGCCGAGTGTTTTCAACATGCACTTGCTCCAGGGAAGATGGGCCGCTCCGGGGACTGCTTGCCGGCATCGATGAGGATCGCTGTCGGCCGACGGCGAGGCTGGACGGCCCGGTTCGGGTCCCGCCGCCGGCATTGGGATTTGCGCGGCAGCGGCAGGGCCGATGCACCGCGCGTTCGCGATGTGAGGAGCCGGAAGGCGATCAGCGGCCGGCATTGGCGAGCGCCTTCTTACCGTCGAGGAACGCCTCGATCTCGGCCTGCCGGAAACCGGAAATCATCTGTCCGTCCGCGATCAGGGTTGGCGTGCCGGTGATGCCGGTCTTGCCGACGATTCCTGCATGCGCCTCGACCCTGGCCTTACCTTCCGCGCATGTGCGCAAAGGCGTGGGCGCGGCTCCGGCGTAGATCGCCTTGAACGCCGCTTCCTTGTCCGGGGAGCAAAGGACATGCTCGGCCTTGGCGGCGGCCTCGGCGTGGATGCCGGAGACGAAGAAGATCAGGCGCCGTACCGGCTTGCCTTCGGCGGCCTTCGCCGCCCAGAAGCGCTCGAGCGCGCGGCAATAGGGACAATCGGGATCGGTGAATTCGACAACCGTGGGCGCGCCCGCCGGACCGATGGCGAGAGCCATGCCGGTGTCGATCCCGGCGAGTTTCTTCGCTGAAGCGGTGTTCTGCGCCAGCGCGGTGAGGTTCTGGCCGTTGCGGTCGTAGATTTCCGCGAACAGCAGATGTTCGCTGTCAGGCGCATAATAGATGATGCGGCCGCCTGCCGTCGCCTGATAGATCGGGCCCTTGACGGGCGCCGGCCCGAAATCCTCGAATTGCAGATTGACGAATGTCTGCCGCAATTCGCTTTCCGCGTCGCGCGCGGCGGCGGTAAGCGGATCGGCGGCTTGCGCGAACGCCGCGCCTTGAGCGGCAACCAACAGGGGGAGAGCGAGGGTTGTGGCCCCCAACTTACGGATGCGCATGCGAAGTCTCCTGAAGAGTGCTGGCGGGGCGGGAGAGCAGGCGCGCATCGATATGCGTGCCCGTTCCCACCGGGATGTGATCGGCGGTGACGGTTGCGGGCATCGGCTCCGTCCGGTTCGTCGCGGCGGCGCGCAGAACGAACCCATCGACCGTCGCCACCACGATGCGCGGCTGCTCGGCCACCGGCGCGACAACTGTCTGTCGGCCATGTCCGCCGGGTCCGGCACAGGCCGTCGTCGTGACGATCAGTGCGCCCAGGGCAGCCGTCATCGCTTTGGCAATCGGCATCATGCACGACTCCATGCTGGCGCCCCGCGCCATGGTTGATGAATACTTAATGGTCCGAAGTATCAGGTCCGATTCGACTTGAACCCTCGGAACACGATCTGAGTGATTTGAAACGAAGAGGATTGCAACAGGACCCGGCAGCGTAGTGCCTGAAATGGCGATATTAGCCGTAAATATGCGAACTTAGCCTTATAAACTCGCTTTCGGGATCACATGGCCTGATCCGGTGCCGGTTCGACAATGAAGTTCCTGAATGATCCGATGTGGAGGAAACGGGAAATTATCTGCCCATTGCGCGTCAGAAAATAAATATGCTCGCGCATCCGTTGCAAATGAGCAGAAATATTCCTCTAAAATCATCGGCATCTATTCTTGATGCCGACCGCTTCGCGATTCTACCTTCGCCGGATAACCCACAGAGCCCGACGGGCCGAACCGGGGAGGAAGGACATATGGCATCCGATGGAAAATTCGCCGACGTCGACCTGTCGATCTTCAAGGAACTCAAGAAGCTCTCCGGCGAGAAGATCAGGCAGGCGCGAAAGGCGCTCGGTTTGACGCAGCTGGAGGTCGCCACCGAAATGGGCGGAAGCCTGCGCTGGTATCGCGCGATCGAGTCCGGCGATCCGGGGATAAGGCTGGAGGATCATCTGATCGCACTGCTCCGGCTCGGTGCATCGACCGCGCATATCGCGCTGCCTGTCCTCTATGCGGGCCAACGCATGCGGTTCCCGCGGCAACTGATCCACGGCGACCTCGCCTACATCGAGCGCAAGTGCATCGAGGCGATCTCGGACGCGGTGATCACCGGGTTGAAACAGGACCTCTTGCCGGAATGGTCGCGGAACGACGGGAAGGACCGGTCATGAAAATTGACGGTCCGGTTCGGGCGTGACGCTGGGACAGGAGGAAAAGATGGCGATCTTTCATTTCCATGTGAATATCATCAGCCGCGGCGCTGGACGCAGCATCGTCGCGGCCGCGGCCTGGCAAAACAGCTGCCGGCTGTACGATGAGCGCTACGGCCGGTTTTCCAATTTCGCGAACAAGCGGGCGGTCGCCTGGTCGGCGCTGATACTGCCGTCCGGGGCCCCCGCGCAGTGGGAGGATCGCGAGTGTTTCTGGAACGCATTGGCAGCAGCCGAAATCCGCAAGGACGCGCAGCTCGCCAGGCAGTTCGACGTCGCGCTGCCCGATGAACTGGACCTGCCGGCGTCGATCGCGGTCCTGCGGCGTTTCGCCAGCGAGATATTTTGCGTCGCGGGTTTTGCCGCCGACCTGACGCTGATCGAGATGGGCGACACGCCCAGGGGCAAGCGCCACCATGGCTATCTGCTGATACCGACCCGTCCGATCGTTGACGGGCTGTTTGGCCAGAAACCGCGCGAATGGAACAGTCGCGGGAAGCTGCTCGACATCCGTGCCGCTTGGGCGAGGGTCCTGAACGATAAGTTCGCGGCGCTGGGATATGATGTCCGCGTCGATCATCGATCCAATGAAGAACGTGGCATTAAGGCGGCACCGGTTGCGCATATCGGCGTGGCCCGCAAGCGCATCGCGGCGCGCGCCCGGCAAACATCCTGACAACACCTTACGTTGATGAACATCGGTGGCTTTGCTCATCGCCGCTTCTGGCGCCGCACTCAATTCGCTTTAGCTGCCGTCGATTCCGATGCGTTCCCGATCGCCTTGTTGAGCGCGGCATAGCGGGTTGCGAGGCGCCCATTGCTGTCCGCCAGATCGCGCGACGCCTGCAGCATCGTCCGCTGGCTGTCGATGACGTCCAGCCAGGTGATGACCCCGCCCCGATAGCGCGCGGATGCCAGATCGAACGCGGCCCGCGCGCTGTCGAGCCGCGCGGCCAGCATCGCGTTCTGCTGCTGCTCGGCGGTATAGCCATTGAGCGCATCGTCGATCTCTTGCCAGGCCTGAAGCACGGTCTGCTGGTAGGAGACCGCCGCTTCCTTCTGCTCCAGCTCGCGAAGCTGGACGACGCGCTTGCGCCGCCCGCCATCGAACAGCGGCAGGCTGACGCTCGGCCCGATCGACCAGGCGCGGCTCGCCCAGTCGAACAGGTTCTCGGCTCGATAGGATTCGAGGTTGAACCCACCGCCGAGGCGGATGCTCGGATACATGTCCGCTTTGGCGACACCGATATTGGCAGTGACGCTGTGCAACCGGGCTTCTGCCGCGCGGATATCAGGCCGGCACAACGCGATCTCGGAGGGAAGGCCGAGCGCCAGATCGGGCAGCGCGGGCTTGCCGGCATCGGCCACCGGCTTCAGCAGATCGCCTAGGGCGCCGGGCCGTTCCCCCAGCAGCAGGGCGATCTGGTTGGCCTGCGCGGCTTCCTGGGCGAGCAGCGCGGGCAGTTGCGCCTCGATCCCCTGCAATTCGCTACGCTGGCGTTCGAGATCGAAGTGATTGTTAATCCCACCCGTGGTGCGGGCCGAGAGAAGATCGGTGCGTTCCTTGAGCGCCGTGATGTCCTCCCGCGCGAGCGCAATCTTGCGCTGGGTCGCGCGCAGATCGAAATAATTGCGCGCGACGTCGCTGGCAAGGCTGAGCCGGGCATGATCGAGCAGCGCGGCCTGCTGCGCGACGCCCGCATCGGCCGCCTCGAGCGACCGCCGGACCTTGCCCCAAAGGTCGAGCTCCCAGGAGGCGTCGAGCCCGGTCTGGTAGAGCGTGAACGGCTCGCTCAATAGCTTGACCAGGGCATCCCGATCAGAACCTGACGAGGAGCTCGATACCACGTTGAGCAGCCGCGTACTGGCGCCATGTTCGCTCTGGCGCTGGCGCGACACCTGCCCGCTGGCATTGATCTGCGGCAAGCCCTGCACCGCCGCGCTACCACGCTGGACGCGCGCCTGCGCGACGTGCAGCGCGGCGGTCTGGAGGTCCGGGCTCGCGGCGAAACCGCGGCGCACCAGTTCATCCAGCACGGGATCATTGAACGCCCGCCACCAATCGGCAGGCAATGTGGCGTCCGTGCCGATGGCCCCATGCAGGCTGGCGTCGCCGCTGCGCCAACTCGTCCAGTCGGCGGGCGCGGAGGGCGCCGGCTTCGTGAAGTTCGGTCCCATGGTGCAGCCGGCCAGGGCAAGTGCCATCAGGGAAGAAGCAATTGCCTGCCGGATCGGGATGCTAGATGCGGGCGGAATGAAGGGCATGGCGAAAGTCCAGTTCATCAGGCGAGGCGGTTGCGGAAGAGCCATGCGGCGAGCGGCAGGGTAATGGCTGCCACCACCAGCATCGGCACGAAGTCGAGGGCGACATCGGCGAAGACCGCGCCCTCAAGATAGATGCGGCGCACCATATCGATGCCGAAGCGCAGCGGATTGACGTAGGTGATGAGTTGGAGGATCTGCGGCATGTTGCGCACCGGCGTCAGCATGCCCGACAACAGCATCAACGGCATCACCAGCAGGAAGGTATAGAGCATCGCCTGCTGCATGGTGAGCGACAGGGCCGAGATCGACATGCCGATGCCGACACCCGCGGCCGTGAACGTGACGAGCCCCAGATAGAGCAGCCAGTAGGAACCGTTCATCGGAATCTCGAACCAGAAGCGGATGATGAGCAGGATGATGGTCGACTGGATGAGGCCGACGAGGATCGAGGGAATAGCCTTGCCGATCAGGATCTGCATCAGACCCAGCGGCGTCACCAGCAGCTGGTCGAACGTTCCCTGTTCGCGCTCGCGCGCGACGGACAGCGCCGACAGCAGCAGGGTCTGCAAAAAGCTCAGCGCCGCGATCATTGCGGGCATCAGCGTCCAGCGCGATTCCAGGTTCGGATTATACCAGGCCCGCCGCTCGACGGTGATCGGCGGGCTGCCGCCCAACGAGCGGCCATAATCGGCAACGATCGCGCCGATCTGGCCTGCCGCCGCCCCCGCCGTCGAACTGTTGCGGCCATCAAGGATGATCTGGATCGGCGCGGTATCGCCCACGGTCAACCGATGCTCGAAGTCGGACGGGATGCTGATCGCGAGCAGCACCTTGCCGCTGTCGATGAGGTCGCCGATCTGCGCGTTGGACGCGAGCGCCGCCTCGCGCCGGAACACGCCGGTGCCGTCGAGCCGCGCAAGCAATTCGGTGGAGGCGGCGCTACGGCTCTGGTCGACCACCGCATAGGGCACATGGGTCAGGTCGTAGGTCGCGCCATAACCGAACAGCAGGGCCTGCATGAGGGCCGGGGCGAACAGGATCGTGCGGTTGGCGGGATCCTTGACCAGCGCCAGTATCTCCTTGCGGACGAGCGCGAAGGTCTGGGCGAGCCAGGCGATGAAGTCGGCGCCGAGTGTCAGTCCAGCAACGCGCATCAGTCCAGCCTCTTGCGCAAGGTGCGCCCGGTGACGAAGGCCAGCAGGACGCCGTAGGCGGCGAGAATCGCGCAATTCTTGAGGACCATTGGCCAGATCGTCCCGGCGAGGAACAGCGATTTCACCAGCTCCATGAAGTGCGTTGCGGGCAGAAGCTGGCTGACGATCTGGATCACCAGCGGCACATTGCGCAGGTCGAAGACAAAGCCCGACAGCATCATCGCCGGCATGAAGCTCGCCAGCAGCGCCATCTGGCTGGCGGCGAACTGGTTACGGGTCGTTCCCGAGATGAACAGGCCGAGCAGCAGCGCGACGATCAGGTAGAGCAGCGAGGCGACAATGATGACGAGGAGCGAGCCGCGGATCGGCACCTCGAACAGGAAGCGCGCTGATATCAGGCAGACGCCCATATCGATCGCGCCGATCACCACATAGGGCGCAAGCTTGGAGAGCACGAGCTCCAGCGGGCGAACCGGGGTCACGAACAGCGATTCCAACGTGCCGCGCTCCCATTCCCGCGCAATCAGCAGCGAGGTGAGGAACGCGCCGATCAGGGTCATCACCAGCACGAGGAGGCCGGGCACCAGATACCAGGTGCTGACGCCCGCCTCGTTGAACCAGGTGCGCTGCACCAGCGTGATACCGCCTCCCGATCCGCTACCGGATCGATCCATTATATGGCGAGAGGCTGTCTGGATCCCGCCGTTCACATAGCCTTCGATTGCGGACGCTGTCGTCGAATCCGCGCCGTTGACGATAAGCTGTATCCGCGCATCGCCCGCGGCTCGGCGCTGGGAGAAATCGACCGGCACACGCACGATGCCCTCGACCTTATGCGCGCGGATCAGCCTGACGGCCTCGTCCATGCTCGCGGCTGCGACGGGCACGAGATAGGGTGAGCCGCCGATCCCCGCGACCGCTTCCTGAGCGGCGGGGGAGCGATCCTCCAGCACGATCGCGACCGGCGCATCCTTCACGTCGAAGGACAGGCCGTAGCCGAACAGCAAGATGAGCGCGAGCGGCAGCAGCAGACCGACGAACAGGTTGCTCTTGTCGCGCAGGAGCTGGCGCACTTCCTTGCGGGTCAGCGCGATCAGCCGCCTGTGGAAGCCTGAGGCGCTGCTCATGCGGCCACCTTCTCATTGGTTTGGCGGGCACGGTTCTGTTCGACGATGGCGATGAAAGCCTCGTTCATGTCGCTTGCGTCGTCGCCGGCCTGTTCGCGCACCTCGGCAGGCGTTCCGAGCGCGAGCAGTTCGCCGGCATCCTGGATGGCGATGCGGTCACAATATTCCGCTTCTTCCATGAAATGGGTGGTGATGATGATCGTGACGCCGCCCTGCGCCAGGCTGGTGATCGTGCGCCAGAAGGCGCGGCGCGCGAGCGGGTCGATGCCGCTGGTCGGCTCGTCGAGGAAGAGGATGTCGGGCTCGTGCAGCAGCCCCGCCGCCATGGCGAGCCGCTGCTTGTAACCGACCGGCAGGATGCCGCTCTGCGCCGACGCATCAAGATCGAACTGCGCGATCACCGCCTTGACCCGCTCGCGTTTCCGCTCGCCGCGCAGACCATAAGCGCCGGCGAAGAATTCGAGATTCTCCCTGACCGAGAGGTTGCCGTAGAGCGCGAACTTTTGGCTGACATAGCCGATCCGTGCCCGCGCCTTGGCGCGTGCCGTGCGCAGATCGACACCCGCCACCTCGAGATGACCGCTGGTCGCCGGGAGCAGGCCGCACAGCATGCGAAATGTGGTGGTCTTGCCCGCGCCATTGGGGCCGAGCAGCCCGAAGATCTCACCGCGCTGCACGTCGAAGGACGTGCTGGCAACGGCAGTGAAATCGCCGAACTTGCGGACGAGATCCCGCACGACGATCACTGGCCCGTCCCGTTCCCCGGCAGATGGCGACGCGGTTTCGGCCGTACCGTACCGATCCCCGTCTTCCTTGTTCGTGTTCGCATCATCGGCTGCTTGTGCCGGCTCGTTCTCATGCTCGCGCAACAGCAGCATGAAGGCGTCTTCGAGTTCGGCGTCGCGTGGCTGGACCCTTGTGTCGGACAGCAGGTCGGCCAGCGCTGCTTCGTCGCATTGCGGCCTGCGAATGAAATGAACGTCGCCGCCCTTGGGAACCGCATCGATGATCCGGTCCGGTGCATCGATCAGGCGGGCCTGGAGAACCCGCGCGGGCCGATCCGGCAAGGCGTCGGCCACATAACCGAGGCCTTCGGCCCTCTTTCGCAGCGCATCCGGCGGGCCGTCGGCCAGTATCCTGCCGTGATGGAAAACGAAAATCTGCCCGCAGCGCTCGGCTTCGTCCATGTAAGCGGTGCTGACGATGACGCTCAATTGCTCGTCGGCGATGAGCTGGTCGATGATCTTCCACAGGTCCCGGCGCGAGAGCGGATCGACCCCGACGCTCGGCTCGTCGAGCAGCAGCAGGTCGGGCGAGCGCACCAGCGTGCAGGCTAGCCCCAGCTTCTGCTTCATGCCGCCCGACAGCTTGCCCGCCGGCCGGTCGGTGAAGCGCGCCATGTCGGTCATCTCGAGCATCCGGCCGAAGCGCTCGCGGCGCACCTCCTGCGGCACGCCGTGGAGGTCGGCGTAGAGATCGAGATTTTCCTGGACGCTCAGATCCTCGTAGAGGCCGAAGCGCTGAGGCATATAGCTGATGCGGTTCTGCACCGATTGCGGATCGGCGCGCACGTCGATGCCCAGCACATTGAGGCTGCCCTCGTCGGGGCGCAGCAGCCCCGCCATCATTCGCATGAGCGTGGTCTTGCCCGCGCCGTCGGGACCGACGAAGGCGGTCAGCTCGCCCGCGCGGACGGTCAGCGAGATGTCGTCGATCGCATCGAACGGCTTGCCGTCGGGCGCATCGAAGCGTTTTCGCAAGCCCTCGATCGCGACCGTTATGTCGGGCTCGCTCACCGCGCCGCGCCGCCATTGCCGGTATTGATCCGCACCGTCACCGGCTGCCCAAGCCGCAGGCGGTTGGCCTTGTCCTCGACCTGCACCCGGACCTCATAGACGAGGCTGGTCCGCAGTTCCTCGGTTTCGACCGACTTGGGCGTGAATTCGGCGACCGACGAGATATAGCCGATCCTGCCGGGCACCGGTTGATCGGGCATGCTGTCGCTGACCACGCTCGCCGCCATGCCCGGCTTGATGCGGCCAAGGTCGGGCTGGTTCACATAGACCCGCACCCATTTGGGATCAGCGAGGGCGATGGCGAACACCGCCTTCTGCGGCGAGGCCATGTCGCCCGGTTCGAGCAGGCGCGAGCGCACCACCCCATCGACCGGCGCGCGCAGCACGCCCTGGTCGATCCGGTGCTGGAGCAGCGCGACCTGCGCCTGCGCCGCCTTCACCTGGGCTTCACCACCCGCGACATCTTCCGCCCGCGGGCCACGCCGGGCAAGGCGGAGCGCTTCGGCCTGTTCGCGCGCCCTTGCCCGCGCCGCCACTGCCGTCTTGCTGGCATGATCGACATCCTGCGCGCTGACCCCGCGCCCCTGGGTCGAGGCGGCAATGCCGCGAAGACGCGCGAGATCACCTTCCGCGCGCGCCGCCTCGGCTTCCACCGACGTCAGGCGCGCCTGGGCCTGGGCGATTTCCTCCGGCCGGGAGCCATTGCGCAGGCGCAGCAGATTCTGCCGCTGCACCTCGCCCTGGGCTTTGGCTTCCTCGGCCTGCAGGTTGAGCGACACGGTATCGAGCGTGGCCAGGATGCTTCCCGCCTTCACGCTGTCACCTTCCTCCGCCCGCACTTGTGCGATGCGGCCGCTGTCCTCGAACGCGAGCGAAACCTGCCGCACATCGACATTGCCCTGAAGGACAAGTTCGGTCTTGCCGGCATCTTTCCCGCCACACCCACTCAGCGCCAGTCCGGCCATGCCGAGGATACTAAGGGTGCGATTGTGCATGTGACGACTCCGGACGGTGAGGACTGCGGCGAAAAGAATGTTAGTCTAAATCGGATTTAATGTTCGACTTGTCCTACAATCTGATCCGGTTCAAGAGCAAATCATGAATGGCAAACCCCTCCGAGGCCCCCGGTCGGACGGTGCGGCGACCCGCGCGCGCATATTGGAAAGCGCTGGCACATTGTTCGCGTCGCAGGGGCTGGCCTCTACCACGAGCAAGGCGATCGCCGCGAAGGCGGAAGTCGACCTTGCCTCGATCAACTATCATTTCGGCAATCGCGATGGCCTCTACCGGGCCGTGCTGGTCGAGGCGCATCGACGGTTTGTACGGCTTGAGGAACTCGAGCGGATATCTGCAAGCCAGGTGATGCCCGAAGAAAAGCTTGGCACGCTGCTCGATGCCATCGTCGGCCGCCTCGCCGGGCCCTCGCATTGGAGTACTGCCGTGCTGGTTCGGGAACTTGCGGCGCCGTCCGCGCATTTTGCCGTCCTGCGCGACGAGGAAGCGCCGCCCAAGCTTCGCGTCGCGCTGCGGATATTGAGCGACGTGAGCGGGATACCCATCGGCGCGCCGGAACTGCTCTGCTGCCTGATCAGCGTGGCCGCGCCATGCGCCATGCTGCTGATCGCCGGCGATAACCTGCCCGCACCGGGCAGGGACATATTGCGGATCGATCGCCGGGCGCTGGCGGACCATTTGCATCGTTTCGCGCTCGCGGGCCTGAACGCTGCCGGGCAGGACTATCGCGCGCGCCATGAGGAAGACAATGCCCAATTGCCAGCCTGACATTCATCCGCGCCAATCCGGGCGGACAGCCGCATTTGTCTTTGGCTTCGTCTTCCTTCTGAAGGCAGTTCTTCGTCGGCTATGGCGAGAATCTGTTCGACTATGACCGCAATGCGACACGCCTCAGGATCGGCGTGGTATTGGCGCGGTAGCCTTGGCGTCCTAGCCTCGTGTAAGGCTATAAAGCACCGAGAGCCGACAAGTAGGCACTGGATTGCCCAAAAATGCGATCTTGGCCCCTTTGGGGACTTTCCGTGAAATGCTAACCTGACATTGCGTTGTGGTCTCCCCGCGCTGCCCGACGGGTCAGCGATCCATGCACTATTTCAATCAGAATGCTTCTGGCCGAGTGTGGCGCCCTTTTGCACCCTGTGGTCGCTGCATCGTCCGATCATCTCAGAGTTATCGGAAGAGGAGGGGGAAGGGAGAAAGCGCAAGCCGTGGAGAGATCGCTGCCGGTAGCTCCATTTCCCCAATCGCGCCTCTGGAGTCAGCAGACGGTCAGATTGGATGTTACCATGCCTGACCTGCTCGCGTTCTCCGACCTGAAGGCGAAGGGCATTCCTTTCACCCGGCAGCATGTAGCACGCCTGATCAAGCAAGGGCGGTTTCCCGCGCCGATAAAGTTGGGCGTCGGGACAAACCGCTGGATATCGTCCGAAATCGACGACTGGATCGATCTGCGTAAAGCCGATCGCGACGCATTATTGAAAGCGCGTGAGGCACGCGCCTAGGACCGCAGGGGCAATTCGCCCATCGCCAACGGTGTAGAACAGCCTCTGGCTGAACTCCGCGCGTTATCTGAACACGCGAATCGCCCGTACCCGCGGTGCATCCATGCGGGTGCCAGTCATGTCGTGACGGGATGCGGCCCCCGGGCATCAGCTGTGCCGGCACTTTTTTGAACATCCTGGAGCCGCGCATCACATGGAATCTGTAGCGCAGTTTGTAGCGCAAAACGCAAAAAGAGAAAATCACCTTGCGGCGATTTCCTTGCATACTATTGATTTCACTAGAGAATTTGGTGGACGCACTTGGGCTCGAACCAAGGACCCGCTGATTAAGAGTCAGCTGCTCTACCAACTGAGCTATGCGTCCACGCCTGCTTTCGGCTTATGCCTTGATCCGCAGGAATGTGGTGGACGCACTAGGGCTCGAACCTAGGACCCGCTGATTAAGAGTCAGCTGCTCTACCAACTGAGCTATGCGTCCACACCCGCTTTCGGCTAGTCCCATATGGGCCGTCGCCTTGGCGTGGGCGGGCTGTTAGCAGTCGCTTCGTACTTTGCAAACAGGAAATCGCTCGGCCACGCTAATTTTTGCGAACCGGGCGGTGTCAGCCCCAGCTTCCTGGCCTGCTCCGCCGACGCCCCGACCGTTCGATGGCCATGATGATGCCGACGCACAGCATGACCGTCAGCATCGACGATCCGCCATAGGACATGAAGGGCAGGGGAATGCCCACCACCGGCGCCAGGCCCATGACCATCATCAGGTTGATCGCGACATAGAAGAAGATCGTCGTGGTCAGCCCCGCTGCCACCAGCCGCGCATATTTGTCCTGCGCGCGCATCGACACGCCGATCCCCCAGCGGAACAGCAGCATGAACGCGCCGATCAGCAGCACTCCGCCCATCAGCCCCCACTCCTCCGCCATGGTGGCGAAGACGAAGTCGGTATGCCCCTCTGGCAGATAGTCGAGATGGCTCTGCGTGCCCTGCAGGAAGCCCTTGCCGAATATGCCGCCCGATCCGATGGCGATCTTCGACTGGCTGATATGGTATCCCGCGCCCAGCGGGTCGCTTTCCGGGTCGAGGAAGATCAGTACGCGGTTCTTCTGATAATCGTGCAAGAAGCTGAAGGCGATGGGCACGATGGCGGCCAGCGTCAATCCCGATCCGACGAACAGCCGCAGCGGCAATCCCGCCAGGAACATCACCGTCACTCCGCCCGCCGCGATCATCGTCGCGGTGCCCAAATCAGGTTGCACCAGCACCAGCGCCCACGGTACGCCGATCAGCACCAGCGCAGGCCAGATGGCATTCCATCGCCTGATTTCGCCCACCGGCAGCAGCGCATAGAAGCGCGCCACCGCCAGCACGATGACCGGCTTCATGAATTCGGAAGGCTGAAGCTGCATGAAGCCCAGGTTGATCCACCTCTGGCTGCCCCCCGCGACGCCGCCGATCAATTCGACCAGGAACAGCGCGACCAGCACGACGCCATAGGCGGGAAAGGCGAAACGGGCGAACATTTCCAACGGAATGCGGCTCAGCACCAGCGCCATGCAGGTGAATATGACGAAGCGCACGCCCTGGTTGATTGCCCAGGGGGTGATGCTGCCGCCCGCAGCGCTGTACAGCACCAGCGTTCCGAATCCGGCGATGGCCAGCAATATGCCGATCACCCGCCACGGAAATTCGGCCAGGGGTTCTGGAACAATGCTCATGGCGCGGCATCCGCCGGAGGAGGCGCATCGTCGGCTTCCGCCGGAGCGGGCGGCGGAGCCGGAGCCGCAGGCGCGGCGGCGCTGTTGCCTGCTTCGGCCGCATTCGCCGCATTGGCCGCTTCCGGGGGCGGCGCTTCGCCCTTTTCGATGGCCTTTGCCAGCCTGTATGCCGCCATCTGCCGCGCCATCCGCTCGGCAGGCGGCCCGCCCCAATCCTTCTCGATCGTCTCCAGCTTTTCCATCGCCTTCGCCTGGTCGAACAGGTAGGTCATGGTGTCCGCCGCGATCATCGGCGCGTCCTCGATCCGGTTGAGGTGGCCGCCATGCTCGATGATGCAGGCGATGGCGTAGCGCGGATTGTCGAACGGCGCGAAGCCCTGGAACAGCGCATGGTCGCGCAGCTTGAAGGGCAGGGATGCGTTGCTGCGCACGCCGCCGCCGCGTTCGGCCATGGTGATGCGGCGCACCTGCGCCGTGCCGGTCTTTCCCGCCATCATCACGCCGGGCAGGGGAATGCGCGCAGCGCCGCCGGTGCCGCCGCCGTTCACCACCGCGCTCATCGCGTCGCGGATGGTCACCAGATGCTCCTCATTCACGCCCACAGGCGCCGGAACGGGCCGCTGCGCGCCGAAAATGAAGTTCGGCATCAATTGCCGCCCCGTCGCCAGCCGCGACGCCATCACCGCCATCTGCAACGGGTTGATCAGCATATAGCCCTGACCGATGGTCGCGTTGACGGTGTCGTAGACCTGCCATTTCTGGTTGTATTTCTTCAGCTTCCACGCCGGGTCTGGCACCGTGCCGAAACTCTGGCTGGGAAAGGGCAGCTCGAATTTCTGTCCCATGCCGACGCGTCGGGCCATGCTGGCGATCCGGTCCATGCCGATGCGCTGCGCCATGGTGTAGAAATAAATGTCGCAACTCTGCGCGATCGCGCCCCGCATGTTGAGCGACCCATGGCCGCGCCGCTTGTGGCAGTGGAACAGCGTGTTGCCGACCCGCATCGCGCCGGCGCAACCCACCGTGTCCATCGGCGAAATCCCCGCCTCCAGCAGCGCCAGCGCCACCATCGGCTTCACCGTCGATCCCGGCGGATAGAGGCCCTGCAACGTCTTGTTGCGCAGGGGTACATGGTCGTCCTTCGACAGCATGTCCCATTCCAGATGGCTGATGCCGTCGGAAAAGCTGTTGGGGTCGAAACTGGGCATGGACGCCATGGCCAGCACATCGCCATTATGGCAGTCGATCACCACCACAGACCCGCTCTGCGTCGCCAGCCTGCGCCCGGCATATTCCTGCAGGCCCGCATCGATGGTCAGCTTGATCGGATTGCCGGGCGTGTCGGGCCGGGTGGTGAGTTCGCGCACGATCTTGCCCCGCGCCGTCACCTCCACCCGCTTCGCGCCAGGCTTGCCGGTCAATTCCCTGTCGAACGACCGTTCCAGCCCATCCTTGCCGACCTTGAAGCCCGGCGTGATCAGCAGCGGGTCTTTCCGCTCCTCATATTCCTTGGCCGACGCCGCGCCCACATAGCCCAGCAGATGCCCGACCGTCGCGCCCGCCGGATAGTTGCGCGAAAAGCCCTGGCTGGGCGCGACCCCCGGCATGTCGGGCAGGCGGACGCTGACCGCCGCATATTGATCGTAAGTCAGCTTTTCCGCCACCTGCACCGGCCGGAAACCCGCCGACTTTTCCAGCTCGTCCTTGATGCGGTCGACCTCGTCATCGCTCAGCGCCAGCAGATGGGCGAGGCTGCGGATCGTGTTCTCCACATCCGTCACCCGTTCGGGGATCAGGTCGACGCGAAAGTCCGTTCGGTTGTTCGCCAGCGGCCGCCCGTTGCGGTCGACGATCCACCCGCGCCGCGGCGGGATCAGCGTCAGATTGACGCGATTGCTCTCCGACAGCAGATTATATTTCTCATTCTCCGCCACGCTGATCCAGCCCATCCGCCCGACCAGCAGCGCGCCGACAGCCCCCTGCAGCCCGCCGACCACCATCGCCCGGCGCGTGAATGTGAAGGACAGGGATGCTTCGGTGACGGTCTTTTTCTTGAGCGGGGGCAGCTTCATGCCATTACGCGCCAGCTATCGATCCGGGCGCATTGCCGAACGACGAAGGGAAAGAGCAGCACGGTCCAGAGCATTTGCGGCGCAACCAGCAACAGCTTGATATTTCCTCCGCCGGTGATCCGCGCAAAGAAGACGCCCCCGGCGATGCAGAAGATAATCGCCGCCGACGCGATTAACCAGTCCTGCCGGTAACTACGCCAGACCATGCGATGTTCCACGGCATCGATGCCGATCAGGGTCAGCGTCCACAGGAACATGGCCGACCCGATGGGCTGGCCGCTGGCGATGTCGTCGAACAGGCCCAGCGGTACCCCGATCCATGTGCGCCATAAATCCGGTCGCAGCAGCCGCCAGGACAGCAGCAGCAGCAGGCCGAAGGGCGGCATGACCGGCGATTGCGCGATCACGGGCAGCGCCGTCACCAGCGACCCCAGCATCACCGTGATCACCGGCGTCCCCGCCAGCCGGAAGCGTGACGGATGACGGCCCAGGCGCGGCACATGTTGCAGATGCGGGTCGATCATGGCGGCGGCACGGCGGCCGCGTTCGCCCCCGCTTCCGGCCGAATGGGCGGCTCGACCGGCGCATTGGCATCGTTCCGCGTCACCGTTTCCTCGAATGAACGCTCCACCACCACGGCGTCGACCCTGGACGGATTGGCGAGCGGCACGCCATAGGCGATCTCGCCTTCGATCCGCACGATCACCGCGACTGGAATATTGGGCTGATAGACCCCGCCGATCCCCGACGTCACCAGCAGGTCGCCCGGCTTGAACGGATTGCGCCCCGCCGCCAATGCCCGGATTTCCAGAGTTCCGTCGCCAAGCCCGGTGGAAATGGCGGGCACGCTGTCATCGGCCCGCCTCACCGGCACGATATTGCTGGTGTCGGTCAGCAGCAGCACTTCGGCCGTATTGGGCGTGGTGACATGGATGCGCCCGATCAGCCCTTCGGGCGCGCGCACCGGCATTCCCGGCCGCACCCCCTGCCAGCGTCCCGCATTCAGCCGGGCATAGCGCCGCGTGCTGGAAGAGGAGGAAGCGATCAGCCGCGCCGTCAGCAATTCGCTGCCGTCATCCTCGACCAGCTTCAACAGTTTCTTGAGCCGCAGATTTTCCTGCGCCACCGCCTTCGCCTCGATGATCCGGTTGCGGTCGTTCTCCACCTGCCGCCGCAGCGCGACATTCTGCGACCCGGCGCGCCAGAAGGAGGTCAGCACCTCATCGACCGAAGCGACCCCGCTCACCATATTCTTGAGCGTCAGGGAAGCCGGGCGCGTGATCTCCGCCGTCGCGATGCGGATCGCGGCGAAGCCGGTCGGATCGAAAATGGCGACAACCACCAGAAGCAGGCCGACGGCGGCGCCGGTCATCGCCACGACATAGCTGGCGAAGAGGCTATATTGCGCCTTCCGGTTGTGCCCGGGGCGTCGGCTGGATGGCCGCGCCATGCTGCCCCCTTAAGCGGTCTGGAGAACGCCCCGGAAGATCGGATCTTCCATCGCCCGGCCAGTGCCAATGGCGACGCAGGTCAACGGATCTTCTGCGATGGTGACGGGCAGACCGGTCTCGTCGCGCAGCTCGTCATCCAGACCTTTCAGCAGAGCGCCGCCCCCGGTCAGCACGATGCCCTGGTCGACGATGTCCGCAGCCAGTTCCGGCGCGGTATTTTCCAGCGCGATGCGAACGCCCTCGACAATGGTGCTGATCGGTTCGGCCAGCGCGTCGGCGATCTGCCCTTGGTTGATGGAGATTTCCTTGGGCACGCCGTTCACCAGGTCGCGGCCCTTGATGTGGATCGTCTCGCCCACGCCGTCTTCGGGCGGCTGGGCGACGCCGAACTGCTTCTTGATCCGTTCGGCGGTCGCTTCACCGATGAGCAGATTATGGTGGCGGCGCACGAAGGAGACGATGGCCTCGTCCATCTTGTCTCCGCCGACGCGGACGGAGGTGGTGTAGGCCAGGCCCCGCAGCGAGAGCACCGCGACTTCGGTCGTGCCGCCGCCGATGTCGACCACCATCGACCCGATCGGCTCGGTCACCGGCATGTCGGCGCCGATGGCGGCGGCCATGGGTTCTTCGATCAGGAACACCTGGCTCGCGCCCGCATTGCTTGCCGCGTCGCGAATCGCGCGGCGTTCCACGCTGGTCGAACCCGACGGCACGCAGATCACGATTTCCGGGAAGCGCCAGGGGCGCGACTTGCCGCCATGCACCTTGGTGATGAAATGCTTGATCATCTGCTCCGCGACGTCGATGTCCGCAATCACGCCGTCTCGCAGCGGCCGGATCGCCTCGATCGAATCGGGGGTCTTGCCCATCATCAGCTTGGCGTCGTCACCGACCGCTTTCACCCGCTTCACGCCGTTCAGCGTCTCGACCGCCACCACAGAGGGTTCGTTGAGCACGATGCCGCGACCACGCACATAGACCACGGTGTTCGCCGTGCCGAGGTCGATGGCCATGTCCTGGGAGGAGAGTTTGAAAAGTCGCGAGAAGATCGACATGCCTGTTCCTGTTCAGCCCGCCGCCCCGGCGAAGCGAACCGGGGACGGTCGGAAAGTTCGCCCCACGTTCCACCCGCCCCTGGGTCAGCAAATTTTCTTGAGGCTTGTGTCTCGCGGAAAGCGCTCGCTTGGGCTAGTCACTAATCAATGTCAATACGCCGTCTGCCCGAACATCTGGTCAATCGCATCGCCGCGGGCGAAGTGGTCGAAAGGCCCGCCAGCGCGCTCAAGGAAATCGTTGAAAATGCGGTGGATGCCGGATCTCGCAGGATCGCCATCCGCATTTCCAACGGCGGCCTCGACCGGATCGAAGTCAGCGACGACGGCTGCGGCATGGACTCGGGGGAGATCGCGCTGGCGCTGGAACGTCACGCCACGTCCAAATTGCCCGACGACGCCATCGAAAATGTCGCCACCCTGGGTTTCCGGGGCGAAGCGCTGCCCTCTATCGCCAGCGTGGCGCGTCTTTCCATCGACAGCCGCCCAGCGGGAAGCGACGGCTGGAACCGCACCGTCGACAATGGCGTGGTGGTGAACGAAGGCCCCGCCGCCTTGCCGCCCGGCACGCGCGTCATAGTGGAGCAATTGTTCGGGAAAGTCCCCGCCCGCCGCAAATTCCTGCGTTCGGCCAAGGCGGAATATGCCGCCTGTATGGACGTGGTCCGCCGCCTCGCCATGGCGCATCCTGCCATCGCCTTCAGCATGGAGCATGACGGCCGCCGCGTGCTGGGCGTGCAGGCGGACGAAGCGCGGGAAGACCGGGTCGCCGCGCTCACCGACAGGGCGCTGGCGGACAATCATGTGATCGTCGCGCTGGAAAGGGAAGGGGTGCGCCTTTCCGGCGTGGCGTCGCTGCCAACCTATAATCGCGGCGTGGGCGATCATCAGTTCCTGTTCGTGAATGGCCGCCCCGTGCGCGACCGGCTGCTCGTCGGCGCGGTGCGCGGCGCCTATGCCGACATGCTGGCACGGGACCGGCACCCGGTCGTCGCCCTGTTCCTCGACGTTCCGCCGCTGGAGGTGGACGTCAACGTCCACCCCGCCAAGACCGAGGTGCGCTTCCGCGATCCGGCGCTGATCCGGGGCATGATCGTCTCCGGCCTGCGCCGCGCCCTCGACGCGGAAGGCTTCCGGGCCGTCCAGCATGCCGACCCCGCCGCCCTGTCCGCATGGAAGCCCGAACCTCTTTCCCCTACGCCGATCGGCGCCATGCCGATCTTCGAAGCGGCTGGCGCGCCCGTCCCCGGCTATTCGGTGGCGGACCGCCGCCCCAGCTTCATCACGCCTCCGCCGCAAGCCCGCGCCGAACCCGCCGCCGCGCCCGCCCCGGAAGGAAGCAGCTTCCCGCTGGGCGTGGCGCGGGGCCAGGTCGCCCGCACCTATATCGTGGCCGAAGCCGAAGACGGCCTCGTCATCGTCGACCAGCACGCCGCCCATGAACGGCTGACCCTGGAACGCATGCGCCGGGCCATGGAGGGGCAGAGAGTGGCCGCCCAGGCGCTCCTGCTCCCCGAAGTGGTCGAACTGGACGAACCTGCCTGCGACCGGCTGGAAGCGCGCATCGCGGAACTCAGGGATTTCGGCCTCGAACTGGAACGCTTCGGCCCCGCCGCCATGTTGGTGCGCGCCACTCCGGCGATGTTGGGGCAGGGCGACGTGCAGGGGCTGGTGTCCGATCTTGCCGACGATCTTGCCGCCTATGATAGCGCCCTGTCCTTGAAGGAGCGCCTCGATCTGGTCGCCGCCACCATGGCCTGTCACGGCTCCGTCCGCGCAGGCCGGATATTGAGCGTGGCGGAAATGAACGCCCTGCTCCGCGAAATGGAAGTCACCCCCCGCAGCGGCCAGTGCAATCATGGCCGCCCGACCTGGGTGAAGCTTGGGCATGGCGACATCGAAAAATTGTTCGGCAGAAAGTGACGCCTCCAAATCCTCCCCATCAAGGATGGGGAGGGGGACCGCCGAAGGCGGTGGAGGGGAATTGCGCAACCTCAGCCCCTCATGAGGCGCTTGCCTCCCCGGCACATATGCGCAAACCTAACCCCTGAAAACATCCGGAAGGAACCAGAAATGAAGCGGCTTCTCTTCCTCTTCGCCCTCGCCCCGCTCAGCGCCCAGGCCGCACCCGCCCCCTGCGCCAGTCCTCCGCCGCTGGCCGAACCCTGGACGAGCTGGCCGCAAAGCGGGACCGCAACCGCCGGAGCCACGGTTTCCACCGCCCCCCGCCTGATCCTGGGCAAGCCGCTGACGGCAACGCTCCGCCCCGGCCCACAGGTTCAGTTCGCGGTCCCGCCGGGCAAGACCGTCCCCAAAAGCCATGCAGGCATCTTCACTCTGGCCGTCAAGAATCCGGCCCGCGTCGGCATAGCCCTGTCCGACGCCGCCTGGATCGATGTCGCCACCGGCACGACCGCGCTTGCATCGGTGGATCATGGCCACGGCCCGGATTGCGCCGGCATTCGCAAGATCGTCTGGTTCGACCTGTCGCCCGGCCTTCACGCCATCCAGATCGCGGGGGCGCTTAAGCCCACCATCCGGATCATGGCCGCCGACGCCCGCGCCAACCAGCCGCAGCCGCGCTGAATTATGCGGGCCGCGTCCGGAACATCACGATCGGCTTCATCGACAGCACCGGCTCGTCGCGCTGGTTGAACAGCGTGACGAGCGTCGTGATGACGCCCATTTCCGGTCGGCTGCGGGACGCCTTCTTCTCGATCACCTCGGAAGTCCCGCGCAGCGTGTCCCCCGGCCGCACGGGCTGCAACCAGCGCAGTTCATCGACGCCGATAGCCCCCAGGCCCGCCGGTCGAATGTTCGGCTCCCGCTGCCATCCCGCCACCATCATCTTCATCGACAGCGCCGTGCTGTGCCAGCCGCTGGAGGCGAGGCTGCCGAAATGGGTTTCTGCCGCCGCTTCGTCCGACAGGTGAAAGGGTTGCGGATCGAATTCCGTGGCGAAGGCGATGATCTCCTCGCGGCTGATGGTGTACGGGCCGAATTCCTTCCTGTCACCCAACGCTATGTCTTCGAAATAGATGATCTCGCTCATACCCGTTCCTTCCATTGCGGGCGAGACGTAATTTCCGTTTACGAAAACGTCAATGCTTGACAAGTCCGGCCAGAACCGCCGGATCGCCATCGCCCGGCAGCGGCGCAATTCCCAACAGCCGCGCCAGCAGGGGATAGACATCGACATTGGCGAAATCCGCCGGAGGCCGAAATCGAGCGTCGAACCCTGGCCCATTCGCGATGAACAACGCCTGCATCTCCGGCGCGCGCTGGTCCCAGCCATGATCGCCGCCGGCAAAGGGTTTGACAGGCGCGGTCGGCTGAATCACCCAGCCGGTCTCCCCCAGGCAGAAATAGGCCGGAATGCGCCGGTGCGTGCCATAATGGAAATGCGCTGGAATATCGGCCTTGCGCCAGCATTGCATGTGCGGGTGCGGCTTCAATATGGCGGCCTCCAGCGCCGCCTCATGCCCCGGCTGGGCCGCGAGGCTGGCATAGGGGCCGCTCTCCACGATGCGATAATCCGCCGGGTTCGCGACCTTGTCCATCGCCACCACTCGCTCGCTGGATTTCCGCGCCATGCCATGGTCGGACAGGATGATGAGATTGGCAGGCTGCCCCAGCGTCTTCAATCCCTCCACCAGCATGCCAATCTGTCCGTCGACCTTCTGGGCGGCATCGGTGGTTTCGGTGGCGTCGGGGCCGTATATGTGCCCCGCCGTGTCGACCGCATCGAAATAAAGCGTCAGAAAGCGCGGCCGTATCTCCTTTGGGCGGCGCAGCAGGTCCAGCACCCCGTTCACCCGTTGCATGCCGGAGATTTCCTGATGGAATTGCGCCCAGTCGCTGGGCCGCGTGCCGCCGGTCAAAATGTAGGGCCAGGCCGAAGCCTTGCTAGCCCCCCAGGCGACATTGGAGCCGGGCCAGAACAGCGTCGCCGTCCGCACCCCCGCCTTTTCCGCCGTCACCCAGATCGGCTCGGCCTCCTTCCACCAATAGGGATCGTCGCTCGCCATGGTGAATGTCTCGCCGGGCCGGGAAGCATCCTCCATCTTGTTGGCGACGATGCCGCTATGGTCGGGCCGCTCGCCGGTCACGATTGCCCAATGATTGGGAAAGGTCTTGGTCGGAAAGGATGGCCGCATCGCCGACTCTACCCCGCCCGCCGCCAGCGCGGAGAGATGCGGCGTCACCTCCCGCTTCAGATAATCCGGCCGAAAGCCGTCGATGGACACCAATATGGTGACGGGCTGCCGCTGTTCGACAGGCGCGACCGAAACCGATGGCCGCTCGACCGGCACGCAAGCGCCAAGCGCGGCCAGCAGGAACAGACAGGCGAGGGGGAAGCGAAGGAAAAGCATGCCGCAATCCTTAACAGCCCGACCATGACGGTAAAGTGACGCTATTCCCCGATATAGGGCGCAAGAACCATCCACGCCGCCCGCTTGGCGTCCCGCGACATGCTGGCGAAGGCCCCGCTGGAGGAGGGCAGGTCGATCAAGGCCAATCCCACCCGTTCCCCAATCTGCCGCCGTCCATGCAGCGCCGCCGTCCTGCCGTTGAACGCCACCGCCTCCAGCGCCGGAAGCCGCTCCACGAAAGCCCCCAGATCGCGCAATTCCGCGCCCCGGATCGCGCTGTCCAGGCTTCCCTCCCGATCCGCGCTCTCGATCACGTCCCACAGGCCCACGCGCCGCGTCTTCAGTCGCTTCAGCCGCATGGCATAGGGCTGACCGCGCAGATCCTCCCCCATCACATCCCCCATCAACGCCCAGAAGGCGTTGCTGCGATGCGCATAATATTCGCCCTGCTTGATCGACACGTCTCCGGGCAGGCTGCCCAGGATCAGCAGCCTTGTCCCCTCATCGACACTGGGCGGAAAGGCCGCCTTGCGCCGGGCGGGCATCTGTCCCGGCCGGAGCATCGGCGCCTAGACGTTGAAGCGGAACAGCATGATGTCGCCGTCCTGCGTCACATAATCCTTGCCTTCGGAGCGCCATTTGCCCGCTTCCTTGGCCCCGGCCTCGCCCTTATACTGGACATAGTCGGCATAGGCCATGGTTTCGGCCCGGATGAAGCCCTTCTCGAAATCCGTATGGATCGCGCCCGCCGCCTGAGGCGCCTTCGACCCCTTGGTCACGGTCCAGGCGCGGGCCTCCTTCGGTCCCACGGTGAAGAAGGTGATAAGCCCCAACAACTCATAACCCGCCCGAATGATGCGAGCGAGACCAGCCTCGGCCAGCCCCAGCGCCTCCAGATATTCTGCGCGCTCCTCGACCGGCATGGTGACGAGTTCCGCCTCGATGGCGGCAGAGACGATTACCGCCTTGGCATTCTCCGCCGCGGCCTTCTCGAACACCCGTGCCGAATGGGCATTGCCGGTGGCGGCGCTGTCTTCCTCTACATTGCAGACGTAGAGGACCGGCTTGGCCGTCAGCAACTGCGCCTGACCGAAGAGCCGCTCTTCCTCGACATCCTTGGGCACGGTGAGCCGCGCAGGCTTGCCGTCGCGCAGCAGCTCCAGCGCCTGCCCCAGCACCGCAGCGGCGGCCTTGGCCTCCTTGTCGCCCTGCGCCGCCTTCTTGGCGAGGTTGGGCACGCGCTTTTCCAGGCTCTCCAGATCGGCCAGCATCAATTCGGTCTCGACCGTCTCGGCGTCGGCGATGGGATCGACCTTGCCCTCGACATGGGTGATGTCGCCATCCTCGAAACAGCGCAGCACATGCACGATGGCGTCCGTCTCGCGAATGTTGGCCAGGAACTGGTTGCCCAGACCCTCGCCCTTGGACGCGCCGCGCACCAGCCCGGCAATGTCCACGAAGCTGAGCTGCGTCTCGATGATCTTGGCGCTGCCGCCGATCTTCGCGATGGTCTGCAACCTGTCATCGGGCACGGCGACCCGGCCCTCGTTCGGCTCTATGGTGCAGAAGGGATAGTTCGCCGCCTGCGCCGCCTGCGTCTCCGTCAGCGCATTGAACAGGGTGGACTTGCCCACATTGGGAAGCCCGACGATACCGCAACGAAAACCCATGCAACTGCCTTCACGTCAAGATGATTGGCCGCGCCGATAGCCTTTTCCGCGCGCAAAGGCCAGCCTCAGTGCCGGAAGAATAGCGTTACCGAAGCCACATGATTGACGCGGGCATTGCCGCCCCGCTGATCGATATATTGGTTGAGATAGCCGATCTCCGCCGTCGAAGCCCCGCCCAGGCCCAGTTCCGCCCCGACAAAGCTGCGCAACTGATCGAACCCGCCTTTCGCGCCCCAATCGGTGCTGTTGAGCGCCACGAACCCCTCGCCGTAAACCAGCGCGTTCACCGCATTGCTGCCGGGCTTCAGCGGCTTTTCATAGCGCAGCATCTCGCGCAGCCGCCAGCCCATGTCGTCGCCGTTCGACCGCCAGCGTTGCTCCAGCCGGGTCCGCGAAGACAGTTCGCCGCCCCAGGGTTTCCCCATGACCCAACTGATCTGCTGGAAACCGCGCTCCTCATTCACGTCCCGGCCGCCCTCGACCGGTTGCACGACATGAGCATAGCCCTGATAGACGGTGAGGCTGGGCGAAAGCTTCCACCCCACCGCGCCCCGCAGGATCATCTGGTCCAGCCGGGACACGCCGTCCCACACCCGTGGCTGTAGCTCGGCGAAATAGACGATCTTTCCAGAAACCGGCCCCATGGCGGTCAGATTGACCCAAAGCTGCTCATCCTCCGTCGTGCGGGCATGTGCATCAGGGGCGAGGCCTGCCAGGCAAGCGAAAAGAAGGAGAAGGAAACGGTGCATGGAAACCTCGAAATGGGACGCCATGAGGAGCGATGGGACGTCGCTTTAGCGACTTCGCCATTTCTCCATCATGTCCGAAAGGTAAGCGTTCGCGACCGGCATCAGGTAATGACGCTGGGCCGCTCCATCCCGGTGAAGCCCACAATATCCGCGACTTCCTGCGCCGCCTTCACCAGCGGCGCCAGCGCGTCGCCCGTCTCCAGCGCCAGATCGCCGCCCACGCCCACATAGCGCTCGATATAAACCCGCAAGGTCGCGCCTTCCGTGCCCGTTCCCGAAAGCCGGAACACGACCCGCGACCCATCCTCGAACAGCAGGCGCACGCCCTGGTTGCGGCTGACGGACTGGTCGGTCGGATCGGTATAGGCGAAATCGTCGGCGCCCTTAACCTTGCCGCCGCTGTTCGCCGTGCCCGGCAAATCCGCCAGCTTCCCCCGCAGCGCCGCCATCAGTGCATCGGCCCTGTCCTTGGCGATGCCCTCATAATCGTGCCGGGCATAATAGTTCCGGCCATAGGTCGCCCAATGCGCGGCCATGATCTCCGCCACGCTCTGCTGCCGCGCTGCCAGGATATTGAGCCACAGCAGCACCGCCCAGATGCCGTCCTTCTCGCGCACATGGTCGGACCCGGTGCCCGCGCTTTCCTCGCCGCAGATGGTCGCCATCCCGGCATCCAGCAGATTGCCGAAGAATTTCCATCCCGTCGGCGTCTCATAAAGGGGAATGCCCAGCTTCTCCGCTACCCGGTCCGCCGCGCCGCTGGTCGGCATCGACCGCGCAATGCCCTTGAGGCCCCCGGCATAGCCCGGCGCCAGATGCGCGTTGGCCGCCAGAACGGCCAGCGAATCCGACGGCGTCACATAGCAATGCCGTCCGATGATCAGATTCCGGTCGCCGTCGCCATCCGAAGCTGCGCCGAAATCCGGGGCATCCGCCGCCATCATCCGGTCGTAAAGCTCCTTCGCGTGGACCAGATTGGGATCGGGATGATGATGGCCGAAGTCGGGCAGGGGGGTGCCGTTGCGCACAGTCCCCGCAGGCGCGCCCAGCCGCTTCTCGAAAATCTCGACCGCATAAGGTCCGGTCACGGCGCTCATGCTGTCGAAGGAAAGGGTGAAGCCGCCAGCGATCATCGCCCTGATCGCGGCGAAATCGAACAGCCTCTCCATCAGGTCGGCATAGCCTGCCACCGGATCGACCACCTCTACGGTCATGCCGCCCAGATCGCTGACGCCAGGCGCGTCGATATCGACATGCCCCGCCGCAAGGATGCGATAGCTGTCGATCGCCAGCGTCCGCGCATAGATGGCGTCCGTCACCTTCTCCGGCGCGGGCCCGCCATTGGAGACGTTGTACTTGATCCCGAAATCCTCATCCGGCCCGCCCGGATTATGGCTGGCCGACAGCACCAATCCGCCAAAGGCGCCCGACGACCGGATCAGATGCGAAGCCGCCGGGGTGGAGAGAATGCCGCCCCGGCCCACCAGCACCCGGCCAAAGCCATTGGCCGCCGCCATCTTCAGCACGATCTGGATGACTTCGCGGTTCAGATAGCGCCCGTCGCCGCCGACCACCAAAGTCTGGCCTGCATATCCCTCCAGACTGTCGAACACCGACTGGACGAAATTCTCCGCATAATGGGGCTGCTGGAAGATGCGGACCTTCTTGCGCAGACCGGACGTGCCGGGTTTCTGGTCGTTAAAAGGCTTCGTCGCGACGGTCTGTATCACCCATATCCCCTTGGGAAAGAAAGAAGTCAGATTTCCTCTATGGCCCGGACATGCGACGAACCGCAATCCACCACCTGCGGCTCGCCGTAAGCGCGGGGCGGACGGGCGTGCATCACTCCGAAAGGCGCAGCGCCACCTCGTTCATGAACCGCGCATCGTCGCCCTTTGCCAGCCACTCCGCCTCGGCCCCGATCGCGCCCAGCATGTCGGCCAGCGCGTCCGTCTCGCTCTTGTGATAATTGCCCAGCACATAGCCATGCACCCGGTCCTTGTGCCCCGGATGCCCGATGCCGATCCGTACCCGGCGAAATTCCGCCCCGATATGTGCATCCGTCGAACGCAGGCCGTTATGCCCGGCATTGCCGCCGCCGCGCTTCACCTTCACCTTCATCGGCGCAAGGTCGAGTTCGTCGTGGAAGACCGTCACATCCTCAGGCGTCAGCTTGTAGAATCGCATTGCCTCACCGATGGAGCGTCCGCTTTCGTTCATGAAGGTCGCAGGCTTGATCAGGATGATCTTCTCCGGCCCGATCCGTCCTTCCTGCACCCATCCCTGGAACTGCTTCTTCGGCGGCGAGAAGCGATGCATGTCCGCGATCACATCCGCAGCCATGAAGCCGACATTGTGCCGGTGCATCGCATATTGGGTACCGGGATTGCCCAGGCCCGCCCAGATCTGCATCGCTTGCCCACTCCAAAGAAAAATCCCGCTTGCCGGGTAGGCAAGCGGGATCGAAATTTCCAGCCCGAAGGCTCAACCCGAAAGGCTCAGGCGCCCTCAGCCGGGGTCTCGTTATCGCCTTCGGCGCTCTTCAGGGCCGAGGGGGCAACGATGGTCGCGACGGTGAAGTCGGTTTCGTCATGCGCGGCCTTGGCGCCCTTGGGCAGCTTCACGGCGCTGATGTGGATCGATTCGCCCACATCCAGGCCGGTCAGGTCGACGATGACGTCGTCGGGGATTTCGGCCGCGTCGACGATCAGTTCGACCTCATGCGCGACGATGTTCAGCACGCCGCCCTTCTTGATGCCGGGCGAAGCGTCTTCATTGTCGAAGCGCACCGGCACGTTGACGTGGACGGTGGCATGTTCCGAAACGCGCAGGAAATCGGCGTGCAGCGGACGGTCGCTTACGGGGTGGAAAGCCACATCCTTGGGCAGGGTGCGGACGGCCTTGCCGTTCACCTCGACCATGACGACCGAATTGAAGAAGTGGCCGGTGCCGAGCAGCTTGTTGAGGAGCTTTTCCTCGACGTGGATCGACTGCGGTTCTTCATTGTTACCATAGATGACGGCGGGTACGCGGCCCTCACGGCGGAGAGCACGGGAGGCTCCCTTGCCTGCCCGATCGCGTGCCTCTGCCGACAGCGTAAGCTGCTCGCTCATTGCGTGTCTCCAAAAGCAAATTGATGTAATCGCCCGCCACGCCTCCAGGGATGACCATGTCGGGACCGGCGCCCAATAACAGAAAGGGGCGGGAAAGCAAGGGGCGCCCTATTGCACCCGCGTCACCCTGTACCCGCTGGCTTGCAGCAGTTCGACCAGATTGCCCTTGCCCGCCAGGTGCCCCGCGCCCACGGCGATGAACGGTCGTCCCTTGATCGCCTCGACCGCCTTCACCCAATCCCGGTTGCGGTCGATCAGTACGGCCTGCTCGACCACCGGATCGGGTTCCTCGCCGTTCTGATCCTCCTGCGCCAGCGTCGCGACGTCGCCCCTGATCCACGCCTTGAGGATGCGGTCGTAGAGCGTCCGCATATCCTTCGCCTCACGCACCGTATCGACCAGAAGCCGCTGCTGCGCGGCCCCTGGAAGCGTGTCGAAGGCCCGGAACTGCCGTTCCACCGTCTCCAGCCCGCTTGTCGGTTTCCCGCTATCCTTGAACGCGGCGATCAGCGCCGGTTCCACGCCATTATCCTGGCTGACATGCAATGCCTGCTGCGCCGCCGCGGAAAGCAGCATCGCCGCCGCCCAGCTTTCATAGCCGGAGAGCATCCGCACATCAGCGCCGCCATCGTGGGCGATCTGCTCCAGCGCGGCCCTGTCCTCGCGCGGCACCCGCGCCTCCAGCGGCGGAAGGCCCGGACTGCGCCCCATTTTCTCGAACTGCGCCAGCGTCCCCGCCTGATCCTGGATTTCCGCGGATTCCAGCACCAGCCGGTCCGCGCGCGCCATGGCGTCCACGATCGACCCCGTCCGCCATTTCACATTGGCGGGCAGCACATGAATGGTCCCGAACAGCCATCCATCCATGCCCTTGCCCTCGACCCGCCAAAGCGCAGGCCCGCGGCCCTCAGGCGGGGCAGGGCGCTCATCCCCGCAAGCGACCAACAGGAAGAAAGCCGCCAGCCCCAGCCAGCAGGCCAGCCGATGCATCATCCTATTGCTTCACCCGCTCAGATGAGACGCCGAGCGCCTTCAACTGGTCCTGAACGCTGCCCTTGCCCGCCAGATGCCCCGCGCCCACCGCGATGAACACCGTGCCCGGCTGGTCCAGCCGCTGCCTGATCCACTTCGCCCAATTGGCGTTGCGCTGGATCAGCAGCACCTGCGCCAGTTCCGGCGTCGCCTCCAGAGATTCGTTCATCACCGCCGCCAGCTTGTCCGGCTCGCCGCCTTGCCAATGGGCGACAAGGGTGGCGAACTCCCTGTCCATATCCGGCAGGCCCTCGACGGTCGCGGTCAGGAATTTCACCTGCTGCACCATCGGCAGGCCCGCGAAATAGCCCAGTTGCTGTTCCACCGTCTCCAGCGAGCCGACCTTCTTGCCTGAAGCCCTGGCCGCCGCCGTCAGCACCTTCTCCGCGCCAAGGTCGGACTTGTAGCCCAGCTTCTCCAGCGGCTGCACCGACAATGCCATGCCCGCCATCCAGGGATTGAACATCTCGAAGACTTGCCACGGCAACCCATTCGCCGTCATCGCCGCCAGATATTTCCCGCGTTCTTCGCCATTCAGCCGGTCCGACAGTTTGACGCCGTCCCGCGCAAGAGCCGCGCCAGCCATGGTCGAGGCCAGTGCATCGGGATCTTCCGGCTCCACAATCTCCAGAACCAGCTCATCCGACCGTTCGAAAGCGGATTTCACCCCGCCCTTGAACCAGTCCACCCCCGGCTTCATCACATGCACCGTACCGAACAGGTAGATGGTGGTATCGGCATCCTTCACCGCCCACAACGCCGGCGTCACATAGGCGGAGCGCACCGCCGCATCGCGAGCGGAAGCGGGCCGATCCAGCGCGCATCCACCCAGCATCATCATGGCGGGCGCCAACCATTTAAGATTGGGCCAGCGGAAGTTGGGCCATTTCATCCGATTTTCACGTCCATCCGATCGATCTTTCCTCATCCATGCGTCCCGCAACGCAACAGGGCAAGCGGATTTACCTTCCTTGACCGCCCTCTTTTCCTTGACCCTGCGCCCTCGCTGCGCCAAGGCGCGCCGCAATCGACCGTCATTTTTCCGAGCCGTGATTTCTGGGGACCGTCCGTGGCGACAAGTGAAGCGCTCTCCTTTCAGGATCTGATCCTGACGCTCCATGCCTATTGGGGAAAGCAGGGCTGCGTCATCCTGCAACCCTATGACATGGAGGTGGGCGCGGGCACTTTCCACCCGGCGACGACGCTGCGCAGCCTTGGCCCGAACGCCTGGAACGCCGCCTATGTCCAGCCCAGCCGCCGCCCGACCGACGGCCGCTATGGCGAAAACCCCAATCGCCTCCAGCATTATTACCAATATCAGGTCATCATGAAGCCGTCCCCGGCGAACCTCCAGGAACTCTATCTGGGTTCGTTGGTGGAGATCGGCATCGACCCGCTGGTCCACGACATCCGGTTCGTGGAGGATGACTGGGAAAGCCCGACGCTGGGCGCATGGGGCCTGGGCTGGGAAGTCTGGTGCGACGGCATGGAGGTCACCCAGTTCACTTATTTCCAGCAGATGGGCGGCTTCGACTGCAAGCCGGTCGCGGGCGAACTGACCTACGGCCTTGAACGCCTCGCCATGTATATCCAGGGCGTGGACAGCGTGTATGACCTGAAGTTCAACGACGCGGGCGTCACATATGGCGACGTGTTCCTTGAGAATGAACGGCAGATGTCGAAGTGGAATTTCGAGATCGCCGACACCGAAAAGCTGTTCCGCTGGTTCAAGGATGCCGAGGCGGAGTGCAAGGCTTCGCTGGAGGCCGGGGTTGCGCTCGCCGCCTATGACCAGGCGATCAAGGCGAGCCATGTCTTCAACCTGCTCCAGGCGCGGGGCGTCATATCGGTGCAGGAGCGCGCCAGCTATATCGGCCGCGTGCGCGACCTGGCCAAGGGCGCCTGCGAAAAGTGGATGGAAGTGAACGGGTGGGCCGCGTGATGCACATCCGTCTCCCCCAAGGCCATGCCCTATCCCCGTTCGGGCTGAGCCTGTCGAAGCCCTTCACTTCTTCCACCTCTTTCAAGAATGCGGTTCCGGCCCATGACTGATTTCCTCCTCGAACTGCGCTGCGAAGAAATCCCCGCCCGGATGCAGCTCAAGGCCAGTGAAGACCTGGCCCGCCTCTTCACCGAGGAATTGGCGAAGGCAGGCCTGAAACCCGAAAGCATCGACAGCTTCGTCACCCCCCGCCGCCTCGCGCTGATCGCCCGCAACCTGCCGCTGGAAACCGCCGCCGTCAGCGAGGAGCATAAAGGCCCGCGCACCTCGGCTCCGGCTCAGGCGCTGGAAGGCTTCCTCCGCAAGACCGGCCTGACCCAGGATCAATTGGAAGACCGCGACGGCGTCTGGTTCGCCACGGTCAACAAGCCCGGCCGCGCCACCGCCGAGGTGCTGGCCGAAGCCGTCCCCACGGTCATCCGCGCTTTCCCCTGGCCCAAGTCCATGCGCTGGGGCACGGCCTCGCAAACCACGGAGAGCCTCCGCTGGGTCCGCCCGCTGCAAGGGATCGTCGCGATCCTGGGCGAAGAACTGGTCGATATCGAGATCGAAGGGATCAAGTCGGGCTACGCCACGCTCGGCCACCGCTTCCACCATCCCGGCGGGATCACCATCGGCGGCGCGGCGGACTATGCCGAAAAGCTGCGCGCCTGCCATGTGATCGTCAGCCACCAGGAACGCCAGTCGATCATCGAGGCGAAGGCTGCCGAAGCCGCCGCCGCCCATGGCTATACGGTGATCGAGGACAAGGGTCTGGTCGCGGAAAATGCGGGCCTGACCGAATGGCCGGTGCCATTGCTCGGCGATTTCGATCCCGCTTTTCTTGAGGTTCCGCCTGAAGTCATCCAGTTAACCCTCCGTATCAACCAGAAATATTTCGTCCTGCGCGATGCCAGCGGCAAGCTGGCCCCGGCCTTTATCTGCACCGCCAATATCGAGGCGAAGGACGGCGGCGCGGCGATCATCGCAGGCAATCGCAAGGTTCTCGCCGCCCGTCTGTCCGATGCCCGCTTCTTCTGGGAGCAGGACCGCAAGACCAAGCTGGAAGACCATGCGAAGAAGCTGGAACGCATCACCTTCCACGAAAAGCTCGGTACTGTAGCGGACAAGGTCGAGCGGGTCGCGAAGCTGGCCCGCTGGCTGGTGGAGGAGGGCATCATTTCTCCCCTCCCGCAGGCGGGAGGGGTCGGGGGTGGGCTTGCCGACCTGGCCGAACAGGCCGCCCGCCTGGCCAAAGCGGACCTCGTCACCGAAATGGTGGGCGAGTTTCCCGAACTTCAAGGCATTATGGGCGGTTATTATGCCCGCGCCGAAGCTTTGCCCGATGCCGTGGCCGACGCGATCCGCGACCATTACAAGCCTGTCGGGCAGGGCGACGATGTTCCGACTGCCCCGGTGACGGTAGCTGTGTCTTTGGCGGACAAGCTGGACAGTTTGTTCCAATTCTTCGCAATTGATGAAAAGCCTACCGGTTCTCGCGACCCCTTTGCATTGCGGAGGGCGGCGCTCGGGATAATTTTGCTCATAGAACGCAGCGGCCTTCGCGCGCCATTTTGGAAAATATTGCCGCATTTTCAGAACGATCTGAGCGAGCCTGCGAGCACCGGCAATGTCATAGATGCGGTGCTCGACTTCTTCGCAGACCGCCTCAAGGTCCAGCAAAAGGAAGCAGGCGTCCGCCACGACCTGATCGACGCGGTGTTCGCGCTCGGCGGCGAGGACGATCTCGTCCGCCTGCTCGCTCGCGTGAAGGCGCTTCAGTCTTTCGTCGCCACCGACGACGGCACGAACCTCCTCGCAGGCTATAAGCGCGCCGCCAACATCCTGAAAAAGGAAGGCATCGAATCTCCCAGTGCTCCTGCGCAGGCAGGAGCCCAGAGTGGCGAAGTGGGACCAAGCCCTGGGCTCCTGCCTGCGCAGGAGCACGGTGCACTTGGTTACACCCCCGAGTCCGCCGAAGCCGCGCTCATCGCCGCCCTCGACGCGGCCGAGCCTCGCGCCACCGCCTCGGTCGCGGGGGAGGATTTCGAAGCCGCAATGACTGCGCTTGCAACATTGCGCGCCCCCATCGACGCCTTTTTCGAGACCGTCACCGTCAACGACGCCGATGAAGCGAAGCGTTCCGCTCGCCTGGCGCTGCTCTGGCGGGTGCGCAAGGCGGTCCATGCCGTGGCTGATTTCTCGAAAATTACAGGATAATAAAGACAGATACCCGCTCAAGCGGGAAAATCAGTGAAATGAGAGAGCAATCATCGTAAAAGCGGGTGCGTTTATCGCTCCCTTGTTTTAAAGATTTGTTGCATCGCACAAATACACGGCAATCAGTGCAGGAGAGCCGCGATTATGTTGACAATGGAAGAGGCCAGCATGAGCACGACCGCTACCCGTTATGTCTATCGTTTCGGCGGCGGCGTCGATGATGGCGGCAAGGGCGACAAGAATCTCCTGGGCGGCAAGGGCGCCAATCTGGACGGCATGGCCGCCATCGGCCTGCCTGTGCCTCCCGGTTTCACCATCACGACCGAGATGTGCACCCGCTATTACACCGACGGCGGCGTCTATCCAGAAAGCCTGAAGGCGGAAGTAGCGAACGGCATCGCTCATATCGAAGGCATCACCGGCAAGAAGTTCGGCGACAAGGCCGACCCGCTGTTGGTCTCTGTCCGTTCCGGTGCGCGCATTTCCATGCCCGGCATGATGGACACGGTGCTGAACCTTGGCCTCAACGACGAAACCGTGATCGGCCTCGCCGCCGCGTCGGGCGACGAGCGTTTCGCCTGGGACAGCTATCGCCGCTTCATCCAGATGTATTCGGACGTGGTGCTGGAACTCGACCATGGCGCCTTCGAAGAAGCGCTGGAAGTCGCGAAGGAAGACCAGGGTTACACGCTCGACACGGAAATGACTGCCGCGGACTGGAAGGCGCTCGTTGCGGAATATAAGGCTCTGGTTTCAAAGCTTTGGAACAAACCCTTCCCGCAGGATGTGAACGACCAGCTTTGGGGCGCGATCAGCGCCGTTTTCGGTAGCTGGCAGGCCGACCGGGCCAAGGTCTATCGCCGCCTGAACTCCATCCCGCACGATTGGGGCACCGCCGTCAACGTGCAGGCGATGGTGTTCGGCAATATGGGCGACACCTCGGCCACCGGCGTTGCCTTCACCCGCGACCCCGCGACCGGCGAAAACGCCTATTATGGCGAATATCTCATCAACGCCCAGGGCGAGGACGTGGTGGCGGGCATCCGCACGCCGCAATATCTGACCCTCCAGGCACGCGAGCGGGCAGGGGCCAAGCCACTGTCGATGGAAGAGGCGATGCCGGAAACCTATGCCGAACTGGCGCGGGTGTTCCAGATCCTCGAAACCCATTATCGCGACATGCAGGACATCGAGTTCACGGTGCAGCAGGGCAAGCTCTGGATGCTCCAGACCCGCTCCGGCAAGCGCACCGCCAAGGCCGCGCTCAAGATCGCGGTCGACATGGCGAATGAAGGCCTGATCACCGAGGAAGAGGCCGTCGCCCGCGTCGATCCCGCCGCGCTCGACCAGCTTCTCCACCCGACGCTCGATCCCAAGGCGCCACGCGACGTGCTGACCAAGGGCCTGCCTGCCTCGCCGGGCGCGGCTTCGGGCGCGATCGTGTTTGACGCCGACACCGCCGAGCGCCGCAACGAACTGGGCGATTCGGTCATCCTCGTCCGCGTGGAAACCAGCCCCGAGGACATTCACGGCATGCACGCGGCCAAGGGCATCCTGACCGCGCGCGGCGGCATGACCAGCCACGCCGCCGTGGTCGCGCGCGGCATGGGTCGTCCCTGCGTCTCCGGCGCCGGCAGCCTGTCCATCGACAATGCGGCCAAGACGCTGCGCATCGAAGGCCGCACGCTCAAGGAAGGCGACATCCTCACCATCGACGGTTCGACCGGCGAGGTGATGGCGGGCGAAGTCCCGACCGTGCAGCCCGAACTGGCGGGCGACTTCGGCATCCTGATGGCCTGGGCCGACAAGGTCCGCCGCCTCAAGGTCCGCGCCAATGCCGAAACGCCGCTGGACTGCCAGACCGCCCGCGATTTCGGCGCGGAAGGCGTGGGCCTGTGCCGCACCGAGCATATGTTCTTCGACGCGGCTCGCATCACCGCCGTCCGCGAGATGATCCTGGCCGACAGCGAGAAGGGCCGCCGCATCGCGCTCGACAAGCTGCTGCCGGAACAGCGGGACGATTTCGCGCAGATTTTCATGGTGATGGCGGGCCTGCCCGTCACCATCCGCCTGCTCGATCCGCCGCTGCACGAATTCCTGCCCCATGGCGAAGCGGAGTTCGAGGAAGTGGCCAAGGCCGCGGGCGTCGGCGTAGAAGCATTGAAGCGCCGCGCCGCCGAACTGCATGAATTCAACCCGATGCTGGGCCATCGCGGTTGCCGCCTGGGCGTCACCTATCCTGAAATCTACGAGATGCAGGCCCGCGCCATCTTCGAAGCAGCGCTGATCATCAAGCAGCGTTCGGGCGAAGCGCCGATCCCGGAAATCATGATCCCGCTCGTCGCCACGAAGAAGGAGCTGGAACTGATGAAGGCGATTGTCGACAGGGTCGCGCAGGAGGTCTTCACGGAGCAGGGCGCCAGCGTCGAATATCTGGTCGGCACTATGATCGAACTGCCGCGCGCCGCGCTGAAGGCAGGCGAGATCGCCGAAGTGGGCGAATTCTTCTCCTTCGGCACCAACGACCTGACGCAGACCACCATCGGCATCAGCCGTGACGATGCGGGCCGTTTCCTGACGCAATATGTCGACAAGGGTATCTTCGCCCGCGACCCGTTCGTCAGCATCGACGTCGAAGGCGTCGGTGAACTCATCGAACTGGCGGTCGAACGCGGCCGCGCCACCCGCAGCGGCATCAAGCTCGGTATTTGCGGCGAGCATGGCGGCGATCCGGCTTCCATCGCTTTCTGTGAGAAGACCGGTCTCGATTATGTGTCGGCCTCGCCCTATCGGGTGCCGATCGCCCGCCTCGCCGCCGCTCAGGCGGCGCTGGCGAACAGAAAGTAATAGCGGAGGGGGCGGGAGGCTATCCCGCCCTTCTCATTCAGACACGCCTGGCGCTACGCTGGTAAAGCCGCGCATGTTCATCATCCTTGCGCCCATCGAGCAGCCGGGCCTGTTCCCGCCATTCCTCCCGCGCAATCACGCCTGGCTTCAATCCCAGGCGCGTTTCCAGCGTGGCTTCCTGCTCGCTGCCGATGGCGGCGATCTGCGCATAGCGATGATAGCCCGCCTCGTTGAGCGCGATTTCGTCCTGCGGCGTGATCCCGTGAATGCGGCTGAGGTCATCGCGCCCATGCACGGCCCCCGCGACAGCCTCCGCCGTGCCGGGACCGATGGGGCCGGATTGCCTTTCCAGTTCCGCAATCCTCTCCTGGGCGGCGGCCAGCCGCGCATCCCGGTCGTTGACCGCCTGGCCATGGGCCAAGCGTTCGTCCCGCCAATAGCGCTTATATTTGCCGCGCCCGCTCATGATGAGGCCCAGAACCAGCCCCACCAGCAGCGCAAGCACCAGCAGCGCGATTTCGTTGAGGGTGAAGGTCATTTCAGCATCCTTTCCTTTGTCCCCGAACGAGTGGGCGGGGGCAAAGGTTGCGGTTCGGCCCGACCCTTCGGCCCTCCCGTCAAAAAACTGCAAAAAGGGCTTGCCCAAATGCATGAGCGCTTCTATCTGCGCCACTCCAACGCACCCGTAGCTCAGCTGGATAGAGCATCAGACTACGAATCTGAGGGTCGGACGTTCGAATCGTTCCGGGTGCGCCATTTTCCCCATCGACATTTGCCAAGTTGAACCGGCATCCGGACGCGGGAAGGTGCGCCCATTTAAATTCCCGACGGCAAAGTTAAGGGGTTGCCAGACCGCTCTGCCCCTTCTATCTGCCCCTCCACAACGCACCCGTAGCTCAGCTGGATAGAGCATCAGACTACGAATCTGAGGGTCGGACGTTCGAATCGTTCCGGGTGCGCCATTTCGGTTCAAAGGCACGAACGCCTAGCACCGCCGCCTCTACGCCAGGGGCGGCGGTTAGCGTTCGGAGCAGTTCGCTCCGCAGTCCACGGATACGAACCTCCTTCCGGCTGACCACTTCCACCCGCTGGGCGACCGCCCGTACCTGATCGCGGGCGAACGTGCCGTCTCCGTTGCGCAGCTTCTTGCGGAGGGCAGCCGCGAATGCGCGCAGGCTCTCCGGCGTGATCGCCGGTCCGATCTTCACGATATGCGACATCGCGCGCTCGGAATCGCCCTTGGCCTGGTCCCGCGTCGCGGTCAGCTCGGCGATCCGATCTTTCAGCGACGGGTCGCTCACGTCGATGACACCGTTCTCGATCGCGTCATAGAGGCGCTTGAGTTTCGCTTCCGCCTCGGTCGCTCGCCGCTCAAGATCGGCGACATGCTGGCGGCGCTGGTTCACCCACTCATCGCGGCGTTCGAGGATCTGATCCATCAGAGCTTCGAGTCGCGCCGGGTCGAGCAGACGCGCTTCGAGATGATCGACCACGGCCTCATTGAGCCGATCCATCGGCACGGTGATGCCGGGACAGCCTGTCGCACCCTGCCGCGCCTTCGTCGAGCAGGTGTAATAGCGATATTCCCGGCCGACGCTGCTGGTGCCCGTGCGCAGCGTCATCGCGCCGCCGCAGCACGCGCAGAAGCAAATGCCGGTGAGCAGCGTCGGGCCGCCCACCGCCATCGGCGCCATCATCTTCGGGCTGCGCGCCTTGAGCGAGCGCTGGACCGCCTCGAACTCCGCCTCCGAGACGATCGGCGGCACTTCCATGACCGCGTGCTCGCTCTCAGGCTTGGGCGTCCTCGTCTTATGGTCGCGGGTGTTGAAGCGGTGCTGGCCGATATAGGTGGTGCGGGTGAGAACCTGATGCACCGCGCCCAAGCCCCAGCGCCCGCCGTCGCGGGTGCGGATGTTGTTCTCATTGAGCCAAGTAGCGATCGACTTGAGGCCCATCGCACCGCGGTTATCGACGCCGTTCAGCGCCATGCGGAAGATGCGCCGCACCGTCTCGGCCTGGATCGGGTCGATCTCCAGCTTCTTCTTAATCTTCGCGCCGCGCTCCCCGGCCGCAACCACGCGGTAGCCGATCGGCGCACGCGCGCCGTTCCAGAAACCTTGCCGGGCGTTTTCCTTCATCGCCCGCAGCGTGTGCTTGCCGTTCTCTTTCGACTGATACTCGTCGAACAGCGTCATGATCTGGCGCATCATGATGCTCATCGGATCGTCGCCCAGGTCTTGGGTGATCGAGACGAGCTTCACCCCGTTTTTCGCCAGCTTGCGGACGTAGAACTCGAACTGGAACTGGTCGCGAAAGAACCGCGAGAAGCTGTGGACGACGATGACAGTGAACGTCGGCGGCTTTGTCATCGCCGCGTCGATCATGGCTTGAAAAGCAGGCCGCCGATCGTCGGTCGCGGTGTTGCCCGGCTCGACGAACTCGGCCGCGACTTCCCAGCCGCGCGACAGGCAATAGCCTTCGATCTGGCGGCGCTGGTCGGGAATCGACAGGTCGCTCTCGGCCTGCCGGCCGGTCGAGACACGCAGATAGAGCGCTGCGCGGGCCGTCGCCACGACCGGCGGGGTCTCCTCGACGCGAAGGGCGGCGTCGGTCATGGCATGGTCCTCCTTATCTCACGGCAAGGGTCCGAACAGGTCGTCCAGCTCCTTGCGCAAATGGCCTTCGATCGCGCGCAGCTCTGCGTCGCCGATCGGAACCCGCTCGGGCCAGTCATCCGTGACAACGATCGGCCCGCTATCCTTGATGACGCGCCCGCGGGACGCGGCTCGCTGCGGCGGCGCGCGCATATAGTCGTGCAGGTCTTCGAGACCTTCCGACCAGCCGCAGGGCGCGCGGCGGGGACGACGTTTGCGAGGCAGGGCCATCCGCCCACGCTGGCGCGCGACCGCGCAGGGTGCAAATGATCCGGCCGGGCGTAGCGCAGATAGGGGCTCACGGCGGGTCGGGCGAAGCTGCCTCCAGACGCTCCCGCGCTTCCGACTCGTTCGCAGCCGTCAGCAACGCCGTCCAATCGTCGGGCGGATTGCCCTTGTCGAGCATCTTGCGGAACACCGCATAGGCGTCCGACTTCGATCCATAGGTGCGTAACGTGGTCTCGTCGTTCACCCAGGCGAAGACGATGACCTTCGCACTGGTGCTGTAGCGGAAGAACAGTCGGAACCGGCCGCCGCCGAACTTCGCCCGGAACCAGTGCTTGCGGTCGTCCCCCAGCGTGCCGCCCTGCCGATACTCCGGGCGTGTGGGATCTTGCGGAATGGTCTCGAATACGAGCTGGCGCAGCGCCGCCAGCAATTTCGCATTGGCCGATTTGTGCCAGCCGCGCGGGTCTTTCTCCCGCAGGCGCGCGACAGCCGTCCCCAGCTTCTCGAATTGATCGAGAAACAGAGGGTGGGCAATAAGCTGCCACCCGTTGACGACCATCATCAGAGATCGACATCGCCGTCGATCGGCGCATCGAGATCGACCTTAACGCCCTCGGTCAGCGCCGCGATGCGTTCGGCGAGCGCGGGGGACAGCGCGCTCAGCGCCTCGGGCCGGCGTTTAATGTCCTCGGCCAGGAACGACAGAAAGCTGTCGATCGCCGGATCGTCATGCTCGGCGTCCGCGCGATGCACCGACACGCCATGCTCATCGACGCGAAAGGCGATCTTGCCGCCGTAATCGACACCGAGCGCCTGGCGGACGGACTTCGGAATCGTCGTCTGACCCTTGGCGGTGATGGTGCTGATTTCTTCGAGCAACGCGGGCATAGCAACCTCCTACATGGCGCAGAATGTAAGGAAAAACCATTACTTTGTCAAGGTGGGCTTTTCGGCGGCATCACGTCCGTCTGGGCAGACCATTCCGCTGAATCAGTCCGATAGCAAAGGAAGTTGCGTGGTTGCTTCTCGTTGGACTTGCCCAATGTCCGGCAGAACATATGGCGAAGCCTCATTTCTTCCGGCAGTGTTGCGTGCGGGGCTGCATTATTACAACCGCTGCGAGTCGCGGGAAGAAAACGGGGGCGGGATGATTCTCACTGACAATGAGACAAAGGTTGATCTCCTCAACAATGAGGCGATCGCCAAGACCATCATCGAGCTGCTGCGCGAAAAGCCCGAGCGCGCCGTGACGATCGGCGTTCATGGTGACTGGGGTGCGGGAAAGTCCAGCATCCTCGAAATGATCGAGAACGGCCTCAGTTCTGATGAGGACGTGCTCTGCATCAAATTCAACGGCTGGCGCTTTCAGGGATTCGAAGACGCCAAGATCGCGTTGATCGAGGGCATCGTCACCGGGCTTATCGAAAAGCGCCCATTGCTCACCCAGGCCGGTATGGCCGCGAAAGACATCTTCCGGCGGATCGACTGGCTCAAGATCGCGCGGCACGGGGGCGGTCTCGCTTTCACCGCGTTCACCGGCATCCCCACGGCCGATCAGGTCGGCGCGGTGGTCGGCACCTTGAAGGGTATCTTCGCCGATCCCTCGAAACTCGCCACGCAGGAGAATTACGACAAAGCCATCGACGGCGTGCAGGGGCTGCTGAAACCCGGAGAGTCGAAGAATGTGCCGGAGGAGATCGAGGCGTTCCGGAAAGCTTTTGACGATCTGCTCAAGCAGGCGGGCATCCAGCAACTGATCGTCCTCATCGACGATCTCGACCGCTGCCTGCCGGACACGGCGATCGAAACGCTCGAAGCCGTCCGGCTGTTCGTCTTCACCGCCCGCACCGCGTTCATCGTCGCGGCCGACGAGGCGATGATCGAATATTCGGTGCGCAAACATTTCCCCGAGCTGCCGGACACGACCGGACCCCGCGACTATGCGCGCAACTATCTCGAAAAGCTGATCCAGATTCCGTTCCGGATTCCGGCCTTGGGCGAGACCGAAACTCGCATCTACGTCACCCTGTTGCTCATCGGCGCCGAGCTGGGCGAGGACGATCCCGCGTACTCCGCGCTCATCACCGTCGCGGGAGAATTGCTCAAACGGCCCTGGAAGACGGCCGGGCTCGACGCGCAGACGGTCAAGACCGCCTTGGGCGACAAAGCCGGCCAGGTCCAGAACGCGCTCACCTTGAGCGACCAGATCGGTCCGATCCTGGCCAGCGGCACTCAGGGCAATCCGCGGCAGATCAAGCGCTTCCTGAACACCCTGCTGCTGCGCCATCAGACCGCGCTCGCCCGCGGTTTCGGAGATGAGGTGAAGCTGCCCGTCCTGGCGAAGCTCATGCTGGCCGAACGGTTCCTCTCCAGATTGTTCGACCAGATCGCCAGCGCCGCCGCCCGTGATCCGGACGGACGCTGCGTAGATTTGGCGGCGCTTGAAGCCGTCGCGTCGGAGGAGAAGCCAGCCCCCAAAGCGAAGCGGGCCGGGCCGAAGATCAGTTCCACGGATGACACCAAGCCGATCGCCGTGCCGGACTCCAAGGACAGCGCCATCCTGACGGAATGGAAGGCGGCCGACGCGATACGGGCCTGGGCGCGGCTGTCGCCGGCGTTGGCCGAAGTCGATCTGCGCCCCTATCTGTTCGTGACCAAGGATCGAAAGGACTATTTCGGCGCGGCCTCCGTCCTCGGCCGTCTCGCCGCTGTGGTTGAGAAGCTGCTCGGCCCAAAACTCGCTGTCCAGGCGTTCGAAGGCGACCTCAAGCAGCTCGTTCCGGCCGAGGCCGCGCAGGTCTTCGAGGAACTGCGCGGACGCGTCATGGGTGGCGACGCCTTCGAGACGACGCCGCCCGGCATTGATGGGCTCGCCGTGCTGGTTCGCGCCCATCCCACATTGCAAGCCAATCTTCTCGACCTGCTTGAAGCCGTGCCAGCCGATCGGTGCGGGCCGTGGCCCGCGTCAGGTTGGGAGGGAATCATCAAGGATTCCGACGCCGTGGCGCGCTTCGAGAAGCTACTCCAGGGATGGTCCACGTCCCAATCTTCCTTCCTGAAGACGACGGCCAGCGCCGCGCTTCGCACTCGAAAAGGCGGGCGCTGATGGGAACGTCGAACGCTTATGGGGGTGCAGGTGGCGGCACGCCGCTGATCCCGAGTTGGTTGCAGGGCGACGGTGACGGCGGGGCCGGTGCGGGCTCGGGTGATGGTGACGGGGCACAACCCCCGTCACCTGATGGATCGCCTCCAGCAGTTCCTCCAGCACCAGCGCCGCGGCCGGCCGCGCCGGCCGGGGCATCGGATCGGTTCACATCGGCCCGGAACAATTTCACGCGCTTCGCAAGTTCGGGCGGAAGCGACCGCAGGAGCCTCGGCCGCGCGGTCTCGCAATATGTGTCCAAATCGGCGGGCGGCTCACGCCAGGCCGCGCAGCGCATGGGCTCATCGCGGGGCGCGGGCGCCGGACTGGTCAGGTTCCTCAACGACGCCAGCGCGAATGGCGTTCGCGAAGCGTTGCGAACGCTCAACCTCGAAAGCCTCGCCGGGCGTCCGATCGAGGAAGTGTTCGCGGGACTCGCAGATTACATCTGCCCCGAAGGCGGGTCGATCGACGAGGGCATCGCGCGGGACGCCTTCGTCGAGACCATCGCGGATCTCGCCGGTGCGGGCATTACCGACATCGACGCGCTGACACCCGGTCAAATCCAGACCGTTTTCGAAGTATACGCGACGCACGCGATCGAGGCGCGCATCTGCAACGACATCGGCACCAAGGTCGTAACCTTACCTGCCGACCCACGCGCGGCCGAGAGGGTTCAGTCGCAACTGCGTGATTTCATCCAGCGCGGTGTCAGCGACGCGATCAACGCTGCGGGCGTCAACATACAGTCGCTGACTCCTGACGCGGTGATGGGCTTCGTGACCAACGTCTATCAATCCGCCTTCGACGTGTTGCAGACAATGGGCGATGGGGAGGCAGCGAAATGAGGCGGCATGTCATCATTGGCCGTTTTGGCGCGGACGATAAGACCCGCATCCCCAAGGCGCGCGACGAAGTCGCATCGACCTTACAGTTGGTGGCGGGCAAGCGTCTCGATCATGGGATCGGCCGAGCCTTAGCCGATCTCAAGGCATTGCACCTGACACCGAGCGAGATCGGCGCGGACATGCTCGTGGTCGCGGCCCACGTTCATGCCGCGGACACACGCATCTCCCGCTCGACCGAATCGCAGGATGCTTGGACGCGCGAGCTTCGGCTGGTCGTTCCCGTGAGCGATCCCGTTCGATGGACAGCAGCCGCGCCCATCCTGATCCGCGCCCTGAACTTCCTGACCGGCGACAAATGGGATGTCGGATTCCGCAAGCGGACGAAGGGTTACGCGAAGCTGGTTTCTCCTGCCACGCCCACCCTCATCCCCAACCCGTTCGATGGCGTGAGTCTGTTCTCTGGCGGTTTGGACAGTTTGATCGGCGCGATCGACAGCCTGAATGCCGGCGAGACGCCGCTTCTGGTCAGCCATGCCGGGGAAGGGCTGGTGAGCAAGTCGCAGGAGCAGTGCTTCGACGGTTTGAAAGCCGCCTATAAAGCGTCCGCCTTCGATCGGTTGCGGGTGTGGATGAGCTTTGACACCGGGCTGGTCGAGGATGTTGGGTCGGAGGACACCACGCGCGGCCGATCCTTCCTGTTCTTCTCGCTGGGTGTCGCCGCCGGCACCGCGCTTGGCCGCGCCTTCGTGCTCAAGGTTCCCGAGAACGGTTTAATCGCGCTCAACGTGCCGCTCGATCGGCTCCGACTCGGTGCGCTCAGCACCCGAACGACGCATCCTTTCTACATAGCTCGGTGGAACGAATTGCTCGGCGCGCTCGGTGTCGGAGGCGAGGTCGAGAATCCCTACTGGCACAAGACCAAGGGGGAAATGGTCGCCGAGTGCGCCAATCCGGCCTTGTTGAAGCAGCTCGCCCCTCTGTCGCTATCATGTTCATCACCGACGAAGGGGCGCTGGACCAAGAAGCCGCAGGGACACTGCGGATACTGCCTGCCGTGTCTCATTCGACGGGCCTCTCTGCGAGGCAAGGATTCGACACTTTACGGGGTGCCCGATCTGAAGGCCGCCACATTGGATACCAGGCAGGCCGAAGGTCAGCAGATCCGATCTTTTCAGATCGCGATCGCACGGCTGTCGAAGCGACCGGAACTCGCCAAGGCCCTCATCTACAAGCCGGGGCCGCTTTATGACTATCCTTCCCGGCACGATGACCTCGCCGATGTCTATCGCCGCGGATTGGAGGAGGTTGGACGCTTGCTGACTGGCGTTCGCGCCGCACCATCGTAAGAGACCCCATGCGATCGGGTCTCGTCGATTTTCATTGCCACCTCGATCTCTACCCCGACCACGCGGCCGCGGTGGAGCGTTGCGAGCGCGATGGCGTGTTCACCCTCACCGTGACCACCACGCCCAAGGCTTGGCCGCGCAACCACGAACTGGCGTCTGCCACCCGTCATGTCCGAGCGGCTCTCGGCCTGCATCCTCAACTGGTTGCCGACCGCGCTCATGAAATCGGACTATGGGAGGAATTGCTGCCGCGAACCCGCTATGTCGGCGAGGTCGGGCTGGACGCTGGCCCACGCTTCTACAAGTCGTTCGAGACGCAGAAGGAAATTTTCGCTCGGGTGCTGTCGCTCTGCGCGGCGGCGGGAAACAAGATCGTCACGACGCATAGCGTCCGCGCGACCAAAGCCGTGCTCGATATGATCGAGCAATACATGCCGCCCCCGCGCGGGCGCGTGGTGCTCCATTGGTTCACCGGCACCGCAGCAGAGGCCAAGAGAGCGGTCGATCTCGGCTGCTATTTTTCGGTGAACGCAGAGATGCTCGCTAATGAAAAGCGCGCGGCGATAACCAAGGCGCTGCCCTTGGATCGCGTTCTAACGGAAACAGATGGGCCGTTCACCCAGACGGACGCCCGTCCTGCCATGCCGAGCGATGTCTGGGTCGCTGTGGAAGGCTTGGCGCGTCTGCACGGACTGACGCCAGCAGATATGTCCGCCACGATCATGCGGAATCTGAAAAGCCTGCTCGCTGAGCAAAGCTAGGCTCGTTAGGAGTGGGGTGCCTCGTCGATCCCGAACAAGCGCCAGAATCCGTCAATGAACGGCTGCAAGCTCTCCGGCCCGAGCGCGTCATCGACCACCTCGCCCAGATAGGCCGGGTCTTGCCACGCCGCATCCGTGAAATAATCGTCGCCGGTGATGACGCGGTATTCTCGTATGCCGGTCAACGTCGCCATCGCGACCCACGGCCCCTCGATGCCGAAACTTCTCAGGCGCGCGACCGCGCTGCGCGCCGCTCCGATCACCTGCTCATCGAAATACTTCCGCCAGATTATCTTCTGACCGTCCTTGGTCCGTCCGATCGCCCAGGCGAAATCGACATAGCCGCGCCGGTGATTGACCGACCATGTGCGCACCGCCTGGCTGTCCTGGTCGATCGGCGAGTGGACGATCAGGCCGTCCAGACCGACCACCATGTCTATCCCGCCGCTGACGCGCGGCGGCAGAACCGCCGTCTCGCGCGTTACGCGGATGTCGCGCGCCTCGCGCAGAACCGACAGGGGCGCGACGGTCAGAACCGCGGCCGGCGCTTCGGCCAGGCGGCACGGCATGTCCTTCCCGGTTGTCGCCTCGACGGCCCGGTGATGAAGATCCCGGATCTTGCGCGGCATCTCGTCCGAGGCCGCGAACGCCTGGCGCAGCTCGCCGGTGCTCATCTCGTAATTCCCCCGACTGTTCCGGCCATAGAAGCGGCTGCTCTTGCTGTAGGTGACGCGGTGCGGCGCGACGGTGCTGGCGCCCACGCGCATCACGAGGACGACCGCTCCGCTCGCCAGTGTGATTGTCTGCACCCGGAACTGCGGAACACGAGGATCGACGCAGTTTCGCAGTTGGTCCTCGATACGCAGCAGATCGGTATCCAACGTGGCGGCGGAGATACCGACGATTTCGGCGGCGACGCCATTGCCATCTTCCCGCACCCCGATGACCATATCCCCGCCGTCCGTATTGGCGAAGGCGGTCACGTCGGCGAGGAAGTCCTTCACGGCCTTCTCGCCCGCGCCGGGAAAGGTCAGCTTGAAGTCAAGGCTGCGCCCTTCAGACCGACCGTAGGTCACTAAGGCTTCGAGGTCGGCGACTCCGATTTGGTCGAGCGGCTTGTCAATCATGTCGTCGCTTATCACGAGGATAGCGAGGACTGAAAAGGGGAACGCCTTCCCCTGCTGACGAGCCCACGCGGGTCTCGCCAGACCCCTTCGAGCGGGGGCACCCCGCAACGCCCCGCGGGCGGCGTGTCCACGCCGAACCGTAAATCCGCCTCGGCGGATTTGTGTCTTCCTAGGCTGCGGAGATCGGGCCAGGGCTGCGCCGGCCCGATCGCGTTGTTGTGGTCTCCCCGTCGGTGGGGTGGGCGACGCTTCCCTTTAGGCCCGCCGCGCCGGGCCGCAACGCGCGCGGGGCGCGCTTACCTTCTCTGCGTTCCGGCCCTTCGGGTGCTGCCCGGCTCCGCCGGCGGGCCTGCCGGTCCGCTCCTTCGCCGCCCACCCCATTCCGGGGTGAGTGCGGTTTGAAGGAGAAGTGTGATGAACGCTGTTACCCAAACCGTAGCCGCCGAGCCTGTGTCGGGCGTCGAGATTTTCGTGCCGCTCGCCAAGCTCAAGAAGTCCCCGCGCAATGCCCGCAAGGTGCCACATGGGGAAGCCGCCGTCGAGGCGCTGGCCGCTTCGATCCAGCACAAGGGGCTGATCCAGAACCTTGTCATCGAGCCGGAGGTCAGGGAGGACGGGACGCAGACCGGCTATTACCTCGTTACCGCTGGCGAAGGCCGCAGGCTGGCGATGCTGCTGCGCGCCAAGCGCAAGCAGATCAAGAAGTCGGAACCCGTGCGCTGCTGGCTGGATACGGCCAATGACCCGTCCGAAATCAGTCTGGACGAGAACGTGACCCGGACGCCGATGCACCCCGCTGACCAGTTCGAGCGGTTCGCGGAGCTTTCCAACAACAAGGGTTGGGGGGCGCAAGAGATCGGCGCACGGTTCGGCGTGTCGGCCGCTGTGGTGAAGCAGCGGCTTCGCTTGGGCGCTGTCAGCCCGAAGCTGTTGCAGGTCTATCGTGAGGATGGCCTTACGCTGGACCAGCTTATGGCCTTCGCCATCACCGAGGACCACGCCCGGCAGGAGCAGGTGTTCGAGGGACTGCATCATAATCGCGAGCCGTGGATCATCCGGCGCGATATGACCGCCGCCAACGTGCCCGCCGCCGACCGGCGCGCGGTGTTCGTCGGGGCCGACGCCTATATCGAGGCGGGTGGCAATATCATCCGCGACCTGTTCAGCGAGGACCGGGGTGGTTTCTTCGAGGATGCGGGCTTGCTCGACATGCTCGCCGCCGAGAAGCTGCGCGAGATCGCGGGCGAGGTTCAGGCCGAGGGCTGGAAATGGACCGAGGCGCATATCGACTATCCCCACGCCCACGGGATGCGGCGCTTCTATCCGCAGACCATCGCACTGTCCGACGAGGACGAGGCGCGGCTGGAGGCGCTGTCCACCGAGCATGACGAGCTTGCCGAAGGCTATTCGTCCTATGACGAGATGCCCGAGAACGTGGCCGAGAAGCTGGAAGCGATTTCCGACGAGATCGACACAATTTCGGCAAAGCGGTTCGCCTACGGCGCCAGCGTGATCGCGCATGGCGGCGCGTTCGTCGTCCTTCACCATGACGGCACGGTTAGGATCGAGCGCGGTTTCGTCCGGGCCGAGGATGAGGCGCTGGCCGATCCTCAGCCCGAGGATGAGGGCGAAGGCGAAGCCATCGACCCGGAGGCCGTGGAGGACGAGCAGGCCGAGGACGGCGATGAGGACGTGCAGGAGATCGAGGAAGAGGACGAGGAACCGGGCAAGCCGATTTCCGACAGCCTCACCCGCGACCTGTCCGCCCACCGGACGCTGGCCTTGCGTGTCGCCCTTGGCAAGCGGCCCGACATGGCGCTGATCGCCATGACCCACACGCTTACGGCGCAGTTGTTCTACAGCTATGCCGAGGCCGGTTGCCTTGAGGTTCGTCCGACCGTGACGCCGCTTGGCAGCCACGCGGACGGGATCGAGGACACCCCCTTGGCGGCGCGCGCGAGCGAGCAACACGAGGCGTGGGCCGAGCGGATGCCGCGCGATGTGGCGGACCTGTGGGGCTTCATCGTCGGGCTGGACGATGGGAAGCGGCTGGCGCTGCTGGCGCATTGCGCGTCTCGCACCGTCAATGCGCTGCGCCTGCCGTGGGACCGCAAGCCCCGTTCGCTGCAAACGGCGGACAGGCTGGCGACCGCGCTGGCGCTGGACGTGGCGAAGGACTGGACGCCTACCGTGGACAGCTACCTTGGCCGCGTCACCAAGGCGCATATCGTCGAGGCCGTTGCCGAAGGCGTGTCGGAGGAAGCCGCAGGCCGCATCGCCGACATGAAGAAGCCGGACATGGTGCAGACCGCCGAGCAGCTTCTGGCAGGGACCGGCTGGCTTCCCGCCGTGCTGCGGACACCCGAGCCGGAGCAGCCCGCGCCCGTCGAGGACGTGGGAAGCGTGGAGCAGCCGTCCGAAGCGGAGGCTCCCGATACCGAAGCGGAGGACGGCGAAGCGTCCTTTGCCGTCGCCGCCGAATAGCGGCATCTGGCCGGGGCCGCGCGAGCGGTCCCGGCCTTCCCCTTCGACCGGCGAAAAATCGCGGCCGCGCCCGTTGGGGCGCGGCCGCTTTCGTTTGGCAAACGCACGACCGTCCCAAGGGAGGCGCAACGCGGGTAGCGGATTGACGAGCAGCGTCTTGGCGACCATCTCGCCGATTGACCTTGTCAGGCCCAGGAGGCGGGGTCGCGTCGCGACGACGATATTGGCGTTCGGCGGCTGCAAATCCCGGGTCGCATTCGACGTATGTCTGTCGAGGTTGCAGGGCGTCGGTTGCTCCTGTCATCCCATGATCGCCTTCGTTGTCGGTCGTTTGCTGATCGCGCGGTTCAGCACAGCAGCCATTTTCCGCCTGTCAGGTCGCGAGGTGCGCCAAGGCGTCTAGTTTCGGCTTCGGCATGACCGCGCGGCCTTTCGATTGGCTTGATCTAACCGGGGCCGGCTTCGCCTTGCTCGACCTGGCGCAACGCCGCCGCGCGGCTTTTTTCCGCCGCCTCCGGCTTTGCATCGCGAAGCAAAAAAGCCGCGTGTCGCCATCCTCCGCTGTGCTCCGGCCGCAAGCGGTGCGCGTCCGATCATCCCCGCTTCACCGATCGCCATCGAGGCCGCGGCGGTCGCGGCCCGAGAGCGAAAGGAACTTTGACATGGCGACCATCGGCACCTTCACCCAGGCAGGCAATGGCTCCTTCACCGGAACCATCAAGACGCTCACCCTCAACGCCAAGGCTACCCTCCGGCCGATCGACAAGGAAAGCGAGAAGGCCCCCGACTACCGCCTCGCGGTCGGCTCCGTCGAGTGCGGCGCGGGATGGAAGAAGACCAGCCGCGAAAACCGCGACTACGTCTCGGTCAAGCTGGACGATCCCACCTTCCCGGCCCCGATCTACGCCACTCTGTCCGAGACCGAGACCGCCGGCGAATACGCGCTGATCTGGTCCCGCTGACCCCGACACGGCGCCCCGCTTCATTGGAGCGGGGCGCCTTCGTGCGTTTGTTACGCCGGTTATCAAAAGCGGACGGGCCAGCCGGCCCGGCATGTTGTCAGAGGTGCTTGGGGCGCTGCCCCCAGCGCCCTTCGGAGCGGCTTCCGCCCAGCTTCCTCCACGCTGCGCGTTCCGTGCAGCCGGTTCCCCGCGAAGCCGCCCACTCCGGTTGCACCCCCGGTCTCGCCGACGGGCAGGGTTTCAGCGCGGCGCTCCGCTGCGCGGAAACCCAAGCCCAAGGAGGCTAAAATGCACTACCAGCTTGCCACCCGGTTCGGCCGCAACGCCCACCAGATTAGCGGTCGAGAGCCGCTCGACAACGAGGCGCTGTATCGCCACGTCCCGTCAATCTTCGCCCGTGAGGCGCACGACAGCCGGTCGGATCGCTACGTCTATGTCCCGACCATCGACATCGTGGAGGGGCTGCGCCGGGAAGGATGGTTCCCGTTCTTCGCGGTCCAGTCGGTTCCGCGCGACGGCAGCCGCCACGGCCACGCCAAGCATATGCTGCGCCTGCGCCGGGACGACGGCATCGGCAAGCCGGAGGCCGCCGAAGTCATCATCGTGAATAGCCATGACGGGACCAGCGCCTATCAGATGTTTGCCGGGATGCTGCGCTTCGTCTGCACCAACAGCATGATCGCAGGTGAGCGGTTTGAGGAAGTCCGTGTGCCGCACAAAGGCAATATCGAGCACGACATCATCGAGGGCGTATTCACCGTCGCCGAGGACTTCCCCCGGCTGATCGACGCCAGCGAGTCGATGAAGGCGATCCAGCTTTCGCCGGATGAGCAGCGCTTGCTTGGCGAAGTTAGCCTTGTTGCGCGCTATGGCGACGACGAAAGCCCTGTTCGGCCCGAACAGATCATCGAGCCGCGCCGCCGTGATGACATGGACCGCAGCCTGTGGACCACGTTCAACGTCATTCAGGAGAATGTCGTTCGAGGCGGATTGCAGGGCCGCAAGCGCAACGCCGAGGGCCGTATCCGCCACGCGCAGACCCGCGCGATCAACGGCATCGACCAGAATGTGACGCTCAACCGCGCGCTCTGGACGCTGGCCGAAGGGATGCAGCGCCTCAAAGCGGCCTGACCCATAACTACCGCAGGGCCGGAGTTTCCGGCCCTGCGGCTTTGCCATTTTCGCGCCGATTCGCTGCGGCGGATCGGCGGCGGCCGCGCGTCCCGAAGGTCCGCGCGACCGCAAGCGCGCTCGCCGGGCTGCCGCCCGGCTCGCGCTCAAGTTCTGCGAAGCTAGTCAGTCTCGGACGGATCGGGTTCGGCGACAAGATCGGCGGGCGTGACACCAAGCGCAGAGGCCAAGTGAAACAAGGTGACGACGGTTGGATTGCGCCGGCCGCGCTCCAAATCGCTGACATATTGCTGCGTAAAGCCAGACGTCTCGGCAAAGCGCTCCTGGGTAAAGCCCTTATCCTTTCTCAGCTTGGCGAAGTTCAGTCCTACCAGGCGGCGCATGTCCATGCGCGCGACGCTGGACGATACATCTCATCCGGTTTATCCCATATCAGTTGTATCGGTTGGAGCGCGCCGTTCGTCGTTGCGAAAAGTGCGGTCAACGATGCAGGGCTTACGCGTATCCGGTTCTGCAATTTGAGGTAAACTGGTTAACGGGCAACATGACGGGGGACGCCATGAGCACCAACCAATTCGCCGATCGCGCGCCGGAGGTATCGCAGCTCACGGCCTATGACGAAAGCCATCTCACTGTCTATTTGCGGCTGCTCGATGCGGACGAAGGAGGAGCGGACTGGCGCGAGGCGGCGGCCGCGATCCTCGGTGTGGACGCAGCCGCCGAGCCGCAACGAGCCAAGGCGATGCACGATAGCCACCTTGCTCGCGCGCGGTGGATGACGGACGTGGGTTACGCGCATCTACTCGGCTGCGAGCGCCCGCTAAGGCATTAAGTTTTAATCCATTTTGGTATCAATTCATTGCTTCCGTCGCAGCGCGCGCGGCATGGTTGAGCGCAACCTTGGCGCTATCGTGCGTTGGTCGAGCCGGAGATGTTCATCCCCCGCAATCCGCCCTCAGTGCGGTTGGGAGGATGCCATGCCGACGCCCCAGCGCCGGCGCGAGCGACGTGGCGGCAATCTGTCCGACGCGCTCGGTCGCGCCGATATAGCCGCCGAGTTTTTGCGGCGAAACCACACCTATCGCGCCGAACATGCGCAGATGCAGCAACGCATCGCCGACGGCGCCGTCGTCAAGAACGCCGCCGAGACGGCGTTCGCGCGGCGCTGGGGGTTATCCTTTCGCCACTGCGCCGGATGACCTTTCAGACCCGGTCGTTTGGCGCCCGGAACTGACCGCCGTCACGGTCATTCTCGACGCCGCGCCGGATGGATTCGAGACCGCCGCTCCGGTCGATCCGCGCGCACTCGGCGCGCTGCTCGCCGACCTAGCCGGGATCGATGGACGGCATGTTGTCGTCGCCGATGCGGCCGGCGAGCATCGGCTGTGGTTGCGTGATTCGCAGCCTGGCCGCCCGCTCGCTGCCGTCATTCCGCTCGACAAGGATTTCATCACCCGCCTCGCCAGCCTGCTGCGTTTCCACCGTCGCCTGCTCGGCCGGGCGGCCGGGCCGCTACCGCGCGGCTGGCCGCTAACCGCCTATCGGCTGGCGCGGCTCGACCTGATGCTCCGCGCGCTCGACCTGCGCGATGAGGGCGCAACTTATCGCCAGATTGCGACGGCGCTGGGGCGCGACGACGCCACCCGACTATCGGCGAGTGACTGGAAAATGTCGGCGTCGCGCTCTTTCGTCGTGCGCCTTGTGCGCGACGGCATCGCCATGATGAACGGCGACTACCGCAAACTGCTCCGTATCCGCTGAATCAACCGTTTCGGCGACGCCCCGCAGGGGTGGTCGCATCCGTGCAGCCTCACATCTTCATACCCCACCCGGCCGCTTCTAGCCTGTCATTTACGCCTCCTGCCGCCACCGCCCGCAGGAGCCGTCACTTGTCCGATACGCCCACCAACCTGCCGCCCCGCTTCCTACGAACGCCGGAAGCCGCGCGGTTTCTCGGCCTCTCCGGCCGGACCCTTGAGAAGCACCGCTATTTCGGGACCGGCCCAGCCTACCGCCGCATCGGCGGGCGGGTCGTCTATTCGGCTGATGACCTGCGCGCCTGGGCAGACATCGGTATCAAGCATTCGACCTCCGATCCGGGCCAGAACGACCTCATGCCGCGGGCGGATTCGGCCATCGCCCGGAGCCGGCGATGACCGTCCCACCGTCACCCATGCGGCACCGCCAGCCGTCCGAAGACGGCATGACCCGCGTCGAGCTGACGTGGATCGAGAAGCGGATTGAGCACTGGATCAGGTTCGGCCGCGTCGCCTTGGACGAGATCGTTGACCGCCGCCGCCGCATCGTTCGCTTCCGCCCCGGCGCGATCTTCGCGTTCGTCCGCTGGGCGGCGAACGACTACGGCACAGTTAACTCGCGCATCGACATCGTGCGCGCGGTCGGCGCCGGGGAGTCTTTCACGACGCTGCCGTTCGTCCGGCCGGGCGGCGACATCCTGCTCAAGATCGAGGGATGGCCCAAGGTTAGCCAAGTGCTCGCCGCGATCGACGCGATCGAGGCGGCCGGCGTCGATCCGTGCGACGCCGCGCCGGATCATTGGCGGCACGTCCACAACCGCATCGCAGCCGGACAACCGCCGCGCCCCTATACGATGGAGCGCCATCGCGCGTGGCTCAAACGCCGGGAGATCGAGCGATGACCCGCCGTGGATGGGCCATTGCGACGACCTCCGCCGCGTCGCTGTTCGGCGCGTCGTTCCTCGCCGTGGCGGTGTTCGATCCGCTCCCGCGCGTCGTCTGGAACGCCAGCGCGAGCGCGCCGATCGGACTTTATCGGATCGAGCCGCTTCCCGATCCGCCGAACGGTGCGTTGGTCGCCGTGACGCCGCCACCGGCGCTGGCGCGCTGGCTGGCGGAGCGCGGCTATCTCGGTGAGCGCGTGCCGCTGTTGAAGCATGTCGCGGCGCGGCCGGGGCAGATCGTGTGCCGCATCAACGCAGTGGTGAGCATCGATGAACGGCCCGTCGTCGTCGCCCGGCCGCGTGACGGCCGGGGCCGGCCGCTGCCGGTCTGGCAAGGTTGCCGCACGCTGCGCGCCGGCGAGTTGCTGATGCTCAACCCGGACCACGCCGACAGCATGGACGGTCGCTATTTCGGGCCGCTGCCGGCCTCGACCGTGCTCGGCCGCGCCGTCCCGATCCTCACCCGCGACTCCCCGACCGCGCCGCTCGTCTGGCGCTGACCCGCTTCACCGCCTGCCAACCCAAAGGAGATCATCATGCAGATCGGCAGCTTCTTCCGCACCCCCAACGGCTACGAAGGCATCATCGAGACGGCGACGCTCGACATCCGTATCTCGATCGTTCCGGCCGAGCAGAGCGACGCCGACAAGGCGCCGGACTGGCGCGTCCACCGCGGCGACGGCGGCGAAGGCCCGGAGATCGGCGCCGGCTGGAACGAGACCGGCGAACGCGCCGGGGATTACGTCTCGCTGCGCATCGACGATCCCGCGTTCGCGCAGCCGATCCGCGCCGCGCTGTTCCAGAACACGGGCGACAAGTCGGCCTGGTCGTTGCGCTGGAACCGCCAGGCGAAGTCGCGCGAGCAGGATTGAGCCCGTGCGCTTCCCATTCATCCCTTTGTTCGCGGGAAAGCCGTCTCATCCCTTCGTCCCGCTCGGTCGCAGGCCGGCCGGGGCGCGCAGCGAAGGTCAAGGGCGGCCAATGGCCGGCGCTTCGCGCGCACCCTTTACCGCAGCGAGCACGCTGGCAGGCTGGCGGTGGAGCGGAGTCGGACCAGCGGTGGCGCTCGTCGTCGTGCTGCTGTCCGGTGGCGCTACGCCTGTTGGGGCTTTGGCGCAGGATAGGCCGGCCGCACGATCATCGGCCGTCCATCCATATGCCGGTCATGTTGCCGATGCTGCACGGCGGTTCAGCATCCCCGAGGCCTGGATTTGGGCGGTGATGCGTGTCGAGAGCCGTGGCGTTTCGCGCGCGGTCTCGCCAGCCGGGGCGATGGGCTTGATGCAGATCATGCCTGCGACCTGGGCCGGTCTTCGCGCCCGCTACGGCCTCGGCCCCGATCCGTTCGACGTGCGCGACAACATCATGGCGGGCGCGGCTTATCTGCGCGAGATGCACGACCGCTACGGTAATGCGAGCGCGATGCTGGCGGCCTACAATGCGGGACCGGGCCGCTACGACGACTTCGTGTCGCGCGGCCGTCCGCTGCCGCCCGAGACGGTCGGCTACCTCGCCCAGCTCGCGCCGAGCGTCGGGACGGCGGGTGTAGCGGAGGTGGCGGTCACCGCTCCGCATGATCCGTTCGCTTGGCGTCGCGCCGCGCTGTTCGTGCGCACGGCGAGCGTCGCATCAGATGCGGTTGGCGTGCAGTCGGGCGGCACGCTCGATGCAACCGCATCGCCATCTGGGCAGATCGCAGCAGACGAGGAAACCGCCGCCCCATCGTCGCCCGTCAGGGGGGCGGACACGTTGTTCGTCCCCCGCGCCCGCGCGGGCCGACCGCAATGATCCATGTCGTATCCCCATCATCCGTCCGAGGCAGCATTATAGCTGGGGAGGGAGAAAACGGCAGGGACAGACGAGGGCGAGGGCAAGATATAAGGCGAACCCCGTTTCGCCGAAAAGCCGAGGCTTTTCCGTGGCTTCACGCGGTGGCGTCGGTCGGCGCGCGTGCCGCTCGGAAGGGAAAAGGCAGCAAAATCAACGCCTCGAATGGCACCACAGGCCATTTTCGGCGGAAAGCGCCCCAGCCATGAGCGAGGACAGCGAGTTCCGCATCCGGCCGGGCAAGGCCAAGCGCAGCAAGGCGCAGGGACGCAACGCGCGCGGCCTGGTGGCCGAGGTGCTTCGCGTCGCGGCGATCCACAGCAGCGGCCGGCGCACTCCGGGCGGACCGCGCCGTGCCGGCCAGTCGAGCTTCGGCCGGGGCCGCACGGCCTTCGCGCGCAGCCGCCTGTTCGGCTCGGGCCGGCGGGTGATGGTCAAGATGCTGCCCGTCACCGCCCGCAGCCGAGGCGGGCGGCGCATGGCGCCGCTGTCCGCGCACATCGCCTATCTGAAGCGTGAGGGGGTCACGCGCGACGGGTCGCCGACGCGCATGTTCGATGCCGAAGGCGACCGTGCCGACGGTCGCGGTTTCGCCGAGCGGTGCAAGGATGACCGGCATCATTTCCGGGTCATCGTGTCGCCCGAGGACGCCGCCGAGCTGACCGACCTGCGCGAATACACGCGCGACCTCATGCGTCAGATGGAGGCGGACCTTGGGACGCGGCTCGATTGGGTCGCGGTCGATCACTGGAACACCGATAATCCGCACGTCCATCTGCTCGTGCGCGGTGTTACCGATCAGGGCGCCGATCTCGTCATCTCCCGCGACTACATCAGCCACAATCTCCGCTCGCGCGCGCAAGACCTAGCCTTCGCCGAGCTTGGGCCGAAGCCAGAACATGAGGTGCAGCGCGCGCTCGACCGTGAGGTTACGGCGGAACGCTGGACCCGGCTCGATACCGAGATCAAGCGCGCGTCTGACGAGCTGGGCGTGATCGACCTGCGCCCCGAGCGGCCCGGCACAGACGATCCGCGCCTCCGCCGGCTGATGGTCGGGCGCTTGCAGCACCTGGAAACGATGGGGCTCGCAGCCGAAGGGGATACCGGCCAATGGGCGGTCGCGGAAGGTGCGGCGGCGAAACTGCGCGAGCTGGCCGCGCGCGGTGACATTATCCGCACCATCGGCGCGGCGTTGAAGGACCAAGGCCACGATCGGCCGCTCGACAGCTACGCCGTCGTCACGAGTGCGCCCGAGAAGCGGATCGCTGGCAGGCTGATCGACAAGGGCTTGCACGACGAGCTGACCGGCACCGCCTATGCCGTGATCGACGGCACGGACGGGCACACCCACCATGTCCGCCTGCCCGGCATCGAAGCGCTGGAGCAGAGCCCGGCGCTAGGCGGCATCGTCGAGCTGCGCGCGATCGGCCGGCCCGGCGAGGAGAAGCCGACGCTGGTGCTCGCCACGCGCTCCGACCTCGACCTCGCCGCACAGGTGAAAGCGCCCGGCGCGACCTGGCTCGACCACCGGTTGATCGAGCGCGGCGCCAGCGTCGCGGATGGCGGGTTCGGTGCCGATGTGCGCCGCGCGATGGACGCGCGCATCGACCATCTCGTCAAGGAAGGGCTGGCACGGCGGTTCGGCGAGCGGACGGTGTTCGAGCGCGGGATGCTCGACACGCTGCGAAAGCGCGAGCTGGACGCGGCTGGCGCGAAGATCGCTGGCGAGACCGGGCTTGCCTATCGCCCGGCATCGTCCGGGGAGAAGATCGCCGGCGTCGTCCGCCAGCGCCTCGCACTCGCGTCAGGCCGCTTCGCCATGATCGACAACGGGCTCGGCTTCCGGCTCGTGCCCTGGGCTAGCCCCCTTGAACAGCAGCTCGGCCGTCAGGTGTCCGGCGTCGTCCGCGCCGGCGGCGGCATCGACTGGACGCTTGGCCGCAAGCGCGGCCTCGGCATCTGAAAACAGGAGACATCCGTGTCCGCGACCAAAATACTTTGGGGCCAGATCATCATCGTGTTCCTGATCGTGCTCGCCGGGGTGTGGGGCGCGACTCAGTGGACCGCCGCCGCGCTCGCCTATCAGCCCGAGCTGGGACCGCCTTGGTTCGAGGCATTCGGCTGGCGGGTTTATCCGCCGCCCGCATTCTTTTGGTGGTGGTTCAGCTTCGACGCCTATGCGCCCCGCATATTCCTGACGGGATCCTATATCGCTGCGTCCGGCGGGTTCGCGTCGATCGCGGTCGCCATCGGCTTGTCGGTGTGGCGCGCGCGCGAACTGAAGAACGCCGAGACCTACGGCTCGGCCCGCTGGGCGACCGAACGCGAGGTTCATGCGGCCGGGTTGCTGGGGCCGAACGGCGTGGTGCTCGGCAGGCTCGCTCGCGACTATCTCCGCCACGACGGCCCCGAGCATGTGCTGTGCTTTGCCCCGACCCGTTCTGGCAAGGGCGTCGGCCTGGTCGTGCCGTCGTTGCTGACCTGGCCGGCGTCGGCGATCGTCCACGACATCAAGGGCGAGAACTGGACACTCACCGCCGGTTTCCGCGCGCGGCACGGCCGCGTGCTGCTGTTCGACCCGACCAACGGCGCGTCGGCGGCCTACAATCCGCTGCTGGAGGTGCGGCGCGGCCAATGGGAAGTGCGCGACGTGCAGAATGTCGCCGATGTGCTGGTCGATCCCGAAGGCTCGCTGGAGCGCCGAAATCACTGGGAAAAAACGAGCCATAGCTTGCTTGTCGGCGCGATCCTCCACGTCCTCTACGCCGAGGCGGACAAGACCCTGGCCGGCGTCGCGGGATTCCTGTCCGACCCGGCGCGCACGATCGAACAGACCTTGGCGGCGATGATGGCGACGAGGCACTTGGGCGAAGCCGGCGTGCATCCCGTCGTCGCCAGCGCCGCACGCGAACTGCTGAACAAGTCTGACAACGAGCGATCGGGCGTGCTCAGCACCGCCATGTCATTCCTCGGCCTTTACCGCGATCCCGTTGTCGCGCAGGTCACGCGGGCCTGCCAGTGGCGCATATCGGATCTGGTCGAGGGCGAGCGGCCGGCGACGCTCTATCTCGTCGTGCCGCCCAGCGACATCTCGCGCACTAAGCCGCTGATCCGCCTCATCCTCAACCAGATTGGGCGCCGGCTGACCGAGGAGCTGACGCCCAAAGGCAATCGGCATCGCGTGCTGTTGATGCTGGACGAGTTCCCCGCGTTAGGGCGGCTCGACTTCTTCGAGTCCGCCCTGGCGTTCATGGCCGGCTACGGGCTCAAGGCATTCCTGATCGCGCAGTCGCTCAACCAGATTGAGAAGGCATACGGCCCCAACAACGCGATCCTCGACAACTGCCATGTCCGCGTGAGCTTCGCCACCAACGACGAACGCACCGCCAAGCGCGTGTCGGATGCGCTCGGCACCGCCACCGAGATGCGGGCGATGAAGAACTACGCCGGGCATCGCCTGTCGCCGTGGCTCGGGCACCTGATGGTGTCGCGGTCGGAGACCGCTCGCCAGCTTCTCACTCCCGGCGAGGTGATGCAGCTTCCGCCTGACGACGAGATCGTCATGGTGGCGGGCGTCCATCCGATCCGGGCGAAGAAGGCGCGCTACTACCAGGATCGCCGCCTGTCCGAGCGGATTGCACCGGCGCCAGCGCCGCAGGCGGCCAAGGTCAGGCCCGACGACTGGACCGGGCGACAGGCATCCGCCGATCCGAAGCAGGTCGCGCGCATCGTCCGCGATGCTGAGGACGCGGCCAATGGTGGGCTGCGCCGCGAGCCCGAGTTGCCCGAGCATGTCGCGATCGCGCCCGAGACCCCGCCGCCGGCCCAGGAGTTCGCGATCGTCGACGACGAGCAGGACGACGCGGCCCGGCAAGCGGCAGTGCGTCGTCGGATGCAGGGGCTCGCTCGGCAGGCGTCGCTCGATCCGAGCGACGGTATCGACCTGTAGGGGACAATCATGCGTCTCAGGCTCAACGTCTATTTCCCGCCCGCGCTCGCCAAGCAGGTGGACGAGCTGGCGATCCGCCGCCGCATCTCGCGCTCAGCGATCGTGGAGGCGGCGGTCGCGTCCTACCTCTCGCCGGACGGCGCCGACCGGATGGAGGCGGCGTTCGCCCGGCGGCTTGATCGCTTGTCGCGTCAGGTCCAGCGACTTGAGCGCAACACCGGCCTGACGACCGAGGCGCTGAGCCTGTTCGTCCGGTTCTGGCTGTCGGTGACGCCGCCGCTGCCCGACGAGGATCAGGCCGCCGCACAGGCGAAGGGACGAAAACGCTACGAGGGCTTTATCGAAACACTCGGCCGGCGTTTCGCCAGCGGTAAGACGTTGATGGACGAGATCCCCGAAGATGTCTGGCCGCGCTCAACATCACCCGAGTCGGACTGAATTGCCGCGCCTGATCCTGATGTAGCGGAAGGTCGCTTCCGCCCTCGGCAACGTATCTGCCGCCCTCTCTACTACGCCAGCAACTAGCTGTTGCGAGCCGAGTATTCCTGCGTCTCTTGATGTGCCCCGACAGCCGGGCGGCGCTTCGCCCGGTCCTTTGCAGGGGCCAGCCGTTGACCATTCACCCGATCCGAACCGAGGCGAAATCACGCGGCGCGCGGATGCTGCGAACCGCGCTCGGGCCGTCGATCGCGGCCTGGCTCGACGACCCCGCCGTCATCGAAGTGATGCTGAACCCGGACGGCCGGCTGTGGCTCGATAGGCTCGGCGAAGGCATCAGCAATACGGGCGAGCTGCTGAGCGCTGCCGACGGCGAGCGCATCGTCCGCCTGGTCGCGCACCATGTCGGCGTCGAGGTTCACGCCCGATCCCCGCGCGTCTCCGCCGAGCTGCCGGAAGGAGGTGAGCGGTTCGAGGGGTTGCTGCCGCCCGTCGTCGCCGCGCCGGCCTTCGCGATCCGCAAGCCCGCCGTCGCCGTGTTCACGCTCGACGACTATGCGGCGGCCGGGATCATGTCGGCGGCCGAAGCTGAGGCGTTGCGCCACGGCGTCGAGAGCCGCGCCAACATCCTCATCGCGGGCGGCACCGGCGCGGGCAAGACCACGTTGGTCAACGCGCTATTGGCGGAAGTCGCCAAGACCACCGACCGCATCGTCCTGATCGAAGATACGCGCGAGCTGCAATGCGCCGCGCCTAACCTCGTCGCCATGCGGACCAAGGACGGCGTGGTGTCGCTGTCCGAGCTGGTCCGCTCGTCGCTGCGCCTGCGCCCCGACCGCATTCCCATCGGCGAGGTGCGCGGCGCCGAGGCGCTCGACCTCATCAAAGCCTGGGGCACCGGCCATCCCGGCGGCGTCGGCACGATCCACGCCGGCACTGCGCTCGGCGCGCTGCGCCGCATGGAACAGCTCATCCAGGAGGCCGTCGTGACGGTCCCGCGCGCGCTGATCGCCGAGACCATCGACATGATCGCCGTGCTGGTCCGCGACGCGCACGGGCGCCGGCTGACCGAACTGGCCCGCGTCGAAGGGCTCGACCCCGCGACCGGCGACTACCGCCTCGCACCGCTCACCACCCCCCAACCCGGAGACCTGCCATGATCCATGCCCTTCGGCATGGCGCACGCCGCGCCATGCTCACCGCCACCGCCAGCGTGATCGCATTGACCTTCGCCGTTCCGGCCCATGCCGGCGGCTCGTCGATGCCGTGGGAAGCGCCGCTCCAGTCGATCCTCGAAAGCATCGAAGGGCCAGTGGCGAAGATTATCGCCGTCATCATCATCATCATCGTGACCGGCCTGACGCTGGCGTTCGGCGACACGTCGGGCGGCTCGCGCCGGCTGATCCAGATCGTGTTCGGCCTTTCTATCGCGTTCGCCGCGTCGAGCTTCTTCCTGTCGTTCTTCTCGTTCGGCGGTGGAGCGCTGATCGCATGAACGGCGCGGCCGATCATGGCGAACCGATCGCGGGCTATTTCGCCCCGGTCCATCGGGCGCTGACCGAGCAGATATTGCTCGGCGGCGCCCCGCGCTCGCTCGCCATCGTCAACGGGACGCTGGCGGGCGCGATCGGCCTCGGCCTGCGCCTGTGGATCGCCGGCCTGGTCATCTGGGTCGTCGGCCACGGGCTGTCCGTCTGGGCCGCCCGCCGCGACCCGCAATTCGTGGACGTGGCCCGGCGTCACCTCCGCTACCCGACATGGATGCGGCCATGATGAGCTTGCGCGAATATCGCAGCAAAGCTGCTAACCTTCCCGACTTCCTGCCCTGGGCCGCGCTGGTCGGCGAAGGCGTGGTGCTCAACAAGGACGGCTCGTTCCAGCGCACAGCGAGGTTTCGCGGCCCCGATCTCGACAGCGCGACGCCGGCAGAGCTGGTCGCCACGACCGCACGGCTGAACAATTCGCTGCGCCGGCTCGGCTCCGGCTGGGCGATCTTCGTCGAGGCCCAGCGGACGCCTGCGCTCGACTATCCGGAAGGCCACTTTCCCGATCCCGTGTCGTCGCTGGTCGAGTTCGAGCGCCGCGAGCAGTTCCGCGAGGAGGGCGCACATTTCGAGAGCCGCTATTTCCTCACCCTGCTGTGGATGCCGCCGGCCGAAGAAGCCGCCCGCGCCGAAGGTTGGCTTTACGAGGGCCGGTCCACCAGCGGCGCCGATCCGTGGGAACTGCTCAAGGGCTTCACCGACCGCAGCGACCGGGTGCTCAACCTGGTCGAAGGCTTCGTGCCCGAGGTCCGCTGGCTCGATGACGCCGAGACGCTGACCTATCTGCACAGCACGGTTTCGACACGCCGCCAGAGCGTCCGCGTGCCGGAAACGCCGATGCACCTCGATGCGCTGTTGGCCGACGAGCCGCTGACCGGCGGACTGGAGCCGCGCCTGGGCGAGCATCATCTGCGCACGCTCACTATCGTCGGCTTCCCCAGCGTGACCTTCCCCGGCCTGCTCGACGAGTTGAACCGGCTCGCCTTCGAGTATCGCTGGGCGACCCGCGCGATCATGCTCGATAAGACCGACGCGACCAAGCTGCTGAGCCGCATCCGACGCCAGTGGTTCGCCAAGCGCAAGAGCGTCATGGCGATCCTGAAAGAGGTGATGACTAACGAGGCGTCGGTCCTGATGGACAGCGACGCATCGAACAAGGCCGCCGACGCCGACACCGCCCTGCAGGAGCTGGGCGCCGACTATGCCGGCATGGCCTATGTCACCGCGACGGTGACGGTGTGGGACCGCGATCCAGCCATTGCGGCGGAAAAGCTGCGGCTGGTCGAGAAGGTCATCCAGGGCCGCGACTTCACCGTGATCCCGGAGAGCATGAACGCGATCGAGGCATGGCTGGGGAGCCTCCCCGGCCACGCCTACGCCAACGTCCGCCAGCCCCCGATTTCCACCATCAATCTCGCCCACCTGATCCCCCTGTCAGCAGTATGGGCGGGGCCGGAACGGGACGAGCATTTCGGTGCTCCCCCCTTGCTCTACGGCAAGACCGAAGGCTCGACCCCGTTCCGGTTTTCCCTTCACGTCGGCGATGTCGGCCACACGCTGATCGTCGGGCCGACCGGCGCCGGCAAGTCGGTGCTGCTCGCCCTCATGGCGATGCAGTTCCGTCGCTACGAGAACGGCCAGGTCTTCGCCTTCGACTTCGGCGGCAGCATTCGCGCCGCCGCGATCGGCATGGGCGGCGACTGGCAGGACTTGGGCGGGATGCTTGCCGACGAGGCCGGCGACGGCGTGCAGCTCCAGCCGCTGGCACGGATCGACGATCCGGCCGAGCGCGCCTGGGCGGCCGAATGGCTGGCGGCGATCCTCGCGTCCGAGGGCGTCGCGGTCGATCCGCAGGCCAAGGAGCATCTGTGGTCGGCGCTCGGCTCGCTTGCCAGTGCGCCCGTCACGGAACGCACGCTGACCGGGCTCGCCGTGCTGCTCCAGAGCCAGCAGCTCAAGCAGGCGCTCGCATCCTATTGCCTTGGCGGGCCGTGGGGCCGGCTGCTCGACGCCGAGGCCGAGCGTCTTGGCGTGGCGTCGGTTCAGGCGTTCGAGACCGAGGGCTTGGTCGGCGCCGGATCGGCAGCAGCCGTCCTGTCTTACCTGTTCCACCGGATCGAAGGCCGGCTGGACGGCTCGCCGACGCTCATCATCATCGACGAGGGCTGGCTGGTCCTAGACAGCCCGGACTTCGCCGCGCAGCTCCGCGAATGGCTCAAGACGCTGCGCAAGAAGAACGCCAGCGTCGTGTTCGCCACGCAGAGCCTCGCCGACATCGAGACGTCGAGCATCGCGCCGGCCATCATCGAGAGCTGTCCGACGCGCATCTTCCTGCCGAACGAGCGCGGGGCCGAGCCGCAGATCGCCGCCATCTACGAGCGGTTCGGCCTCAACGCCCGCCAAATCGAAATCCTGAGCCGGGCGACGCCCAAGCGCGACTATTACTGCCAGTCGAGGCGCGGCAACCGGCTGTTCGAGCTGGGGTTGGGCGAGGTCGCGCTGGCCTTCGCCGCCGCTTCTTCCAAGACCGATCAGCTCCGCATCGCCGAGTTGGTCGAGACCCACGGCCGCGAGCACTTCGCCGCCGAGTGGCTGCGCCATCGCGGCCTGGTTTGGGCGGTCGATCTTCTTCCCGAACCTCAATCCGATCCGCTGGCCGGTCGCCGGGAAGATGCCGGCCAGCTCCCCCTTGCCTTGAAGGACATGACCCAATGAAACCCAATATCCTGCGCCGCGCCATGCTGGCCGGCGCCATCGCCACGTCGAGCATGATCGGCATCACCGCCGCCACGCCGGCTCACGCTCAGTTCGGCGGGATCGTCTATGACCCGACCAACTATGCGCAGAACGTGCTGACGGCCGCTCGGTCGCTCCAGCAGATCAACAACCAGATCCAGCAAATCCAGCAGCAGGCGACCAGCCTCATCAACGAGGCGCGCAATCTGGCGTCGCTGCCGTTCAACTCGCTCCAGCAGTTGCAGCAGCAGGTGCAGCGCACCCAGCAGCTTCTCGGCGAGGCGCAGCGCATCGCCTACGACGTGCAGAACGTCCAGCAGGTCTTCAACGGACGCTACAAGGGCGCGGCGCTCACCGGCACCCACGCGCAGATGGTCGCCAACGCTAACGCGCGCTGGGAGGATAGCGTCGGCGCGTTCGAGGACGCGCTTCGCGTTCAGGCCGGCGTCGTCGGCAATATCGACGGCGCGCGCACGACGATGGACGGCCTGGTCACGTCGAGCCAGTCGGCGACGGGCGCGCTTCAGGCCGCGCAGGCGGGCAACCAGCTTCTCGCGCTGCAATCGCAGCAGCTCGCGGACCTGACGGCGCTGCTCGCCGCGCAGGGCCGGGCGCAGGCGCTGGACTCGGCGCGCAACGCGGCCGTCGAAGCCGAAAGCCGCGAACGGCTCCGCCGCTTCCTGACGCGGTCCACCGGCTATCAGCCGGGCAACGCCCGCATGTTCCACGACTGATCGTCATGGACAGCAAGCTCCTCGCGCGCATCGGCGCCGTCATCTTCATCGCCATCGCCATCACGATGACGGCGATCGAGATGAGCCGAGCGCCAGAGCCACCGCGCGCGGGGCCGGCGGCCGTCGCCGAGAAATCGGCGACGGACCCGCTGTTGATCGAGCTGCGCCGCTGCCAGTCGATCGGCGCGGCCGGGGCGAGCGACCCTGATTGCCTGCGCGCCTGGGCCGAGAACCGTCGTCGGTTCCTCGCGCCCGGCGCGCGTCCCGCCGCCCGCATCGCCGATGGCGCTACCCCGCAGGAGAATTGATATGGGCGGCACCGGCGTCGTCGATCGCTTTCTGGATGTCTTCACCCGCTACATCGACAGCGGGTTCGGCCTGCTCGGCGGCGAGGTGGCGTTCATCGCCACCACCCTGATCGTTATCGACGTGACCTTGGCCGCACTGTTCTGGACGTGGGGCGAAGGCGACGACATCATCGCGCGCCTCGTCAAGAAGACGCTGTTCGTCGGCGTCTTCGCCTATATCATCGGCAACTGGAACAGCCTGGCGCGCATCGTCTTCGAGAGCTTCGCCGGCCTCGGCCTGAAAGCCTCGGGCACGGGCTTCACGGCCGCCGAGCTGCTCCAGGCCGGCCGGGTCGCTCAGGTCGGCCTCGATGCGGGCCAACCGATCCTAGAATCCATTTCAGACTTGATGGGCTGGGTCGCGTTCTTCGAGAACTTCATCCAGATCGCGGTGCTGCTGATCGCCTGGCTGCTGGTTATCCTCGCCTTCTTCATTCTGGCGATCCAGCTCTTCGTGACGCTGATCGAGTTCAAGCTGGCGACGCTCGCCGGCTTTGTCCTCATTCCGTTCGGCCTGTTCGGTAAGACCGCCTTCATGGCCGAGCGCGTGCTGGGGCTCGTCATCTCGTCGGGCGTCAAGGTGCTGGTGCTCGCCGTCATCGTCGGCATCGGCTCAACGCTGTTCGACGAGTTCCGCGCCGGGTTCGGCGGCGCGCAGCCGAGCATCGAGGACGCTCTGGCCGTCGCGCTCGCCTCGCTCTGTCTGCTGGGCCTCGGTATCTTCGGTCCGTCGATCGCCAACGGCATCGTCTCGGGCGGCCCAGCGCTGGGCGCAGGGGCCGCGGCGGGAACGGTGCTTGCGGCCGGCGGCGCGATGGCCGGTGGCGCGGCCGCCGCCCGTCTCGGCGCCGGCGCGGCGGCAGGCGCGGTCAGCGGCGCGGCGCGAGGCGCGGCCTTCACCTCCGGCGCCGCTAACAGCGCTTATGCCCTCGGCTCCGCCGGAAAGACCGGCGCGGCTGCGGTCGCCGGCGGCGCTGGCGGCGTCGGCCAGGCGGCGGTCGGTGCGGCCATGTCGCCGCTTCGCAAAGCGGCCGCCTCGCTCAAGGACAGCTATCGCTCCGGTGGCCGCGCCGCCGTCACTGCCACCGGCGGGACCATTTCAGGCGGCTCAGCAGCCTCACCGTCACAGTCGTCCGGCGCGCCCGCCTGGGCGTCCGCGATGAAGAACCGCCAGACCATGACCCACGGCGCGACCATCGCCGCCCACACACTGCGCTCCGGCGACGGCGGCGGCAGCGGCGCATCCGTCGATACCAGCCAGAAGGATTGATCCATGTTCAAACGACCGAGCATCCGCTACGGCCAGACGCCCGAGCCTGCCACACCCTATCAGCGCGCCGCGCAGGCATGGGACGACCGCATAGGCTCGGCGCGCGTTCAGGCAAAGAACTGGCGGCTCGCCTTTTTCGGCACGCTGGCCCTGTCGGGCGGGCTGGCCAGCGGTCTCGTTTGGCAATCGACGCGCGGCCACATCGTCCCTTGGGTCGTGCAGGTCGATCGGCTGGGAGAGGCCCAAGCGGTCGCGCCGGCCGAGGCCGGCTACCGTCCGACCGATCCGCAGGTCGCGTTCCATCTCGCCCGCTTCATCGAGCAGGTGCGCGCGATCCCGGCAGACCCGGTGATCGTCCGTCAGAACTGGCTCAGGGCTTATGACTTCACGACCGATCGCGGCGCGCTCGCGCTCAACGATTATGCGCGCGCCAACGACCCATTCGCCAACGTCGGGCGGGTGCAGGTCGCGGTGGAGGTGTCGAGCGTCATCCGGGCATCGCCCGACAGCTTCCGCGTCGCCTGGATCGAGCGCCGCTATCAGGACGGCAGCCTTGCCGCCACCGAACGCTGGTCGGCGATTCTCACCATCGTCGTCCAGCCGCCGCGCACGCCCGACGCCCTGCGCAAGAATCCGCTCGGCGTTTTCGTCAACGCCCTCAACTGGTCGAAGGAGCTGTCGCAATGACCGGCATACCCATCCGCAGCGCCGCCACGGCCGCGCTGTTCATTTCCGCATCCGCGCTCGCCGGCTGCGCCACCACGTCGGCGAGGCCGTCCGTGATTGTCTTTGACGATCCGGCCCCGGTGATCGTGGCGACGCCCGCGGCAGAACCGCCGCGCGCCGTCGAGATCGTGACGATCCCCGAGCCGTTGCCGCTGCCCGGCCAGTTGAAGCCGGTGACGGAGAGCGCGCGACCGCCAGAGCCCGCCGATCCGCGCCGCCGTGTCGGCGACGCCAACGATGCCGCGCGCATCCAGCCCGTGCGCGACGGCTTCCTCAACGCCATTCAGCAATATCCGTGGACCGACGGCGCGCTGTATCAGGTCTATGCCGCTCCCGGCCAGGTGACGGACATCGCGTTACAGGAGGGCGAACAGCTCGTCGGGCCGGGGCCGGTCGCGGCCGGCGACACCGTGCGCTGGATCATCGGCGATACCATCAGCGGCAGCGGGCCAGCGGCGCGGGTGCATATCCTCGTCAAGCCGACCCGGCCCGACCTCGCCACCAACTTGGTCATCAACACCGATCGGCGCACCTATCATCTCGAATTGCGCGCGACCCCGACGACTTACATGGCATCGGTCTCTTGGACCTATCCGCAGGACCAGCTCATTGCCTTGCAGGGTCGCAACGCGGCCGCTGCCGCCGCTGCGCCAGCGGCGACCGGCGTGGACGTGTCCGCGCTCAATTTCCGCTACCGGATCGAAGGCGACCGCGCGGCGTGGAAGCCCGTTCGCGCGTTCGACGTTGGCCGGCAGGTGTTCGTGGAGTTTCCGGCCGGGATCTCTCAGGGCGAGATGCCGCCGCTGTTCGTGATCGGCGCGGCCGGTGACGCCGAGCTGGTCAATTACCGCGTGCAGGGCCGCTACATGGTGGTCGATCGCCTATTCGCCGCTGCCGAGCTGCGCCTTGGCGACCGACGCAGCGAACAGCGCGTCCGCATCGTGCGCGATGACGGGCGGAGGGGGCGGCCGTGACAGACAGCCACGATCCCGCCGTTGGAGACCAGCCCATGCCCCAAGCGGAACGGCCCGATCCCGCCGCCTTCCAGCTTCGTGGCGATCCGCCCCGCGTCATGCGGCTGTCCCGTAAGGCACTCGCCGTCGTCGGCGTCGCCGCCGGCCTCGGCATCGGTGGTTCGCTGATCTATGCACTGCGGCCGCCGGGTGAGAAGGCCGCGCAGGAACTCTACAACACTGACAGCCGCGCCACCTCGGAGGCGATCACGTCCGGGCCGCGAGACTACGCCCAGGCGCCGCGTCTTGGACCTCCGCTGCCCGGCGATCTCGGTCGCCCGATCGTGTCGGCGCAGCAGCGCGGCGAGGACGTGCCCGTGCCACCGATCGGCGCGCAGCCGGGCCCGCCTGATCCGCGCGCACAGGCGGCGGAAGCCGCCCGGCAGCGCGCCGCGCAGGAGCGCGATGCTGCGCGCACCAGCTCGGTCTTCCTCGGCAGCGGCGGCGCGCGCGCAAGCGCGGAGCCCGTTGCGACGCCGGGCTTGCCAGCGCCTTCCGGGCAGGAGCCAGCCCAGCAGGCTGCGCAAGGCGACCAGGCCGGCAAGCGCGCGTTCATGGCGCAGGCGTCCAATCAGCGCACAGTCAGCGTCGAGCGGCTGACGGCGCCGGCATCCCCCAACATCGTGCAGGCCGGCAGCATCATCCCGGCCGCGCTCATCACCGGCGTCCGTTCGGACCTGCCCGGCCAGATCACCGCGCAGGTCACGGCGAATGTCTATGACAGCCCGACCGGCCGCATCCTGCTCATTCCGCAGGGCGCGCGACTGATCGGCGAGTATGACAGTGAGATCGCCGCCGGACAGACCCGCGTGCTGCTAGCCTGGGATCGGCTCATCATGCCAGACGGGCGCTCGATCGTTCTCGAGCGCCAGCCCGGCGCGGACGGAGCCGGATTCGCGGGGCTACAGGACCGCGTGAATCAGCATTGGGGCAATCTCCTCAAGGCGGCGGCCGTCTCGACGCTGCTTGGCGTCGGCGCCGAGCTGGGTGCGGACAGCGAGGACGCCCTGACGCAGGCACTGCGTCGCGGCTCACAGGACACCATCAATCAGACCGGCCAGCAGATCGTGCGGCGGCAGCTCAACGTGCAGCCGACGCTCACCATCCGGCCGGGGCATCCGCTGCGCGTGGTCCTTACACGCGACCTCGTGCTTGAGCCGATCGGAGCAACGCGATGACGAAGTTGAAGCTGGGGCCGCTGGCCGACGACCGACCCGTCAAGCTGACGGTCGAACTGCCCGCGGCCGTTCACCGCGATCTTGTCGCCTACGCCGCAGCGCTCGCGGCCGAAACGGGCGGGGAGATCGTCTCCCCCGAGAAGCTCGTCTCGCCCATGCTAGCGAAGTTCATGGCAAGCGACCGGGGGTTTTCGCGGCGTCGGGGCGCCGCGAAGGACTGAGCTGATGCGCTGCCGTCAGTTGCCCAAGAACCGCCTGCGGCGCTCCTGAGCCTCGACCTTGATTATCGCTTCCTCGGCAGTGGCGCATTCGCCACCACGCACCGAGCCATCGCGGCATCCGGCCACGACCTGCCGCGCCTCGTCGATATGCGCCACGAAATATTGCGTGCCGCGCGCCTCGCTTGGCGCCGCAGCGATGGGCGACGGGATGGCGACGGCGGCCGCCTGCTGCGTCGGCGCGATCACCGGCCGCAGGACAAATCCGCCCGCGAAACCGATCACCAATGTAACGAGTGCGATGATGATTGTCTTACCTTGCGACATGGATGTGACTCCAATAACTCACTCTTAATCTACTGGATTCACTGCGAGAAATCAAAAGACAGCGCCATCCAAGGAAACGCCGCAGCGCGGGGTTGCCATTGTCATCGCGCCAGCAACCCGAATGGCCCGTTAGGGCCGGCCCCTGTTCGCCGTGTATCGCTCGATAGACGACATCGGGGTAGCGCGCACCGGTTGAACCCTCGCAAACGATGCTCACGCCCGAGTTGCCACCGAGAACGCTCAGGACTGTCTCGCGGCTCGCCTGGAGCATTCGGATGTCGGGCTTACTGCCCGAGACCGCCAGACGGCCTAGCAGCATATCTCGTATCTCCGGGCCGGGATCGGCCGCAGGCAGCAGGAATCGCTCGTTGCGAAGATCGATCCAGTGAACCACATCGCGTTCGGCGAGCGGATGCGACGCCGGAAGCGCCACCAGCATCCGCTCGCTCCATAGCGGTTCGCAGCGAAACCCGTCATGGCCGGCCACGCCCATGAGGATTGCGATGTCGATCTCCCCGGTATCGAGACCGGCGAGCAGGACGCTGCGATCGGCCTCGACGCATTCGACATCGACGTCGGGATGCGCGTCCTGCCAACTCATCAGCGTCGCCCGGAGATTGCCTGCGGAGACCGAGCTGTTGTGCCCGAGCATCAATCCGCCGGCGCGGCCCTGGCCGGCCGCGCGCATCATCGCCACGAGCTTGTCCGCCGTGGCTACCATCGGCTTCGCGCCGCGAATGAAGGTATTTCCCGCCAGCGTCATCGTCACACCAGCGCGCGAGCGCTCAAAGATCGGCATGCCGACCGAGCGCTCCAACTTGAGGATAGCGCGGCTCAGCGTCGATTGCTCGATGTCGAGCGCGCGGGCCGCACGATAGAAGCTACCATGATCCGCTGCTGCGATAGCGTAGCGAAGCTGGCGGATGTCAAAGGGCATTGCTCAACTTTCGCCCCATCGACGCGATCAGGTGAACCGCTTTGCGCCCGCGACGCAGAGGATGACGATCACCGTCGAGGCGATCATGGTCCACGCGACGGGCTCGCCCAGCACTACGCCAGCGAGCAGGAGACCGAAAAAGGGCTGGAGAAGTTGGAGCTGGCCCACGCCAGCGATGCCGCCGAGCGCCAGCCCGCGATACCAGAACACGAAGCCCAGCATCATCGAGAAGATCGACACGTAAGCGAAGCCCGCCCAGGCGTGCCAACCAATGCCGCCCCAGGTCGTCGGCATCGTGACAAGCGCGATCACCGCCATGATCGGGAGGGCCACCAGCAGCGCCCAACTGATGACCTGCCAACCGCCAAGCCTGCGCGAGAGCGTTGCGCCTTCCGCATAGCCGAGACCGCACAGCAGGACCGAGGCAATCATCAGGAGATCGCCGGTGAGCGAGCCGCCCTCACTGCGATAAAGTGCGAAACCCGCAACGGTCGCGGCGCCCAACGTCGAGAACAACCAGAAGGCTGGCTTCGGTCGTTCGCCGCCTCGCAGCACTCCGAATATTGCCGTGGCAAGCGGCAACAAGCCGATGAAGACGATCGAGTGCGCCGCAGTGATGTGCTGGAGCGCGAGGGCCGTCAGGAGAGGAAAGCCCACCACGACTCCGATCGCGACGATGGCGAGCGACACCAAATCCTGACGGATAGGCTTAGGCTGGCGTAACGCGACCAGGAAAGCGGCACCGATCAGCGCGGCGGCGACGGCGCGCCCCGTCGTCAGAAACAGCGGCGTGAAGTCCGCCACGGCGACGCGCGTCGCCGGCAGCGACCCGCTGAATATGATGACCCCCAAGAGGCCGCTGCCCCAACCGGCCGTAGTCTTTTCCATGATACCTCGCTTTCCCACGGTCCGATAAAGCGAACAGGCTGGTCAAAACAGGAACAATTCCATACAAATATGAAAAACTGTATTGATAGATGAGCTAATACAATTGAAGGGGTAGATCATTGAGGCACCAGCGAGCCCGAACCCGGACAGAAGAACTGATGGATGCAATCCGGGCCAAGATCGCGAGTCGGGCGATCGGTGCCGGCGATCGTCTGCCATCCGTGCGCGGCTTTGCCGACACGATGAACGTTTCGCCTTCCACCGTGGTCGAAGCCTATGATCGGCTCACGGCTGAGGGCGTGATCCGAGCACGGCGCGGTTCGGGCTTCTATGTGACCGGCGCCAACATGCCGCCGATGTCGATCGGCGAGATGGGACCGCGCCGCGACCGCGCGGTGGACCCCTTTTGGGTGTCCCGCCAGTCGCTCGACGCCGACGCTTCTATGGAGAAGCCTGGATGCGGTTGGCTTCCTGCCGACTGGATGCCAAACGCGGCGTTGCGCCGAGGTCTGCGCTCGCTCGCTCGCGCCAGTGACTCGGTTTTGTCCGATTACGGCAGCACGCGCGGATCACTGGCATTGCGCCGGCTATTGCTCGGCCGCTTCGCGGAGGAGGGAATTGACGCGGGCGCGGATCAACTGCTGCTGACGGCATCGGGGACGCAAGCGATCGACCTCATCTGCCGGTTCCTGTTGCACCCTGGCGACACGGTGCTGGTCGACGATCCGGGCTACTTCAACTTCCAAGCGCTGCTACGCGCCCACCGCGTCGAGGTGGTCGGCATCCCCTATACGCCGGCGGGTCCGGACACGGCCGCGTTCGAGACCGCATTGAAGGCCCACCAGCCGCGGCTCTACATCACCAACTCAGCACTACATAACCCGACCGGCGCCAGCATGTCGCCGCAGACCGCACACCGACTATTGAGCGCCGCAGCCGTCCACGACCTGCTGATTGTCGAGGATGACATATTCGCTGACTTCGAGCCATCGCCGTCGCCGCGTCTTGCGGTGCTCGACGGGCTCGATCGCGTCATCCGAATTGGCAGCTTCTCCAAGACCCTCTCGGCATCGGTTCGATGCGGCTACATCGCGGCGCGCGCCGACTGGATCGAGGGACTGGTGGACCTTCAGGTTGCGACGAGTTTCGGCGGTCCCAGCCCCGTCGCGACCGAGCTGATCGCGGACGTGCTGGCGGGTGGCAGCTATCGCAAGCATATGGGCGAGCTGCGCCAGCGGCTAACCCGTGCCCGCGAAGAAACTGCCACTTGGCTTGCAGGGCTGGGGATAGTGCCGTGGATTATGCCGCGAGGAGGCTTCTACCTATGGTGCCGCCTGCCGGATGGCCATGACTCCGCCGACATCGCGCGGCGATGTATGGACGATGGCGTAGTTCTCGCGCCTGGGAATGTTTTCAGCCTATCACAATCCTCCGCACCGTTCCTCCGGTTCAATGTGGCGCAATCGAGCAATCAACGCGTGGAGCAGGCACTCAGAGCGGCCATGGGCCTCGGTGACCGTCAGATACGGGTGTCGTGACGCCCGGAGCGCTTTACTTGCGCGCAAGGCGGAGCACGACGGCGAAGTGCGGGGATCGGCGTCGCTCGTCGCTCCTATAGTAGTACAAACGGCGACACGTATTCGTTATGTTTATCCGGTGCGGGGCGCCATTCCTGAAAATCGTTGAGAGCGGCCATTACGGCGTGCACCGGTCCGGCGCCGGCCGGTCGAGATTCACGACGGTGATGATCGTCGATATCCGCGCAGTCGCCGATACGTTGCATGTCCTTGCCCGATCGAAGGTTCCGGCGGGCCATTCCTCCGGATATTCCGCATTGAAGGCCGGTTTGCCCGCTGCGACATAGGGGGCGTCGTCGGAACAGAAATTGCCCAGTACGCACCCCTCGAACAGCACTGCGTCGAACAGCGGAACGAGCTTCGCAGATGAACCGCTGGCGTTCTTCTGAACGGGTTTCAGCCCATATCCGCGTGCCCGGATCGACAGGGCGGTCACATAGTCGATCATATCCTGTTCGGTCAGGTTAAACCCCGTCGTCGCAGCGCCATCCTCAAAAGCGTCCATGACGTCGAATTCGACATAGTCGAACCCCTTGTCCCGGCACATGCGCAACCGGTCGTCCATGATCTCGATGAATTCGGGATAGCGGCGAATGTCGATATAGCGCTCCCCCGCAAAGCCCGGATAGCTGTTGCCCAACAGTCCGGAAATGGCAGTCAGGCGTGAATAGTCGGGCCGGTTGTTCTCGGCCGATCCGATATCGAGATAGCAGATCGTCCGGCTCCCCCGCGATTCCGCCAAAGCCACATAGGCCGCACTCGTATCGAAGCCGTCGACGTTGAGATAGGCGACTGCGGGTGGTGTCGCCGGCAATCCCTGACTCTGCAATATCCAGTCCCAACTGGAAAGCGGCGTCGGCGCCGGTGCCGGGGAGGGGGACGGGGTTGGCGACGGCGAAGGAGAGGGCGCCGGAGTCGGGGCCGGCGAACCGCTGTTCCCGTTCCCGCTTCCGCCGCTGCCGCCGCACGCGGCCAGAATCAGCGCTGCGATAGCAACGGCACTGGTTCGAGAGAGATTTTTGCGCGTCCGATGCACAAGCATCGTCCCTTCTTCCGGAACATCGATCCCGAATGACCCGGGCTGAGCGGCGATCGATGATGTCTTCCTTATATGAGATAACAATCCAGTCCGGCATATGGCGATAGGTATAAGTCATTTGCTATAAGTAATTCTCATTATATACTTAATGGATTGTGTATTTTACCATTTTTAGGGTTTTTTTGTGGAAGTAGATTCATTGAAGTTGACATATGAACGAGCATAACTGCACATTAACCATGGGTAAAAACTTCTTAAAACCGAGTCGCCCCATTACAATGCGCGGTGTGACTGTAGCCATATGCGGATTCTCCAATATTAGGGATCGCAGGGGTATTTGAGCCTGACAATGCTTATACCCTGATACAGCCTCATTGGCGCGGATAATGGATGGGATGAACCAGAACGGTACCGGCTTGTCGGCTGGATGCCGCTATGGAGTGATGACTTCCATTATCCTGTTTTCATGCGTGTTTGGGTTTTATTGAAAAAATAAAAGATATTCGGTCGCAAACTTGGGAAATGATCTTCAAATCCATAAGTTTGGGGTTTTGCCATGACCTTTGGCCACAGCGTCAATATCGACGGCTCTCTGGATGACTGGTTCGCGACCGACCGGATCGATGACAACAGCGCGCCGGGTTATCAGGTCTATGCGACCCTGGACAATGACGCCTTCGTCTTCGCCCTGACCGCGCCGGTCGCCATCGGAATGGACACCACCGTCTGGCTGAACACGGACGGAAAGACCGCCACGGGCTATCAGATATTCGGTTTCGCCGGCGGCGCGGAATATAACATCAATTTCGCGGCGGACGGATCGGTGAACCTCTACACCGGCGGGGCGGGCGAGACGCTGGTGCTGGGCGGGCTTCAGGCGGCCTGGTCGGCGGACCGCACTACGGTCGAATTCCGGCTGCCGACCTCCGCAGTGGGCAATCCGGCGGCGATGTACAGCTATTACGACATCAACAACCTGTCGAACAGCTTCATGCCGTCCAACTATCAGTCCGCGCCGTTCACGGTCTTCAACCAGACGAGCGCGACCCAGGCCCCGGACATGCGGATTGGCATCGTCTTTTCGCAGACGACGGCCGACGCCTATTTCAGCCCGACCGCCTATTCGCAGCTTTTCATGTCGGCCCAGTCGCAGGCGATCCAGGCGGGCATCCCCTTCGACATATTGACGGAGGCCGACCTTACCGACCTGAACAAGCTCTCCCTTTACGACGCGCTGGTGTTTCCGTCCTTCCGGAACGTGCCGGTCGACAAGGTGGAGGCGATCACCCACACGCTGGAGATGGCGAGCAAGCAATTGGGCATCGGCCTGATCACGGCGGGCGAGTTCATGACGAACCAGCCGCATGTTCAGGGCGGCACGATCGGCGGCGATCCGCTTCCGGGCGACCCCTATGCACAGATGAAGCTGCTGTTCGACGCCACGCGCGTCACCGGTGGCACCGGCAATGTGGTGGTGAACGCGACGGACCCGACCGGCCTTGTCCTCGACAATTATGCCAACGGGCAGCAGGTGAACAGCTATACTGGCGTCGGCTGGAACGCCTTCACCAGCGTCAGCGGCACCGGCCATCAGATCGCCACAGAGACCATCAATGGAGGATCGGTCTATTCAGCCGCGCTCGCCACCCAGACCGGCGCGGCGCGCAATGTCCTGTTCTCCAGCGAAGGCATCATGGCCGACGCCAATATGCTGCAACAGGCGATTTCCTATGCGGCCAATGGCACCGGCCTGTCGGTCGGCCTGCACCTGTCGCGCGATTCCGGCATCGTCGCCGCGCGTGTCGACATGGACCAGAGCCAGGAACTGGAGGACGTCAATCCCGCGGGCGCCACGCCGGGCATCTACGACAAGCTGCTGCCGATCCTGAGCCAGTGGAAGACGGATTATAATTTCGTCGGCAGCTTCTATCTGAATGTCGGCAACGGCACCAACGACACCGGCACCGACTGGGCCGTGTCGCTGCCCTATTACAAGGCGCTTCTCGACCTGGGCAATGAGATCGGCACGCACAGCCTGACGCATCCGGATAACACCAATCTGCTCAGCGCTTCGCAAATCCAGACCGAATTTCAGGACAGCACCACGATCCTCAACCAACAGATCAGCGCCTATCTCAACCAGCCGTTCCAGATCACCGGCGCCGCCGTGCCCGGCGCGCCGGAACTCCTGCCGGTGTCGCAGGAAATCCTGAAATATGTGACGGATTATCTGACCGGCGGCTATGCGGCGCAGGGGGCGGGTTATCCCAACGCCTTCGGCTATCTGACGCCCGCCGATCAGAGCAAGATCTATTTCGCGCCCAACACCTCCTTCGATTTCACGCTGATCGAATTTCAGAGAAAGACGGTGGCGGAGGCGACAGCCGCCTGGATCGGCGAATTCGACAAGCTGGTCGCCAATGCGGGGACGCCCGTCATCGTCTGGCCCTGGCATGATTATGGCGCGGCGGATTTCGTTTCGGGCAGTCCCACACTGGACAGCCCCTATGATATCTCGCTGTTCACCAGTTGGATTCAGCATGCCGTCGCGGCGAATATGGAGTTCGTCACGCTGGACGATCTGGCCGCGCGCATGACGGCGGTGAAGAATGCTACGATAACCTCGACCGTCCTGGGTAACAGCATCACCGCCAATATCACCGGGGCCAATGTCGGCAATCTCTCCCTGGACGTCGACCGGCAGGGTTCTCTGGTCATCCAGAATGTGACCGGCTGGTATGCCTATGACAGCGACAGCGTCTTCCTTCCCCAGAGCGGGGGACGCTTCAAGATCAACCTGGGGGCGGCGGCGGACGATGTGACGCACATCACCGACCTGCCGATGCGGGCCGTGCTGATGAGCGTCACGGGCGATGGCCACAATCTCGCCTTCTCGGTCCAGGGAGAGGGGAAGATTGTCATCGACATCGCCAATCCGGGCAGCGACGGCATCGTGGTCACCGGCGTAAACAGCTATACCCAGGTGGGCGAGATCGTGACGCTGGATCTGGGCGGCTATGGCCTGCACAATGTCACGCTGGAATATAAGAACCCGCCCGTGATCATATCCAATGGCGGCGGCGCGGCGGCGGCGCTTTCCATTGCGGAGAACAGCACGGCGGTCACCACCGTCGCCGCGACCGATGCGGATATCGGGACGGTGATCACCTATTCCATCTCCGGGGGGCTGGATGCCGCCAAATTCACGATCAACAGCGCGACGGGCGTCCTCGCTTTCGCGGCTGGGCCGAATTTCGAAGCGCCTGCCGATGCAGGCCCGAACAACATCTACGATGTCATCGTCCGCGCCTCCGACGGCACGCTGTTCGACGAGCAGGCGCTTGCCGTCACGGTCACCAATGTGAATGAGGCGCCCGTCATCACCTCCAACGGGGGCGGGGCGTCGGCAGCGATTTCCGTGCAGGAAAATACGACCGCGGTAACGACCGTGACGGCGACGGACGAGGATGCGGGGACGACGCTGGTCTATTCGATCGTGGGTGGGCCGGACCGCGCCATGTTCGCGATCGATCCCTCGACCGGGGCGCTCGCTTTCCTGACGCCGCCGAATTACGACATGCCGGGCGACGCGAACGGCAATAATGTCTATAGCCTCACCGTCCGGACATCCGACGGTACGCTGTTCGACGAACAGGCGATCAACGTCACCGTCACCAACGTCAATGAATCGGCGCCGGTCATCACGTCCGGCGGCGGCGGCGACACGGCGGCCATTTCCGTTTCCAGCGGCACAAGGCCGGTCATGAAGGTGACGGCAATCGATCCGGATGTGAATACGACGCTGGTCTATTCCATCTCCGGCGGGGTGGATGCCGGGAAATTCACGATCAACGCATCGACCGGCCAGCTCAATTTCCTGAACACGCCCAATTATCTGCTGCCGACCGACGCGGGCGCCAACAATGTCTATGACGTCGTCGTGCGAGCGTCGGACGGCGTGCTCTACGATGAACAGGCCGTCGCCGTGACCGTGACCATCCTCAACGCGCCGCCGATCATCCTTTCCAACGGCGGCGGAGCGTCGGCCACCATCCGCATGAGCGAAAACGGCACGGCAGTGACGATGGTCGTGGCGACGGACATCAATATCGGGCAAACCGTCACCTATTCGCTGGGGTCCGCCGTCGACGGCGCGCTCTTCTCCATCGATTCCCAGACGGGCGTCCTGACCTTCAAGGCGGCTCCGGATTATGAGGCGCCCGCCGACTCCAACCTGGACAACCGCTATCAGGTGCAGGTGCTGGCGACGGACAGTCTGGGCGCGCAGGACTTCCAGAATCTGACCATCGTCGTCAACAATGTCAAAGGCGTGTCGCTCAGCGCTTCCAGCGGTGGATCGACCCTGACCGGCGGCATGGAGGAAGATACGCTGAAGGGGGCGGGCGGCAACGACACCCTGATCGGCAATGGCGGGGCCGACATATTGACCGGCAATGGCGGCAACGACGCCATCGACGGCGGTGCAGGGGCGGATCGCATCACGGGCGGCGCTGGCGCCGATATGTTGACCGGCGGCGCCGATGCCGATCTGTTCATCTACACCGCGACGGGCAACAGCACGCCGGCCGTCATGGACCGGATCATGGATTTCGAGCACGGAGTCGACCGGATCGACCTGTCCGGGATCGACGCCATGTCCGCGCTGTTCGGGAACCAGGCTTTCAGCTTCATCGGCAACGCAGCCTTTTCCGGGGCGGGGCAGCTCCATTTCCATTCCGACGGCACGGACACTTTTATCGAAGCGAATGTGGACAATAATCCAGCGACCGTCGAATTCGCGATCAGGCTGATCGGGGTTCACAACCTGACCGCCGCCGACTTCATGCTTTAGCGATGGAGGGGATGGCGAAATGGCTGGCATCGGCTTCAGACTGGATCGGATAGCCCGGGAGGAAGGGCTTGGCGGGATCGCCAACGCCGCCTTCCACGGGGCCGTGGTCAGTTCCGGTCCCTGGCTGATGACCGCCTTTGCGGTGTTCCTGTTGCAGGGCTGGACGCGATCCGCGATGACCCCGGCGGACCATGTGATCGTGCAGACCAGCCTGGTCTATGCCTTCGGCGTCTCGACCGTCATCACCGCGCCGCTGGCGATGATCGCGACCCGCGTCGCGTCCGACCGCTTCTATCTGGAGGAGCGTGACGCCATTCCCTCGATTTTGATGGGGGCGCTGGTCTGGGCCACCATGGTTTCGCTGATCGCGGGCGATCTGCTGTTCGGCCTTGCCGCCGGGATGCGGCCCGACCAGTTCCTGCTGGCGACCGCGATTCTGACGCTGTTCGCGCAGATCTGGATCGCCAGCCCCTTCCTGCATGCGACATGGCGGCACCGGCCGATCTTCCTGGCCTATCTGGCGGGGATCGCCATAACGGCCTTTGCCCTGACGATCGTCCGGCCGACCGCGCCCGCGGCGGTGCTGGCCGCTATCGCCGCCGGGCTGCTGGTGACGCTGACCATGCTGATTTCCGCCATCAGGGATGATTTTCCCAACAGCCCCGCCTGGCGAACGAACTGGATCGGCCGGACGCCCGGCATACTGGCGCTGGGCGCGGCGGGGCTGACCAACGCGCTGGCCATCTGGATCGACAAATGGTTGCTCTGGTGGGCGCCGGGCAGCGTGCAGGCGGTCGGCGCGCTGCGCGTCAATCCCGTCAACGATCAGGCCAGCTTCCTTGGCCTGCTCACCATGATACCGGGCCTGACGCTGATATTGGTCACCACCGAGACCCGTTTCGACCGGGCTTTCGCGGCGCTGATGAGCCACTGCATGGGCACCGCCAACCTGCGCCGTATCGAAAAGGCGCGGCGGCAGGTCACCAGGACGATCAGGCTGGACCTGCGGCTGTTGATGGTCGAACAGGCGATCGTGGCGGGCTTCTGCTGGGTGCTGGCGCCGGAAATCATCCGCCTGCTGGACATGAATGCGCGCGGCATATTCGGTTTCCGGCTGACGGCGGTCGGCGTCGTCTTTCACCTCGTTGCCATCCAGATGAGCATCATCCTGTCCTATTATGACCTTGCCGGGCGGATCGTGGCGGTCTGGGGCAGCTTCCTGCTGGCCAGCGCGGCGGCGACCTTCCTGCTGCGCGACAGCGGTTTCGCGAGCTTCGGCTTCGGCTATCTGGTCGGCGCGGTCACGGCGGCGTCACTGGCGGTGGCGCTGGTCGCCCAGGCCACGGGCAAGCTCACCTATCTGCTCTTCGTCGGCAACAATCCGGCGGTGGTGGGTAATACGGGCCTTTGGGCGAGGTTCTGGCCATGAGCTTCACCGCCTTCCGCCGCCGCGACCTGCTGGCCCTCTCTTTCATGGTGTTCGGCCTGTCCGCCCGCGCCTTGCCGGAAATCGGCCATCCCGACGCCTGGGGCGTGGATTATGGCGAGGCGACCGACCCCGCCGTCGCCCGCAGCTTCGACCTTCTGGTGCTGGAGCCGGATTTCGCCCGTCCGCTGACCCCGCTTCGCGGTCCGGGCAGCCGGTTGCTGGGCTATATCAGCCTGGGCGAAATCAATGTCGCGCGGCCCTTCGCCGCCGACCTGGAAAAGGCGGGGGCGCTGCGGCAGGCCAATCCGAACTGGCCCCAGGCGCGCCTTGTCGACCTGCGCGATCCGGCCTGGACCAAGCTGGTGCTCGACCGCCTGATCCCCGCCATATTGCGCAAGGGCTATGACGGCATCTTCATGGACACGCTCGACAATGCGGAGGCGATGGAACGGCAGGACGCCGACCGGAACAAGGGCATGGTGGCGGGGGCCGCCCGGCTGGTGCAGGCCATCCGCAAGCGCTTTCCGGACATGGCGATCATGATGAACCGGGGCTATGCGCTGCTGCCGCAAGTGGCCGCGCAAATCGACCTCGTTCTGGCCGAGGCCATGGCGTCGCGCTGGAATTTCACGGACGGGCGCTATGAAATGACCTCCGCCGCCGATTGGCAGTGGCAGGCGGACCATCTGCTGGCAGCCAAACGGATCAATCCCCGCCTTGGCCTCGCCACGCTCGATTATTGGGACATGCGCGACAGGGCCACCGTGGCCAGCCTCTATGCGCGGGAGCGTGCCGCCGGGTTCCAGCCCTATGTGTCCACCCTGGCCCTCGACCGGCTCATTCCGGAGCCTCACTCATGAACATCCAGGCACTTCGCGGCCAGAACATGGCCATCGTCGGACCGATAGCGGGAGGCGGGCTTCTGCTCGCCGCCACGGCCCTGCTGATGCCCAGCCATTGGCAGATCGCCGATGCGATCAGGCGCGCGACCTTCGCGCCGCCGCCGGTCGCTGTCCCTCTGCCGCCGCCCAGCACGGCGATGCTGATGCAGCGCTTTACGGAGGGCAGGAAGCTCTCCGTCCCCGACCTTCAGCACCTGCTGAACGCATCGGTCGCCACCGCCAGCGCGTCGCTTCTATCCAGGCTGGCGGACGCCCTCGCGAAGGGTGGCGCGGCACTTCCCAGCGACCGGATCACCTATGACATCATGGCCGGCGGTCGCCCGGACGTTGCGCTCGCCTTTCTGGAAAGCCGTCCCGATCGTGCCGCTCCCGCGGCCTGGCGCCTGCGCTTCGACCTGCACCGAAAGACCGGAGATGCGCAGGGCGCGGCGGACCTTCTTCGCAACGCCGCCATGAACCCCGGCACGGCCCCGGCGAAGGATCTGGTCGAGGCCAGCTATGCGCTGGCTCAACCCGACATGCTGATCACCGCCGCCGAACATGGCGCCATAGCACCGCTCAGCCCCACGCAGTCGCTGGATCTGGCGTCATGGGCGAACGGGGCAGGGCGCTATGATCTCATTGGCCGGATCGACCGGGCGGGGACTGCCGGATGGCGCAACCGGAATCCCTGGCTGGCCATGACCCTGGCGCAGCGGTCCGGCGATACCGGATCGGCGCTGCGCTATGCCGCCATGCTGCCGACCGGCCGCGATGACGCGCGCGAAAGCATCATCATGGCGTCCGGAAACCGGGAGGCGATGCGGCGATGGCTGCTGGACCGGGCGGGCCAGAAAGGCGCCGACCGGCAGGCGATAGCGCAGCGGCTTCTGGAGAAGGGTTTCCGGTCGGACGCCATCGCGCTGCTAAGGACCGGATCGGATGACAAGGCATCCACTGAGCGCATGCTTTACCTGATGGGTCCGCGCCCGGTCGCGCAAGACCTTGCCTGGCTCAGGGCGCGGGCGTCGAATGACCCGCGCTGGGCGGCGGCCTATATCGAGCGCGCCCAGCCCGCCGAGGCGCTGGCGTTCCTGGAAGCTCAACCCGCCGCCGACAGCAGCGACATGCTGATCCAGCGCATCACGCTCGCCAATGCCGCACGGGACAGGGCGGCTGCGGCACGGGCGCTCGACCGCCTGCTGGATGGGCGCACCCTTTCCGCCGGGCAGATCAAGGCGGCGGGAAGCGCACGGCTTCCGTCCGAAAAGGCCGCCTATTATGACCTTGCGCTTACCAAGGCCCGGATCGCGGCGGGGCAGGCGGAACCCTCCGATCATTTGCGCCTGGCATGGAATGGCTGGGACAGGGGCGATGCACGGGGAGCGGCCGATCAACTGCAACTCTATCTGCGCGACCGTCCCGACGACCGGGCGGCGCTGCGCCTGATGGCGGATGCCCAGGCGAAGCTGAGGGGGGAAGCGGCGGCGAAGCCCTGGCTGGAGCGGGTGATGGCCGTCACCCCGCCGCTTTCGGTGGAACGGGCCGAACTGCTGACGCGCCTTGGCCGGACGTCGGAGGCGATGGCCACGGTGGAAGCGCTGCGCCGCGCGAGTCCCCATGACCGCAAGCTGGACATCATGCTCGCCCGCCTGCTCATCACCGCGGGCGATCCCGGGCGGGCGCGGAAGGTGTTGCGGCCATGACGCCATTTGCCGCCACCTTGCTGCTTATGGGGCCGCCGCCCCTGATGGTCGCGGCGCTGCCGTCCGATACCGGCGTGACGGCGTCCGACATGAGGACGGTCGATCTGGAATGGCGCGGGGACGTCCATCTGCAACTGGACAATAGCGGTTACGAGTTGGTCGTGCGGTTCGACCGGCCTATCGAGGATGCCGCGCTCAAGGCATTCGCCAAGGCCGCCGGTCCCGATCTTGCCGATCTGCGCTGGAATGACGACAGCCTTGTCCTGCGCGCTGCCGTGGGACGAAAGCTGGAGGCGGTGGCGGATGCACGCATCCTGCGCGTCCGTTTCCTGCCTGATGCGGATACGTCGCTCGCGCCCATAGCCGCCACGGAGCCGCAGGCGACGGATATGGACGTCGAACTGGCCATCGCCAGGGCGCAGGCCGATGCGGCGGCGGGCTATCCGGACCTCGCCCGGCGGCGGCTGGCCCCTCTGGCGGCGTCGCATCCCGACGACAAGCGCATCCAGCGCCTGCTGGGCGACATGGAGGTGGCGGAGGGCGCTCTGGCGCTCGGCGCGAGCCGCTATCGCAATCTGGCCGCCGACGATCCCTTTGCGCGCCAGGCGATGGCCGAATCGGGCGGCAACGCCATGGCGGCGGTCACGGCGCGGGGCGGCAAGGTCTTCTGGCAGGCGGAGGCCGGATTGAACGCCATGGTCCCGGTCGATCCCCGTTTTTCGTTGGGAGCCGGCGTCCGCTGGTTCCGGTCGGAGGCGGACGCAGTCTATGGCCCGACAGGCATCCTCATCAACCGCACATCCCGTTCGGCCATCGGTGACCTGTTCGCGACGGTCAATCTGGGCGCCGTTTCGCGGATAGAGTTTCAGGGCAGCGCGCAACTGGACGAGAAAGTGGCCGGGGCGGGACTTCGCCTGTTCGCCGGTCCGCCCGAAAGGCAGGCCCGGCTGGTCCTGGCCTATCATCTGCCCGACCTGGCGACGCCGGAGCAATCGACCTTCGGCGGCCATATCAGCCGCGCAGGCATTGGCGGGACGATCCGGCTGACGCCCGAACTGGCGGTGCAGGCCGATGGCGGCTGGAACGGCTACGGATTGAGGGGGACGGGCGCCCGCACGCGCAGCTTCACCGTGGCGGGCGGCCTGGATTATCTGCTCCGCCGCGGCTCGCCATCGCTGGCGGCCAGCTATCGGTTCGACGCGGAATATGTCGACCGCACGACGCTTCGGCCCAATGGCCTCGCCTATATCCCGCTCAGCGATCGGGAAAATCACAGCTTCCAACTGGTGTCGGGCATGTCCTGGACGCGGTGGCAATTGACCGGCGCGGCGGGCTGGACCTTCGACCGCAAGGGCAAGACCGACGGTCCCACCGCCAATATCAGCGCCACGGGACGGCTGAGCGCCGGTTGGCGCCTCCAGGCGAGCGGCGGCGTCAGTTCGATCAGCCGTCCGGGCATTTCGGGCCGCCAGCTTTATCTGCGCGTGGCGTTGACGCGCTATCTGGGGAGGCATTGATGCTGAAGAAGCGGCCAGTCCTGCTGCAATGCATTGAGATGCTGATCCTCTTCGCCGCCCTGATGGCGGTCGACCACGGACTCCTGAACGGCAACGCCTTTTCCGATCTCAACCCCAATCCCTATTGGTTGCCGGTGCTGATCATGGCGATGGCTTACGGCACGGGATCGGGGCTGGCCGCAGGCGCGATCGCTTCGGCCATCTGGTTTCACTGGTCGAACCTGTGGGCGGGGCCAGCCGACCATATCGAACAGCAATTGCGCCTGTCGATCCAGCCGATGCTGTGGATGGTGACCGCCCTGGTGGCGGGCGAGGTCACCGCCAGCCGCAGAAACCGGATCGCGGATCAGGAACGGCAGCATCAAGCGATGGAGCGGAACTGGAAGAAGCTGGCGGAGGTCATCGCCCGGCTGACCGACACCAACCGCAAGCTCCAGGTACGGATCGCGACGGAACAACGCACGGTCGTTCAGGCGATCGCCGCCGGGCTGGGCCTTGCTCAGCCCGATCCGGAAAGCCAGGTCGACGCCGTCGCCCGCATGATCGCCCTTGCCGCCCAGACGGAGGATTTTACCTTCTACGACGTTCGCGGCAATCAGGTCACCGCCCGCTTCGGGGGCAAGGCGGCGCTCGGCCAGCCGCCCGATCTCACGCGATCCCCCATGGTGCAGGCGATGCTGGCTGTTCCCCGGCTGTTGCGAAGCGACCGCAGCGCCGATCAGGCGCTTGTTGCGCCGTTCGGACTGCTGGCCGTGCCGGTGTCTGACGGCGCAGAGGCATTGGCGGCCATCATCCTGGTCCAGAGCGCCGCCGGCATCCGGATGACCGAAGCCTACGTGGCGCAGCTTCTCCAGATCGCGGCCCTTCTGGGCAAATGCCCCGCGCTGTTCGGGCGCGATCAGGCCTTTGCGACGAAATGGCTGGTGCCGGAAGGAAAGGTGGCTTGATCCTCCTGCTTGTCCTTTATTCCATCGTCGACCTGCTCCTGCTCTTTCGGGCGATGTTGGTGGGAGAGGGGGGCATATCATGGTTTGCGCCCGCCCATTTGCTGCTGAGTTGCGCCGCCTTGCTGGTCATGATGGGCCGCCTCGGCGACTTGAGCGCGCCGCAACGCTTCGCCCTGCCGGTCGGCGCCGCCATGGGGCCTGCGGCCATGCTTGTCTGCCTGTTGCTGGCGCCCCTGACTGCGGGATCGCGAAGGAAGCGACAGATCGTCTATCGCAATGCCCGCAGCGGCAAACAGCGTTTTGCGAACACGCCGTCGCCGGTCGAACGGCTTGGCCGGATATTGGATGAGCGCGTGCGCTATCCCGAAAGCGACGAGATCGGCTCCCTGGCGACCATGCTCCGTTATGGCAATCTGCAGGCCCGCTATCGGGCGCTGGAAACCGCCGTGATCTCGTTCGAGCCGCGCCTGTCGCCGCTGATCGTCATGGCCCTGTCGGATGAAGACCAGACCATCCGCGCACTGGCCGCCGCCGCCGCCGCCCAGGTCAGCTATAATCTGGCGCAGCAGCGCAGCGAGTTACAGGCCAGGATCGCGCCCGCCCAGCATCTTGAAGACCGTTACGTCCTTGCCATGCTGCTGGCGGATCATGGCTGCTTCAACCAATTGCTGCCCCAGGGCCAGCGGCTGCGGCTGTGTCAGGAGGCGAGCCGGAAACTGGAGGATGTCGCGGGCCTGCTGGCTGGCGGGGACATCCGGCGCAGGGCGTTGCAGGCGGCGCGCGCGCAGGTGAGGCGGGCCGTCGAGGGAACCGCCAAATCCCGGCTTGTCCGCCGGTCGGGCGTGGAGCCAGCATCCTGATGGCGGAAGCGGGGGACAGCGACATCTGCCTGATCGTCGAAGGCGCTTACCCTTTCGTCGTCGGTGGCGTTTCAAGCTGGTTGCAGGACTTGATCCTGAGCATGCCGGACCTGCGCTTTTCGCTGGTCGCGATCAAGGCGGGGAATAGTGCCCAGCCATGGCGCATGGCGCCGCCGCCCAATGTCGTCCAGGTCGTGGAAGTCCCCCTTCTGATCGAACCCTGCCTGCCGCGCCGCTATCCCGCGCCGCAGATGAAGCGGATCGGGCGGATGCTGCTTGCCTTCCTGTCGACCGGCGGAAAGGACGAACTGATCCGTCTGCGGCAGGCGCTGGAGGCGTTGAAACCCACGCCTGCCGCCGGCGATCTGCTCTCCAATCCGGAAATATTCGATCTGTTCACCCATTATTACGACACCGCTTTCCGGTCGGCTTCCTTCCATCATTTCTTCTGGGCGATGCGGGTGCTTTTGGGCGGCCTGCTCAAGATGCTGCTCGCGCCCCTGCCGCGGGCGCGGGTCTATCACACCATTTCCACCGGCTTCGCAGGCCTGCTGGCGGCGCGGGCCGCCTATGAGACCGGCCATCCCGCCTTCATCACCGAACATGGCATCTATATGCTGGAACGGCAGATAGAGATCATGATGGCCGACTGGATCGGGGACCAGATCGAAACCGGGCTGACGCTGGACCGGGAGGGGCATGACCTGCGCGACCTGTGGCTGGCGGTTTTCCAGACCTATACGCGGGCCTGCTACGATGCCTGCGATCCGATCATCGCCCTTTACGGCGCCAACAACCAGACCCAGCGCCGCCTGGGGGCCAGGCAGGAACGGCTGCGCGTCATTCCCAACGGCATCGATGCGGATCGCTTCGCGTTCATGCAACGGGCCTGCGATCCGGCGCGCCCGCTGGTGGCGCTGATCGGTCGGGTCGTGCCGATCAAGGACATCAAGACCTTCATCAGGGCCGCCGCGCTGGTCCTGGCGGAAATGCCGGAAGTGCGCTTCGCCATATTGGGGCCGTTGGACGAAGATCCCGATTATGCCGCCGATTGCGCGGCGCTCGTCACCGAATTGGGGATCGGCAACGCCGTGCAATTTGCGGGACGCGTCAATGTGGCCGAATGGCTGCCCCGCATCGACCTGATCGTGCTCACCAGCCTGTCGGAAGCGCAGCCGCTGGTGATATTGGAAGGGGGCGCCTGCGGCGTGCCCGTGGTCGCGCCCGACGTTGGCAGTTGCAGGGAGATGATCGAGGGGCGGACGCCCGCCGTCGACCGGCCCGGCGGCATCGTCACCCAATTGGTCAATCCGGAATGCACGGCGGTCGCTATTCTCAACCTGCTGCGCGCGCCTTCATTGCGCCGGGCTATGGGCGAAGCGCTGCGCGAGCGCGTCGTCAAGGATTATGATCGCAGCGCCATCATCGCGGAATATCGGCATATCTACAGCGCGCTTGGCGCCCAGGTCCGCTTTTCGGAACTGCAATGACCGGTCGGCGGATCAATGCTCCCGGAAGGACAGCCATAGCGATTGGGTGAGCGGCTCCAACGCATATTGCAACGCCGTCCGCCGCCGCAGGGGCACCAGAATCTGTGCGGGCATCCCGGCCTTCAGGCTGAAGTCCCCACCCCGCAAGCCCCTGATCGTTTCCAGTTCGCGGGGCGGCACGATCACCTCCGCCGTGAAGAAGGATGCGCCCGTCTTCTCGTCCTGGAAGCTGTCGGCGGACAGGCGGCTGATCTGGCCGTCCATGATCGGCAAGTCCCGCTCATGCAGGCTGTTGAACCGAATCTGCGCCTTCTGGCCCAGTTTGAGATCGTCGATATCGTCGGGAGAGATGCGCGCCTCTATGACCAGCCCGGCCCGGTCGGGGACGATGTCCATCAGCTTCTGTCCGGGCGAAATCACCCCGCCGACGGTAAAGACGTTGAGGCCGACGATCATGCCGGTGGCGGGCGCCCGGATCTGGAGCCGCGCAAGCTGATCCTTCGCCGCGCGATATTTGGGCAGCACTTCGTTCAGCGAGAATTCCACATCGCGCAATTCCGATGCGGCCCGTTCCTTATAGGCCTTTTCCGCTTCCAGCGCCTTCAGCCGGTTTTCCCCCGCTTCCGCGCCCGAACGGGCGATGCTGGCGGAAAATTGCCCCTCCTGTCCTCTCAGATCCGCCCGCGCCCGCTCCAGCGCCCTGATCCGCGATTTGGAAACGAACCCCTTTTCCGCCACGTCGCGCAGGCTTTCCAGTTCCTCCCCGATCAGCCGCGCCTGTTCGGAGGACGCCGCCAGTTGAGAGCGATAGCCACGCGCCGTCTGCTGCACCTGACTGGCCTGTTCATGCAGAACGCCGGTCTGCGCCATCAGCACCGAGGACCGGGCGTTGAACTGCGTCAGTTGAAGGCGGATCGCCTCCTGCGCATCCTCCTTTTCCTGCCCCTTGAAGGTTGCGAATTCGGCGGGCCATTCGACATGGCTGGAGCCTAGCTGTTCCGCGATCAGCCTTGCCCGTTGCGCCTTGAGTTCGATGAACTGCGCGCCGTACATGCGCGCCTGCGCCCGGACTTCGGCGGAGGCCAGTTCCATCAGCGGCTGGCCTTGCCGGACATGCTGTCCTTCCTTCACGAAGATCGCGCCCACCACGCCCCCGTCGCGATGCTGCACCGATTGCCGCTGCCCCGACACGGTAAGCCGACCGGGCGCATAGGCGGCCGCGTCCAGCCGCGCAAAGGCCGCCCAGCCAAGGAACAGGACGAAGAACAGCACCGCGACGATGGCGCCCGTCCGCATGTCGCGATCCGGCCGGTCATCGATCATTTCGGCGTCTTTGGCGGACGGATGGTAAAGCTGGACGGTCCCGCCGGCGTCGCTGATCCGAATCTCCCCCATGACGGCCTTACCCCTCCGCAGTCTGTGACGCGGGATGTTCTTCGGACCGGATCGCCTTCAGCCGCCCCAGCACATCATCGCGCCCGCCAAAGGCCTCCACCCGTCCGTCGCGCATCACCATGATCTTGTCGACCACGCCCAATATCCCCATGCGATGCGCGACGATGATGACGGATGCGTTCCTCTTCTTGAGGTCGTCCAGCGTCGCCACCAGCCGCACTTCCCCTTCGGCGTCGAGATGCGCATTGGGTTCGTCCAGGAAAACGAGCGGCGGCGCGCCGTAAAGCGCCCTGGCCAGCCCCACGCGCTGCGCCTGCCCGGCGGAAAGCCCGCGTCCGCCCCAGCCCAGCGTCAGATTATAGCCGCCCGGCAAATGCTGGATCATGTCATGCGCGCCGCTCAGCCGGGCCGCCTCTATCACGCCATTGTCGATGGTCTCCTCATCGTCCGACAGGAAATTGCCGAAGCGGGCGATATTCTCCTTGATCGTTCCGGCGAACAGCGACGTGTCCTGCGGCAGATAGCCGACGAAGCCGGCAAGCCGTTCCGAATCCCAATCCTGAATGTCCGCCCCGTCATAGCGGATCGATCCGCGCAGGGGCCGCGCCGCGCCGGACAGCATCCGCAGCAGGGTCGACTTGCCCGCGCCGCTCGGCCCGACGATGGCGATGACTTCGCCGGGTTCGACGGTGAAGCTGATGTCCGCCAATATCGGCCTTTCCTGGCCGGGGGTGAAATAGGTCAGATGCTCGACCGCGATATGGCCGATCGGCGCGGGAAGGCGGGTGAGCGCGATGTCGGCTTCCTTCGCCGCCAGCAGATCGTTGAGCGTCTCATAGCTTGCGCGGGCATGGACGACGTTGCGCCACGCGCCCAGCAACTGATCGATCGGCGTCAGCGCGCGCCCGACCAGGAAGGAGGCAGCGAAGATCGCGCCCGCCGAAATCCGGTTGTCGATCGCCAGCCAGGCGCCCAGGCCCAGCGCCAGCGATTGCAGGATCAGGCGGACGAACTTGCTGATCGCGACATAATGGCCGCCCGCGAAGCTGGCGTTGGCCTGAAGGTTCAGCATGGTCTGGCGTTCGATCAGATGACGCCGAACCAGCGCGCTTCGCATGCCGAGCGCGCGGATCACCTCCGCCCCGGCGAGCGTCTGCTCCTGGCTGACATAGGCCTTGTTCGCGGCCTCATTGGCCTGTTTCAGCGGCGCGTTGGTCTGCCTTTCGTTGCGTAAGGCGATGAAGAGGAGGATGCCGCCGCCCACGACCGCCAGCGCCGCGATGGCCGGATGGATCAGGAAGCAGACGATGATATAGACGGGACTCCAGGGAAAATCGAAGAAGGACAGGATCGTCGGCCCGGTCAGCGCCTGCCGCAGCGTATCGAATTCCCGCAGAACCTGCTTGTTCATCGCCTCGCCGGTCGAACCGCGTCCGCTCAGGGTCGTGTCGAGCAGCAAGCCGGAAAGCTGCCGGTCGAACCGGATGCTCGCCCGCACCAGCAGGCGGGATCGCACCTGTTCCAGCAGAGCGAGCGTGGCGATGACGAAGACGATGATGACGGTCAGAAAGAAAAGGGTAAGTCTGCCCTGTCCCGCGACGACGCGGTCATAGACTTGCAGCATATAGAGAACAGGTCCGATATAAAGGATGTTCATCAATGCGCTGAATATCAAGGAAGAAAGAAAATGGCGCCTGCACGACGACAAGGCAGCCTTCATCGGACCGGCGGGTTTATGAAGGTCACGCAACATCAACCCCGCCTCTTCCTCCCATATCGCTATATTATTAGCGCTATGTCCGAAGTTTCAGCATAATAGGGTGCCGATTTTTCGTAAATATAACCAACAGCATAGATGCGGAATCGTGCCGCAATGGTGCAGCTACCTCTTTTGCGCAGGCGTCTCTTCAGGCCATGGCAATTTGGACTAATCCATCCATATCCACATGCTCTTCCAACTGGATCGCTATCTGATCCAGCGCCTCATTCACCGAAACCTGATAATCCCCCAATGCGGACTCATGGCCCAGCCGTTCCAGATAGGCCGAGCGCAACCCGGTGCTGGCGAACAGGCCATGGATATAGGTGCCCATGACCGTGCCGTCCTTGCTCGACGCGCCATCCGGCCTGCCTGCCTCCATAATGGCGAAGGGACGCGCACAGTCAGGCCCGCTCGTCACGCCGACATGCATTTCATAGCCTGAAAACGCCTGCCCCAGCGCCGTCCCGCTCGTTCTTTCCAATGTCTTGACCGGGGTCAGCCGGGTTTCGACGTCCAGCAGGCCCAGGCCGTCGACACAGCCCGGCGGCCCTTCGATCCCGTCCGGATCGTCTATCCTGCGGCCCAACATCTGATAGCCGCCGCAAATCCCCAATATCGGGCGACCGCGCCGGTGGTGGGCGCGGATGTCGATGTCCCATCCCTGGTCGCGCACCGCCTGCAAATCCGCGATGGTGGCTTTGGAGCCGGGCAGGATGATGAGTGCGGCCTCGGCCGGGATGGGCTGGCCCGGCGGCACCATGACGACATCGACGCCCGGCTCCAGCTTCAGCGGGTCGAGATCGTCGAAATTCGCGATGCGCGGCAGGATGGGGCAGGCGATCAGCAGATTTTCGCCGGGGCCGCCCTGCCTGCGTTCCAGCACCACGGCGTCTTCGCTCGGCAGGCGGCTGGCCTGACTGAGCCAGGGGATGACGCCGAAGCCCTGCCAGCCAGTCAATTGCTCGATATGGCGATAGCCGTCCTCGAACAGCGCGGGATCGCCCCGGAATTTGTTGATCAGGAAGCCATGGATCATCGCTGCGTCGGCCGGATCGATCACCGCCTTCGTCCCGGCGATGGCCGCGATCACGCCGCCCCGGTCGATGTCGCCCACCAATATCACCGGAACCTCGGTGGCCCGCGCAAAGCCCATATTGGCGATGTCGCCCGCCCGCAGATTGACTTCGGCGGGTGATCCGGCGCCCTCCACCACGACGATGTCGCATTGCGCCTGCAACCGGCGATAGCTGGCCAGCACGGCTTCCAGCAATTCGCCCCGCGCCGAGCGGAAATTCCCGCTGCCCAGCTTGCCCCGCACCTGGCCATGGACGACAAGCTGCGATGTGCGGTCGGCCTGCGGTTTCAGCAGGACCGGGTTCATGTCCGTATGCGGTTCGACTCGGGCGGCGATGGCCTGGAGCGCCTGCGCCCGTCCGATCTCTCCGCCATCGGCGGTGACGGCGGCGTTGTTCGACATATTTTGCGGCTTGAAGGGCAGGACGCGGTATCCACGCCGGACCAGCGCGCGGCAAAATCCCGCAACCAGCAAGGATTTGCCGACGTCCGATCCCGTTCCCTGAAACATGATGGCAGCCATGACGCGCTCCTGCATGGCGCGGACGGCGGATACAAGCCTTTAGAAGCTCAAAAGGCGCTGCGCCGCATCTCCACGGCATCCAGGATCATGCCGCCCGCCATGAAGACGCTGCCCGTGCAGACCAGCGCCAACAGGTGCCCGCCAGTGCCGGGATATTGCTGCATGTAGACAAAGCCCCGCTCGGTCGCGCCAAGGGCCAGGGCGTAGATCACCAGAAACGCCTCGAACTTTGTCCTGATGCTGAAGAGGCGTTTGATCCGTTCCATCGAGTCCCATCCGGCTTGCCTGCCGTCAGGGAATAAAATCGCCCGAAAGCTGCAAATGGTCAACAAGCGTTAACCATGATTGTTCGATGCGGGCGATCAACCGGGTGTCGGCCAGATCGTCGGGCGCGATGGCTTCGGGCCAATAATCCCGGACGATGGCGGCAATGCCGTCCAGCTTCGCCTCGTCCACCAGGAAGCGGGGATCGATATTGGCGGGATCGGCCACCACGCGCAGGCGCAGGCAGGCGGGGCCGCCGCCATTGGCCATGGACTGGCGCACGTCCACGGGCACCAGCTTGCGGATCGGACCGTTGCCCGCGACCATCGCCTCCAGCCATGACCATATGGCGGGCATGTCCCGCGCCTCCGTCGGCAGGATCAGCGCCATGCCTGTTCCGCGCGAAGTCGAGGGGCTGCCATCCGGCAAGGTCACAAGCTGCGCATTGAAGATATAGCTGCGGATTGCGTCGGACAGGTTGATCGCGCTGGCGGGCACCTCGACGATCTCGACCGAAGGCAGTCTGGCGCGCAGATCGGCGTAGAAACGCTCCTTGTCGGCAAAGGCCTGTTCATGGGTGAAGAGCACGCGCTCATTGGCGACGGCGACGACGTCATTGTGAAAGGCGCCCGCCGCGATCGCCTCTTCCGACTGCATGACGAACAGCGTGCGCTCCGGATCGAGTTGGTGGAACCGGGCGACCGCCTTGCTTGCCTCGACATGCTGGCGGGCAGGGAAGGGGCCGCCGGACTGGCCGTAGACGAATATTTCCACGCCCGCTTCGCCATGGCTGTCGCACAGGCGCATATGGTTGGCCGCGCCCTCATCGCCAAAGGGCGCGGGGACCGGACCGTGCACGGCAAAGGCGCTCCTGTCGGAAAAGGCGATCCGCAATTGCGCCAGGGTCTGTGGCCATTCATGGCTGCGATGCGGCATGGTGACGAGATTGGCGACGGTCAGATGCGTACGCCCGTCCGCCGTGTCGGGCGCGGGCGAGACGGTGGCGGCGTTGGCCGCCCACATGGAGGATGCCGACATGGCTGCCGCCCGGATATGCGCCTCCGCATTGCCGACATCGGTTCCGAGCGCCGCCAGCCACGCGCCGTCGGGCCGCCACTGGGGCAGGAACAGCCCTTGCGCCAATCCAAGGCGAAGGTTGGACCGCATCTTTTCGATCCCCTGCAACGCCGCCGCCCTGGGATAGGACACTGCCCCCGCATTGCGCGCCGACGCCAGATTGCCCAGGCTGAGGCCCGCATAATTATGGCTGGGGCCGACCAGCCCGTCGAAATTGATTTCCCTTGCCGTCATGCCCGTTCCGCCGCGGTGAAATTCTGCCCCGGCTCCAGCCCCAGCAATTGCGCCGATGCCTGGTCGAGCGACATGCTTCCATCCTCCCGTTCGACGACGAAGCCGTAGGTGCAGCGATAATCCGCCAGCCGCCCGGTCGCCACCAGCATCTTGTCCCCGCCCTTTTCGTGCACGGCGCCCAGCGGAACGTCGGCGGCATGGGCGATGGTGCGCAGCGCATCGATCTGCCCCACCATGGTCGGGCCGCCGTCGAAAATGTCGACATAGCCGGGATTGGTGAAGCCTTCGGTCTCCAGCATCCGCATCGCCGCCCGGCCATTGGGATGCGGCATGCCGATGACGCCGCGGGCGCTGTCGGTCAGCATGGCGGTGTAGATCGGCGTCTTGGGCATCAGGTCCGCGATGAACTGATTGCCGTTCACCGCATTGAACTCGTCCGCCTCCTGAAAGCTCATGCCGAAGAAGCGCCCGGCCAGGCCGTCCCAGAAGGGGGAACCGCCTGCCTCGTCGATCACGCCGCGCAGTTCCGCGATGATCCGCTCCCCGAAGCGGGCGCGATGATTGCGGATGTAGAGATAACGGCTGCGCGCCAGCAACAGGCCCAGCCCCTCGGCCCGCTCGCGGGGGTGCAGGAACAGGCCGCCCACCTCCGTCGACCCTTCCAGATCGGTGACCAGCGAAAGCATCTCTGCCCGGAAGGTGCGCGATAGCTCCCGGCTATGCTGGGTCAGCACGCCCAGCCGATAGGAATAGAAGGGCCAGTTCTGCCCCACCTTGCTGAAAATCTGGCATGTGCCGCGAACCTGCCCGGTCTGGCCGTTTTCCAACACCATGACGATCAACTCGTCCTCGACGCTGTCCGTCCGGCGGGCCAGCGCCTGTTCGGTCCGTTCCAGCTTGGCCGCGAGCGCCTTGCGATCGGGCGGCAGATTGGTGAATCCGCCCCCGGTCAGCTTCGCCATTTCATAAAGGGTCTGCAAATCGTCGGCACGCGCGGTGCGCATGAAAAAACTCACGCCTTCATCCCCTTCGTGAAACGTCCCTCGGCAATGCGAAGCAGCGTCAATGCCGACAATTGTGCCCTTTCGGCCAGGCTGTCGACGATCAGATATTCGCAATCGCTGTGAATATTGCCGCCGCGCACGCCCATTGTGTCGACCACAGGCACGCCGCATGCGGCGATATTATTGCCGTCGCACACCCCACCCGTGTCCCGCCAGGCGATGGAAAGGCCCAAATCCGCCCCGCATTGCCGGACGAACCCGAACAAGGTTTCCGCCTGCGCGTCCATCGGCTTGGGCGGACGGCCAAAGCCGCCATGCCGGTGAAGCGTCACATCATGTTCCCGTGCAACCTGCGCCATGGCATCTTTCAGCAGGTCGTCGGCGGCCCTTTCGTCGGTGGGCGTCCTGGGCCGGAAATTGACGTGCAGAACGGCATGGTCGGGCACGACATTATTGGGGCTGCCGCCCTCGATCCGCGCCGGATTGCAGGAAAAGCCGTTCCCGCTGCCCGCCTTCAGCCGCAGCGCAAGATCGGCCGCCGCCAGCAGCGCATTTCGTCCATCCTGCGGATTGCGGCCCGCATGCGCGCTCTTGCCGGTAACGATGATGGCGAAGTTGCCACTGCCTGCGCGCGCGCCTGCCAGCGTCCCGTCGGGCAGGGCGGGCTCATAGGTGAAGGCGGCAAGCTTGCCCGCCGCGACCTGCCGCAGCAGCGCTGCCGAGGAAGGACTGCCCACTTCCTCATCGCTGTTGACGATGACGTCATAGCCAAGCCGCTCCGCGCCCGGCGCCGTCTCCACCGCGTGCAAGGCGGCCAGCATGACGGCAAGCCCGCCCTTCATGTCCGCAACGCCCGGTCCGTTCAAGGTCGCCGGATCAACCCATCGCAATGCTTGAAAGGCGTGATCGACCGGAAAGACTGTATCCATATGACCGGTGAGCAGGATTTGCACAGGCGCTTCCGGTCGGACCGAGAGCCGCAGATGGCTTCCATGGGCGAGCAGGTCCAACCGGCCGTCGGGGCGAACCGTCTCGACAGGGTCGGGATCGACCAGGGAAATGGCGCCCGGCAAACCTGAAAAGGCATCCGCGAGCTTGGCCGCCATGGCGGCGAGGCCAGGCAGATTGCGCGACCCGCTGTTCACCCCCGCCCATTTTTCAGTCTGGGCAAGCATGGGCGCATCCGCCGCGCTTTCCATGACGCCCCGTTCGAACGACGAAATGCCTCTCATCCTGCCGATCCTATCAGAGCGGAGGCAAGGCCTCCACCCCCGGACCTAAAAGTCGCCGGTTCTAAAAGTCATAGGTGAGGGTCAGGCGGCTCAACGTATCGAAATCCCGCGCCGACAGCAGAGTTTCCGATTCATACTGCACATTATAGGAAAAGGCCGCCGACCAGCGCGTCCCCACCCTGGTCACGAGCGATGTCAGCGAATTGAGCGTATAGACATCGCTTTCCGCATAGCCCGACGCGGTCTGCTTGAAGGTCAGTGTGGGCGCCAGCCGCCAGGCGAAGTCCATGGATGCACGGGCGCCCAATTTGGTCTCGCGTTCGCCGGTGATATATTTGGCATGACGGACGGAAGGACCGGCATCCAGCGAAAGGTCGATCGGTTCGCTGACGATCAGCTTGTAACCGATGCCCGCCGAGGCGGTGTAGCGCTCGTCATAGCCGATCGACGTGTCGCGCTCGAACTGAGCCAGGCCATAGGCGAAGCCCCTGGGATCGAATTCGTAACGCGGTTCGTAGCTGGCGGTGTAGCGTTCGCGCGACGTCACGCCGTTGGCGCGGCGATAATCGATGCTGGCGGCCAGCTTGTGCGACCATTGGATGCCTGTCCGCCTGACCGCAGCGCTGGCGCTGATGCCGAGTTCGCTGGTGGAGCCGGTGGAGCGGAACCCGCCGGCTTCGACCTTGCCCGTCCATAATTCGGTGAAGCGGGCTTCCCGGATCACGGTTTCCTGCGTGGCCTTGGTCCGTTCCTTCCAACTGTTGACCATGCGCTGAATTTCGTCGGCGGAGCCGGGATTGGTCTGCTTGGCGATCTTTGCGATCGTCGCGATCTCAGTCTCATTGCCGTTGGCGATCGCCGCTTCCAGCATCTCCCGCACCGATGGCGGCAGAAGTGCGGGATAGCCGGCCCAGGCCGGCGTCGACAGCAGAAGAGGAAGAAGGGCCAGGCAATAACGCATGGGCCCGCTCATTTTGGCAGGATGACGGATTTCAGCACTCTTTCAGATCAAGTCCCTGAATTCATGCAGAATATCGCGGTAGAGCTTGCGCTTGAACGGCACGATCAGGTCGGGCAGGCTTTCCGGATCGGCCCATTTCCATGCGCGAAATTCCGGGTGCGCCGTCTGAATGTCGATATGCTGGTCAGTGCCCAGAAAGCGGGCGAGGAACCAATATTGCCGCTGCCCGCGATATTTGCCACCCCACAGCTTGCCGATCAGCTCTGGCGGCAGGTCGTAGAAATGCTCCTCGCGGGCCTTGGCTATGATTTCGACATGGTCGCGGACGATACCGGTTTCCTCATGCAGTTCGCGAAGGGCGGCTGTCTTCATGTCTTCGCCGTCATCGATGCCGCCCTGCGGCATCTGCCAGGCCTCGACCGCATTATCGATTCTCTGGCCGACGAAGACCTGACCATCCATGTTGACGAGCATGATACCGACGCAAGGCCGGTAGGCGAGTTCTGAATCATCCGGCATCGACGCCATCTTAGTCCCTGATCGTTATTCCCGGCGCGACGCCCGGGCCTCGCGCCCGGCTCGCCGCTTTGTGCAGTGCAAGAATAAGCGGCGGCAAGCCGCACGTCCATGGCCGAAAATGTCTGGTGCGGCGATTTGTGCAGCGCTTCGCATCAAATGGGGCAAAGGCTTGGAACCGCGTCCCGCCCATGGCATGCCGATTCCATGCCGAATCCCGTTATCGTTTGGCTCCGACAGGATTTGCGCCTTGCCGATCAGGCCGCGCTGGCCGCCGCCGTGCGGGAAGGGCCAGTAATTCCCGTCTATGTGCTGGACGATGGGGTGCCCCGCCAGTGGAAAATGGGCGGGGCTTCGCGCTGGTGGCTGCATCACAGCCTAACGAGCCTGGATGCGAATCTGCGGGAAAAGGGTTCCCGCCTGATCCTGCGGCAAGGCGACTGCATCGACCAGCTTGTCCATATTGCCGAGGAAACGGGCGCCCGGCGCATTCATGCGCTGCACCATTATGAACCCTGGTGGCGCAATGCGGAAAAGGCGCTCGCCAAACGGCTGGACCTTTGCCTGCATGACGGCGGGTTGCTGCTGCCGCCGGGCGCGGTGAGGACTGGCGGGGGAAGCTACTATCGGATTTACACGCCCTTTGCGCGCGCGGTGATGGAGCGGATGCCGCCGCCCGCGCCGGTCCCGGCACCCTCAGGCATCGACGCGCCTTCGCAATGGCCGAAAAGCGATTCGCTAGACGATTGGCGGCTTTTGCCGACGAAGCCGGATTGGGCAGCGGCCTTTTCCCGCGACTGGACCCCCGGCGAAGCGGGAGCGCGGGCCAATGTCGAGGCGTTTCTGGACGAGGCTGCGGATTATGACAGGGCGCGTAACCTGCCATCGCAGGAGGGAAGTTCCCGTCTCTCGCCCCATCTTCATTTCGGGGAAGTCTCGCCCGCCTATGTCTGGCACAAGGTTGCCGGAGCACCCGGGGACGCGACGACTTTCCTCAAGGAACTGATCTGGCGCGATTATGCGCACAGTCAGATCTGGGCGATGCCCACTTATGGTTCGGAAAATGCCCGGAAAGCGTTCGACGCCATGCCCTGGCGCGATCTTGGGGAGGCTGGGAGCGATTTCGAGGCCTGGAAAATCGGGCGCACCGGCTATCCTATCGTCGATGCGGGCATGCGCCAGCTCTGGGCGACCGGCTGGATGCACAATCGCGTCCGCATGATCGCGGCGAGCTTCCTGATCAAGCATCTGCTGATCGACTGGCGGCACGGGGCGCGCTGGTTCTGGGATACGCTGGTCGACGCAAGCTACGCCAACAACAGTGTCAACTGGCAATGGGTTGCGGGCAGCGGTGTCGACGCCAATATCTTCTCCCGCATCATGGCGCCCCTGACCCAGTCGGAAAAATTCGATGCCGCCAACTATATCAGGACATGGGTGCCGGAACTGGCGCATCTGGACGATGATCATATCCACGACCCCGATTCCCACGGCATGCGCCCGCCCGACTATCCGGCCAAGTGCATCGGCCATCGGGAGGGGCGGGAAAGGGCTCTCGCCGCCTGGAGCCATGGGAAGCCATGATTGCGATGCCGTAAACCATGGGGCAGAATGGAAGTATGAACGCCATTGATCTCCGTCGCGGCAGGGCGGCAGTGCCGGTCAGGCGCCCGCTGGATCGCCGCAGCCGTGGCTGGCTGGACCAGCTTGCGGCCCGGCAATTTCACAGGCTGCTGGACCGCATCGATCTGGGGCTGGAGAGTGGCTTGCTGCACGCCATTCTGCCCGACGGCAGCCAGCGTTTGCTGGGTTGCCGCGCACCGGGGCCGGAATGCGAGGTTCACCTGCTGCGGTGGCGGGCGCTGTTTCGCCTGATAGCCGGCGGATCGGCGGGCTGGTACAGGGCCTGGGCGCGGGGGGAGTGGACCAGTCCCGATCCGGTTCCGCTTTTCGCGCTGTTCATGGCCAATGCCGTCAGCCTGGGCAATGTCGCCCGGCCGCATGGGCCGGCCCGCTGGATTGGCCGGGCAGTGCATTGGGCGCGCCGCAACAGCCGCAAGGGTAGCCGTCGCAACATCGCCTATCATTATGATCTGGGGAATGATTTCTACAAATTGTGGCTCGACCGGGGCATGCATTATTCCAGCGGTCTGTTCCGCGATCCCGACGACCGGATCGAAAGCCTGGAGCGGGCGCAGCAGCGGAAGGTGGACGCCATTCTCGACCGGGTCGACCTGCGCGAAGGCGACTCGCTGCTGGAGATCGGCTGCGGTTGGGGCGGCCTGGCCGAACAGGCGATGGCGCGCTGTCTGATCCGCTATGACGGCCTGACTTTGTCGGTGGAGCAGGCACATTATGCCCGCGACCGGCTGGGATCGGGGGCCAACATCATTTTGCAGGATTATCGCGACGCCCAGGGGCAATATGACGCGATTGCCAGCGTGGAAATGGTGGAGGCGGTGGGGGAACGCTACTGGCCAGCCTATCTGGGGGCGATTGCCCGCCTGCTCAAGCCGGGCGGCCGGGCGGCGATTCAATATATATTGATCGATGACGCCATATTCGAAGACTATGCTCGTGGGGCCGATTTCATCCAGACCTATATCTTCCCCGGGGGCATGCTCATTTCGGAAAGCCGCTTTCGTGCCCTGGCGGAGACGCAGGGGCTGGAATGGCGCGATGTCCACCGCTTTGGGCTGCATTATGCCGAAACGCTGCGGCGCTGGCGCGAGCGTTTCGACCGGACGATCGACAAGGGGTTGTTGCCCGCCAGTTTCGATCAGCATTTCGTCGATCTCTGGCGCTATTATCTGATGTATTGCGAAGGCGGCTTTCGCGGCGGCACGATCGATGTCGCGCAGGTTACGCTGGTGAAACCGGCTTAGAATGTGGAAATTCAATTTACGGGCGGCTGTAACGGTAGACTTCAGCCACGCCTATACCCTCAACGCCTAATCAATGCGTGTCCGGTATCCGTCAGGCGTATCGGCAATCACCAGATCGACAATGGCGCGTCCCACAATAGCGGGTTCCTTGAGCGCCGCAGGATCTTCGCCGGGAAAAGCCCGCGCGCGCATGGCGGTGCGCGTCGCGCCGGGATCGACGATATGGGTGCGGATGGCGGAAATATTCTTCACTTCCTCGCCATAGGCGCCGACCAGCGTTTCCAGCGCCGCCTTCGAAGCTCCATAGGCGCCCCAATAAGCCCGTGGCTGCGCACTGACGGAGGAAGTCAGGGCAACCACCCGCGCATCCCCGCTGGCCCGCAGCATGCCGTCAAAGGCCGCGATCAGAGCCTGAGGCGCGGCAATATTGAGCGTCAGCAACCGCGCGAATTCCTTGGCATCGATGGCCGGAACCGAAGCCAGGCTCCCCAGCGTCGCCGCATTCAGGACCAATATGTCGAGCGCCTGCCAACGTCCTGAAATGGCGTGCGCCAGTCGCCCGATGCTTTCGCCGTCGATCAGGTCCAGCGGGGCGATGGTCGCGCTGCCGCCGGACTGATGGATGCGATCCTCCACTTCTTCCAGCCCGCCGTTGGTCCGCGCGGTCAGGATGACATGCGCGCCGGCGGCGGCCAATGCTTCCGCCGTGGCGGCGCCGATGCCCCGGCTGGCCCCGGTGACGAGGGCAAGCTTGCCGGAAAGAGGCTGGCCGGAAGGAGGCTGGATCGACATCAAATATCCCTCATCAGGGTCAGGAAGGGACAAGCCCGAAGCGATAATGCGTCGGGCCCATCCATAAGGCGGGAAGGAAGGCGGTCAGACCACCCGTTCGGCCAGCAGTTCCAATTGGTTCTGCACGACGACTTCGTCCTGGTCGGTCAGGGTCGTGGGATAGTCGCCGGTGAAGCAGGCGTCGCAATATTGCGGCCGGATGTCCGCGCGCTTCACCTCGCCCAGCGCCTTGTACAGCCCATCGATGGAGATGAAGGACAGGCTGTCGGCGTGGATGAAGTCCTGCATCCCGCCAATGTCCAGCCGGTGCGCCAGCAGCTTGGTCCGCTCCGGCGTATCGACGCCGTAGAAGCAGCTATGCCTGGTCGGCGGGCTGGCGATGCGCATATGCACTTCCTTGGCGCCCGCTTCGCGCATCATCTGCACGATCTTCAAGCTGGTGGTGCCGCGCACGATCGAATCGTCGATCAGCACGATGCGCTTGCCCTCGATCAGGGCGCGGTTGGCATTATGCTTCAGCTTCACGCCCAGGTGGCGGACCTTGTCGCCCGGCTGGATGAAGGTGCGGCCGATATAGTGCGAGCGGATGATGCCCAGTTCGAAGGGAATGCCCGATTGCTGGGCATAGCCGATCGCCGCCGGAACGCCGCTGTCGGGCACCGGGATGACATAATCCGCCTCGACCGGGTTTTCGAGGGCCAACTGCGCGCCGATCGCCTTGCGGACCGAATAGACGCTGGAGCCGTCGACGACCGAATCGGGACGGCTGAAATAGACATGTTCGAAAATGCAGGGGCGGGCATGCGTCTCCCCAAAGGGGTGGTGGCTGCGCACTTCGCCGTCATGGGTGACGATGACCAGTTCGCCCGGCTCGATGGAGCGGACATGCTCCGCCCCCACGACGTCGAAGGCGACGGTTTCGGAAGCGAAGATGATCGAATCGCCCAGCTTGCCCATCACCAGGGGCCGGATGCCCAGCGGATCGCGGCATGCGACCATGCCTTCGGGCGTCATGACGATCAGCGAATAGGCGCCCTCGACCTGCTTCAGCGCATCGATGAACTTGTCGAGCAGCGTGCGATAGGTGGAAGTGGCGACCAGATGGATGATGACTTCGGTATCGGAGGTCGACTGGAAGATGGAGCCGCGGCGGATCAGTTCGCGGCGCAGCTTCATGGCGTTGGAAATATTGCCGTTATGCGCGATGGCGAAACCGCCGGAATTCAGTTCCGCATAAAGCGGCTGGACGTTGCGCAGCGATGTTTCGCCGGTGGTCGAATAGCGGACATGGCCGCAGGCCGCACCGCCGGGGAGGCCCCGAATCACTTCGTCGCGGTCGAAATTCCCGGCCACATGCCCCATCGCGCGGTGGGTGTGGAAATCATGGCCGTCCCAGCTGGTGATGCCGGCCGCCTCCTGGCCGCGATGCTGGAGCGCGTGGAGGCCAAGAGCGACCATGGCGGAGGCGGTTTCAGCGTTGAAGACGCCGAAAATGCCGCATTCTTCACGCAGCTTGTCGTCGTCGAACGGGTTCGTCGTAAACATGGGTTTTTGATGGTCCATTGCCAATCCTGTCCGCACTCACCGGGGCGGCTTTTGCGCGCATATAGTGCGTCGGGGACGATTTGTCGCCTGTCTGTCGCAAAAAAGGGGGACGGGCATGACGGATCCCGATTTTCCGGCGATGAAATTGGGAAAAAGGCCTACTGGCCTTGAGGCATTTGGAAAGCTAATAGCCTCTTCTCATGCATCGTTTCGCCAATCCTGCGCGCTTCCTCAAAATTGCCCGACCTTTGACGGTCTGGCTGTTCTGGCCGGGGCTGATTCTGCTGCTCGCCGGGGCCGGCTGCGGTCTGTTCGTGACGCCGGCGGACTATCTTCAGGGCGATACGGTGCGCATCCTCTACATCCATGTTCCCGCCGCCTGGCTGGGCATGGCGGGATGGACCGGCATCGCCATCGCCGCCCTCATGCAACTGGTCTGGCGTCATCCGCTTGCCGCCGTGGCGGGGCGGGCCATTGCCGTGCCGGGTGCCTTCTTCACCGCGACCTGCCTCATCACCGGGTCGATCTGGGGTCGGCCCACCTGGGGCACATGGTGGGAATGGGACGGGCGCATGACATCCATGCTGGTGCTGTTCTTCCTCTATCTCGGCTATATCGCCCTCGCCAATGCCAGCGCGCGGCAGGGCAGCGGCGGGGTCAGTCCCGTAACCGCCATTTTCGGGCTGGTCGGCGCGATCAACATCCCGATCATCAACCGTTCGGTGCTGTGGTGGAACAGCCTGCATCAAGGCCCCAGCATCACCCTGCGCGGATCGACCATCGATACGGCGCTGCTCTGGCCGCTGGGCTTCACCCTGGTCGGATTCACCTTGCTTTTCGCGGCGATCGTGCTGATGCGCATGCGCGCCATATTGGCGCGGAACAAGATCGAAGCGCGGATGCAGCGGCTTGCGCGAGGATGAGGGGCGCGAGGGTGAGGGGATGAACCAGTGGGCTTTCGTCATCGGCGCCTATGCGCTGACCTTTCTGGGCACTGGCCTTATAAGCCTGCTCAGTTGGCGCGCGATGCGCGGCGCTGAAAGCAGGGCGTCGGCGGACCGCGCATGAAGGCGAAACATCAAAGGCTGATCCTGGCCGTGGTCGCCCTGGCCGCGCTGATCGGCGCGGGCCTGCTGGCGGCGTCCGCGCTCAAGGACGAGGCCGCTTATTTCTACGCGCCCAACGACGTGAAGACCGAGGGCGTCGAGCCGGGCAAGGCGATCCGGCTGGGCGGCATGGTGGTCAAGGGCAGTATCAAGCGCGCCAGCGACGGCGTCACCATCCATTTCGACGTCACCGACGGAAAGGCGACTGTCCCGGCAAGCTTCAAGGGCATCACCCCCGACCTTTTTCGCGAAGGTTCGGGCGTAGTGGCTGAGGGGTCTTTTGACGCGGGCGGCATTTTCCAGGCCACCAATTTGCTGGCCAAACATGACGAGCGCTACATGCCGCGCGAGTTGGAAGGCATGCAATATGACGAGAAGTCCCACAAGATGAAGGCGGATCAGTGAAGCGAAGCACGCATGATCGCTGAAGCTGGCCTTGCCGCATTATGGCTTGCCGCGTCGCTGGCCCTGCTTCAGTTGGCGCTGGCGGCGATTGGCCTCGCTGGAGGCAAGAGCGAACTGCTGGGCGCGGTGCGGCCCGTGGCGGTGGCGCAGGGGGGGCTGACGGCACTGGCCTTCGCCCTGCTGATCGCGCTGTTCATGCGGTCCGACATGTCGGTCCTGCTCGTCGTCACGAACAGCCATTCGATGAAGCCCTGGCTCTACAAATTCGCCGGAACCTGGGGCAATCACGAAGGGTCGATGCTGCTCTGGGTGACCGTGATGGGCATGGCGGGCGCGGCCGTCGCCCTCTTCGAGCGGGCCTTGCGGCGCGAGACGCACATGGCGATGCTCGGCGGGCAGGCGGCGATCAGCCTTGGCTTCTATGCCTTCCTGCTGTTCGCCTCCAATCCCTTCGCGCGGGTCGATCCGCCGGCGGCGGACGGGCAGGGACTCAATCCGCTCTTGCAAGACCCCGGCCTCGCTTTCCATCCGCCGACGCTTTATCTCGGTTATGTCGGCCTGTCCGTTGCCTTTTCCTTTGCGGTCGGCGCGCTGTTGACCAGGCAGGTGGACGCCGCCTTCGCTCGCGCCATGCGGCCATGGGTTCTGGGCGCGTGGATATTGCTGACGCTCGGCATCACGGCGGGCAGCTATTGGGCCTATTATGAACTGGGCTGGGGCGGCTGGTGGTTCTGGGATCCGGTGGAAAATGCCTCGCTCATGCCCTGGCTGGCGGCGACGGCGTTGCTCCATAGCGTGACCGTGCTGGCCACCCGTGACGCCTTGCGCGCATGGACGGTGATGCTGGCGGTGGTCGCCTTTTCCATGTCGATGGTCGGCACTTTCCTGGTCCGGTCGGGAATCCTGACCAGCGTCCACGCTTTCGCCGTCGATCCGGAACGCGGCACCTTCATTCTGGCGCTGCTCGGCATCTATATCGGCGGGGCATTGGCTCTGTTCGGCTGGCGCGTGGGCGCGGTGCGGGAGGGCGCGCCGTTCGAACTGGTCAGCCGGGAAACCATGTTGGTCGTCAATAATCTGCTGCTCTCGGTCATATTGGGGCTGGTGCTGATCGGCACGCTTTATCCGCTAATGACCGAAGCATTCGGCCATAAGGTGTCGGTGGGCGCGCCCTATTTCGACCGCATCGCAGGTCCGATCGCGCTGGCGTTGATGATCGTGATGATCCTTGGACCGCTGACCCGCTGGCGGCGCGACCGGATGCGGGAAGTGACCCGGCGGATAGCGATCCCGCTGGCGGTGGGGGGATTGGTTTTCCTCACGCTGGCGACCTTGGCCTGGGGGCGGATCGGCATATTGCCCTTCCTTGGCCTGGTGATCGCGCTGGCGGTCGCGGTGGGAAGCGTCGCGCCGCTCTGGAAGCGCAATCTGCGCCGAACGCCGCTTTTTACCTGGGGCATGGTGATCGCTCATCTGGGCTGCGCGGTCAGTCTGGCCGGCATGGCCTGCGATTCGGCCTTCACGGTGGAGAAGCTGGTGGCGGCGCGCCCCGGTGACACGGTGGAGACGGCAGGCTGGACCCTTCGTTTCAGGCAGATCCTGCCGATAGCGGGCGACAACTGGACCGCGCTCCAGGCTGATATGGAAGCGAGCCGCGACGGAGGCGAGCCGGTCCTGATACACCCGCAGTCGCGATTCTTCGCCTCACCGCCGACGACCACGACCGAAGCCGCCCTGCTGACGCGCTGGAACGGCCAGCTCTATGTCGTGCTGGGGCAGGAGGCGGATGAGGGCCGCTGGCAGCTCCGCATCTGGTGGAAGCCGTTCGTGACGCTGATCTGGTTTGGCGGTTTCCTGATCGCGCTGGGCGGCGGGCTGGCGTTGGTCGGGCGGGAACGGCGCGGCTGGCTGCTCAAATGGCGGGCGCGCAAGGCCATGGAGGCCGCATTATGAGGAAATTGCTCATCTGGCTGCCGCTGGCGTTGTTCCTCGGCTTTTTCGGGCTGTTTGCGAGCGGGCTGTTGCGTCCGGACGACCGGATCATCAGTTCGAAGCTTGTCGGCAAATCGCTGCCCGCCTTCGTCCTGCCCGCCGCCGCGAGCGACCGGCCGCCGCTTGCCAGCACGGAACTCGCCACGGGGAAGCCGCGCCTGCTCAATATATTCGCAAGCTGGTGCATGCCCTGCGCGGCGGAAGCGCCCCAATTGCTGGCGCTCAAACAGGCGGGCGTGGAAATCGACGCCATCGCCATTCGCGATGCGCGGACCGACGTCGACGCTTTCCTCCAGCGCTACGGCAATCCCTATTCCCGCATCGGTCTGGATGCGCGGAGCGAGGTGCAGATCGCGCTGGGTTCGTCCGGCGTTCCGGAAAGCTTCATCATCGATGGAAAGGGCCGCATCGCCTATCAGCATGTGGGCGACATTCGCGAGGATGACGTGCCAATGATCATCGACCGGCTGAGGAATGCGCAGTGAGGATCGCTATCGCCCTGCTGGCGCTGATGCTGAGCGCCCCTGTCTTCGCGCAGTCCGCCTTGCCGCCTGCTCCCTATGCCGACCGCCAGATAGAAGACCCGGGGCTGGAGAAAAAGGCGCGGACCCTTATGGAAACGATCCGCTGCCTCACCTGCCAGAGCCAGTCGATAGCCGACAGCAATGCCAGCATGGCGGGCGATATGCGGTCGCAGATCCGCGAACGCATCATGGCGGGTGAGCAGCCCGAACATATCCGCGCCTGGCTGATCGAGCGCTATGGCGACTGGGTGAGTTATGAGCCGACGGCGGAACCGATCCTCTGGCCGCTCTGGGCCGCGCCGCTGATTCTGCTGGGTCTGGGGCTGCTGTTGCTGCGCGGGCGGATCAAGCGGAGGAGGCGGTCATGACGGGTTGGATCATCGCTGCCGCATTGGCGCTCTTCGTGAGCGTGGCGCTTGTCGCGGTCGGCCGGATACCCCGGACGGCCTGGGAAATCTCGGCTGCTGCCCTGCTGCTGGGTCTTGCCGGCTATGCCTGGCAGGGAAAACCGGGATCGGCGGGTTCGCCCCGGCAAGCGGCGGACAAGGACGTCGTGGCCTTTGACGAGAAGCTTGCCGAACAGCGCCGGGGCCTTGCCGAGCGTTATGGCAAGGCGGGCCAGTGGCTGATGCTGTCGGACGGTTTGGGGCGTCAGGGGAAGACGAAGGAAGCAGCGAATGTCCTGCTGTCCGGCCTTCGCGATACGCCGGACGATCCCAATCTATGGCTGGGATTCGGCAATGCGCTGGTCGCGCATGCGGGCGGGGTGCTGTCCCCCTCGGCCGATTTCGCCTATCGCCGGGCCATGGCGATCGATCCCGAAGGTCCGGCGCCGCGCTATTTCTACGGGATGGCGCTCGCCCGCGCAGGGCAGCTCAAGGAAGCCCGCTCTCTCTGGGCGCCGCTTGCCGCCAGCGCACCTGAAGACAGCGCGGTCAAGAAGGAACTCGAAAGCAACATTGCGCGTATCGACGCCATGCTTGGGTCTGCCGGCCGATAAGCGGTGAAAGCCGCAGCGCCATCATTGCCTCCACCTTGGAGCCATGATAGGGCGCGGCGGTTTGCGGGGCTTATCGAATGACAAGACGGGCCGCTTCCCCGTTCGGGTGTCCAAAGATCATGACAATTCGGCATTTTCTCCATGGCTGACGAGATCACCGGCGCTATCGCGCGCACCGATGACGAAAGCGCCCATGATCACGGCCATTCGGGACAGAAGGCCACGCTGAAGCTGGTGGTCGGCGCAATCGGGATCGTTTTCGGGGACATCGGCACCAGCCCGCTTTACGCATTCCGGGAAACCTTCGCCGGGCATCACCATCTGGACCTGGACCCGGACCATATATTGGGCGTCATCAGCTTGATGTTCTGGTCGATGATGCTGGTCGTGACCCTCAAATATGTCACCGTCATCATGCGCGCCGACAATAAGGGGGAGGGTGGCAGCCTTGCCCTGTTGGCGCTGATCAACGGCCAGACCAAGACACAGCGATGGTCGCGGGGAATCGTCCTGCTGGGCGTGTTCGCGACATCGCTTTTCTATGGCGATTCGATGATCACGCCCGCCGTTTCGGTACTGTCGGCGGTCGAAGGGCTGGCGGTCTATAATAGCAGCCTTGCGCCCGTCATCCTGCCCACGGCGGTCGTCATCCTGCTGGGCCTGTTCTGGATACAGGGGCTGGGGACCAATCGAGTCGCTTCTTTGTTCGGCCCGATCATGCTGTCCTATTTCCTGACGATCGCGGTTCTGGGGATCATCAGCATCGCCAAGACGCCGGGCATACTCTATGCGTTCAACCCCTATTGGGCCGTCATGTTCTTCGCCACCGATCCGCTGCCCGCTTTTCTCGCTTTGGGCGCGGTGGTGCTGGCGGTGACGGGGGCCGAAGCGCTCTACGCCGATATGGGCCATTTCGGACGCAGCCCGATCCGGGTGTCCTGGCTGGCCTTCGTCCTGCCGGCGCTGATGATGAACTATATGGGGCAAGGTGCGCTGCTGTTTCGCGAGGGCGCCGCGGCCCTGCATAGCCCCTTCTACTATCTGGCTCCGCAATGGGCGCAACTGCCGCTGGTCGGACTTGCCACGATGGCGGCGATCATCGCCAGCCAGGCGGTGATTTCCGGCGCCTTTTCCGTCACGCAGCAGGCGATCCAGCTCGGCTTCATGCCGCGCCTGCGGATCGCGCATACCAGCGCTTCGACCGCTGGCCAGATATACATTCCCCTGGTCAACTGGGGGTTGATGGTCATGGTAATCCTGCTGGTGCTGGTGTTCCAGACCTCATCGAACCTGACCGCCGCCTATGGCATCGCCGTCACGGGCGCGATGTTCATCGACAATGTATTGCTGACCGTCCTGCTCTATCGCCTGTGGAAATGGCGCTGGTATTATTCCGTCCCGTTGCTGACCGTGCTGTTTCTGGTGGACGGAGCCTATCTGGCCGCCAATCTCACGAAAGTGCCTGCGGGCGGCTGGTTCCCGCTACTGATCGGATTCGTGATCTTCACGCTGCTCACCACCTGGTCGCGGGGACGGCGGCTGGTGCAGGACCGGCTGCGCGAAGCCGCCATGCCGATCCCTGTCTTCGTCGCATCGGCGGCCAACAGCGCCGTTCGCGTTCCCGGCACGGCGGTTTTCATGACCTCCACGCCTGATGGCGTGCCGCATGCGCTGCTGCACAATCTCAGGCATAACAAGGTGCTGCATGAGCGCGTCATCCTGTTGACCGTCAAGATCAAGGACGTGCCGGTCGTCGAGGATGACGGGCGTTGTAGGTTGGAGGATCTGGGCCGGGGCTTCTTCCGTCTGGTCCTGCAATATGGTTTCATGCAGGAACCCGACGTTCCCGCCGCGCTCAAGAATGTGACGGGCTGCGGCGAGGCGTTCAGGATGATGGACACCAGCTTCTTCCTGGCGCGGCAGACGTTGCTGCCGTCGGCCAAGCCGGGCATGCCGCTCTGGCGTGAGAAGATATTCGCCTGGATGCTGCGCAATGCGGAAAGCGCAATGGAATTCTTCCGCCTGCCGACCAATCGCGTGGTCGAATTGGGCAGTCAGGTCGAAATCTGACGAAAAGGGGCGCGGCATGGCTACCGCGCCCCTTTCCCATTCGGTCGGATCAGGCGGCGTCGCGGTCGCTGTTGATCTCGACAAGCTGACCGCCGTTGATGGCGATCTTCTTCGGCTTCATCGCCTCCGGCACTTCGCGCACCAGTTCGATCGTCAGCAGGCCGTCGGCAAGATCGGCCTTCTCCACCCGCACGAAATCGGCGAGTTCGAAGCGGCGCTCGAAGCTGCGGTTGGCGATGCCGACATGCAGGAAACGCGCGCGGTCGCCGCCGGGCGCCTCTTCCTTCCGCCCGGTCACCTGGAGCAGGTTCTGCTGAGCCGTGATGTCGATCTCATCCGTGCGGAAGCCCGCCACGGCCAGCGTGACGCGATAGCGATCCTCGGAAAGCCGTTCGATATTGAAAGGGGGGTAATTGTCGCCCTGACTCAACCGGGCATTGTTTTCGATCAGGTCGAAGAGACGGTCGAAACCCACGGTCGAGCGGCGATAGGGGGTCAGGTCAAAACCACGCATTGTCATAATCTCCCAAAGAGCAAAATGAACATGCCGGACCCGGAACAAGGCATCCGGCGAACTCTGTCCGACCCCATGTGGCGGCCGGACGCATTCGATATGGTTCGGTGGGAGAGTGTTTCAAGAGGCGCTGAAACGGGAATTGCCGCGCCGGATAAGGCCCAAAAGAAAAGTACCCGGACCACGTTGCCGCGACCCGGGTACTGATGGACGATTGCTCGTCTCCCCCTTGGCCTGCCTCAACCGTTTCTTAGCCCCCTAAGCTCGAAACGGGATGCAGTATCCCTGAACCACGGCCATTAACCTGTGCTTCGAGGCCTTAGCTATGGGCAGAGCGGGCCGGTGTCACGGGCTATTTCCGGTCCCTGTGATTTTCCCGATTACGCTGTGGCTCCCGTGCAACAATCCGCCAATGCTTGCCGTCGGTCGAGAGCATGCTAGACGGTCTGCCTGTCCCAATCGAGAGGCCGTTCGCGCCATCATGATTCTGTCCCGATACGAACGCATGATTGCCAAGCGTTACCTGCTGCCCGGCAAGGGGGAGGGTTTCATCTTCCTCGTCGCCGGCATCAGCCTGGTGGCGGTGATGCTGGGGGTGGCGGCGCTTATCATCGTGATGAGCGTGATGAACGGCTTTCGCGCCGAACTGTTCGACAAGATCGTCGGCCTCAACGGCCATGCCGTGGTCCAGGGCTATGGCGGGCGCCTGCCGGACTGGAAAGCGGTGCTGAAGGAGGCGAAGGCGACGCCCGGCGTCACTAGCGCAACGCCGTTGATCGAGCAGCCTTTGCTCGGCAGCTTCCAGGGCCGGGTGGACGCGGTGCTGGTACGCGGCATGACCGTGAACGACATTCGGAACAACGCGACCCTGAAGGCCAAGGTCGTTGCGGGCAAGCTGAGCGCGCTGACACCCAATGGCGGCAAGGTGGGGATCGGGTCGCGCCTGGCGGAAAATCTGGGCATACAGTTGGGCGACAGCATCACCATCATCAATCCGGCGGGCCGTTCGACGCCCTTCGGCACCGTGCCCCGGCAGGTTTCCTATCAAGTCGCCGCCATTTTCGAAGTCGGCATCTATGATTATGACAAGGCGTTCGTGGTCATGCCGGTGGAGGACGCCCAGACCCTGCTGCTGCTGGGCGACGTCGTCAGCATGATCGAGGTCGAGACGGTGAACGCCGACCAGGTCGCCGCCATATTGGAACCGCTGGCCGCCAAGGTCGCGGGGCGCGCCATCGTGACGGATTGGCGTCAGATGAACGCTTCCCTGTTCGAAGCGCTGGCGGTGGAACGGGTCGCGATGTTCGTGGTGCTGTCGATCATCGTGCTGGTCGCGGTGTTCAACATCCTCTCGTCGCTGATCATGCTGGTGCGCGCCAAGACGCGCGACATCGCGATCTTGCGGACCATGGGGGCGAGCCGTGTAGGCCTGGTCAAGATATTCATGACCGTGGGCGTGACGATCGGGTCGCTCGGCATGGCGGCGGGCATGGTGTTGGGCTTCACCTTCCTGTTCTTCCGCCAGAGCGTGGTGAACGCTATCCAGTTCCTGACCGGGCAGAATCTATGGGATCCCTCGATCCGTTTCCTCACCGAACTGCCCGCCAAGCCCGATCCGGTGGAGATCGCCATCATCTGCCTGATGGCGCTGGTCTTCAGCTTCCTGGCGACGCTCTATCCCGCGTTCAAGGCCGCCAATACCGATCCCGTGCAGGTGCTGCGCTATGAATGAGATATTGAAGGTCGGCGGCCTGAAGCGCAGCTTCACCCAGGGCGGCGTCACCATAGAGGTGCTGCGCGGCGTCGACCTGTCAGTGGCGCCGGGGGAGATCGTGGCGTTGCTCGGCCCATCGGGATCGGGAAAATCGACCCTGCTTCAGGCGGTCGGGCTGCTGGAGGGCGGCTTCGACGGATCGATCCGCATCGGCGGCGAAGAAGCGGCGAAACTCGACAATGACGGGCGGACGCGGTTGCGCCGTGACGCGCTGGGCTTCGTCTACCAGTTCCATCATCTGCTCCCCGACTTCAACGCGGTGGAGAATGTCATATTGCCGCAGGTGATCCGCGACGCCGACATGGCGAGCGCCCGCGTTCGCGCCGAATCGCTGTTGGGATCGTTGGGCCTTGGCCATCGCCTCGAACATCGGCCAAGCCAGTTGTCCGGCGGCGAGCAGCAGCGCGTGGCCGTGGCGCGAGCGCTCGCCAACCGGCCTGCCCTCGTTCTGGCGGACGAGCCGACCGGCAATCTGGACGAGCGGACCGCCGATGTCGTGCTGGCCGAATTCCTGCGGCTGGTGCGGGAGGAAGGCTCCGCCGCGCTGGTGGCCACGCATAATGAGCGGCTGGCGCGGAAGATGGACCGGGTGGTCCGCCTTCACGAAGGACTGCTGGACGAAAGTTCAGGCCGAATGTGACGCCACATCCCGGACCGTCGCGATGACGATCTGGTTGCGGCCCTGGCTTTTCGCCCGAAGCAGCGCGGCATCGGCCGTCCGGACCAGCGTCTCCGCCCGGCCATGGTCGGGGAAGACGGCCAGGCCGAAGGATGCGGTGATCGGCCCCAGTTCCTCACCCCGATGCTCGACGCGCAGATCCTGCAATTTCTGCTGCACCTGGATAGCGCGATCGATCGCCTGATCCTGCGCGAAGCCGGGCATGAGCAGCACGAACTCCTCCCCGCCCAGGCGGAAAGCGCAGTCCTTTTCGCGCAGCGCTTCGTTGAGCACGGCCCCCACGGCGCGCAGCACCGCATCGCCTGCGTCATGGCCATGGCTGTCGTTGAACCGCTTGAAATGGTCGATGTCGACCATCAGGCAGGCCAGCGGCGCCATCGCGTTTTCGGCATGGATCACCCGCTCCCTGAATACAGTGTCGAAGCGGCGCCGGTTGGCAAGGCCGGTCAGCGGGTCAGCCATTGCCATCTGGCGCAGCGCGTCGCGCAGCCGCAGATTGGCGAGCGCCAGGCTGATATTTTCCGCCAGCATTTCCAGATATCTTTCCGTGCGGCTGATCTGTTCCGCGGTCCGGTCGTCAGGCTGCTCGACATAGAGCAGGCCGATGCTTTCCCCTTGCGCCGTCAGGGGAATGCAGATGGTGGACGCCACGATGTTTCCGGCCAGATGCTCGCACGGAATGTCGACCATCTCGCCGGTCGGCTTGTGGGTCTGCCCGCGCCTCAGCGCCCAGCAGGCCGTCGGCGCGAATTCCTCGCCCGACTGCCGGGGCGACAGCCAGTCGCAGGCCTGCGCCATCACATTGCGGCGGGTGTCGTGCATGTAGAGCCGTCCAGCGAAACCGGGCGCGATTTCAGGCGCGAAACGTCGGACGACCTCGACAAGATCGCTTATATTGTCGCATCCTTGCAGGCGTTGGGTCATGCGCGAAAGCTGATCGCGCGTGATCCGGTCCGCATCCCGTTCCTGTTCCAGCCTTTGCCTTTCCAGGCCGTTTTCCCGGAAAATGCGGATGGCCTGCGCCATGTCGCCGATCTCGTCCACCTGGGGAAAATCGGGTGGCACGGCAGCATAATCCTGCGCCGCCAGCCGGGTCACGACATCGCTCAGCCGCACCACCGGACGCAGGATGCGCTGCTTCAGGATGAAATAGAGCACGCACAGGAACAGCAGGGCGGTCGCGCCCAGCATGATTTCCGACATGAGCCGCCATTGCCGGGCCGCTTCGGTTGCCTGCCGGACGGTGTTTTCCGTCCGCTGGTCCAGCATATATTGGAACTTGCCGATCTGGGCGGCGACGCGATCCAGTTCCCGGCCATATTCGTCACCGAACAATATCTTGCGCGCTGTTCCCTGGTCTCTGCTTTCGGCGGCCTTGATGGCGGCTTCCTGCTCGTCGATCAGCGCATCGGCCCAGTGCAAACCCTCCCGCAGGGCCGCGAGTTCGGCGATGCTGGCTCCCTGATCGTGCAGATGGGCAATCCTCCGTTCGACCGAGCGGAGCGCCGCCTTTTCCCGGCGATAGGCGATGATATGCGACGGGTCGCCCGTGATCGCAAAGGCGCGCGCATGTTCGGTCAGGCGATAGCTGTCCTCCTCCAGCGTGGAGGTCATCTGATCGAAGACGGCACGCTGTTCGACGGCGGCGCGTTCTTTCTCTTCGATGCTGGACGCCATGAGCATGACGGCGCCCGATACCAGCGTGAGGGCCACGGTGGCCCCATAGGCATAGTTGGTGATGGTGGCTAATCGCATAGTCCCGCAAGCTAGGCCTTAATTCTTGGAGAGATGTTAACTACCTTCACCGTGGCGCAAATTTTACCCACGACTTTCTTGATCCGGGGGCTGGCGTCGAATCGACGGGAGCGCCTAGATTGCCTGCCATGCCCCATGCCGGTTTCGTCCCCCTTCGCGTCTTTTCATCCTTCACCATGCTGGAAGGGGCGATAGACCCCAAGAAGATCGCGAAACAGGCCAAGGCGCTGGGTTTCCCGGCGGCGGCCATCACCGACCGCAATGGTCTCTACGGCTCCATGGCCTTTTCCGACGCCTGCAAGGGGGAGGGGGTGCAGCCGATCATCGGCGCGATGGTCGGCGTGGCGCGGCCCGAGCGCCCGGCCAATGCTGCGGCGGTGCACGACTGGATCGCCCTCTATGCGCAGGATGCCGTGGGCTATGACAATTTGTGCGCGCTGGTTTCGATGGCGCATCTGGACCGCCCGGTCGAGGAAGTGCCGCATATCAGCCTGGATATGCTGGAAGGCCGCACCGACGGGTTGATCGCCCTGACCGCTGGAGGCGAAGGAGCGCTTGCCCGTCTGTTCGCGGAGGACCAGCCCGCCGCCGCGCACGCCTATGTGAAGCGGCTGGAGGCGTTGTTCCCCGGACGGCTCTACATCGAAATCTGCCGCCGTCTCGATCCGGTCGAGGGGAAGGCGGAACCGGAACTGCTCGCCCTGGCCTATGCCCGCGACCTGCCTTTGGTGGCGACCAATCCGACTTGTTTCACCGAGCCGCATTTCCATGAGGCGCATGACGTGATGCTCTGCATCGCCGACAGCGCCTATGTCGAGACGCCCGACCGGCGGACCAGCTCGCCCGACGCCTGGATGAAACCGGCGGCGGAAATGAAGCGATTGTTCGAGGATTTGCCCGAAGCGCTGGCCAACACGCTGGTCGTCGCGCAGCGTTGTGCCGTCGCGGCACCCAAGCGCAAGCCCATCCTACCCAGCCTGGCCGGCGATATAGAGGGCGAGGCGAAGATGCTGCGCGATCAGGCGGCGGACGGGCTGGAAGCGCGGCTGGCCAAGGCGGGCATCACGGACGAGGAAGCGCGCAAGCCCTATTTCGACCGATTGAAGTTCGAAACCGACATCATCATCCAGATGGGCTTTCCCGGTTACTTCCTGATCGTCGCCGACTTCATCAGATGGGCGAAGGATCATGACATTCCGGTCGGTCCGGGCCGTGGTTCGGGCGCTGGATCGGTCGTCGCCTGGGCGCTGACGATCACCGATCTCGATCCGCTGCAATTGGGATTGCTGTTCGAACGCTTCCTGAACCCGGAACGTGTGTCGATGCCGGACTTCGACATCGACTTCTGCGAAACCCGGCGCGGCGAAGTGATTCGCTACGTCCAGCAGAAATATGGCGCGGATCATGTCGCGCAGATCATCACCTTCGGAAAGCTGAAGGCGCGCGCCGTGCTCAAGGATACGGGCCGCGTTTTGCAGATGAGCTATGGTCAGGTCGACCGCCTGGCCAAGCTGGTGCCTAACCATCCGACCGACCCCTGGACGCTGGAACGATCCCTGAATGGCGTGGCCGAGTTCCGGGCGGAATATGACAATGACGCGCAGGTCAAGCGCCTGATCGACTATGCCATGAAGCTGGAAGGCTTCCCGCGGCATAGCTCCACCCATGCGGCGGGCGTGGTGATCGCGGACAGGCCCCTGTCGCAACTGGTGCCGCTCTATCGCGATCCCCGGTCCGACATGCCGGTCACGCAGTTCGACATGAAATATGTCGAGGGCGCGGGGCTGGTGAAGTTCGACTTCCTCGGCCTCAAGACGCTGTCGGTGTTGCAGAAGGCTGTGCAATTGCTCGCCGGACGGGGCGTGGAGATCGACCTTAATGCGCTCGGTTGGGACGATCCGGCGGTTTATGAGCTGCTCCAGCGCGGCGACACGGTGGGCGTGTTCCAGTTGGAATCGGAAGGCATGCGCAAGACGCTGGCCGCCGTGCGTCCGACCAATTTCGGGGACATCATTGCGCTGGTGTCGCTCTATCGCCCCGGCCCGATGGACAATATCCCCATGTTTGGGCGTCGCAAGAACGGCCAGGAAGATATTGAATACCCTCACATTCTTCTGAAGCCTATCCTTGAAGAGACCTATGGCATCTTCGTCTATCAGGAACAGGTGATGCAGGCCGCGCAGATATTGGCGGGCTATTCGCTGGGTGACGCCGACCTGCTGCGCCGCGCCATGGGCAAGAAGATCAAGGCGGAGATGGACGCCCAGCGCGCCCGCTTCGTCGAAGGATGCGCGAAGAGCGACATCGCGGCGGGCAAGGCGAACGATCTGTTCGATTTGATCGACAAGTTCGCCGGCTATGGCTTCAACAAGTCGCATGCGGCCGCCTATGCCTTGCTCGCCTATCAGACCGCCTGGTTGAAGGCGCATTATCCGGCGGAATTCTACGCCGCGTCCATGGCCTTCGATATTCACCTGACCGACAAGCTGACGGTGTTCGTGGACGATATGCGGCGGATGGGGTTGGGCTGCCTGGCGCCTGACATCAACCGCAGCGAGGCGGATTTTTCGGTCGAGGCGGTCGAGCAGGAAGGCGATGATCCGCGCCTCGCCTTTGCCGTGCGCTATGCCCTGGGTGGCCTGAAAGGCGTGGGCGAAAAGGCGATGGAGCAATTGGTTGCAGAGCGTGATGCGGGCGGCCCGTTCAAGTCGCTGGACGATTTCGCCGACCGCATCGAACCGCGCCTGCTCAACCGGCGGCAGTTGGAAAGCCTGGCGGCGGCGGGCGCATTCGATGGCGTGCATGCGGACCGGGCCGGTGTCCATGCGGCGGCGGAAACGATCCTCAGCGTGGCCTCCAGCGCTGCGGAGGCGCGGGAGAGCGGGCAGGGCGGCCTGTTCGGGGATGTCGAAACGCCGCATGCCGATGTCCGCATTCCGCCGCATCAGACCTGGTCGACGGCGGACCGCATGGCGCAGGAAAAGGATGCGTTCGGCTTTTATTTCTCCGCCCATCCGGTCGACCGCTATCGGCATCTGGCCGAGGCCCGGGGCGCGAAAAGCTATGGCGCCATTTGCACCGAGCCTGTTGCCGAGGGTGGCCGGGCCAATGGCGTAATGGCCGCCATGGTCGAAGATGTGCGTTGGCGCGAAACCAAGCGCGGCGCGAGATATGCCGCCGCTACCTTCTCCGACAGCAGCGGCCAGTTCCAGGCAAGCTGTTTCGATGAGGATGCCTGCAAGGCAATAGAGGACATGGCCCGCGAGGGCGATTGCGCCCTGCTGATGGTGGAACTGGATCGCTTGCCGGGCGAGGAAACGCCGCGCGTGACGATCCGCGGCGTCGAGCCTTTCCGGCAATTGGCCAATAATTCCCGCATGGAATTGATCGTCGATGTCAGCGATGCAACGGCGGTCGAAGCGCTCGCACAGCTATTGGCGCGGGCCCGGGGAGGGCGTAGCGAGATATTCCTCCGAGCGCCGGTGGGCGGGGGCAGGGCGGCGCGCTTGTTCCTGGGTGATGATTATCTGATCGGTGCGGATCAGGTGGACAGCATCGCAACGATAGCAGGCTTGCGCATCGGCTCTTTCGAACGGATGGATGCCAAGGCGGACGGCTATCGCGCACGCAACCGGCGGTCGGGCCTGCGATTGGTAGCTGGCTGACCCTCCTCCGGTTGGGGGATATGGGCTGCCCAAATCCTTGAACTAAAAGAGGCTCATTTGGGCGCCCTCCGGCCTGCGAAACAGATCCGTGCGCAGGGTCACGCGTTCGCCGGTAAAGCCTGCCCGTTTCCGCGCCTTTTGGAACCGGGCGCGGATCAGGTCGGCCCACACGCCCTGACCGCGCATCCGGCTGCCGAAATTGGGATCGTTGTCACGACCGCCCCGAATATCGCGGATGATGGCCATCACCTTGGCCGCCCGGTCCGGATAATGTTCTTCCAGCCAGGCGCGGAACAAGGGGGCGACTTCATGGGGCAGGCGGACGGGAATATAGCTCACATCTTGCGCACCGGCCGAGGAGACACGAGCGACGATGCTCTCTATCTCATGGTCGGTAATGGCGGGGATGACGGGCGATATGCTGGCCACTACCGGCACCCCGGCCTGCGACAACAAGCGGATCGCCTCGACCCGGCGAAGCGGGTGTGGTGCACGTGGCTCCAGCGTCCGGGCCGTTGCAGGGTCGAGCGATGTGACCGAAATCATCACGGCAACGAGCCTTTCCCGCGCCATAGAAACCAGCAGATCGATATCGCGTACGATGCGATCCGATTTGGTCGTGATATAGACGGGGTGTCGATATTCCCATAATATTTCAAGGCATTGCCGTGTAATCTTCCAATCCCGTTCGATTGGTTGATAAGGATCGGTATTAGTCCCCATGGCGATGGGGGACACCTTATGGGCTTTGCTGCAAAGCTCCTTGCGCAGCAGTTCAGCGGCATCGGGTTTGGCAAACAGGCGGGTTTCGAAATCCAGGCCCGGCGAAAGATCGTGATAGGCATGGGTTGGGCGCGCAAAGCAGTAGATGCAGCCATGCTCGCAACCCCGATAGGCGTTGATCGACTGGTTGAAGGCGATGTCGGGAGAATTGTTGCGGCTGATGATCGTGCGGGGTCGTTCGACGGTGACTTCCGTGCGTCGTCTTGGCGGCGCACCATCTACCTCCGCCAAGGCGTCGAGCCAGTCGCCATCGGCGATTCTTTCGGGCAGGTCGAAGCGGCGGCTTTCGCCGTTCAATGTCGCGCCTCTACCCTTTTCCGCAGCCATGATTCACTAGAACATAATAGGAACATATTGACAAGCTCCCCCATCGGCATCACTGATGATTTCAGTAAAAGGGGTGGCGATATGCGGAAAATGGCGGCGATTGCCGGCTTATGGATCGGTGCGTTGACAACGCCTTGCCTTGCGGCGGATGCCGACCCCTGCGGCGCGAATCTGGTCTGCGCCAGCGATCCCGAAACGGTGACCCAGGCTTTGCAAGCGGAAGGTTATAAGGCCGCTTTGGGCAAGAGCAGCCAGACGGGCAATCCAAAGATAGAGAGCGCCGCCAGCGGCTATAATTACACGATCTTCTTCTATGAGTGCGAACAGGCGCGCCATTGCGCTTCCCTGCAATTTCAGGTGAGCTTCGAGGATGATGGCGGCAATACGCCCGAACTCGCCAATAAATGGAATAAGGACAAGAGGTTCGCGCAGATGTCGGTCTGGGACGACGGGTCGCTGGCCCTGGCCTATGACGTGACCACCATGGGCGGTCTCAATCGGAAGAATTTCGCCGATGTGGTGGATTGGTGGGCGGTGATGCTTGGGGAGGCCGGGAAATTCTTCAAAGACAATCCGTCGCCCGCCAAATAATCGGCGGGGTTGTTTAGCGTTCGGTTAGACGCGGCATCAATTCCACGAAATTGCAAGGCCGGAAACGGCTGTCCAACTGGCTGACGAGGATGCCGTCCCAGGCGTCCTTGACCGCGCCGGTCGATCCCGGCAGCGCGAAGAGATAGGTGCCCCGCGCCACGCAGGCGGTGGCGCGCGACTGGATGGTGGAGGTGCCGATGGTCTGATAGCTGAGCCAGCGGAAAAGTTCGCCGAAGCCGGGAATTTCCTTGTCCTGCACCTGCGCCAGCGCTTCGGGCGTGACATCCCGCCCGGTAACCCCCGTTCCGCCCGTAGTGATGATGCAGTCGATCTGCGGATCGTCGATCCACGCATGGAGGCGGGCGACGATGGCGGAGCGTTCGTCCCGCTCTATATGACGGGCGGCCAGAATGTGACCGGCCGCTGTCATGCGTTCGGCCAGAATGTCGCCCGAACGGTCGTCTGCCGCAGTGCGGCTGTCCGACACGGTCAGCAACGCAATGCGCACCGGCAGAAACGGCCGGCTTTCGTCAATCGGCATCAGTCGGAACCGCCCGCGATGCTGGCGCTGACATTCGCGCTGGCGATCGGCGTCCTGGGCTTCAGGCGCACCAGGCGCGTGCCCTTGGTTCCTGGAAAGGTCGGCCACAGGCCCTGCGCCATGCCGGCCAGCGACTCCGCGCTGCCCTTCGCCTGGATCTGGTACATCCAGTAATTGCGCATCACGATGTTCACATAGGCGCGGGTTTCATAATAGGGCAGGGATTCGATGAAGAGCAGCGGATCGCCATTGTCCTTCACTTCGCTGTTCCACCGTTCGACGGGCACCGGACCGGCATTATAGGCGGCCATCACCTTGGGCAACAACCCACCGGTCGCACTCATGCCCCGCAGATTTTCCAGATAGCGCTGACCATATTCCATGTTGGTCGACGGCACGAACAACTGGTCGGGCGCGGCGAGGCCCATCAGATTGCCGGTGCTGGGCAGCACCTGCATCAGACCGCGCGCACCCGCGCTGCTGACGACGTCCCGGCGGAAACCCGATTCCTGAAGCGTATGGGCATAGATCAGCGCGGGATCGACGCGCCACCCACCGTCCGGCCGCCAATCGGGCGCGGGGAAGCGGGCGAAGCTGCCCGGTTGCTTGCCCACCGGGCCATTATGGGCGAGCCAAAGCTGCGTTTCCGGCAGGCTGAGCGCACCGGCCAGGCGAAGCAGGGCGTCATATTGGCTGGTCCCGCCAATCTTCGCCTGATAACGCAGCATCTGGTCGGCCCGCGCATTTTCGCCGATCGCGCTAAGTGCGATTGCCGCCCGCACGTTGGGGCTGTCCTTGATCTGCTGCCATTCCGCCGCGCCGAAACGGGGCGTGGCCGACGCGCCACCCAGCGGCACCGCCAGCGTTTCACGCGCCAGCAGGCCGTAGAAGCTCTCATCCGAACGGGCCGCGGTCTTCAGCAGAGCCTCGACCCTTTCAGCTTCCCCGCACACCATATAGGCGCGCGCTGCCCAATAGGCGCCCGCAGCGCGCATGTCGCTGTTGCCCGCAAGCGCCGCGACATTGCCGAAGGCAGGGGCGGCAGCGCGGCAGTCATTCTGGCGCCAGGCCGCCAGACCTGTCGTCCAATAGGCCTGAACCGCCCAATCGCCGCCGCTGCGGCTTTCCAGCGCCCTTGCCGCCATGCGCCGGGCGTTGGCGTCGTCATTTCCGATATAATAGGCCCAAGCGATGCGCTGCCGCACTTCTGTAAGGCCATCGGGCGTCAGGCCCGCTTCGCCGGTGAGCAGCAAGGCTTCGGCGCTGGCCGGATCGTCATTCTTGATGAAGGGCTGGATCTGCCCGGCCAGCGCCTGGGCCAGAGCGTCGGTCTTGACCGCTGGCACATATTCCCGGCGCGGTGCGCTGCCCAACCAGACCATCTTCTGAACCTGCGGCAGCGCGGGCAGGAGGGTCGCGCCACGCTTTTGCGCCAGCCGGGAAAGCTGATCCGCCTTGTCCAGCCACGGCGCCTTGTTGATCAGGTCCAGCAATTCGAACAATTCGACCTTGGGCGAATTCTTGCTGAGATATAGTTCCGCCAGCGCGACCGGACGGACGGCATCCTGCGTATCCAGCGCGGCGATCATCGCCCTGGCATCCCCCCATTTCTGGCTGCGCAAGGCGGCGTAAATGGCGCCGTACCGGCTTTTGTCGGCATCGTTCAACTGAAGCGGGACGGAGGAAATAACCCCGGAGCCAGAGTTGGCCGTATCGGCTTTCGCGGGCATGGCGGCCATCAGGGCGCAGGCGACGGCAGCCAGGCAGGACGAACGGGTCAGGGCGCGAATCACTCGGACATTTCCTCAATCAAACCTTGCAGCATACGCCAACATTCCGCCTTTGCCGCGGGTTGGCCAAGCAGCAAACGCGGATGGAATGTGGCGAAGACGGGTAAGGTGCCGCCATCATGGTTAAATATCCGTGAACCAGCATCTGCCGCAGGCAACAGGCTGCGGATGGTTCGGTCGCCCAGCAACAATAATCGACGCGGCGCGGCAAGCATGACATGCGTGCGCATGCGCGCGGCGGCCGCCGCCAGGTCTGCTGCCTCGACCATGGCGCCGGGCGGACGGGACAGGAAAAGGGACGCCAGGTGAATATCGGCGCGTTTCAGGCCGATCGCCCGCAACATCCCATCGAATAGCTGCCCTGCGCGATCGCTGAGCAGGGCGCCCGCGCTGACGTCCGCAGGGTCCGGCATGTCGGTGATCACCATGAGCGGCGCTTCGGTCGGTCCTTCCGGCAGGATCGCGGCACCCGGCCAGTGCCGTTCCGGCTGCGCCGCATCCTCGGCCAGCCAGGTCAGGAAAGCATCGAAGGAAGCGGGCCTGGCCGGGGCGGGGCCATCGCCGCCGACCGGAAGCGCTGGCCGGGCATGGGCCTGAGCCGTGCGCAGCCAATCGACCCGCTCCTCGCCGACCGCGCAATCCACGCCGGCCAGATTCCACCATGCCATATAGGCATTGGCGGCTTCTGCCGCATTTTCCCGCAATAATCCCCGCATCGATTGTTCTTGGGCCAGAGGTTGACGCCGTGGTCAAGTTTCTTCATCGCCCATAATGTCAAAACGTTTGGGTAGCGCGGCGACCGGATTGGGGAGGAAAACCGACGGCGTCCGCAATTTGGAGGAATTATGAGCGAACGGGATTCGATGCCCTATGACATCGTCATCGTCGGCGGCGGCCCGGCGGGACTGTCATCGGCTATCCGATTGAAGCAGCTTGCGAACGACGCAGGTCAGGAATTGTCGGTTTGCGTCCTGGAAAAGGGTTCGGAAATCGGCGCGCACATCTTGTCGGGCGCAGTGGTCGACCCGAAGGCGCTGGACGAACTGTTCCCCGAATGGCGGGACATGGGCTGCCCGATGGCGGAAGTGCCGGTGACGGACAATCAGCACTGGTTCTTGACCAAGGGCGGCAAGATGAACATGCCGCACATCATGACGCCGGGCTGGATGCACAATAAGGGCACCTATACCGGATCGCTGGGCAACCTGTGCCGCTGGCTGGCCGAGCAGGCCGAAGGGCTGGGCGTGGAAATCTTCCCCGGCTTTGCTGCGGCGGAAATCCTTTATAATGAGGACGGGTCGGTAAAGGGCGTCGCAACCGGCGACATGGGCATCGACCGCGAGGGCAATCGCAAGCCCGACTATCAGCCGGGTCTGGAACTGCACGCGAAATATACCTTCTTCGCGGAGGGTGCGCGTGGCCATCTCACCAAGATATTGAAGCGCCAGTTCGCGCTGGACGCTGACAGCGAGCCGCAGGTCTACGGTATCGGCATGAAGGAATTGTGGGACATCGATCCCGCCAAGCACAAGCCGGGCCTGGTCATCCACAGCCAGGGCTGGCCGCTGACCGACGCCTATGGCGGCGGTTTCCTCTATCATCAGGCCAATGGGCAGGTCGCCTTGGGCTTCGTCGTGGGTCTTGGCTATCGCAACCCGCACCTTTACCCGTTCGAGGAATTCCAGCGCTGGAAGCAGCATCCGGAAATCCGGAAATATCTGGAGGGCGGCCGCCGCGTCTCCTACGGCGCGCGGGCGATCAACGAGGGCGGCTGGCAGTCGATCCCGAAGCTGGCCTTCCCCGGCGGCGCGCTGATCGGCTGTTCGGCGGGCTTCGTCAACGTGCCCCGCATCAAGGGCACGCATACGGCGATGAAGTCGGGCATGCTGGCCGCTAAATCCGCCTTCGCGGCGATCCGCGCCGAGCGGTCGAGCGATGTGCTGGACGATTATGAGCCGACGCTGCGGTCGAGCTGGATCGCGACCGAGTTGCAGCTCGTGAAGAATGCCGAACCGCTCCTGAGCAAGTTCGGCAACACCATCGGCACGGTGCTGGCGGGCATCGACATGTGGATGCGCACGCTCAAGATGGGCCTGCCCTTCACGATGAAGCACAAGCCCGATTGCGAGAAGCTGTGGCGCAAGGATGTGTCGAAGAAGATCGAGTATCCCAAGCCAGACGGCGTGATCAGCTTCGACCGGCTGTCCTCGGTGTTCCTGTCGAACACCAATCATGAGGAAGACCAGCCCGTCCATTTGCAGTTGAAGGATCCGGAAATCCCGATTTCCTACAATCTGCCCCTTTATGACGAACCGGCGCAACGCTATTGTCCGGCGGGCGTCTATGAGGTGGTCGGTCTGGACGAGGGCAATCCCCGTTTCCAGATCAACGCGCAGAATTGCGTCCATTGCAAGACGTGCGACATCAAGGATCCGACCCAGAACATCAACTGGGTCGTGCCCGAAGGCGGCGGAGGACCGAATTATCCGAACATGTAGGCGTCTGTTTGCCGTTACGATGCTGATGCTGCCCGTTGCGGCGGGCGCATCGGTGGACCCTGGCAGCGCATTGCATGCCTACATGCGGGGGCGTCTGGCCGATGGCGATGGCGCTCCCGGCCTTGCCCTCGACAGCTATCGGACGGCGCTGGCGGGCGACCCCGCCAGCCTGGAGGTTGCCCGGCGATCCTATTTTCAGGCGGTGATCAGCGGCGACATGCCCCTGGCGCTGCGTTCCGCCGCGGTTCTGGAAAGCGACGGCCTGCTGCCCCGCGACGGAACCCTGCTCCAGATCGCCGATGCGCTGAACCGGAAGGACTGGCGTGGCGCCCGCCTGCTTGTCGACCGGATGGTGGTGGAAGGAAATTTCGCCTTTCTGGCGCCGGTCACCCGGAGTTGGATTTCAGTGGGGGAGGGGCGATATGCGCCGCCCGTCATCGATCCCGCCGACCGTTTCGCATCGCTCTCAAGACGCTATCTGGACGAGCATCTGGCGCTTCTGGCCTTGCGCGAGGGCAAAGGCACGCCGTCCTTGATCAATCGCGCCTTGTCCTTGCGGGCGGGAGGGCTGGACCTTTCGCGGCTGCTCTTCGCCGCGCAATTGGCCGCACGCGGCGCGAAGGCGGAGGCATTGGCGCTCCTGCCCGAAAATGAGGCGAATTTCGCGCAGGCCCGGACGGATATCGCCAACAGAAAAATGCCCGCTATCCACGGCAAGGCCCTGACGGCGGGGCAGGGTTTTGCCTGCCTGCTGCTCCGTCTGGCATCGGACATTTCGTCCGACGGCAGCACGGGAACGCTGGGCATCCGCCTCGCACGCATCGCCGCCCTTGCCGATCCTGACGGTCCCGCAGCCCATATCGTCGCCGCAGACCTGCTGAGCCGCGCCGGCCATGCCGCCTATTCGGTGGAGGAGGCGCAAGCGGTGCCAGCCAATGGCTGGTATGGTGCGCTGGCGCAGGCGGAACTGGTCGAAGCGCTGGCGGCGGAAGGCAAGCGGGCGGAGGCGATCGCCCTGGCGCGCACTCTGGCGGCCGTGCCGCATGCGGAGCCGGAACGCCATGTGCGGTTGGGCCAGTTGCTGGCGCAGGATAATGATTTCGAGGGCGCAGCCGCTGCGTTCCGCGCCGCTCAGGGCCCTTATCCAGCCGATGCCGTTCCCTGGGCGCTGCTCTTGTTCGAGGGCAGTGCGCTGGAACAGGGCGCGCATTGGAATGAAGCGCGGGCGGTATTGGAGCGGGCGGCCAGATTGGCGCCGGAGGAGCCGACCATCCTCAATTATCTGGGCTATGCGCAGATCGAGCGGCGGCAGAATATGGACGCGGCGCTGGAATTGCTGAAAAAGGCGAGCGCTCTCAAGCCTCAGGATGCGTCGATCACGGATTCCCTGGGCTGGGCGCAGTTCGTGACAGGGGACATCGATGCCGCTGTGCCGGTGCTGGAGCGGGCCGCCGCCGGAGCGCCTTCCGACGCGACCATCAACGAACATCTGGGCGATGCGCTGTGGGCGGCGGGGCGTCGTTATGAGGCCCGCTATGCCTGGCGCGCAGCCGCGGTCTTTGCCGAGGGCGAGACGGCGCAACGTCTGGCCGCCAAGACCAAAGAGGGGATGAAGCCCGAATATGCCGCACGTTGACGCGGAAGGGGCCGCCACATTCCCGGCGGATGCGGGCGAACTGGTCGAAACCGCCTTTGCCAAGATCAATCTGGCTCTGCATGTCCGGCACAAGCGGACGGATGGCTATCATGCGCTGGAAAGCCTGTTCGTCTTCACGCAACTGGGGGACAGGCTGTCGGGCCGGGTCCGGTCGGACGGGTCGATCAATCTTTATGTCGAGGGTCCCTTCGGCCGTGAGTTGGACGCAGGCCCCGACAATCTGGTGATGAAGGCCGCCCACGCCTTGCAAGCCCATCTGGGGGGAAGTCCCGGCGCCGATCTGAGGTTGCGCAAGATGCTGCCGGTCGCATCGGGCATTGGCGGTGGCTCCGCCGACGCGGCTGCCGCGCTGCGGCTGCTCACCCGGCTCTGGAACGCGCCCCTGTCCACCGAGGCGCTCGAACGGATCGCGCTGTCGCTCGGTTCGGACGTTCCGGCCTGCATCGGCAGCGTCTCGCAAATGGTGCGGGGGCGGGGGGAAGTGCTGCACCGGCAGTCGGTCGCCGGGCTGTCCGCCATGCCGATCCTGCTGGTCAATCCCGGCGTCGCGGTTTCGACGGCGCAGGTTTTCGGCAATTGGGACCGGGTGGATCGCGGCCCCCTGGCGGCGAGTGACCTGGAACAGTTGATCGCCGCCGGACGCAACGATCTGGAGGCCCCGGCCATGGCGGCAGCGCCGGTCATTGCGGACGTGCTGGCTGCGCTGAAGGCATGTGACGGCGTGCGCCTTGCCCGCATGTCGGGATCGGGCGCGACCTGCTTCGCGCTGTTCGAGACGGATCGCCAGTGCGCCCGGGCGGCGGAAAGGCTGCGCGACGGCCATGGCGGATGGTGGGTCGCCGAAACGAGGATCAGGACGGAATGAGCGAGGCATTTACGGAAGTCGACGGCGGCGATCTCAACATATTGATCATCGCGGACCATGCCTCCGCCCATGTCCCGGCCGATATCGATCTGGGCGTCGACGCCGCCTTGCTGAACGATCATATCGCCGTCGACATCGGCGTGGCGGAGGTCAGCGCCCTGCTGGCCGAAGAATTGCGCTGCAAGGCCGTATTGGGCGGCGTTTCCCGCCTGGTGATCGACCTCAACCGGGAGGATGACGCGCCGGGGCTGCTGCCGGTGATGAGCGACGGCCATGTCATTCCGGGCAACCGCCACGCCGACCTGAACGATCGGATGATGCGGTTCCACCACCCCTATCATCATAAAGTGGCCAGGCTGCTGGACGCCATGCCCTCTCCGTTCATCCTGTCCGTCCACAGCTTCACGCCCCGGCTGGCCAGCGATCCCGGTCAGAAGCGTCCCTGGGATATCGGCGTCCTTTACAATCAGGACGACCGGGCGGCCCGCATCGCCATTCCCCTGCTCGAGGCGGCGGGGCTCAAGGTCGGGGACCAGTTGCCCTATTCCGGCAAGGTTCTGAACGCCACGATGAACCGCCATGCGGAGGGCAACGGCATCCCCTATCTCGGCATAGAGATGCGGCAGGATCTGGTGGGCGATGCCACGGGGCAAACGCGATTTGCCGCCATATTGGCCCCCATCGTCCTGGAATGCCGCAATCGGCTTGCCTGACGGGCCGCGGAAGCTGATGATGGGCATCATGCATCCCAACCGCGCCTTGAAGGGGAGCGTGCTGCTGTGCCTGGCCTTGGCCGGATGCGGCGGTCCATCGGAATCCGCAGGCCGTGAAACCATATTCTGCTCGATCGGCGCCAATGCCGCGTGGCGCGACGATTGCCCGGTCGAACGGACGCGCGATCTTCTGACCGTGCGCCATGCCGATGGAGGCTTTCGCCGCTTTCGCATCGTACAAGACGGGCGCGGCGTCGTTCCCGCCGACGGGGCGGAGCGCGCCGACATCGGCATTGCGGGCAAGGACGAAATCGAATTGAGTGTCGGGCAGGATCGCTATCGCCTGCCTGTGCGGTTCGGCGAGAGGAAGAAATGATGCAGAGCCAGGCCATCCTAACGGCGGCGCAGATGCGGGAGGCGGAACAGGCGGTCATCGCCGCCGGGGTTCCGGAATATGCGTTGATGGAGCGCGCTGGCGCCGCCGCTGCCGAGATCATATGGCGCGCTGGCGGGAAACGCGATCTGCTGGTCCTGTGCGGCCCTGGCAATAATGGCGGCGACGGTTTCGTGGTGGCGCGGCTGCTGCGGGCGCGGGGTGTGCCGGTCAGGGTCGCGGCTCTGAGCGAAAGCCGCACGGACTCCAGCCTCAAGGCGCGTGCCGCCTGGGGCGGACCCGTGGAAGCGTTGGCCGACACCGCACCGGCCACGCAGATCGTCGATGCGCTGTTCGGCACGGGATTGACGCGGGGTCTGGATGCGGAGTTGGCGACGCGATTGTGCTGGCTCACGGAAAGGGCCAGTTTCAGCTATGCCGTGGATCTGCCGAGCGGCGTGCAGACGGATAGCGGCGAGTTGCTCTCCGATGTGCCGCTGTCGGGGGTGTGCATCGCCCTGGGCGCGTTCAAGCCAGCTCATATGCTGCAACCGGCCGCAGGGTGCTGGCAGAGGCTGGTCTGCGCCGATATCGGCATCGATATGTCGGGCGCGAAGATGCATCGGCTGCCTGTGCCGCAATTGTATCCGCCTGGCCCTTTCGCCCACAAATATAGCCGGGGGCTGGTCGCGGTGGTCGGCGGGGAAATGGCGGGTGCGGGCCTGCTCGCCAGCCAGGCAGCCGCCCGCGCCGGAGCGGGCATGGTGCGGCACATCGCCCGGGTTGCGGTTCATGGAGGACTGGGGGCCATTGTCACGCAGAATGGCGATAGTGCCGCAGATGTTGCCGGATCGCTGAACGATCCCCGCATCAGGGCAGTTCTGGTCGGACCGGGACTGGGGCGCGAGGGGGATGCTCCGGATCGGTTGAAGGCGGCGTTGAGCGCCGGACATCCGCTCGTCCTCGACGCCGATGCTTTGGTCCTGCTGGCGGATGAAGGGTTGGGCGCCATTCCGCCGGGTTCGATTCTGACGCCTCATGAGGGCGAATTCGTCCGGTTTTTCGGAGATTTGCCCGGAAGCAAGATCGACCGGGCGCTGGAGGCGGCGAAGCAATCCCAGGCAGTCCTGATCTATAAGGGAAGCGACAGCGTGATCGCCGCGCCTGACGGCCGCGCGATTTTGTCCTCGGCCAATTCTCCCTGGCTTTCCACGGCGGGGACAGGTGATGTCCTGGCGGGATTGGTCGCCGCCCGGCTGGCGGTCACGGGCGATGGATTCCAGGCGGCCTGCGAAGCGTTATGGCTGCATGGCGAAGCGGCGCGGCGTGCTGGCGCGGCTTTTATCGCGGACGATTTGCTTGCGGAGCTGCCAGCGGCTATCGCCTCCCGCCTGTGACCGATCCAGACACCGACATCATCATCCGCATCGCCGCCAAGGGCGATGGCGTGACCGCCAATGGCCGTCATGTTCCTTTGACAGCGCCGGGCGACCGGATCGCGGCGGACGGCGGCATTTTGCCGGGGCCGCATCATGTCGATCCGCCTTGCGTCCATTTTCCGACCTGCGGCGGATGCGAACTTCAGCATATCGACGATGCCAGCTATGCGGATTTCGTGACAGCGCGCGTCACCGGAGCCCTGGCGGGGCAGGGTGTGGAGCCGGGCACGCTCCTGCCGCCGCATATCTCGCCGCGAAAGGCGCGCCGCCGCGCTTCCCTGAGAGCCAGCAGGCAGGGGCGGAAGGTCGTCATCGGTTTTGCGGAATCCGGCAGCCATATGCTGGTCGACCTGACGATGTGTGAAATTCTCGACCCGACGCTGTTCGCTTTGCTGGCGCCGCTCAGGGCATTGTGCGGCGTCATCCTGCCCGACAAGCGCGCCGTGCATGTCCGCATGTCGTTGACCGACCAGGGCGTGGACCTGCTGCTGGAAGGATTTCGGATCGACGGACTCGCCGCCGATGAAGCGTTGCTGGCCTTTGCGCGAGAACAGGTGTTGGCCCGGCTGACCATCGATGAAGGTGACGGGCCGCAGACCCGGTGGGAGCCGGAACCCGTCACCGTCAGCTTCGGCGGCGTGCCGGTCGCTTTCCCGCCCTTCGCCTTTCTCCAGGCGACTCCGGACGGCGAAGCAGCGTTGGTTGGCGAAGCGCGACAGGCCATGCCTGCCGAGGGCGCCATCGCCGATCTTTTCTGCGGACTGGGCACTTTCGCGCTAGCCGTGGGATCGAAACAGCCGGTCTATGCGGCGGAGGCGGCGCGCGATCTTGTCCTCTCCCTGAAATCGGCGGCGAACCGCACGGGGCGGCGGATGGTCGTGGATCATCGGGATCTGTTCAGACGCCCTCTGACGCCTGCGGAGATCGATCGCTTCGCCGGCATCGTCATCGATCCGCCACGTGCTGGCGCCAGGGAGCAGGTGATGCAACTTGCAGCGTCGAACGTGCCGGTCATCGCCTATGTCTCCTGCAATCCAGCTAGTTTCGCGCGCGATGCCGCCCATCTGATCGGAGGAGGCTATCGGCTGGAAAGCGTGCGGCCGGTGGGGCAGTTCCGCTGGTCGACCCATGTCGAGCTGGTCGGAATTTTCCGGCGCGGACAAGGTTAGTCCCTCGCCGCGGGGGAAGTGCGGCGAGGGACATACACCCTCTCCTAAGGGGAGGCCTAAGCCTCTACCCCAGCTTGATGACAGTGGCGCGACGGCGGACCGGGGCGGCGTCGACATAGAGGCTGGCCATCGGCTCGTCCTCCACCTCAATGATCGCTTCCGACGTGAAGCCGTTGAAACCGGTGCGCATCGCCGCGCCATAGGCGCCGAGCATACCGATCTCTATATAATCGCCCACCTGCACGTCTTCCGGCAGCATGAAGGGGCCGACCATATGGTCCATGTCGTCGCAGGTCGGGCCGTAGAAGGAGAAGCCGGTCAGTTCCGCCTCGCTCTCTTCCTCCCGCAGCAGGGCCACGGGGAAGCGCCAGCCGATATGCGCCGCGTCGAACAGCGCGCCATAGGCGCCGTCGTTGATGTAGAGTTCCGTGCCGCGACGGCGCTCCACGCGCACGACGACCGAGCTGTACTCCGCCGACAGCGCCCGGCCGGGTTCGCACCACAATTCCGACGAATAGCTGACGGGAAGGCTTTCGAAGCCGCGATGGATCGCGTCAAAATAGGCCTCCAGCGCGGGCGGTTCCATGCCGGGATAGACCGACGGGAAACCGCCGCCGACATCGATGATGTCGACCGTGACGGCAGCGTCGACGATGGCGGCGCGGACACGCTCTATGGCGTCGCTATAGGCCTGGGGCGACATGGCCTGGCTGCCGACATGGAAGCAGATGCCCAGCGCGTCGGCCGCCTGGCGGGTGGCCATCAGCAGTTCGCGGGTCTCGCCCAGTTCGGCCCCGAATTTGGACGCGAGGCTGAGTTCGGAATGTTCGGACGACACGCGCAGGCGGACGCACAGTTCCAGGTCCGCGGCATCGTTCGTGGCGCGCATGATCTTGGCCAGTTCGTCCATCGAGTCGAGCGAGAAGGTGCGCACGCCATGGACATGGTACGCCTCCGCAATCGCTTCCTCGGCCTTGACCGGGTGCATGAAGCAGAGCTTTGCCTGACCCTCGAGAGTTTCCGCGACCAGACGCACTTCCGCGATAGACGCCACGTCGAAATGCGTGATTCCGCAAGCGAACAAAGTGCGGATCAGATCGGGAGACGGGTTCGCCTTGACCGCATAGAGCGACCGCCCCGGAAACTTCTCCGAAAAGAAGCGGGCGGCCCGGGCCGCGGCCTGGGGACGAATCAGCGTTACCGGTGCTGCCGGTGTGAGGGCGGTTGCTACCCCCAGCGCGCTATGATGCTTGTGCAACTCAAGGGACCTCCAGTGTAGTCGTTGGCAAAGAAGCTGCCTTGCGGTGGAAGTCCCATGGGGCAGCGGAAGGGCGATATATGCGGAGGGGTCCCCCCTGTAAAGCGCATCCGTAAATTTTGTTGCGCTTGCCGCTATTAAATGTGCGTCAGGAGAGGCGGGACTTGAAATCCTCATAGGAAAAGCGGCGGATTTCCTTGAGTTCGTCGGTTTCCGAGTGCCACAGCCAGATGGCGGGCAGGGGCACGCCGTTGAATGTATTGGTCTTTACCATCGAATAGTGCGCCTGATCCAGGAAGGCGATCCGCCGTCCCGGAGTCGCGCCGCCGGGGACTCGATAGTCGCCGATGATGTCGCCCGCCAGGCAGGACGGGCCGCCGAGTCGGGTGAGCTGGCCTTCCGTTTCCTCATGCAGCATGGCGGGGCGGTAGGGGGCCTCTATGACGTCGGGCATGTGGCAGGTGGCGGAGATGTCCGTGATCGCCACGGGCATGCCGTTGTCGATGACGTCCAGGATTTCGCCGATCAGGATGCCGGCGTCGAGGGCCATGGCCTCGCCGGGTTCGATATAGAGTTCGAGGCCCGTTTGCGCCTTGATGCGATGGAGGAAGGCGATCAGATCGTCGATCTGGTAGTCGGCGCGGGTGACATGGTGCCCGCCGCCGAAATTGAGCCATTTGAGGCCGCCGACATGAGGCATGACGCGGGATTCGATCGCCGCCCAGGTGCGTTCCAGCGGCAGGAAATCCTGTTCGCAGAGATTGTGGACGTGCAGGCCGTCGACGCCGTCGAGATGTTCGGGGCGCAACTGGTCTATGGGGAAACCCAGGCGGCTGTGCGGTTGCGAGGGGTCGTATTTGGGGACTTCGCCCTCCGCATGGAGGGGGTTTATGCGCAGGCCGATGTCGAAGTTCACACCGTTCAAACGGGCATCGTCGATGACAGGGCGCAGGCGGGCGATCTGGCCGGGGCTGTTGAAGATCACATGGTCGGAAATCTTGAGGATTTCGGCCAGATCTTCGGGCTTGTAGGCGGCGCAATAGGTGGCGACCTCGCCCCGATATTCCTCATGGGCAAGGCGCGCTTCGTAGATGCCGGAGGCGCAGACGCCGTCGAGATACTCCGCGACCACGCCGCCAAGGGACCACATGGAGAAGGCCTTGAGCGCGCCGAGCACCTTGATGCCTGCGCGGTCGCGGATGTCGCGCAGGACCGACAGGTTGCGGCGCACCGCCGCCTCGTCCACCACGAAGGCGGGCGAGGGGACGCGGTGCAGGTCGAAATGCGCGAAGGCGGCGGGGTCGCCGGCTTTGGTTTCCATAGTTCCTCCGTTCGGGCTGAGCGAAGTCGAAGCCCTTTATCGAACGCAAGTGAGATGCCTTCGCCAAGGCTCAGGGCGAACGGGGTCAAAAGTCCAGCGGCGCGTCCAGTTCCTTCACCTGCCAGGGCAGGCCGTGTTTGTTCAGCATGTCCATGAAGGGATCGGGATCGAACTGTTCGATGTTGAACACGCCGCCCCCTTCGCCTTCCGGGGCCTTCCAGGCGCCGGTCAGCATCATGGCCGCGCCGATCATCGCCGGGACGCCGGTGGTGTAGCTGACCGCCTGGTTGCCGGTTTCGGCATAGGCGTCCTCATGGTCGCAGACATTGTAGACGTAGACGGTCTTCTGCTGCCCATCCTTTTCGCCGGTCGCGATGTCGCCGATATTGGTCTTGCCCTTGGTGGTCGAACCCAGGCTGGACGGTTCGGGCAGCACGGCCTTCAGGAACTGGAGCGGGATGATTTCCTGCCCGTTGTAGATCACCGGATCGATGCGGGTCATGCCGACATTCTGGAGCACCTCCAGATGCTTGAGATAGGCGTCGCCGAAAGTCATCCAGAAGCGGATACGCTTGATTTCCGGATAGAATTTGGCGAGCGATTCCAGTTCCTCATGATACATGAGGTACATGTTCTTTTCACCCACCTGGTCGAAGTCGAACGGCTGCTTATGCTTCAGCGCCGGGCCTTCGACCCACTTGCCGCCCTCCCAGTGACGGGAGGGGGCGGTGACTTCGCGGATGTTGATTTCCGGGTTGAAGTTGGTGGCGAAATGCTGGCCATGGTCGCCGCCGTTGCAGTCCAATATGTCGAGCGTGTCGATCCGGTCGAGCAGATGCTTCTTGATATAGCTGGCGAAGACGCTGGTGACGCCGGGGTCGAAGCCCGAACCCAGCAGCGCCATGATGCCCGCTTCCTTGAAGCGATCCTGATAGGCCCATTGCCAGCCATATTCGAACTTGGGGGTGTCGCGGGGTTCGTAATTGGCTGTGTCCAGATAGTCGACCTTGGTCGCGAGGCAGGCGTCCATGATCGCCAGATCCTGATAGGGCAGCGCCAGGTTCACGACCAGTTTGGGCTGCACCTTTTCGATGAGGGCGATGGTTTCAGCGACATTGTCGGCATCGACCTGCGCCACGTCGATGGTGACTCCGGTGCGGGCCTTGACCGATTCGGCCACTTTTTCGCAACTGACGATCCGGCGGCTGGCGAGCGTGATATGGCTGAAAATATCGGGATTCATCGCCATCTTGTGAACCGCGACAGACCCGACGCCACCCGCACCAATGACCAGAACCTTGCTCAATTCAACTGCTCCATAGCTGTACCGCGCCGATGACGCGAAAGCGCCCATATAGGGGCTGCGCGTGACAGCGCAAAGTCAGAGGTTCGAGGAAGCCGGGATTGTTGTCGGCGGAGGAGGGGAGACGTCCGGTTTGGGTGGGAGGCGGAGATTTTATCGCTGGGATGACGATTTTATCAATGTCTGCTTCTGGCCGGGGCTGCATGATGACATCAGCTTATCAACCGCCGCAACCCCGCCACCGTATCCGCCTCATGCGCGGGCTTGTCCCTTCGGATGCGGGCTATCCTGGGAAAGCGCATCGCCAGCCCCGACTTATGCCGCTTGCTTTCGTGGATGCTGTCAAACGCCACCTCCAGCACCAGTGACTTTTCCACCTCGCGCACCGGGCCGAAGCGGTTGACCGTATTCCCCCGCACGAAGCGGTCCAGCCATTTCAGTTCCTCGTCGGTGAAGCCGCTATAGGCCTTGCCCACGGGCAGCAGTTCGCCTTCCTCCGTCCAGCAGCCGAACGTATAGTCCGAATAGAAGGATGAGCGTTTGCCGTGGCCGCGCTGGGCGTACATCATCACGCAGTCGGCGGTCAGCGGGTCGCGTTTCCATTTATACCAGAGCGCGGCCTTGCGTCCCGCGACATAGGGGCTGTCGCGGCGCTTGAGCATCACGCCCTCTATGGCGGCGTCGCGGGCGCCAGCGCGGATGTCGGCGAGCGTTTCGAAATCGGATGCTTCGATGAGGGCGGAAATGTCGAAGCGCTGCGGATCAAGAAGGGCCATGGTGGTTTCAAGGCGTGTGCGGCGTTGCTCCCACGGCAGCGCGCGCAAGTCTTCGTCAGCGTCGAGCAATATGTCGTAGAGGCGGACGAAGGCGGGATAGTCGTCCATCATCTTCGCCGTCACCGCCTTTCGGCCAAGACGTTGCTGGAGGGCGTTGAAGCTCGCCGCACCGCCGCCGTGGCTTTGGCCGCCCTGAAACTCGCCTTTGACGAGCAGTTCGCCGTCGAGGACGGCATGGTGGCGGAAGGCCTGCGCTATGTCGGGGAAGCTGCCGGTGATGTCGTCTCCGGCGCGGCTGTAGAGGCGGGTTTCGTTGGGCGTGCCGACGATCTGGATGCGGATGCCGTCCCATTTCCATTCGGCGGCATAATGGGCGAGGTCGACGCTTTCCGCCTCCAACGGGTGGGCGAGCATGAAGGGGCGGAAGAAGGGCGTGCCGGCCGGGTCGGGGCGATCGCCCTTGCCCTCCGCCCAGGCGAAGAGGGCGGCGTAGGGCGGGGTGAGGGCGTGCCAGCATTCCTCCACATCGTCGACATCGAGGCCGAAGGCCTGCGCGAAGCCGGTCTTGGCAAGGCGGGCGGAGATGCCGACGCGCAGGCCGCCGGTGGCGAGCTTGAGCAGCGCGAAGCGGCCCGACGCATCGAGATGATCCATCATCCGGGCCAGGGTTGCGGGGGCGGCGGCCCGGCTGGTGGCGTGGAGGCGGTCGACCATGGCGGAGAGGGTGAGGGAACCGTCGTCCATTTCCGGCGGCTGGTCTTCGGCTTTCGGCCAGAGGAGGGCGACGGTTTCGGCAAGGTCGCCGACATAATCGCGGCTCATTTCGAACAGCACCGGATCGACGCGGGCGCGGGTCATTTCGGCTATGGTGGAGGCCTTGACGGCTTTCAGGTCGAGATTGCCGGTCAAGGCGGCCAGCGCCCAGCCCCGATCCGGGTCGGGGGCGCTGCGCATATAGCTGGCGATAAGGTCCAGCTTGCCGTTGCGGGAACGGGTGTAGACCAGACTGTCGAGGAGTTGGGAGAAGGCGCGCATCAGGTTTTTCCGTTCGCTCTGAACGAGATCGAAGCCGCTTCGACAAGCTCAGCGGAGGGCTTCGACAGGCTCAGCCCGAACGGAGGTGGGGTTGGTTGAAGATGCATCAGCCCTCATCCTCGTCTTCGCGGCCCACCAGGGCCAGGGCGCGGGCGCGGAACTGATGGGTCATGCACCAGTGGAGCAGGGCTTCTTCCCGCCCATGGGTGATCCATGTCTCGGACGGGGCGACTTCGCGGATGGTGTCGGTCAGTTCGTCCCAGTCGGCATGGTCGGAGATGACCAGCGGCAGTTCGACATTGCGTTGGCGGGCGCGCTGGCGGACGCGCATCCAGCCCGACGCCATGGCGGTGATGGGATCGGGCAGGCGGCGGCTCCAGCGGTCGTTGAGCGCTGAAGGCGGCGCCATGACGATGCGGCCCCGCATCTCCCTGGCGGGAAGGCCGGTGGCGGGGCGGAGATCGCCCAGGTCGACGCCGAATTGCCGGTAGAGCGCGCACATCCTCTCCAGCGCGCCATGGATGTATATGGGGTCGTGATGCCCTCTCGCCCGCAATTCGCAGATGAGGCGTTGGGCCTTGCCGAGGGCGTAGGCGCCGACGAGGACGCAGCGGTCGGGATTGGCGTGGAGGGCGGTGAGCAGGCGGTCGACTTCGCTGCCGGTGTCGGGATGGCGGAAGACCGGCAGGCCGAAGGTCGCTTCGGTGACGAAGATGTCGCAGGGGACGGGTTCGAACGCCTTGCAGGTGGGGTCAGGGCGCCGTTTATAGTCGCCGGTGACGACGACGCGCTCGCCCGCGTGGCTGAGGACGATCTGGGCGGAGCCGAGGACATGGCCCGCCGGGACGTAGCTGATCGTGACGCCGTTCATGCGGATTTCCTCGCCATAGGGAACCGCCGAGCCTGACGCCGTGCCATAGCGCAGGGCCATGATGGCGAGCGTTTCCTCCGTCGCCCAGACATGGCCGTGGCCGCCCCTGGCATGGTCGGCATGGCCGTGGGTGACCAGGGCGCGCTCCTGCGGGACGGACGGATCGATCCAGGCATTGGCGGGGCGGACATAGATGCCGGTGGGGTGAGGTTCGATCCAGTGAGCCATTGCTGGGAAAGAAGGTGGATGGAGCGGGTTGGTTCCGCAAGCGGCTTCACATTGCCGTAACCTCCATGTCACGCGGGCGACATGCCGCTGCCCTATGCGCCCGGACGACCCGGCAGCGAGGAGGCGCGGTTTATGGCATCTATGGCTCATCGGAACGTTACCCGCGCGGTGCATCGGCATCGGCATCTTTCCAGGCAGGGATTGCTGGAGCGCGCCTTCACCTTCGCGTTCCGGGGGCTGGTCTATGCGCAGATCTGGGAAGACCCTGCTGTCGACATGGAGGCGTTGGCGATCACGCCAGACAGCCATGTCGTCACCATCGCTTCGGGCGGGTGCAATGTGCTGAGTTACCTGACCGCCGATCCGGCGAAAATCACGGCGGTGGACCTCAATACCGCGCATATCGCGCTCAATCGGCTGAAACTGGCGGCGGCGCGGGCCTTGCCGGATCATGAGGCATTCCATCGTTTCTTCGCCAAGGCGGATTGCAGGGAGAATGTGGCGGCCTACCGGGATTTCGTGGCGCCGCATCTGGACGACGCCACGCGGCGCTATTGGGAAGGGCGCGATTTTATCGGGCGGCGGCGCATCGGGGGCTTTGCGCGGGGGATCTACCGGCATGGGCTGCTGGGGCGCTTTATCGGCGCGGCGCATCTGCTGGCGCGGTTGCATGGGGTCAATCCGCGCCGGATGCTGGACGCCGGGAGCCGGGAAGAGCAGCGCGCCATTTTCGAGGCGGAACTGGCGCCGGTGTTCGACAGCGCCTTCACGCGCTGGCTGACGAGCCAGCCCGCTTCGCTCTTTGGCCTGGGCATTCCGCCGGCGCAATATGAGGCGCTGGCCGGGGATGAGCGGATGGACAGTGTGTTGAAGGCGCGGCTGGAGAAGCTGGCCTGCGATTTCGACCTCAAGGATAATTATTTCGCCGTGCAGGCCTTTGGGCGCGGCTATGCCGGAGGCGAGGGGCCGTTGCCGCCCTATTTGCAGGCGGCGAACCATCGGGCGGTGGTCGATCGCGCCGGGCGGGTGGATGTCCGGCATGTGAACTTCACCGATTTTCTGGCGTCGCAGGAGGCGGGATCGGTCGACCGCTGCATATTGCTCGATGCGCAGGACTGGATGGACGATGCCCAGTTGAACGCGCTGTGGGCGCAGATCACGCGGACGGCGCGGCCGGGGGCAAGGGTGCTGTTCCGCACGGCGGGCGAGCCGAGCATCCTGCCCGGACGGGTCGACGATGCGGTGCTGTCGCGCTGGGATTATCGGGCGGAAGAGTCGCTGGATTATACGGCGCGGGACCGGTCGGCCATTTATGGCGGCGTGCACCTCTATATGTTGAAGGACGCATGATGAGCGGCGGTCATGGCGGGTTGATGGACAGCGTCTATCGGCATCAGCGGCATATTTACGACCTGTCGCGGAAATTCTACCTGTTGGGGCGGGACGGGTTGATCGCCGACCTGGCCCCGCCGCGTGGGGGAGCGGTGCTGGAAATCGGTTGCGGGACCGGGCGGAATTTGATCGCCGTGGGCAAGGCCTGGCCGGAGGCGCGGCTTTACGGCGTCGATATTTCCGAAGCGATGCTGGAGACGGCGCGCAAGGCCGTGGCGAAGGCGGGCATGGCCGATCGGGTGATGCTGGCGCAGGGGGACGCCTGCGCGTTCGATGCGGGGGCGCTGTTCGGGCGGATGGATTTCGAGCGGGTGTTCATCAGCTATGCGCTGTCGATGATCCCGGATTGGGAAGGCGCTTTACGGCAGGCGGTGGGCTGTGTGGCGCATGGGGGCAAGCTGGAGGTTGTGGACTTCGGTCAGCAGGACGATTTGCCCGCCTTCTGGAAACAGGCTCTGTTTGGCTGGCTGGAGCGTTTTCACGTATCGCCGCGCGCCGAGCTCAGGCAGGCGATCGGGAGATTGGCGGCTGATATGGGCGGCTTTCCGCATAGCCGGAGCCTGTATCGCGGCTATGCGGTGAGAGGCGGATTGATCCGGGTCTAGGGATTGGACTCCCGCCTTCGCGGGAGCACGCGGTTTCAGGCCGCCTTCCTGAGTTCCAGCCGGTCCCATATCTCCACCAGCGCATCGACCAGTTCGCGCATCATCTCTTCATTATGCGCCGGGCCGGGGGTGAAGCGCAGGCGCTCCGTGCCGCGGGGGACGGTGGGGTAATTGATCGGCTGCACATAGGCGCCATATTCCGCGAGCAATATGTCGCTGATCCGCTTGGCCTTGACCGGGTCGCCCACCATCAGCGGGACGATGTGCGTCACGGAAGGCATGACCGGCAGTCCGGCTTCGGCCATCAGGCGCTTGAGCGTCGCGGCGGACGCCTGCTGCCCTTCGCGTTCCTCGCTCGATTGCTTGAGGTGACGAACGCTGGCCAGCACGCCCGCGACCAGCACCGGCGACAGCGATGTTGTGAAGATGAAGCCCGGCGCATAGCTGCGGATCACGTCCACGATCATCTGGTCCGCGGCGATATAGCCGCCCATGACGCCGAAGGCCTTGCCCAGCGTGCCTTCGATGATGGTCAGGCGATCGGCGACCTCATCCCGTTCGGAAATGCCGCCGCCATGGTCGCCGTACATGCCGACGGCATGGACTTCGTCCAGATAGGTGAGCGCGTTATATTCGTCCGCCAGATCGCAGATCGCGGCGATGGGCGCGATGTCGCCATCCATCGAATAGACGCTTTCGAAGGCGATCAGCTTGGGCACTTCGGGATCTTCGGCGGCGAGCAGTTCGCGCAGATGGTCCACGTCATTGTGGCGGAAGACGCGCTTTTCGCAGCCCGAATTGCGGATGCCCGCGATCATCGAAGCGTGGTTCAGCTCGTCCGAGAAGATGATGCAGCCGGGCAGCAGCTTGGCCAAAGTCGACAGCGTCGCTTCGTTCGAGACATAGCCCGAAGTGAAGAGCAGCGCGGCTTCCTTGCCATGCAGATCGGCAAGTTCGCCCTCCAGGTCGACATGATAATGGGTGTTGCCGCCGATGTTGCGCGTGCCGCCGGAGCCTGCGCCGACATCGTGCAGCGCCTCTTCCATGGCGGCGACGACCTTGGGATGCTGGCCCATGGCGAGATAGTCGTTGGAACACCAGACGGTGATCGGCTTCGGACCGTTGTGGCCGTGGAAGCAGCGGGCATTGGGAAAGGCGCCCTTGTTGCGCAGGATGTCGATGAACACCCGGTAGCGACCTTCGCTATGGAGCCGGTCGATAGCCTGCGTGAAAATGTGCTTGTAGTTCACTTAAAAGCCCAGTCCCTGTTCCCGCATCCCCTCTTTGAGGGGCATTTACCTGCTGCGATGGCCTATTACCAGTGATAACCGCTCGCAGCCTTAGGGAGAATTACCTATCACCATGATAGAAAGGCTTGCCATTGGACCAAAGGTCCACCCCGTTCAAAGTCCCTCTATCCCTAGCAAACCATAGTTTTCCAGGGCCGGGCGAAGCGGTTCGACGCCCTCGTCCAGCCGCGTGAAGACGGCGGTTCCGGGGGGCGGAGCGGCGGGCCATGGCTGTCCCTGGGTAAGATAGGCGATGCGGCGCGCAATGCCTTCACCGCCATGCACGAATCGGAGGGGGCGGGGCGACGCCGCGGCCAGCTCCGCCTCGACCAGCGGGAAATGCGTGCAGGCAAGGACCACCATGTCCATCCGGTCGCCGCCGGGCTGGTCGAACAGGCCGGAAAGGGCGTCCCGCGCGATGGCGGGGTCCAGCGGTTCGCCGCGCAGCTTCGCTTCGGCCAGTTGCACGAGAGCCGCCGAGCCATGGCGCAGGACGGTGCAATCGGAACCGAATTCGGCGGCGAGGCGGTCCACATAGGGCTGGCGCACGGTGGCGTCCGTGCCGAGGACGCCGAAGACCCGGCTTTGCGAGAGCAGCGCCGCCGACTTGATCGCAGGCACGGTGCCGACGACCGGTATGTCCAGCGCGGCGCGGACAGCCGAAAGAGCGATGGTCGAAGCGGTGTTGCAGGCGATGACCGCGAGGCGGGGGCGATAGCGTTCCACCAGGCGGCCCAGCAATGCAGGCACGCGCGCGGCGATTTCCGCCTCGCTCTTCGTGCCGTAGGGGAAGCCCGCGCTGTCCGCCGCATAGACGATGGGCGCATTGGGCAGCGCCGCCCGCGCCGGACCGAGGATGGAAAGCCCGCCGACGCCGGAATCGAAGAACAGCAAGGGGGCATGGGGTGCGACTGTCATTATGCCCGACATGTTGCGGCATGGCGGCGGGCTGTCAACATGGGGGATGCGATGAGGGGGATTGGCTGATCCAAGACATTCCTTCTCCCTCGAGGGAGAAGGATATGGAGGGAGAGGGGTAAAGAATGACGGCATGGTCGACATTCAACCAGTCCTTCGTCACCTTCGCCATTGCCCGGTGCGCCGGGAACGCTATGGTCGCGCCGCAACTATTACGGCGAGATCATGACTCCTCCCTGGCTAATTCCCGCGTTCGTCCTGCTGATGGGTTATCTGCTGGGGTCCATCCCCTTCGGGCTGTTGCTGACGCGCTTCACCGGGGCGGGCGACCTGCGCAAGATCGGGTCGGGCAATATCGGCGCGACCAATGTGTTGCGCACCGGGCGCAAGGGGCTGGCGGCGGCGACCCTGCTGCTCGATCTGTTGAAGGGCGGGGCCGCCGTGCTGGTCGGCGCGGCGCTGGTCGACGGCGGCGGGCCGATGGCGGGCGCGATGGCCTTTATCGGCCATTGCTATCCGGTCTGGCTGCGCTTTGCCGGGGGCAAGGGCGTGGCGACCATGATGGGCGTGGCGACGGCGCTCTACTGGCCCGCCGGGATCGTCTTCGCAGTCGTCTGGCTGGGCGCGTTGTTCGGGACCAAATGGTCGTCCGTGGGCGGGATGGCGGCGGCGGTGAGCGCGCCTGTCGCCATGTGGTTTTTCGGGCGGCTCGATCTGGTGCCGGTGGCGTTGGCGCTCGCGCTGATCGTGCTGTGGCGGCATCGGGAGAATATCGCGCGGCTCGCCAAGGGGACCGAGCCGAAGGTCGGCTCCTCCAGGAAGGCCGCGTCCGGCGAATGAGCGAGTTGGAGCGGTTCAACCGCCTGCGCCTGATCCGCTCGCCGCGCATCGGGCCGGTGACGTTCCGCCAGTTGATGGCGCGCTTCGGATCGGCGGGGGAGGCTTTGCAGGCTCTGCCCGATCTGGCGGCGCGGGGCGGGGGGAAGGCCAGCATCATCGACCCGAAACCGGTCGAGCAGGAGATAGCGCGCAGCCGCGCAGCCGGTGCGCGCTATCTGATCATGGGGGACAAGGATTATCCCGCTCTGCTGGACCAGATGGAGGGTGCTCCACCGGCGTTGATCGTGCGCGGGGATGTCGCGCTGGCGGGGCGGGAGTGCGTGGCGCTGGTCGGGGCGCGCAATGCGTCGGCGGCGGCCTGCCGTTTTGCGCGGATGCTGGCGCGCGACCTGGGGCAGCAGGGGGCCGTCGTGGTGTCCGGACTGGCGCGGGGGATCGACACGGCGGCCCATCAGGGATCGGTCGGCAGCGGCACCATCGCCGTCATCGCCTGCGGCATCGACATCGCCTTTCCGCCGGAAAATGCCGACTTGCAGGAACAGGTGGCGAATGAGGGGTTGCTGGTGACGGAACATCCGCCGGGAACGCAGCCGCTGGCCCGGCAATTCCCGGCGCGCAACCGGATCATCGCGGGGCTGGCCAAAGGCACGGTGGTGGTCGAGGCGGCGCCGAAATCCGGATCGCTGATCACGGCGCGTCTGGCGGGCGAGGCGGGGCGTGAGGTGATGGCCGTGCCTGGATCCCCGCTCGATCCGCGGGCGCAGGGATGCAACCAGTTGATCCGGGAAGGCGCGACGCTGATCCAGAGCGCGGCGGATGTGATGGAGGCGGTCGGCGTCATCGACACGCGCATGGTGCGGCAGGCCAGTCTGGATTTCGCGGGGGAGCCGCCTTCGTCCGATGTGGCGGAGAAGGAACGGGTGGCGGTGATCGATCTGCTTGGCTTGGCGGCGGTGCCGGTGGATGAAGTGATAAGGCTGTCGGCCCTGACGCCCGCCATCGTGCATACGGTGCTGCTGGAACTGGAACTGGCCGGGCGGCTGGAGCGGCATGCGGGCGGAAAGGTCAGCATTTCATGAACTTGCGTACTGGTTTTAGCGGTGGACTGCGCCTACACCGCTGGAGCTTGACGCGGGGCGGCAACAGCTTTCAGACTCGCGCGTGTACGTGAGAGATTTCAAAACCGGGGTTTGAATGCAGCTTGTCATCGTCGAATCGCCGGCCAAGGCGAAGACCATCGAGAAATATCTGGGTGGCGATTTCCATGTGCTGGCCAGCTATGGACATATCCGTGACCTGCCCGCCAAGGACGGGTCGGTGGACCCCGATGCGGGCTTTGCCATGCAGTGGGAAAATTATGGCGACAAGGGCAAGCAGCTCAAGGCCATTACCGACGAAGCCAGGAAGGCGACGCGCCTGATCCTGGCGACCGACCCCGATCGCGAGGGGGAAGCGATCAGTTGGCATGTGCAGGAAGTGCTGCGCGCCAAGAAGGCGTTGCCCGCGAAGGTCGACCGCGTGACCTTCAACGCGATCACCAAGCAGGCGGTGACCGAGGCGATGGCCCAGCCCCGCGCGCTGGACGAGGATCTGATCGACGCCTATCGGGCGCGGCGGGCGCTGGACTATCTGGTGGGCTTCACCCTGTCGCCGGTGTTGTGGCGCAAGCTGCCCGGCGCCAAGTCGGCGGGGCGCGTGCAGTCCGTGGCGTTGCGCTTGGTCGTGGAGCGCGAGCGCGAGATAGAGAGCTTCGTGCCGCAGGAATATTGGTCCGTCGCGGCCGAGATGGAGCAGGGCGGGCAGGGTTTCACCGCCCGGCTGGTGCGCTGGCGCGGCGAGAAGATCGAACGGCTGACCATCGGCAGGGAAGGCGACGCCATGGCCGCCAAGGCGGACGTGGAGGCCGGGCGCTTCACCGTCGAAAAGGTCGAGACCAAGCCGGTTTCGCGCAACCCTCCGCCGCCGTTCACGACCTCGACGCTCCAGCAGGAGGCTGCGCGCAAGCTGGGCTTTTCGGCCAGCCATACGATGCGGATCGCGCAGCAGCTCTATGAGGACGGCGCGATCACCTATATGCGTACCGACGGCGTGCAGATGGACGGCAGCGCCATTTCCGCCGCGCGCAAGGCGATAGCCGAGCGTTATGACGGGGGCTATCTGCCCGAAAAGCCGCGTCAATATCAGACCAAGGCCAAGAATGCGCAGGAAGCGCATGAGGCCATTCGTCCGACCGAATTTTACCGGGACAAGGTGGGATCGGGCGATCATGCGCGGCTTTACGACCTGATCTTCAAGCGGGCGCTGGCGAGCCAGATGGCTTCGGCGCGGCTGGAGCGGACAACCATCGATCTGGTGGACGGGACGGGCCAGCATGGGCTGCGGGCCACCGGCCAGGTGGTGATTTTTCCGGGGTTCCTGGCGCTTTACGAAGAAGGCCGGGACGACACGGAAGACGATGACAGCAAGCTGCTGCCGCGCATGGCGGAGGGCGACGCCCCGGCCAAGAGGAAGGTGACGGCGGAGCAGCATTTCACCCAGCCGCCGCCGCGCTATTCGGAAGCCAGCCTGGTCAAGAAGCTGGAGGAATTGGGGATCGGGCGTCCGTCCACCTATGCCTCGACGTTGCAGGTGCTCAAGGACCGCGACTATGTGCGGATCGAGAAGAACCGCTTCTTCGCGGAGGAGAGCGGGCGGCTGGTGACGGCTTTCCTGGAGCGCTTCTTCGAACGTTACGTGTCCTATGACTTCACGGCGGGGCTGGAGGAGGAGCTGGACGATATTTCCGGCGGCCGTGCCCAGTGGCAGGCGGTGCTGGAAGCCTTCTGGCGCGACTTCAAGCCCAAGACCGCCGAGGTGATGGAGCAGAAACCCTCCGACATCACCGCCGAACTGGACAAATTCCTGGAGCCGATGCTGTTCCCGCCCAAGGCGGACGGGTCCAATCCCCGTGCCTGCCCGATGTGCGGCGATGGGCAATTGTCGCTGCGGGGCGGGCGGTTCGGCGCGTTCATCGCCTGTTCCAACTATCCCGAATGCAAATTTACGCGGAAGTTCGGGCAGCCGGGCGGCAAGGATGGTGCCGAGGACAAGGGGCCGGAGGTGCTGGGCAAGCATCCCGAAACCGGACAGGATATCGTCAGGAAATCCGGGCGTTTCGGACCCTATATCGAGATGGGCGAGGGCAAGGAGGCCAAGCGCGGCTCCATTCCCAAGGATTTGCCCGATGGCGAAATGACGCTGGATTGGGCGGTGAAGCTGCTCAGCCTGCCGCGTGAGATCGGCCTGCATCCGGAGACCGGCAAGCCCATCGTGGCGAATATCGGACGGTTCGGGCCTTATCTGCTGCATGACGGCAAATATGGGCGGCTGTCCTCCACCGCGGAGATTTTCGAGGTGGGGATGAACAGCGCCGTGGCCAAGCTGGCCGACGCGGCGAACAAGGGCGGGCGTGGCGCTTCCTCGCGGGAGCCGCTCAAGGTGCTGGGCAAGCATCCGCGTACCGAGGCGGAGATCAAGCTGATGGCGGGGCGCTACGGGCCTTATGTGACCGACGGCACGACCAATGCGACGCTGCCCAAGACTATCGAGCAGGATGCCTTGACGCTGGAGGAGGCCGCGCAGTTGATCGATGCGCGGGCTGCCGCGGCGCCGGCGAAGAAGGGGAAGAAGGCGCCCGCCAAGAAGGCTGGGGCTAAGAAGCCTGCTTCGAAAAAGGCGCCGGCGAAGAAGAAGGTAGCGGCGGAGTAACCACTAACCACCGTTCGCCCTGAGCGTAGCGAAGCCGCTTCGACAAGCTCGGTGGAGGGCTTCGACTTCGCTCAGCCCGAACGGTGGTGGGGGTGATCAGCCAGAACGGTGTGTGTCTGGGTGGCCTATTCCACCCAGTCCAGGCCGATGTCGCGGTAGATGAAGCGGTCGTCCTCCCAATCCTCCTTCACCTTGACGTGGAGGTAGAGGTGGACCTTGACCCCTAACAGGCTGGCCAGTTCGGCGCGGGCCTTCGAGCCGATTTCCTTGAGCCGCTGGCCGCCCTTGCCCAGCACGATGGCGCGCTGGCTGGAGCGGCCGACCAGTATCTGCTGGTGGATTTCGACCGAGCCGTCTTCCCGCTCGCTATATTTTTCCGTGTCGACGGCGGCGGCATAGGGGAGTTCGGCGTGAAGCTGGTGATAAAGCTGCTCGCGGGTGATCTCCGCCGCCAGCATCCGGTCGGTGGCGTCCGAGACCTGATCCTCCGGGAAGTGCCAGGGGCCTTCGGGCATGGCCTTGGCGAAGGCGGTCTTGAGTTCCGGCAGGCCGTCGCCGGTCGCGGCGGACACGAAGAAGGTTTCCGCTATGTCGAGCCGTTCGTAGAGCCGCTGGGTGTGGACCAGCAGCTTTTCCTTGATGGCGATGTCGACCTTGTTGAGGATCAGCCATTTCTTTTCGGGCCGGGCTGCCAGCGCGCTGACGATGGGTTCCATCTTGGCGCCCAGCCCCGCCTTCCCATCGACGACCAGCGCGATCAGGTCGGCGCCCTGCGCGCCGCCCCATGCGGCCTGGACCATGGCGCGGTCCAGGCGGCGCTTGGGCGCGAAGATGCCGGGGGTGTCGACCAGCACCATCTGCGTGTCGCCCTCGATCGCCACACCCATGACGCGGGTGCGGGTCGTCTGCGCCTTGGGGCTGGTGATCGCCACCTTCTGACCGACAAGGGCGTTGACCAACGTGGATTTGCCCGCATTCGGGGCGCCGACGATGGCGACGACGCCGCAGTGTTGGGATTCAGGATTTTCCGTCAACTATAACTCCGTTCGCCCCGAGCCTGTCGAAGGGCTTTACTTTTCCTGGTTTGAGCGCGCCAAGGTGGAGATCAAAGTCCAATCCTCGCGGATGAGGGCGAGTTTCTTGGCGCGGCTCCAGCCCTTGATTTGACGCTCTGCTTCCAGCGCCTCCATACGGGTTCCGAACTGCTGCGACCAGACCAGTTTTATGGGGCGGCGATTTTGGGTGCCCTTCGACAGGCTCAGGGCGAACGGGGAGGGGTGGATGCTTTAGGTGGTGAGCTTGTCCAGTAAGGCTTTTGCCGCCGCCGTTTCCGCTTCCTGTTTCGACCCGCCCGTCGCGCTTGCGTCCCCTGCGCCCTTGATGCTGACCGTTACCGTGAATTTCAGGGCGTGGTGCGGGCCGGAGCGATCCGTCATCGCATATTCCGGCGGCTTGCGCTTGTTGGCGGCGGCCCATTCCTGAAGCGCGGATTTGGGGTGCTTGGGCGCGCTGGCCTGCGTGTCGACGCGGTCGGCCCAGAGACGGCGGACAAGGGTGCGGGTTTCTTCAAGGCCGCCCTCCAGATACAGCGCGCCGATCAGCGCTTCCATGACGTCGCCCAGCACATTGTCGCTGTCCGTCGCGCCATCGTCGCGGGCCTGCTTGCCCAGGACGAGATGTGCCGGCACCTCCGCCGAGCGGGCGACTTCGGCGCAGGTCTCACCTGACACCAGCGCGTTGAAGCGGCGGGAAAGCTTGCCTTCCGGCTCGGTCGGGAAGCGGTCATAGACCCATTCCGCTATCAGCAGGCCGAGAATGCGGTCGCCCAGAAATTCCAGCCGCTCATAATTCACCGCATTGGCGCTGCCGTGGGTCAGCGCCTGGGTAAAGGTGGCCCGGTCTTTCGGCGCGCGGCCGATCAGGGCCTTCAGCCAGCTGTCGGTGTCGGGTCCGGGCGCATTCAATTTCAAAAGCCTTCCCCGATGCGGCTCCAGCGGGCGGCGGTGAACCAGGTCCAGGGAAGCAGCCAGTTGGCGCTGCCGTCGGTCGAGAAGACGGAAATCATCGCCTTGCCGACCAGATTTTCCTCCGGCACCAGGCCGATGCCGCCGCCGTCGACCGCCGGGAAACGGCTGTCGGCGCTGCGGTCGCGATTGTCGCCCATCATGAACAGATGCCCTTCGGGCACGACCACCGTGTCGCGGTCGTCCGCCGCGCCGTCCGGCACCAGATCGAGGACATTGTAGCTTTTGCCGCCCGGAAGCGTCTCGCGATATTGCGGGTAACGGCACTGGCGGCCGCTGGCCAGGACTTCTTCGAACTTCGGTCGATAGCAGGGGGAGGGGCTGCCTTCCCTGGCCGCCGCATCCTCCATATTCGGCGTGACGGGGATGATGAGGTCCGCCACCTTCTGCTTCGGAACGGCCTGACCGTTCAGGTACACCGTGCCGCCGCGTACGGAGATCATGTCGCCGGGCAGGCCAATGACGCGCTTGATATAATCATTCTTCTGGTTCGGCGGCGCCTTGAACACCACCACGTCGCCGCGCTGGGGCGTGGAGGCCAGGATGCGGCCGGGGATCAGCGGAATGCCGAAGGGCAGCGAATAGCGCGAATAGCCATAGGGCCATTTCGCCACCAGCAGATAATCCCCGATCAGCAGGCGCGGCTGCATGGATTCCGACGGAATGTTGAAGGGCGACACGATGAAGCTGCGCAGGACGAAGACGAACACCGCCAGCTTTGCGAGAAACCAGAGGAAATCCCGCGTTTCGGATTTTGCGCTCATGCTTTGGTCGTCTTTTCCTTCGATCCGCCTTGAAAACAGGCCGTCGCGGCTTTTGCGGGTTCGTAAAGCCCCAGTCAAGCGCGCTAGGCTGTACCGACGGTCAGCCCTGACGGCCTGCAACCTGATTTTTCTGTCCCAACGGTGCAATGGCGGAACGACTGGGCTAGGATGGGCGGGAATCGACAGGTGCGGCATCGGCATCGATCAACGGCAAAGCAAAAGGATATGCTTCAATGTCCAGCCCTGCATTGGCAGCGCTCGCGGCTCTTCCCCAGGCCGATCTCAAATCCATCTTCACCACCTATCCCGACCGGCTGAGCAGGTTCACGCTGAGGCAGGGGCCGATCCGTTTCGACTGGTCGAAGACGCATCTGACCGATGCGTTGCTGGAGGGCTTTTTGAAGCTGGCGGAGGAAAAGGGCTTTGCCGCGCAGCGTGATGCGCTGTTCGCGGGCGAGGCTGTCAACAACACCGAAGGCCGCGCCGCCGAACATCCCGCCGAGCGGGGCGAGGGCAATGCCGACAGCGTGGCGCGGGCGAAGATGTTCCATGCCCGGATGCGGGCGCTGATCGACGCCATAGAGGGGGAGGCGCTGGGGCCGATCCGGCACATATTGCATATCGGCATTGGCGGGTCGGCGCTGGGGCCGGACCTGATCATCGATGCGCTGGGGGGCGACGGCGCGCGTTATGACGTCGCCATCGTGTCGAATGTCGACGGCACCGCGCTGGAGCGGGCGATTTCGCGCTTCGATCCGGAAGCGACGCTGATCGCGGTGGCTTCCAAGACCTTCACCACCACCGAAACCATGCTGAACGCGGCGAGCGCGATCAACTGGATGGTGGAGGCCGGGGTGGACGACCCCTATGGCCGGGTGATCGCGCTGACCGCTTCGCCGGAAAAGGCGATCGAATGGGGCGTGGATGAGACGCGGGTGCTGCCCTTCGCGGAGAGCGTGGGCGGGCGCTATTCGCTCTGGTCGTCCATCGGGTTTCCGGCGGCTCTGGCGCTGGGCTGGGATGCGTTCGAGAGCCTGCTGGAAGGTGCGGCGGCGATGGACCGGCATTTCCGCCTGGCGGAGCCGAAGGCCAATGCGCCGTTGATCGCGGCTTTTGTGGATCAATATTATGCGCGGGTGATCGGGTGCCAGACGCGGGCGCTGTTCGCCTATGACGAGCGGTTGCGGCTGCTGCCATCCTATCTCCAGCAGTTGGAGATGGAGAGCAACGGCAAGAGCGTGACCCGCGACGGCCAGCCGGTCGACGGGCCGACGGCGGCGATCACCTGGGGCGGCGTCGGCACGGACGCGCAGCATGCGGTGTTCCAGTTGCTGCATCAGGGCACGATCCTGACGCCGGTGGAGTTCATCGCCTCCATCGAGCCGGGCCATGCGCTCGATCCGGCGCATCATCGGGCGTTGCTGGTGAACTGCTTCGCGCAGGGAGCGGCGTTGATGCGGGGCAAGGATAATGACGCCGATCCGGCGCGGGCCTATCCGGGCAACCGGCCTTCGACCACGATCCTGCTGGACGATGTGACGCCGGAGGTTCTGGGGGCGCTGATCGCCTTCTATGAGCATCGCACCTTTGCCAATGCGGTGCTGATGGGAATCAACCCCTTCGACCAGTTCGGCGTCGAACTGGGCAAGGAAATCGCCAGGTCCATCGAGGCGGAGGGGCCGAAGGGCTTCGACCCTTCGACCATGGCCTTGATCGATCTGGCTTTGGGTGGGGTCTGACGAACGGGCGCATCCCGTTTGCGGGATGGGCCTAGTCAGATTCTGGTTTGTAACTCCGCCGGGGACGCTCCATATGCGGGCGCAATGCAGCGGAGGCCTATATGAGCGACTACGACTTCGACCTTTTCGTCATCGGCGCGGGATCGGGGGGCGTGCGGGCTTCGCGGGTGGCTGCGGCCCATGGCGCGAAGGTCGCGGTGGCGGAGGAATATCGCGTCGGCGGCACCTGCGTCATTCGCGGTTGCGTGCCCAAGAAGCTGCTCATCTATGGCGCCCACTTCGCCGAGGATCTGAAGGATGCGCGGCGTTTCGGCTGGAATGTGCCGGATTGCGATTTCGAATGGACGACGCTGCGCGACAATGTGCTGGCCGATGTGGACCGGCTGGAGGGCCTGTACAGGAACACGCTCGACAGCCATCAGGTCGAACTGATTGCGGAGCGCGCCACGATTACCGGGCCGCACGGCGTGCGGCTGACCAGCGGGCGGGAGATCAGCGCGAAATATATCCTCGTCTCGACCGGCGCCTGGCCGATCGTCCCGGAAATCGAGGGCGCGGAATATGGCGTCACCTCCAACGAACTCTTCCATCTGGAAGAGTGCCCGAAGCGGATCGTGATCGTGGGCGGCGGCTATATCGCCAATGAATTTGCAGGGATTTTCCACCAGTTCGGCAGCCATGTGACGATCGTCAACCGGTCCGGCACGCTGCTTCGCGGCTATGACGAGCAGATACGCGACCGGCTGCTCCAGATTTCGACGATGAAGGGCATCAATTTCCGCTTCAATGCCGAGATGGAGAAGATCGAGAAGAAGGAGGATGGCACCCTGTCCGTCCGTTTCAGGAACGGCGATCCGATCGATTGCGACCTGCTGGTGTTCGCGACCGGGCGCAAGCCGCATGTCGATGGGCTGGGGCTGGAAAATGCCGGGGTTGAACTGAGCGACAAGGGCGCGATCAAGGTCGATGAGTATAGCCGCACCAGTTGCGCGAGCATCTATGCGGTGGGCGACGTCACGGACAGGTTGCAACTGACGCCGGTGGCGATCCGCGAGGGGCATGCCTTTGCGGATACGGTGTTCGGGGATAATCCGCGGACGGTGGACTATCGTTGCGTGCCGTCCGCCGTGTTCAGCCATCCGCCGCTGGCCGGGGTCGGGATGACCGAGGCGGAGGCCAGGAACAAGCTGGGGACGGTGAAGATCTACACCTCCGACTTCCGGCCGATGAAGAATGTGCTGGCCGGGCGGGATGAGCGGGCGCTCTACAAGATGGTGGTGGATGCGACGACCAACCGGGTGGTCGGGCTGCACATGATCGGCCCGGACGCGCCGGAGATATTGCAGGCGGCCGCCATCGCGGTGAAGGCTGGCCTCACCAAACAGGAATTCGATGACACCGTGGCCCTGCACCCCAGCATGGCCGAGGAACTGGTGCTGTTGAAATAAGTCCGGCTATTCAGACGCGAAGGTAAGGACCAGCGCATCGCGCCAGGCGGGTTGCGCCGGGTCCACCGCATGGATTTCAGTGACGCCATGCATGATGCGATGGTCGTCGATCAGCACGGCGTCGCCGGGGCGGGCGAGGGTGAACTCGCCCAGTTCAGTCCCCTCCGGCGTGCCGATGCGGGTGACGCCTTCGCGGACGTTGCGGCGTTCGGCCAGCATCACGAAGACCCAGTCGACGCCGTCGCGGTGCATGCCTTCGGGCGTGGGGCGGCCCAGTTCGCCACTGCGCGCTTCGATGCGGAACTGGTGGAGTTCGACATGCTGCGGCCCCGTCAAGGGGAAGCTGGCGGCGCAGAAGGCGAAGATGGACTGCATCGCTCCATTGTCGATGGTGGCCTGCTCCACCGGGTCGAACCAGCGCTGCACATCGCCGTTGAGGGGATTATAGTCGCGGCTCTGGAAATGGGGCTGGTGCGGCTTGCGCGTGAACCGGCCATGTTCACAGGCGAAGGTCGCGTGACGGCGGCGGCGGTATCGCCCCCCGTCCGCCATATAGAGGTCCGGGCCGAGATCGTCCCAGCTTTGGACGAATATGCCCCAATCGGGGGTCCGGATCGCGAGCCGTTCGAACAGGTCGGGGCCGGACAGGCGGGCATAACCGGCGCGCTCCAGTTCGTGCTGGAGCGATATGTCCGTCAGAATGCCAGCGTCGCTCATCCATCTTTCCTTATCCGCAGGGACGGACGAGCGACAGGGCCAGTTCCCGCAAGCAGGATTGGCGGAAAATCCCGCCTGGCTGCCTAGCCGATCCAATAGGGCACGATCTGGCGATTGTCGGGATCGACATGGATGGGGCGGTCGGCGGGCGGGAAGGCGCGTTGGTCGCAGCTTTGGCGGGGGCAGAGGCGGCAGGTGATGCCGATGGGGGTCGCCGCCCCCTCCACCTCCAGTTGCAGGCCGTCGGCATAGACGAAATTGGCCGCATGGGCGGTTTCGCAGCCCAGCACGACGGCGAAGCGGCGCGGGGTGCGGCTGTAGCTGCCCGACGGCTTCACCAGTCCCTTCGCCATGGAGACATAGCGCACGCCATCGGGGGTCTCGCCAAGCTGGATGTTGATCCGGTCGGGGACGGCGACCGCTTCATGGACGTTCCACAAGGGGCAGGCGCCGCCGAAGCGGGCGAATTGCAAGCGGGTGGCGCTGTGGCGCTTGGTGATGTTGCCCGCCATGTCGACCCGGCAGAAGAAGAAGGGGATGCCGCGCAGGCCGGGCCGCTGGAGGGTCGAAAGGCGATGGCAGGCCTGTTCGAAGCTGACGCCGAAACGGCGGGCGAGACGGTCTATGTCGTGGCGGACTTCGCGGGCGGCCTCCCGGAAGGGAGCGTAGGGCATGAGGAGCGCGCCCGCCGCATAATTGCCCAGGCCAATGGCGAGCAGGCGGTCGGCGCCCATGACGGGCAGGCCCGCCTTGCTCACCACGTCGGCGATCACCGCCTGCCCCTCCAGCATCATGAGCTGGTGGGCGAGCATGAATTTGCGGCTTTCGGTGGGCAGGGCGGCGTTGACGAACAGGCGCCGTTCGCTGCTGGTATAGGAGCGGAGGGCGGAGTCCGGGGTCTCGGCGATCAGCGTCTCGATGCCGTGGCGGCGAGCCAGCGCCTCGACCAGCATGCCTTCGTCCAGGGTCTGGCCCGCGGTGAAGCTGGCGGCCATGTCTTCCGCCAGGCAGTCGAGCGCGTGGACGTAATTGCCCGCCTCATGGAACCAGTCGCGGGCGGCTTCCCAGGGGAGGCGCGCCTGGACGGCATGGTCGTTGGCGATGGCCTCCTCGATCATGTTGATGCGTTCGTTGGCGCGCATATGGGCGTTGTAGAGATCGACATAGCGGGCCGCGAATTCGGGGAATTGCAGGTGCAGCTTCTCTATCCGCTCCGGTTCCAGCGCGGGGCCGGGCAGTTCCGGATGGGCCAGCGCATAGGTGAAGGCGCCCAGAAGCTGCTCCTCCTCCCGGCTGTCGAAGCTGGCCCAGTCGGTGGGAAAGGCGCTGGCGAGCGCGGCCTTCACCTTGGCGGTGAGGGGACGGTCGTCATTCTCCATCTGGCTGAGATAGGAGACGGATATGCCCAGCGCCTGCGCCATGGTCGCCTGGTCCATGCGATGGTCCAGGCGCAGTTGGCGCAGGCGCGGACCTGCGAAGATTCGATTGCCACGCGCCATGGATCGTCCATAATTTGCAAAGTCGCAATTTGCAAATTGGCAAAATTGCATTTGCGAAAATGCGGAAAGACTGAAATGGGGCGGGCAAAGATGTCCGCGACGAGCCGGAGAAAAGCCTGATATGTCGAAGCTAGCCATCATCGAACAGTTGGAAGCCAAGCGCGACGCCGCGCGTCTGGGCGGCGGTCAGCGCCGCATCGACGCCCAGCATGCCAAGGGCAAGCTGACGGCCCGCGAGCGGCTGGAAGTGCTGCTGGACGAGGACAGCTTCGAAGAGCTGGACATGTATGTCGAGCATAATTGCATCGACTTCGGCATGGACGAACAGCATATCCCCGGCGACGGCGTCGTCACCGGATCGGGCACCATCAACGGGCGGCTGGTCTATGTCTTCAGCCAGGACTTCACCGTCTATGGCGGCGCGGTGTCGGAACGGCATGCGATGAAGATCTGCAAGATCATGGACATCGCCATGAAGGTCGGCGCGCCGGTGATCGGGCTGAATGATTCCGGCGGTGCGCGCATCCAGGAAGGCGTGGCGTCGCTGGGCGGCTATGCGGAGATTTTCCAGCGCAACGTGCTGGCGTCGGGCGTGGTGCCGCAGATCAGCGTGATCATGGGGCCTTGCGCGGGCGGCGCGGTCTACTCGCCCGCCATGACGGACTTCATCTTCATGGTGAAGGATAGCAGCTTCATGTTCGTGACTGGCCCGGACGTGGTGAAGACCGTCACCAACGAGGTCGTGACGCAGGAGGAACTGGGCGGTGCGGTGACGCACACCACCAAGTCCGGCGTGGCCGACGTGGCGTTCGAGAATGATATCGAAGCGCTGCTGGCGGTGCGCGATTTCGTGGACTTCCTGCCTGCCTCCAACAAGGAGCCGGTGCCGGAGCGTCCGAGCGCCGATCCGTGGGACCGCATCGAGGAAAGCCTGGACACGCTGATCCCGGCCAATGCGAACCAGCCCTATGACATGCATGAGCTGATCCGTAAGGTGGTGGACGAGGGCGACTTCTTCGAAGTGCAGCCGGCCCATGCGGGCAATATCCTCTGCGGTTTCGGCCGGGTCGAAGGCAAGACGGTGGGCATCATCGCCAACCAGCCGATGGTGCTGGCGGGCGTGCTGGACATCAACTCGTCCAAGAAGGCCGGGCGGTTCGTGCGCTTCTGCGATGCGTTCGAAATTCCCATCGTCACCTTCGTCGACGTGCCGGGCTTCCTGCCGGGTACTGCTCAGGAGCATAGCGGCATCATCAAGCATGGCGCGAAGCTGCTGTTCGCCTATGCCGAGGCGACCGTGCCGAAGATCACCGTCATCACGCGCAAGGCCTATGGCGGCGCCTATGACGTTATGGCGTCCAAGCATCTGCGCGGCGACCTCAACTATGCCTGGCCGACCGCCGAGATCGCTGTGATGGGCGCGAAGGGCGCGGTGGAGATCATCTTCCGCGGCAAGACGCCCGAAGAGATCGCGCAGAAGACCAAGGAATATGAGGACCGCTTCGCCAACCCCTTCGTGGCGGCGAGCAAGGGCTTCATCGACGAGGTGATCCAGCCGCATTCGACGCGGAAGCGGATCGCCCTGGGGCTGCGCAAGCTGCGGAACAAGGCGCTGGAGAATCCCTGGAAGAAGCACGACAATATTCCGTTGTGACGGCCATATGGGTCGTCATCCCAGCGAAGTCTGGGATCTCAGGCGGCTATGCAGTGCGTTGAGGCATGAGACCCCAGCTTCCGCTGGGGTGACGAGACAGGTGAAGTGATATGAAACTCGGTCGCTTGAACCATATCGGCGTGGCGACGCCCTCGCTGGAAGCCAGCATCGCTTATTATCGCGACGTCATGGGCGCGACGATCACGCATGAGCCGTTCGACCTGCCCGCGCAGGGGGTGAAGGTGTGCTTCGTGGACACGCCGGGCGAGAATGGCCCGAATGGACCGACTGCCGGGACGCAGATCGAGCTGATCGAGCCGCTGGGCGAGAACTCGCCGATCCACGGTTTCATCGCCAAGAACCCGGCGGGCGGGCAGCATCATATGTGCTATGAAGTGCCCGACATCCATGAAGCCAAGGCCTGGTTCGAAGGTCTGGGCAAGAAGGTGCTGGGCGAACCGCGCATCGGTGCGCATGGGACGCTGATTTTCTTCGTCCACCCCAAGGATATGAACGGGGTGCTCACTGAAATCATGGAAACGCCGAAAGAGGGCGCGCATTGATATGACCGAGAAGCCGACGCTGGATCAGTGGGCCGCCGCCGCCGCCAAGGAGGTGAAGGGCAAGGATTTGAACTGGGAGACCCCGGAAGGGATCACCGTCAAGCCGCTCTATACTGCGGAAGACGTGACCGTCGATCCGGGCCTGCCCGGTTTCGCGCCGTTCACGCGCGGCGTGCGCGCATCCATGTATGCGGGGCGACCCTGGACCATCCGGCAATATGCGGGCTTTTCGACCGCCGAGGAATCCAACGCATTCTACCGGCGCAATCTTGCCGCTGGTCAGAAGGGCCTCAGCGTCGCCTTCGACCTGGCCACCCATCGCGGCTATGACAGCGACCATCCCCGCGTCGTCGGCGACGTGGGCAAGGCAGGCGTGGCCATCGACACGATCGAGGACATGAAGATTCTGTTCGACGGTATTCCGCTCGACCAGATGTCCGTTTCCATGACCATGAACGGCGCGGTGATTCCGATCCTGGCCTTCTTCATCGTCGCGGGCGAGGAGCAGGGGGTCGAGCGCAAGCTGCTCGACGGGACCATTCAGAACGACATTCTGAAGGAGTTCATGGTCCGCAACACCTATATCTACCCGCCCGAACCCTCGATGCGGATCATCTCCGACATTTTCGGCTATACCAGCCGCGAAATGCCCAAGTTCAACAGCATCTCCATCTCCGGCTATCACATGCAGGAAGCCGGAGCGACGCAGGTGCAGGAACTGGCCTTCACCATCGCGGACGGCGCGGAATATGTGCGCTACGGCGTGGCGAGCGGCCTTGACATCGACAAGTTTGCGGGGCGGCTGAGCTTCTTCTTCGCCATCGGCATGAACTTCTTCATGGAGATCGCCAAGCTGCGCGCGGCTCGTGTGCTGTGGCATCGGGTCATGACGAAGCTGGGCGCCAGGGACGAACGCAGCAAGATGCTGCGCACCCATTGCCAGACTTCGGGCGTGTCGCTGACCGAGCAGGATCCCTATAACAACGTCATGCGCACCACCATCGAAGCGATGGCGGCGATGCTGGGCGGCACGCAGTCGCTGCACACCAACGCGCTGGACGAGGCGATTGCGCTGCCGACCGACTTCTCGGCCCGCATTGCGCGCAACACGCAGATCGTCATCCAGGAAGAGACCGGCATGTGCAATGTCGTCGATCCGCTGGGCGGCAGCTATTATATCGAGGCGCTGACCCAGCAACTGGTCGACGCCGCGCAGGAGATCATCGACCGCGTTGAAGCCGAAGGCGGCATGGCGAAGGCCGTGGCGGCAGGCTGGCCCAAGGCGATGATCGAGACCGCCGCTGCGGCCCGTCAGGCGCGCGTGGACCGGGGCGAGGACGTCATCGTCGGCGTCAACAAATATCGCCTGGCGAACGAAGACCTGCTGGAAACGCTGGAGGTCGACAACACCAAGGTCCGCGAGGCGCAGATTGCCCGCATCAACCGCGTGAAGGCGGAGCGTGACGAGGCGGCTTGCCAGGCCGCGCTGGAGGCGTTGCGTGCAGCGGCGGCAGGCTCGCAGTCGATTGAAAACAACCTCCTCGCCCATGCGGTCGAGGCGGCGCGCGCCCGCGCCACGCTGGGCGAAATTTCCGCCGCGATGGAGGACAGCTTCAACCGTTACGGCACGCAGCCGACGCCGGTGAAGGGCGTCTATGGCAAGCCCTATGCGCAGGATGCGCGCTGGAAACAGGTTCTTGACGGGGTGCAGGCCGTCGAGCGGCGCCTCGGTCGCAAGCCGAAGATCCTCATCGCCAAGATGGGGCAGGACGGTCATGACCGGGGCGCCAACGTTATCGCGTCCGCTTTCGGGGACATGGGTTTCGAAATCGTGTCGGGGCCGCTGTTCCAGACGCCGGAGGAAACGGTGGTGCTGGCGCTCGACAGCGGCGTCGATGTGGTCGGCGCTTCCAGCCTTGCGGCGGGGCACAAGACGCTGATCCCCGACCTCATCAGGCAGCTTCGGGAAAAGGGCCGCAACGACATCAAGGTGATCGCGGGCGGGGTCATTCCGCCGCAGGATTACGACTATCTCCGTGACGCGGGCGTTCAGGGCATTTATGGACCGGGTTCCAACGTCGTGGAATGCGCCGCCGATGTGCTGCGCCTCCTCGGCCACAACATGCCCCCCGCGGGGCTGGAGGAAGCCGCTTGACCGACCTGAATATTTCCAGTGCTCCTGCGAAAGCAGGAGCCCAGGGCCCCAAGAGAAGCGCCCAGAACCCTGGGCCCCTGCCTTCGCAGGGGCGCACCGCGTGCGTGCGGTGCGACTGGACCCGCGACGAGATCGCCGCGCTGTTCGACCTGCCCTTCAACGACCTGATGTTCGAGGCGCAGTCGATCCATCGCGCGAATTTCCCGCGCAACGAAGTGCAGCTTTCGACCCTGCTGTCGATCAAGACCGGCGGCTGTCCGGAGGATTGCGGCTATTGCAGCCAGTCGACCGAGGCGGAAAGCGGCCTGAAAGCCACCAAGCTGATGGACGTGCAGGCGGTGCTTCAGTCCGCTGCGCAGGCGAAGGACCATGGTTCGGGCCGTTTCTGCATGGGTGCCGCATGGCGCAATCCCAAGGAACGGGACATGCCCAAGCTCATCGAAATGGTGAAGGGCGTGCGCCAGATGGGCATGGAAACCTGCATGACGTTGGGCATGCTGTCGGCCGGTCAGGCGAAACAGCTCGCGGATGCGGGGTTGGATTATTACAACCACAATATCGACACATCGCCGGAAAATTACGCCAACGTCATCACCACCCGGACCTTCGAGGACCGGATCGAGACGCTGGAGAATGTCCGTTCGGCGGGCATCAATGTTTGCTGCGGCGGGATCGTCGGCATGGGTGAGACGCGGAGCGACCGCATCGGTTTCCTCCATGCGCTGGCTACCATGCCGCATCCCGAAAGCGTGCCGATCAACGCGCTGGTGCCGGTGGCCGGGACCGTGCTGGGCGACATGCTGAAGGACACGCCGCTTGCCAAGATCGACGAGGTGGAGTTCGTCCGCACCGTCGCGGTGGCGCGGATCGTCATGCCGCAGTCGATGGTGCGGCTGTCCGCCGGGCGCGAGAGCATGAGCGAGGCCTGTCAGGCGCTCTGCTTCATGGCTGGCGCGAACAGCATCTTCACTGGCGACAAGCTGCTGACGGCGGCCAATGCCGGGGATGACAAGGACGCCGCTTTGCTTGGAAAGCTGGGGCTGACGCCGATGATGGCGCAGCCGCACGGGCATCTGGAAGCGGTCGCGGCGAAATAGAAATAGCTCCGTTCGTCCTGAGCGAAGTCGAACAATTCAACCGAGTAAAGCGAGGTGCCTTCGCTACGCTCAGGCGATGGCTTCGACTTCGCTCAGCCTGAACGGATTTTGGAACTAAGGACTGGGGCAAGGACTCAAGATGGCAATCACCAAGATCCTGATCGCGAACCGTGGTGAAATCGCATGCCGCGTCATCCGCACGGCGCGGAAGATGGGCATCAAGACCGTGGCGGTCTATTCGGACGCCGACGCCCGCGCGCCGCACGTGCTGATGGCGGATGAAGCCGTCCATATCGGCCCGTCTCCCGCCGCCCAATCCTATCTGATTGCCGAGAAGATCATCCAGGCATGCAAGGATACCGGGGCCGATGCGGTGCATCCGGGCTATGGTTTCCTGTCAGAGCGCGAAAGCTTCCGCAAGGCGCTGGATGCCGAGGGCATCATCTTCGTCGGCCCCCCCGCCAATGCCATCGCCGCGATGGGCGACAAGATCGAATCGAAGAAGCTGGCCAAGGCAGCGGGCGTCAATGTCGTCCCCGGCTATGTCGGCGTGATCGAGGATACCGAACATGCCGTCCGCATCTCCAACGAGATCGGCTATCCGGTGATGATGAAGGCTTCGGCCGGCGGCGGCGGCAAGGGCATGCGCCTTGCCTATAGCGAGCAGGATGTGCGCGAAGGCTTCGAGGCGACCAAGCGCGAGGGGCTGAACAGCTTCGGCGACGACCGCGTGTTCATCGAGAAGTTCATCGAAAGTCCGCGCCATATCGAAATCCAGATATTGGGCGACCAGCACGGCAATATCCTTTACCTGAACGAGCGTGAATGCTCGATCCAGCGGCGTCACCAGAAGGTGGTGGAGGAAGCGCCGTCGCCCTTCGTCAGCCCCGAAATGCGCAAGAAGATGGGCGAGCAGTGCGTCGCTCTGGCGCGCGCGGTCGGCTATTTCAGCGCGGGTACGGTCGAACTGATCGTGTCGGGCGCGGACAAGACCGGCGACGGTTTCTACTTCCTGGAAATGAACACCCGCTTGCAGGTGGAGCATCCGGTCACGGAAGAAATCACCGGCCTCGACCTGGTCGAGCAGATGATCCGCGTCGCCAATGGCGAGGAACTCAGCATCCGTCAGGAGGATGTGAAGATCAACGGCTGGTCGATCGAGAACCGCGTCTATGCCGAAGACCCCTATCGCGGTTTCCTGCCCTCGACGGGGCGTCTGATCCGCTACAATCCGCCGGAAGCCGTGGACGGCGTGCGCGTCGATGACGGCGTGGTCGAGGGCGGCGAGGTCAGCATGTTCTACGACCCGATGATCGCCAAGTTGATCACCTGGGCGCCGACCCGTCTGGAGGCCATCGACAAGCAGATCGCAGCGCTCGACCAGTTCGAGATAGAGGGGCCGGGCCACAATATCGATTTCGTGTCCGCGCTGATGCAGCATGAGCGGTTCCGTTCGGGCAACATCACCACCGGCTTCATTGCGGAGGAATATCCGGAGGGTTTCGTCGGTGCTCCGGCTTCCGAAACGCTGCTGAAGCGGCTGTCGGCCATCGGCGCCTTTGCCGCCATGGCGCAGGCGGATCGGGCGCGCCGGATCGAGGGGCAGTTGGGCAAGCGCCTTGCGCCGCCGACCGGCTGGCAGGTGAAGATCGGGGACGCGCTTCATGACGTCGTGATCAGCGGCGACGATGTCACGGTGGACGGCGAAGCGATCGAGCTGGCGCTGGAATATACGCCCGGCGACCGGCTGATCGAAGCGGAGTTCGGCGAGGAGCAACTGGCGGTGAAGATCGCGCCGGTGCGTTCGGGCTTCGTGCTGACCGCGCATGGCGCCAGCCACAAGCTGCGCATCCTGCCCGCCCATGCGGCGGTGCATGCCAAGCATATGATCGAGAAGATCCCGCCGGATCTGTCGCGCTTCCTGATCTGTCCGATGCCGGGCCTGCTGGTCGCGCTGAACGTCGAGGAAGGCGACAAGGTCGAGGCGGGCCAGCCGCTTGCCGTGATCGAGGCGATGAAGATGGAGAATATCCTGCGCGCGCAGAAGGCGGGCACGGTGAAGAGCGTGTCGGCGGCTCAGGGCGAAAGCCTGCCGGTCGACGCGATCATCCTGGAACTGGAATAACATGGTCCATGTCCGCCGCGCGGGGGAGGCGAAAGGCCTTTCCCCAGCGCGGCGGACATGCTGTGATGGGGCATGCATCTCGACCATGACCCTGCTTCGCCTGCGGGCGACGCCATCGGCTTTGACGATTTTCTGAAGGTCGACATTCGCGTCGGCACGATCCTGTCGGCGGAAGCCTATCCGGAGGCGCGCAAGCCCGCCTATAAGCTGCTGATCGATTTCGGGCCGGGGATTGGGCAGAAGAAGTCGAGCGCGCAGATCACCGAAAATTATGCGCTGGAGGATCTGCCCGGACGACAGGTCGCGGCGGTCGTTAACTTTCCGCCGCGGCAGATCGGGAAGTTTCTGTCTGAAGTGCTGACGCTGGGGTTCGCGGATGATGCCGGGGCGGTGATGCTGTTTGCGCCTGACCGGGCGGTGCCTGATGGATCGCGGTTGTTTTGATTGTTGGTTGGCCGTGGGGGGTGGACATAAACTACCCCCTCCTCCTTCGTCATGCTGAACTTGTTTCAGCATCCATTTCTCCCCACGAACCAAGGCTCAATTGGGAGAGATGGACCCTGAAACGGGTTCAGGGTGACGACTATGACGAGGGCAGGAAAGAACGACAATCGTCATCCTGCTTGCCCGATTTCAGCGCTTCACTAGAAGGTCGATGAACGTATCGGACGAACAGGGGGTGGAATGAGCGGGGATATAGTCGGCACCGCCTATGTGATGGACGCCAAACGGGACCGGCTGGTCATTACCGCGTCCGCGCTCGGCACATTGTTCGAATGGTATGATTTCTACATTTACGGCGTGCTGGCGCCGATCATCGGGCGGACATTCTTCCCGACCGACAATCCGACCGTCGAACTGCTTTATTCGCTGGCCGGTTTCGCCATCGGCTTCGGGTTCAGGCCGCTCGGCGCAGCTTTGTTCGGCTATCTGGGCGACCGGCTGGGGCGCAAATATACCTTCCTGGCCACCATCGTCCTGATGGGTGCCGCGACGGCTGGCGTCGGCCTGACCCCATCCGCCGCGAGCATCGGCATCGCCGCGCCGGTCATCCTGATCCTGCTGCGGATCGCGCAGGGGCTGGCGCTGGGTGGCGAATATGGCGGCGCGGCGATCTATGTCGCGGAACATGCGCCGCCGGGCAAGCGGGGCTTCTTCACCAGCTTCATCCAGGCGGGGGTGATCGGGGGTTTCATCCTGTCGCTGGTGGTCGTCGTCGGCACGCAATGGATCGTCGGCAAGGCGGTGTGGGACGATTGGGGCTGGCGTCTGCCCTTCATATTTTCGCTGGCGCTGCTGGCCATCTCCCTCTGGATGCGGCTGATGCTGCGCGAAAGTCCTATTTTCACGGCGATGAAGGCGGCGGGCGGCCAGTCCCGCAATCCGCTGAAGGAGGCTTTCACCTATCCCGGCAACAAGCGGCGGATGCTGGTGGCGATGATCGGGATCGCGGCGGGCTTCACCGTCATCGCCTATACCGTCATGTTCCAGGCGCTCTATTTCCTGCAGAACGGCCTGCATGTCGCGCCGGGCATGGCGCAATTGCTGGTGGGGGGCAGCGCCTTTGCGGGCGTTGGGGCCTTTGTCTTCTTCGGCTGGCTGTCCGACCGGGTGGGGCGGAAGAAGCCGATCGTCATCGGCTATGCGCTGGTGCTGGTGCTGCTCATGCCGCTCTATCACTTCATGGGGAGCGTGGCGAACCCGGCGCTCTATCAGGCGGCGCAGAGCGCGCCAGTGATCGTGAGCGGCCCCGATTGCAGCTTCGATCCCTTCGCCAAGGTTCAGCCGACCGCTTGCGGCAAGCTGCTCGACCATTTTTCCAAGCGCGGCATCGCCTATGAAAAGCGGGAGGCGGCAGCGCCTTCGGTCAGCATCGGTCCTGTGGCGGTCACCGATCTGAGTACGGAAGGGCTGGATGCGGCCTTGCATGCGGGGGGATATGATTCGGCTGCCGTGACGCCGGACTGGCCCCGCGCCCTGTTGCTTTTCATGGCGCTGCTGCTGCTCTGGACCCTGTCGGGGGCGACCTATGGGCCGGTGGCAGCGCTGCTGTCGGAATATTTCCCGGCGCGGATACGCTATAGCTCGCTGTCGATCCCCTATCATGTCGGGACCGGCTATTTCGGCGGATTCCTGCCGCTGGTCAGTCAATATATCGTGGCGCGGACGGGCGATCCCTATGCGGGCCTGTGGTACACCATGGCGGTCGTGGCGGTCGCCCTGCTGACTTGCATGGTCGCCTTGCCGGAGACGCGCGGGGCGAAGATGGACTGATGTCTCGACGGCTGCGCACCCGGACGCTATCCGGGCTGGCATGATTGAATTTTCCGCGCCGTTGCGCTTGCGCATGGATGAAGGGGCGCTGCTTTCCAACTGGCGTTGGTTGAAGCGGCAGGGCGGCGGCGCGGCTTGCGGCGCGGCGATCAAGGCCGATGGCTACGGCCTGGGCGCGGCGGAGGTGATGCGCCGCCTGCTGGACGCCGGGTGCCGGGATTTCTTCGTGTCCAACTGGGCCGAGGCGGCGGTTCTGGAATCGCTTGTGACGGAGGAGGTGTCGCTTTCCGTGCTGCATGGCGTGCGGGAGGAGGATCTGGCCGTGGCGCTTGCTTCCCGCGCACGGCCGGTGCTGTGCACCGAATGGCAGATTGCGCGCTGGAAGCAGTCGGGCGGTGGGCCTTGCGATGTCATGGTCGACACGGGCATGAACCGGCTGGGGCTGGATTGGCGCGGCGATGTTCCGGCGCGGGTGGCGGGGCTGGAGGTGGCGACCCTGCTCAGCCATCTGGCCTCCGCCGATGAGGACGGACCGCTTACCCCCAGGCAGTTGGAGCGGTTTTCGGCCTTGCAGGGGCAGGTGAAGGCGGCGCGCTACAGCCTGGCGAACAGCGCGGGCATCTGCATGGGTTCCGACTATGCCTTCGACATGACGCGGCCGGGAATCGCGCTTTATGGCGGGGTGCCGCGCCGGGAAGCCGCCGGAAATATCCGGCAGGTAGTGTTTCCCGAAACGCAGGTGCTGCAACGCCGCCGCGTCCGGGCGGGCGACACCATCGGCTATAATGCGACCTATCTCGCGGCGAAGGACATGGAGATCGCGGTGCTGAACCTGGGCTATGCCGACGGTTATCTGCGCGGCTTTTCCGGGCGCGGTTCCATGAGCGCCGGGGGCAGGCATTTGCCGGTGGTGGGCCGCATCTCCATGGATTTGACCGCCGTTGACGTCGGCGGCTTGCCCGATATTTCGGAAGGGGATTGGCTGGAGGTCGACTACAAGCTGGTCGACGCGGCGGCGGCTTCGGGCCTGTCGCAATATGAATTGCTGACGGGGCTGGGGGCCAGGTTCGACCGGATATGGCGCTGACATGAAAAGGGTCGCCGATCCGGATGGGATCGGCGACCCTTTCATTTTACCGCATGCTCAGCGTTCGACGCACATCGCAACGCCCATGCCGCCGCCGATGCACAGCGTGGCCAGGCCCTTGCTGACGTCGCGCTTCTGCATTTCGTAGAGCAGGGTGGTGAGGACGCGCGCGCCCGAAGCGCCGATCGGGTGACCGATGGCGATCGCGCCGCCGTTCACATTGACCTTTTCCGCGTCCCAGCCCAGTTCCTGGCCGACGGCCAGCGCCTGCGCGGCGAAGGCTTCATTGGCTTCGATCAGGTCCAGATCGGCCAGCGACCAGCCCGCCTTGGCCAGCGCGTCGCGGCTCGCGGCAACGGGGGCGATGCCCATGATCGAAGGATCGACGCCGCGGGTCGCGAAACCGGCGATGCGCGCCAGCACGGGCGCGTTGCGTTTTGCCGCTTCCCCGGCGGTCATCAGTACCAGGGCGGCGGCGCCGTCGTTGATGCCGCTGGCGTTGGCGGCGGTGACGGTGCCGTCCTTCTTGAAGGCCGGGCGCAGACCCTGCATCGCCTCCAGCGTGGCGCCTGCGCGGATATATTCGTCGGTATCGACGATGGTGTCGCCCTTGCGGCCCTTGATCGTCACGGGAACGATCTCATCCTTGAAGCGGCCCGATGCGCGGGCGGCCTCCGCCTTGTTCTGGCTGGCGACGGCGAATTCGTCCTGCGCCTCCCGGCTGATCTGATATTTCTCGGCCAGGTTTTCCGCCGTGATACCCATATGATAATTGTTGAAGGCGTCGGTCAGGCCGTCATGCGTCATCGTGTCGACGAAGGATATCGGCCCCATTTTCGCGCCGCCGCGCAGATATTGGGCATGGGGCGCCATCGACATGCTTTCCTGGCCCCCCGCGACCATGATGCGGGCGTCGCCCGCCCGGATCGCCTGCGCCGCCAGAGCGACGGCGCGCAGGCCCGAACCGCAAAGCTGGTTGAGGCCGATGGCGGTCCGCTCGACCGGGATGCCGGCGTTGACGGCGGCCTGACGGGCGGGGTTCTGGCCCTGCGCGGCGGTCAGAACCTGGCCCAATATGACTTCGTCGACTTCATCCGGCGCGATGCCGGCCTGAGCGAGGGCGGCGACGATGGCGGCGCGGCCCAACTCATGCGCGGGGGTCGACCCGAAGGCGCCCATGAAGCCACCGACGGCAGTACGCTTGGCAGCGGTAATGACGATGTCTGACAAAGCCTTGATCCTCAGTTACGGGGGATGATTGTTTCGCGCTTGCACATATCATCATCCGCCATGGCTGGAAAGCCATCGCGACAGCGGTTCCCACAGCAATTCGCACGCCCCGCCGCTCACGATCATGCCGACATGGCCAAGGTCGAGGGTCGTATTCTCCGCCATTTCCGGCGCGGCGGCGGCAGGGACGATGCGGTCGGTCGCGGAACGGATTGAAAGCGTGGGGCAAGTCAGGCGGCGGGGATCGACGGCCTGTCCACCGATCCGCCATTCGCCCCGGCCGCTCGCATTTGCGGCATAGAATTGCTCGAAAAGATCACGCCCCGCAGCATAGCTGAGCGGTGGTCCGCCATTGGCCCAATCCTCCACCGCCAGAAAGCCATGCTCCTCGTCCGAACCGACCGCCAAGTCGGCAAAGGCCGCATATTTGCGAATCGTGCGGGTGGGGTCCATCGCCCAGAAACCGGATTGCAGCACCTCCATGGGCACATAGCCCAGGCGCTGGCACATGGGTTTGGAACCGCGCCACAGCGCGCCGATCTCTTCCCTGTCGGCGGCGGCGAAGCCGTCGAAATTCCACGGCGCCGCGATGGTCGCCAGCGCCCTTGCAGGTTGCAATGCCGCAGCGCCGATCACCAGATTTCCGCCCAGGCAATATCCCACCAATATGGGCTGGCGGGGCAGAGCCGCCAGCATCGGCAGCAACCGCTCCGTCACATGGCGGTCCAGGCCCAATGCGCCGTCATCCGCCGCGGGCGCCCCCCAATCGACCAGATAGGCGTCATGCCCTGCTGCGCTCATGTGGCGCAGCATGGAACGGCTGGAGGACAGGTCCAGCACTTGCGGCGGATTGATTAGCGAGGGAACGAAAACCACCGGATGACGGCCGTTTTCCGTCCCGTAGCGGAGCAGTTTCGCACTGCCCGCCGATGCGGCGATGGAAGGGGCCGTGGGCGGGGCGGGGCGGCTAGCCTCTTGATATTTCCGCAAACCTTGGAAGGCCCGCTTCCGCAGTTCGGGATCGTCCTGCGTTTCGCGCCATAAAATATTGAGAAAAAGGGGTAATGGCCGCGGCCCATGTTGCGGCGCGGCATTGTGCTGTGCTAATGCGGAAAATGCAGGTGTGGGAGAGGTATCCATGGCCAAATCTAAGACCGCGAACGAATCCGAACCGGTCGTTATCAAGAAGTACGCTAACAGGCGGCTCTATAACACAGAAACGTCTAGCTACATCACGCTGGATCTTTTGTCGCAGATGACTCGTGAGGGGCGCGAGTTCGTCGTCGTCGACGCGAAGACCGGGGAGGACATCACGCACAATGTCCTGACGCAAATCATCATGGAGGAGGAGCAGCGCGGCAAGAACATGCTGCCCGTCAACTTCCTGCGCCAGTTGATCGCCATGTACGGCGATTCCATGCAGTCCATGGTGCCGCAATATCTGGAAGCGTCGATGGACGCCTTCCGCAAGAACCAGCAGCAGTTCCAGGAAGCGATGAAGGGCGCCTTCGGCGGCGGTCCGCTGGCCGAGATCGCCAAGCGCAACATGCTGATGTTCGAAGCGGCGGCCAGCGCCTTCGGCACGGGTATGCCCGGCGTGCCGGGGATGACGCCACCGGCGCCCGCCGCCGATGAGAGCAAGGATGACGAGATTGCGCAGCTCAAGGCGCAACTTGCCGCGCTCAATGCGAAGATCGACAAGCTGAGCTGAGCCGCGCTTTCGGCGGTCCTTTGGGGTCGACATGGGCGGCGCGCTTGTCCTATGGCGCGCCATCCACTCGAATTTTAAGGTCGATCCCGTGAAGCACGCCCTTTCCGTTACCCGCGAACAGGATTTCGCCGCCTGGTATCAGGCCGTCATTTCCGAAGCCGACATGGCGGAGGAAAGCGGCGTGCGCGGCTGCATGGTCATCCGGCCATGGGGTTACGGCATCTGGGAACGGATGCAGAAGCTGCTGGACGAGCGCATCAAGGCGACGGGCCATGAGAATTGCTATTTTCCGCTGTTCATCCCGCTCAGCTATTTCGAGAAGGAAGCCGAGCATGTCGACGGCTTCGCCAAGGAAATGGCGGTCGTCACCCATCACCGGCTGATCCAGAAGGATGGCAAGCTGGTGCCCGATCCCGAAGCGAAGCTGGAGGAGCCGCTGGTGGTTCGTCCGACTTCGGAAACGGTGATCGGCGCGGCTTTCTCTCGCTGGGTGCAAAGCTGGCGCGATCTTCCGGTGCTGATCAACCAGTGGGCGAATGTCGTTCGCTGGGAAATGCGCACGCGCATGTTCCTGCGCACCGCCGAATTTCTCTGGCAGGAAGGGCATACCGCGCACGCCACCGTCGAAGAGGCGATGGAAGAGACGATGAAGATGCTGGAAGTCTATCGCAGCTTTGCCGAGGAATGCGTGGCTCTGCCGGTGATCGCGGGCGAGAAGCCGGAAAATGAGCGCTTCCCCGGCGCCGTCGCGACCTATTCCATCGAGGCGATGATGCAGGACGGCAAGGCGTTGCAGGCGGGGACTTCGCATTTCCTGGGCACCACCTTCTCGCAGGCGCAGAATATCAAGTTCCAGAATGCCGAGGGGCAGCAGGAACTGGCGCAGACGACCAGTTGGGGCGTGTCGACGCGGATGATCGGCGGCCTCATCATGGTGCATGGCGACGATGACGGCCTGCGCGTGCCGCCCCGGGTGGCGCCCTATCAGGTGGTGGTCGTGCCGATGTTGCGCGACACTGAGGAGGATGCGGCGATCCTGGACTATTGCGGCGATCTGGTGACGGAGTTGAACAAGCAGGACGTGTTCCGCGAGCCGGTGCGCGCCCTGCTGGATCGGCGGTCGGCCAAGGCGGCGAACAAGCGCTGGGGCTGGGTGAAGAAGGGCGCGCCGATCGTGATTGAGGTCGGCGGGCGCGATGTGGCGGGCGGCAATGTGTCCGTCATCCGCCGCGACCGGCTCTATCGCGAGGATGGCAAGCTGGACAGCCGGATCGTGGCGAAGGGCGATTTCCTTGGCGCGGCGACTGCCATGCTGGAGGAGATCCAGCAGGCGTTGTTCGCGGATGCGCAGGCGCGGCTGTTGGGGAATATCGACAAGTCGATCACGTCGCTCGATGCGCTCAAGGCCTATTTCGGGGCGAGCAAGAAGCCGGGTTGGGCGCTGGTGCAATGGGCCAAGCCGACCGGCGCGGCGCTCGACAAGGTGATCGAATGGCTGAAGGGCGAGAAGCTGACGCTGCGCAATGTGCCGTCGGATGCGGAAGCGGCCGATGGCGCCTGCATCTTCACTGGCGAGAAGGCGGTGGAGCGCGTGCTGGTGGGGCGCAGCTATTAAAGCTTCCTTCCCATGCATGGGAAGGAAGCTTTAATGGCGATTACAGGACGTATTTGCTGAGGTCGGTGTTGCGCGCCACTGCGGCCAACTGCTTCTCCACATAGGCCGCATCCACCACCAGCGTTTCGCCCTGGCGGTCCTCAGCCTCGAAGCTCACATCCTCCAACAGCTTTTCCATCACCGTCTGGAGGCGGCGGGCGCCGATATTCTCGATCTCGCCGTTCACCTCCGCCGCGATCTTCGCCACGGCGCGGATGCCGTCCGGCGTCAGGTCGACGGTCACGCCCTCGGTCGCCAGCAGCGCGCGATATTGCGCAACAAGGCTCGCCTTGGTGTCGGAGAGGATCGACACGAAATCATCCTCCGTCAGCGCCTTCAACTCGACGCGGATCGGCAGGCGGCCTTGCAGTTCCGGCAGCAGGTCGCTGGGTTTCGCGACATGGAAAGCGCCGGAAGCGATGAACAGTATATGGTCGGTCTTGAGCGGGCCATATTTGGTCGAAACGGTCGTGCCTTCGATCAGCGGCAGCAGGTCGCGCTGCACGCCTTCGCGGCTGACCGAGCCGCCGCGCACATCGCTGACGGCGATCTTGTCGATCTCGTCGATGAAGACGATGCCGTTCTGCTCGGCGCTGGCAATGGCGACGCGGGCGACATCGTCCTGGTCCAGCCGCTTGTCCTGCTCTTCCTCGACCAGCTTGTCCCAGGCTTCCGCCACGCGCAGCTTGCGGCGCTTCTTCTGTTGCTGGCCGAACGCCTTGGACATCATGTCGCTCAGGTTGATCATGCCGATCTGGCCGCCCATGCCGGGAATTTCCATCGGCATGGAGGGGCTGTCGGCGACTTCCACCTCTACCTCGACATCGTTCATCTGGTTGCTCTCTATCCGCTGGCGGAAGGAGAGGCGGGTGGCTTCGCTCGCTTCCTTGCCGGTGAGCGCGTCCAGCAAGCGGGTCATGGCGGCTTCGGAGGCGGCTTCACGCACGGCTTCACGGCGGCGGTCCTTTTCCAGGCGCACCGCTTCCTCCACCAGGTCGCGCACGATCTGCTCCACGTCGCGGCCGACATAGCCGACTTCGGTGAATTTGGTCGCTTCCACCTTGACGAAGGGCGCGTCGGCCAGCTTGGCGAGGCGGCGGCTGATCTCCGTCTTGCCGCAGCCGGTGGGGCCGATCATCAGGATATTCTTGGGCGTAACCTCATCGCGCAGGTCGGCGGAGAGCCGCTGCCTGCGCCAACGGTTGCGCAGCGCCACGGCGACGGCGCGCTTGGCGTCTGCCTGGCCGATGATGTGCGCGTCCAGCGCGGAAACAATGGCTTTGGGGGTCAGATTGTCGTTCATCTTCATCTCACTCCCCTCCCTTTAAAGGGAGGGGTGGGGGGTGGGTGCGATTGCGTGAGCAATCGCCTGCAACGCTTGAGGGATAGGTTGCTCGCTTCGCTCGCCGCCCAGCCCAACCCCTCCCGCTTGCGGGAGGGACTTTAATCAGGTGGCGCTTTCCAGCTCTTCGACCACAAGCTGGTCGTTGGTGTAGACGCATATGTCGGCCGCCACCGCCATCGCCTTGCGGGCGAGGGTTTCGGCGTCTTCCTCATATTCCACGAGCGCGCGGGCCGCGGCGAGGGCGAAATTGCCGCCCGAACCGATGGCCGCAACCCCGCCGATCGGCTCCAGCACGTCGCCATTGCCGGTCAGGATCAGCGTCACTTCCTTGTCCGCGACGATCATCATCGCTTCCAGGTTGCGGAGATATTTGTCCGTCCGCCAATCCTTGGCGAGTTCGACGGCGGCGCGCATCAACTGGCCGTTATGGCGCTCCAGCTTGGCCTCCAGCCGCTCGAACAGGGTGAAGGCGTCCGCCGTCGCGCCGGCAAAGCCGCCGATGACCGATCCGTCGTGAAGGCGGCGCACCTTGCGGGCATTGGGTTTCATCACCGTCTGGCCCATGGAAACCTGGCCGTCGCCGGCCACGATCACCTTCCCGTTCTTGCGTACCGACATGATGGTGGTGCCATGCCAGACCGGCATGGAATTGGAGCGTTGGTCGTTCATGATCCGGCATATGGGAGCGATAATGACGGCGCGCAAGCGTCCCCGGCATAAGCGCCGGATCGTGTCATTTTCTGGACGGATTTATTTCAATTCGTTCAGGAACCGATCTGCGTCGATTGACATTGTGCAGCGCAACAACAATCATTCAGGCATGTTGCAAAGAGGCAGATATATGACCCTCAAGGCGAGAGCGCGGGAAAAGGTCGAGCGGGCTGGAATATCCAACTATTCCTTCGACCATGACGTGCTGGTGATGTGCGGTGTTCGCTATACCATCGCGGCCTGCAATTGCGGAGAGGCCGACTGCGACGGCGTGCGGCTGGAAAAGGATGCGGCCGCCATGGGCCGCATCCTCCAATGATCCGGTGATCCGGCCGGATCAGTTGATGGCTTTTTCCCCGGCGCGGCCGACGGATTCGATGTCCCGGCCCGCGCCCTTCACGGTGTTGCAGGCGGCCAGGGAGGAAAGAAGCAGCCCCGCGATGACGAGGGCGACGGTTTGACGCATGGGATATGCACTCCTTTTGATAACGGATCGATTATAACGCTGTTGAAGCGAATAAGTCCATTTCCGGAAAAATGGCCGGGGGGATGCTTGACAGGTGGCGCGGCGGATGCCAATGGCCGCCTCCTCCTTACAGGGGGCGCGTAGCTCAGCGGTAGAGCACACCCTTCACACGGGTGGGGTCACAGGTTCAATCCCTGTCGCGCCCACCATGATCCGGGCGATCATGGCGGAGAAATATTATTTCCCAACATTGATCTTTTCATCCGCCTCGCGCTAATTTCCCGCGCATGCGCCGTGGTTCCGCCATGGCCCAAGCAAGGGATGCAAATGTCGCCAAATCTGAAAAGCGGCGCGGCTGTCGGCGCGCTGTTGCTTTCCGCTATTTCCGCCCAGGCCCAGGAAAAGCAGGATCAGCAGAAACTGACCCTGGAGCGGGTGTTCGCCAGTCCTGACCTGTCCGGTTCGCAGCCAAGGGCGTTGAAGCTATCGCCGGACGGCAAGCTGGTGACGCTGCTCAAGCCGCGTGCCGATGAGAAGGAGCGGCTGGACCTGTGGGCGGTGGACACGTCGACCGGCGCGGAGCGGATGCTGGTCGATTCGAAGAAGACCGGCAGCGGCGCGGAGCTTTCCGAAGCGGAGAAGATGCAGCGGGAGCGCGACCGCAGCGTGGCGGGAAGCAGCGGCATCGTCAGCTATGACTGGGCGCCGGACGGGAAATCCATATTGGTGCCGGTGGATGGCGACCTTTATCTGGCGGCGCTGGATGGAAGGGTGACGCGGCTCACCGATACGCCCGATGGCGAGTTGAACGGCGTCGTCAGCCCCAAGGGCGGCTTCGTGTCCTTTGTGCGGGGCGGCGATTTCTTCGTCCAGCCCGTGGGCGGCACGGCGAGGCAACTCACCCAGGGTTCCAGCGACACGGTGAGTTGGGGCGTCGCGGAATTCGTGGCGCAGGAGGAAATGGACCGGCGGACCGGCTATTGGTGGTCGCCCGACGACAGGCTGATCGCGGTCGCCCGCGTCGATGAAGGCCCGGTCGGCACCGTCACGCGCACAGCCATCGGCGGCGAAGGCACGAAGGTTTATACGCAACGCTATCCCGCCGCCGGGACGGCCAACGCCCTGGTCGACCTTTATGTGATGAAGCCGGAGGGCGGTGAGCAGGTGAAGGTCGATCTGGGGGCGGAGAGGGACATCTACCTCGCCCGCGTCGACTGGTCGAAGGACGGCAAGACCCTCTATGTCCAGCGGGAGAGCCGGGATCAAAAGACGCTGGACCTGCTCGCGGTCGATCCGGCGACGGGCAGGAGCAGGGTGATCCTGACCGAAAAGGCGAAAAGCTGGATCAACCTCAGCAACAATTTCACGCCGTTGAAGGACGGCAGTTTCCTCTGGTGGTCGGAACGGACCGGTCATGGGCATCTTTACCATGTGCGGGCGGGCAAGTGGACGGCGCTTACCAGCGGCGATTGGGAAGTCCGCGACGTGGTGGGCGTGGATGAGGGCAGGGGGATCGTCTATTTCACCGGCAACAGGGAGACGCCACTGGAGCAGCAGCTTTATGCCGCGCCGCTCGCCAAGGCGGGGCCGATCAGGCAGTTGACCGCGACCGGCTGGTGGAATGACGCCGTGATGGATCGCGCCGCAAGCCGCATCGTCGTGGCGCGCAGCAACGTCAATCAGCCAAGGCAAGTCTATCTGGCCGACAGCGCGGGCAGGCAACTGAACTGGTTGTCGGAAAATGCGATCAAGGGCGATCATCCCTACGCGCCCTATCTCGCCAGCCATGTGAAGACGACGTTCGGTACGATCAAGGCGGCGGACGGGTCCACCCTCTATACCAGGATCATGACGCCGCCGCTGGAGGCCGGGAAGCGCTATCCCGTCTTCATGCTGCATTATGGCGGGCCGGGCGCGGGGCGGCAGGTGACGAACTCATGGAGTTCGCCCATCTACCAATATCTGGTGGACCGGGGCTGGATCGTCTTCGCGGTCGACAATCGCGGCACGCCCGACCGGGGCAAGGCGTTCGAGGATCAGATCTATCGCGCCATGGGCACGGTAGAGGTGGAGGATCAATTGAAGGGTGTCGAGTGGCTGAAGGCGCAGCCCTATGTCGATGCCGGGCGGATCGCCACCTATGGCTGGTCCTATGGCGGCTATATGTCGCTGAAGCTGCTGGAGAAGGCGCCGGGTGTTTTCTCGGCGGCGGTGGCGGGCGCGCCGGTGACGAAGTGGGAGCTTTACGACACCCATTATACCGAGCGCTATCTGGGTCGGCCGCAGGAGAAACCCAGCGCCTATCCCGCTTCGGGCGCGGTGGATGAGGCGGTGAAGATCAAAGACCCGCTTCTGCTGATCCACGGCATGTCGGACGACAATGTGGTGTTCGACAATTCGACCGCGCTGATGGCGAAGATGCAGGGGGGCGCCGTGCCGTTCGAGATGATGGTCTATCCGGGCCAGACCCATCGCGTGGGCGGGCCGGGGATCAGCGTGCATCTGTGGCGGACGATAGAGGATTTCCTGGCGCGGGAGCGGACGGGGCCGGGAAAATAAGCTTCCGTGTTCCTGCCTAGTCAGGAACCCAGTTCAGACGGCGAAACTAGGCTCCTGCCTGCGCAGGAGCACGGAGCGGCAGAACGGAGACAAGAAGCCCCGCTTTGGCGCGATAAACCCCTTGATGCTGGACAAACCGCGAGATACCGCTATGGCGCGCACTCCGCAATTTTGCATGGAGTGGAGTGTTAAGTCATGGGCTACAAGGTCGTCGTCGTTGGTGCCACCGGTAATGTGGGCCGCGAGATGCTGACCATTCTCGCCGAGCGCGAGTTCCCTATTGACGAGATCGCGGCGGTCGCATCGTCCCGGTCACAGGGCGCCGATGTCGATTTCGGTGACACCGGCAAGACGCTCAAATGCAAGAATATCGAACATTTCGACTTCACCGGCTGGGATATCGCCCTGTTCGCCGCAGGTTCCGGCCCGACGGCGGAATATGCGCCCAAGGCGGCGGCGGCGGGCTGCGTCGTGATCGACAATTCGTCGCTCTACCGCATGGACCCGGACGTGCCGTTGATCGTGCCCGAAGTGAACCCGGACGCCATCGACGGTTACAAGAAGAAGAACATCATCGCGAACCCGAACTGTTCGACCGCGCAGATGGTCGTCGCCTTGAAGCCGCTGCACGATGCCGCGACGATCAAGCGCGTCGTCGTCGCCACCTACCAGTCGGTTTCCGGCGCGGGCAAGGCGGGCATGGACGAGCTGTTCGAACAGTCGCGCAACATCTTCGTCGGCGATCCGGCGGAACCCAGGAAGTTCACCAAGCAGATCGCCTTCAACGTGATCCCGCACATCGACGTCTTCCTGGACGATGGTTCGACCAAGGAAGAATGGAAGATGGTCGCGGAAACCAAGAAGATCCTCGATCCCAAGGTGAAGGTGACCGCGACCTGCGTGCGCGTGCCGGTGTTCGTCGGCCATAGCGAGGCCATCAACATCGAGTTCGAGAAGGAAATCTCGGCCAAGGAAGCGCAGGACATCCTGCGCGAGGCGCCGGGCGTGATGCTGATCGACAAGCGCGAGGATGGCGGCTACGTCACCCCCGTCGAGTGCGTGGGCGACTATGCGACCTTCATCAGCCGCGTGCGCGAGGATTCGACCATCGACAATGGCCTGAACCTGTGGTGCGTCAGCGACAATCTGCGCAAGGGCGCGGCTCTCAACGCGGTGCAGATCGCGGAATTGCTGGGCCGCCGTCACCTGAAGAAGGGCTGAGGCTCTTTCATGATCTCCGGCGTTGTGGCTGTCTGGAAAGCCGTTCCAGCAGCGCAGCGCCGGATGATCCTGTTGCTGGTCGCGGCCATTATCGCCGCCAATATCGATCAGCCCTATCCTGAACTTGCGCCGCTCCAGCACGGGCCGACGATCCTGCTGGCCTTCGCCGCGCCATGGCTGCTGCGCCGATGGCCTTTATCGGACGGGTCGGCCGGGTGCATCCTGATCTTCCTGCTGCTGCATACGCTGGGCGGGCGGTATATCTATTCCTACGTGCCCTATGACGCCTGGGCGCGGGCGGTCAGCGGGCATGATATTTCCGGCACCTTCGGTTTTGCGCGCAACGGTTATGACCGGCTGGTGCATTTTGCCTTCGGCGCCTTTCTGACCCTGCCGTTCGCTGAAATGGCGCGGCGCCATGGAGGCATGCGCGTGGGCTGGAGCCTGATCTTCGCCTTTGCGGCGGTTGGCTTCGCGGGCGCGATTTACGAGATTTTCGAATGGCTGCTGAGCATCATCGCGGCGGGACGGACGGCGGATTGGTATAATGGCCAGCAGGGCGACATGTGGGATCCGCAAAAGGACATGGCGGCGGCGCAGATCGGCAGTCTGGCCGCGCTGATCTGGCTTCGCGCCACTCGACATGGGGGCGCGGAAGCCATATCGGCGGACGCGGATTAACCCAAGGAGTATCGCCCATGTCCGACCTGCCCATCGAAAAGCTGGAGATCCAGGGGCTGGGCGGGTTGCCGATCGCGGTGCATGTCGTGGGGGCCAAAGCCTCCGGCAGCCGCGATCTGGTGCTGATCCACGGCTATTTCTCCAACGCCTGGACCAACTGGATACGCTATGGCCACGCCGCCCGGCTGGTGGAGGCGGGTTTCCGACTGATCCTGCCGGACCTGCGCGGTCATGGGGAAAGCGGCAAGCCCCATGACGTCTCCGCCTATCCGCCCGACGCGCTGACCGAGGATGGACTGGCGCTGGTCGAGCAGCTTGGGCTGACCGATTACGACCTTGGCGGCTATTCGCTGGGGGCGCGGACGACGGTGCGGATGCTGGCGCGGGGCGCTGCGCCGCGAAGGGTGATCCTGGCAGGCATGGGGCTGCGCGGCCTTGTCCAGACGCTCGACAATGGCGGCTATTATCGCAAGGTGCTGACTAACCTCGGCACCTTCGAGCGCGGAACTTCGGAGTGGATGACCGAGGCTTTCCTGAAAACCACCAAGGGCGATCCGGTGGCGATGCTGCACATCCTCAACACCTTCGTCGATACGCCGAGAGAGGTCATTGCCGGATTCCAGCAGCCGACAGAGGTGATATGCGGCGCCGACGACCGCGACAATGGCGTGGCGCAGGAACTGGCCGACCTGTTGCCCAACGGGCGCTATGTCGAAATTCCGGGGAACCACATGAATGCGGTGACCCGGAAGGAATTGGGGCAGGCGATGGTGGAGTTTCTGACGGCCTGACCGTCTGGCATTCACTTTCCACCGTTCGGGCTGAGCCTGTCGAAGCCTCTTTCTTCAAGAAAGTAAGGCCCTTCGACAAGCTCAGGGCGAACGGTGGAGAATAGGGGTTCCTTAACGAAACGGCGGCTCGTTGAAGGCGCGCAGCTTGCGGCTGTGCAGCTTCGGTCCCTCCTGGCGCAGCAGTTCGCAGGTCATCAGGCCCACGCGCAAATGGCCCGCAATAGCCTCCTCATAAAAGCGGTTGGCCTGTCCGGGCAGCTTCAATTCGCCATGGATAGGCTTGTCCGACACGCACAGCAACGTCCCATAGGGCACGCGGAAGCGATAGCCCTGCGCCGCGATGGTGGCCGATTCCATGTCGATGCCGACGGCGCGCGACAGGCTGAACCGCAGGGCCGAACTGGAATAGCGCAGTTCCCAGTTGCGGTCGTCGGTGGTGACGACCGTGCCGGTGCGCAGCCGGCGTTTGAAATCCTCCCGGTCATTGCCGCCCAGCACTTCCTCCGCCGCCTTGGCCAGTGCTACCTGGACCTCCGCGATGGCAGGCACCGGGATTTCCGGCGGCAGCATCTCGTCCAGCACATGGTCGTCGCGCAGATAGGCGTGGGCCAGCACATAGTCGCCGATCCGCTGGCTGGGGCGCAGGCCGCCGCAATGGCCGATCATCAGCCACGCTTCCGGCCGCACCACCGCCAGATGGTCGCAGATCGTCTTGGCGTTGGACGGGCCGACGCCGATATTGACCAAAGTGATGCCGCTGCGGTCCGGGGCGATCAGGTGATAGGCGGGCATCTGATGCTTGCGCCAGGCGCTGTCCGCGATCATCCGCGCAGGATCGGCGGTTTCCGGCGTCACATAGACGCCGCCCGCCCCGGAAAGCGCCGTATAGCGCGTCCCTTCCTGCCCCAGTTCGGCGCAGGCCCAGGCGACGAATTCATCCACATAGCGGTGATAGTTGGTGAACAATATATATCGCTGAACATGTTCGGCGGGGGTGCCGGTATAATGTTTCAGCCGGGCGAGCGAAAAATCGGTGCGCAACCCGTCGAACAGGGCGAGCGGCCTTTCCCCCTCCGCATCGGGCATGAACAGTCCGTCCGCGATCTCATCCCCGATTTCCGCCAGTTCGGTCGCCGGGAAATGCCGCGCCAGTTCGGTCGGCGGCGTGCCGTCCAGGGCGCTGATGTCCAGGCCGTCCAGCACATAGGGGAAGGGGATTTGCTGGCCGCTGAGCGCCGTTTCGACTTCGACGCCATAATCCCGGACCAGCAGGTCGATCTGTTCGGCCAGATATTCCCCGAACATCGCCGGGCGCGTCACCGTGGTCACATATTGCCCCGGCTTCGACAGGCGGGCAAAGGATCGCCCCGGCGGCGGCACATCGGTTTCCGCATGATGGGTGATTCGCAGTTCCGGATAGCAGAATCGCCGGTCGCTCGCGGCTTCGGGGGGCGGCACGCTGCCGTCGCGGGCATAGGCGCGCATGGCCTCACGGAGATTTTCGATGGATTTCCGATAAATGCCGTCTAGTTCGGCGACGATCGCACTGCCGATGCTTCTTGTCATCGAACATTGGTAACGCACTTATATGACGGAAGAAAGATGCGCGCCCAATTAGCAGGCGCGCATCCCCGGAAATCAGATCTGTTCCAGCAGATATTCCGCCGCCGACACCTTGAAATCGCCCGGCGCTTCGACGTTCAGTTCAGCGACGACGCCGTCCTTGACGATCATCGAGAATCGCTGGCCGCGCGTGCCCATGCCAAAGCCGCTGCCGTCCATGGTGAGGCCGACCGCCTTGGCGAAATCGGCATTGCCGTCGGCCAGCATCGTCACCTTGCCGTCGGCATTGGCGGACTTGCCCCAGGCGTCCATGACGAAGGCGTCGTTGACGGCGGTGCAGGCGATTTCGTCCACGCCCTTGCCCTTGATATCTTCCGCCTTGTCGACGAATCCCGGCAGATGGCGGGCGGAGCAGGTCGGCGTGAACGCCCCCGGCACCGAAAAGAGCGCGACCGTGCGGCCCGCGAAATAATCGTCCGACGCCACCTTTTCAGGGCCGTTCTCGGTCATCTTGACGAAAGTGGTGCTGGGGATGCGATCGCCCTTCGAAATGGTCATTTTATGCCTCCTGGCCTTTTTGAACGCGGCGCAGGTTGGGGCAGCGCACCTTTCTGTCAAGGGGGTGCCCAAGGAATGTGCCATGCCGACCTGCCCAAGTGACGGCTCGCCATTGGCAAAGGCGTGCAGCGGCGTATAGTCGGTCCATGACCACAGCGCGCTCCTATGCCGGCCAGTTTCTCCTCGCCCTGCCGGGCATGGAGGATATGCGGTTCGACCATAGCGTCATCGCCATGTGCGTGCATGACGAGAATGGCGGGCTGGGGATCGCCGTGAGCGACGAAATCGACGGCGTCACGCTGCACGACCTGTTGGAAAGCTTCGACATCGATCCGGGCGACGTGCCTGACATGCCGGTGCTGAGCGGCGGGCCGGTCGAACCACGGCGTGGTTTCGTGCTGCATTCGCTCGACTGGATGGGGCATGACATGGTCGTGGTGGGCGAGGGGTGGGGCCTTTCGGGTTCGCTCGAAATCCTGAAGGCCATTGCCGAGGGCAGGGGGCCGAGTCGCTATCTGGTCGCGCTGGGCTATGCCGGATGGGGCGCGGGGCAGCTTGATGAGGAAATGAGCGGGGAAAGCTGGTTTCCCACGGACTGCACCGCCGATCTTCTGTTCGACATTCCCGCGGCGCGGAAATGGTCGGCCGCCTACGCCGCCGCCGGAATCGATGCCGCCCATCTGGTCAGCGGCGCGGGATCGGCCTGAAACGCACGGGCTGGCCGATTACGACATAAAGAAAACTTTATATTGAGTTGCCTTGAACCGCGGCGATTGGTAAAGCGCAGCCCATTGCCGCCGTTCGCTTGCCCGAGCGGTCGCCTCATCTTAGCCAATGGAGACACGCTCGTGGCCACCGCACCCGCCACCCAGGCGCAGGATTATGTGATCCGCGACATCGGCCTTGCCGCTTTCGGCCGCAAGGAAATCGAGATCGCCGAAACCGAAATGCCCGGCCTGATGGCCCTGCGCGCCGAATTCGGCGCTGCCAAGCCGTTGAAGGGCGCCCGCATCACAGGATCGCTGCACATGACGATCCAGACCGCCGTGCTGATCGAGACGCTGGCCGAACTGGGCGCGGAAATCCGCTGGGCTTCGTGCAACATCTTCTCGACCCAGGACCATGCCGCCGCCGCCATCGCGGCCAGCGGCATCCCCGTCTTCGCCGTGAAGGGCGAGACGCTGGAGGAATATTGGGACTATGTCATCCGCATCTTCGACTGGGGCGACACCGTCTGCAACATGATCCTGGACGATGGCGGCGACGCCACCATGTTCGCGCTGTGGGGCGCGCGCGTCGAGGCCGGGGAGGAACTGTTCACCCCCGGCAATGAGGAAGAGGAAATCTTCGTCGCCACGCTGAAGCGCTTCCTGGCGGAGCGTCCGGGCTATCTGACCAAGACCGTCGCCGCCATCAAGGGCGTGTCGGAAGAGACCACCACCGGCGTCCATCGCCTCTATGAACTGGCGAAGAAGGGCAAGCTTCCCTTCCCGGCGATCAACGTCAACGACAGCGTCACCAAGTCGAAGTTCGACAATCTCTATGGCTGCAAGGAATCGCTGGTCGACGCCATCCGCCGCGCCACCGACGTCATGCTGGCGGGCAAGGTCGCCTGCGTCGCCGGCTTCGGCGACGTCGGCAAGGGTTCGGCCGCTTCGTTGCGCAATGGCGGCGCCCGCGTGCTGGTGACGGAGGTCGATCCGATCTGCGCGTTGCAGGCCGCGATGGAAGGTTATGAAGTCGTGACGATGGAGGAAGCGGCGACCCGCGCCGACATCTTCGTCACCGCGACCGGCAACGAAGCCGTCATCACCGTCGATCACATGCGCGCCATGAAGAATATGGCGATCGTCTGCAACATCGGCCATTTCGACAGCGAGATCGAGATTGCCGGCCTCAACAACATGCAGTGGACCGAGATCAAGCCGCAGGTGGACGAGGTTCAGTTCCCGGACGGCAAGAAGATCATCGTCCTTGCCAAGGGCCGTCTGGTAAACCTGGGCTGCGCCACCGGCCACCCCAGCTTCGTGATGTCTTCCTCCTTCACCAATCAGGTGCTGGCGCAGATCGAACTGTGGACCAAGGCGGATACGTACAAGAACGAAGTCTATGTCCTGCCCAAGCATCTGGACGAGAAGGTCGCCGCGCTCCACCTGGAGAAGCTGGGCGTGAAGCTGTCGAAGCTGACGCCGAAGCAGGCCGCCTATATCGGCGTGTCGGCGGAAGGGCCGTTCAAGCCGGATCATTACCGCTACTGATGCGGACGGGAAGGGGAGGCGATTGCCTCCCCTTTTTTTTGTGTTTTTTGTGGACGTTAAATCCTCCCTGCGCGCAGCGTGGGGAGGGTCGAAGAGAGGCGCGTGACTCTCTTCGACGCTCGCGAAGCGAGTGGTGGAGGGGAAATTCAAAGGCCGTGCCCCTTTCCCCTCCACCAGCCTTCGGCTGGTCCCCCTGCCCATCTGCCGATGGGGGGGGGATTTGGACGGGTCGCTTCATGGCCCCACGCATAATTCTTCCATCTCAGCGCTTCACGCTGCGCCGGACTTGGGTTAGTCCCTCAGGACCATGGACGGGGGCAGATATTTCGCGATGAGGGTGAAGTAGGGCGTAATGACGTTGACCCCTCTTGCCGCCGTGATCTTCGGCGTCGTGCTGGCTGCATGGCTGGGCGCGGCGGTCTGGGCGTTGTCGAGCGGGCAGCGGCGGCGGCGCGAGGGCATGCAGGCGCAGGGAAAGCTGGATCGGCTGTCGGTTCTGCTCGCATCCGCGCCGGCCGCGCCCATCCTCGTCCATCCCGATGGCAGGCTGGAGGCCGCCGACAGCCTCGCCAAATGGCTTGGCAAGGATCGCGGACCCGCCTTCCTGTCCGAACTGACTGCGCCTGACGGCGGTCTGGAACCCGACGACGCCGCCGCGCTGGCGCAGGAAATCGCCGCCGCCCAGCGCGCAGGCCGCCGCTTCGCGCGGCCGGTGCGGGGCGTCGATTCGTCGCGGCTGTTGCTGGTGCGGGGCGCCCCGGCGGGGCCGGTGCTGGCCGAAAATGGCGGCGTCGTGCTCTGGATATTCGACGCGACCGACAGCCAGTCGGAAATCCAGACGTTGAAGGGCAAGGTCGAACAACTGCGCGAGGCTTTGGAGGCGCTGGCCGGGCTGGTGGAGGCAGCGCCCTTCCCGATGTGGCATCGCACCGCCGACATGCGGCTCAGCCTGGTCAACACGGCCTATGTCCGGGCGGTGGACGGCGAAAACGCCCGCGAAGTCATCGCCCATGGCACCGAACTGGTGGAGACGGTCGGCGGCCTCACGCCGCAGGCCGCCGCTGCCCAGACGCTTGCCGACGGCACGCCCGTCGAGCGCATGGTTCCCGCGACGATCGACGGCGAAAGGCGGACCATAAGAGTCGTCGACGTTCCGCTCGGCACGGCGGGAGTGGCCGGTTTCGCCATGGACCAGAATGAGCTGGAGCAGGCCCGCGTCGAACATCGGCGATTGGAGGCCGCGCAGCGCGACCTGCTGGACCGTCTGTCCGCGGGCGTGGCGCGCTTCGGCTCCGACCGGGCGCTGCGCTTCTGGAACCAGCCCTTCATGAGCCTGTTCGGGCTGGATCAGGAGCGGCTGGCCGACAATCCGCCGTTCGAACGGGTGCTGGACCAGATGCGCGAGGCGCGGCGGCTGCCCGAAAACCGGGATTTTCCGGCGTGGCGGGCGGAAAGGCGCGACTGGTTCCTCTCGCCCGATCCGCGTGAGGAAAATTGGCTGCTGGCCGACGGCACGCATTTGCGCGTCTATGGACAGCCGCTGCCCGATGGCGGGCTGCTGCTGATCTTCGAGGACCGGACCGAGCAGGTCCAGTTGTCGAGCGCCCGCGACACGCTGCTCCGCGTCCGCACGGCGACGTTCGACAATCTGTTCGAATCGATCGGCGTCTTCTCCTCGGACGGGCGCCTGCACTTGTGGAACAGCCGTTTCCGGACGATCTGGGACGTTTCGGAGGATTTGCTGGCCAAGCATCCGCGCATCGATGAACTGATGCGGACCGTTCAGTCGCGCCTGGCCAAGCCGCAGCAGGGGAACCTCGTCCGCGAACTGGTGCGCGCCGCCACGGTGGAGCGCAAGCAGCGCGTCGGCCATGTCGGCTTCGCGGATGGGCGCATCTTCGAATTCGCGGCCATCCCGCTGCCCGACGGCAATGCGCTGTTCACCATGCTGGACGTCACCGACAGCCGCCGCGTGGAACAGGTGCTGCGCGACCGCAACGACGCGCTGGAGCAGGCGGACAAGGTGAAGACCGCCTTCGTCACCAATATGAGTTACGAACTGCGCACGCCGCTGACCACCATCGCCGGTTTCGCGGAGATGATGAGCGCGGGCTATGCGGGGGAATTGAGCACATCCGCCAGGGAATATGTCGACGGCATATTGCAGAGCACCAACCGGCTTTCCATGCTGATCGACAATGTGCTGGACCTGACGCAGGGCGAGGCAGGGATGCTGCCCATCGAAAAGGCGCCGGTCGATCTGGCGGCGGAGGCCCGCGATGCCGTCGCGCGGATCAAGGGCGACGCGACGGCCAAGGGGATCGACCTCGCCATGTCGCTCCAGTCCAGCCTGGGCACTGTGCAGGGCGACAAACGCCGGATCGGCCAGGCGCTGGATCATCTGCTGGAAAATGCGGTGCGCTATTGCAGCCGGGGCGGCCGGGTGCTGCTGCATGGCGATGGGACGGCGGACAATGCGCGCCTTGTCGTATCGGACAATGGACCGGGCATCAGCGCCAAGCGGCAGGGGACCATCTTCGATGCATCCTCCCGGACGGAGCAGGCGCGCAACGGCGGCAAGGCGGGGATCGGCCTGCCTCTCGCCCGGCAATTGGCTCAGGCGCATGGCGGGACGCTGCAACTGGTGTCGGAACCCGGGCAGGGCACGATGGTCGTGATCGAACTGCCCCGTGGCTGAGGGCGACATCATCCTGGCGGGGGAGGGCGAGATGCTGGCGTTCGGCCATCGGCTGGCCGCCCTGGTCCGCATCGGCGACGTGATCGCGCTGGAAGGCGGGCTTGGCGCGGGCAAGACGACCTTGGCGCGGGGCCTGCTGGAAGGATTGGGGCTGGAGGGGGAAGCGCCAAGCCCCAGCTTCGCCATCGTCCAGCCCTATGACATTCCCGAAGTCCGCCTGCCCGTCGCTCATGTCGATCTCTATCGGCTGGATCGGCCGGAGGAGGCGGAGGAACTGGCGCTGGACGAGTATCTGACGGACAGTCTGCTGATCGTGGAATGGCCCGACCGGCTGGGGGAGGACGCATGGCCCGACGCCCTGCGGTTCCACATCGCCATCGAACCCGACGGCGCTCGGCGCTTGACAGCGGACGTGCCGGGCGCTTGGACGGAGCGATGGTCACAGATATGATCCCGCCCGCCGCTGCTTCCGCTTTTCTCGCGCAAGCGGGGTGGGAGCATGCCTCCATCGTGCCGCTGGCCGGGGATGCGTCTTTCCGCCGCTATTTCCGGGTGATCGACGGTGCGCGTCGGGCGGTGCTGATGGATGCGCCGCCGCCGCATGAAGACCCGCGCCCCTTCATCGCCATCGCGGAGCATCTGACGGCGAACAGCTTTGCCGCGCCGCGGATATTGGCGCGCGATCTGGAGGAAGGGCTGGTCCTGATCGAGGATTTCGGCGACCTGCGCGTCAAGGAACATGTCGAGGAGGCGCCGGACGCGGAACGGGATGTGTATGGCCGCGCCGTCGATTTGCTGGCCGCCCTGCATCGCCTGCCCGCCGCCGGTGTGCCGCCCTATGACCGCGCCGTCTATCAGCGCGAAGCGGGCCTGCTCACTGAATGGTATTGCCCTGCCATCGGCCTGCCGGTGGATGAGCCGGGCTATATCGGGGCCTGGGATGCGGTCCTGCCGATCGTGGAGCAGTCGGCCAGCCCGGTCGTCACGGTGCTGCGCGATTATCATGCGGAAAATATCATGCTGATCGACCGGGTGGAGTCGCATGGGCTGGGCCTGCTCGATTTCCAGGACGCGCTGGCCGGGCATCCGGCCTATGACCTCGTCTCCCTGCTCCAGGATGCGCGGCGCGACGTGTCCCCTGCGCTGGAAGCGGCGATGATCGCCCATTATCGCGCCATCGCCAACCCGCCGGCCGATTTCGACGCCGCCTATGCGGTGCTGGGCGCGCAGCGCAACGCGAAGATCATCGGCATCTTCACCCGCCTGTGGAAGCGCGACGGCAAGCCGCGTTACCTGACCTACCTGCCGCGCATGTGGGACTTGCTGGAGCGTGACCTGGCCCATCCGGCGCTGGCGCCCGTCGCGGCGTGGTTCGCGGCCAATATCCCCGCCGACAAGCGCCATCACGCCCTACAGGATTTCGCCCCCGCATGATCGATACCGCGATGCTGATGGCCGCCGGATTGGGCAAGCGCATGCGTCCGTTGACCGCGACCCGTCCCAAGCCGCTGGTCAAGGTGGCGGGCAAGCCGCTGATGGACCATGCGCTGGATCGGCTGGCGGCGGGCGGCATCCGGAAGGTGGTGGTCAATGTCCACTATCTGGCCGACACGGTCGAAGCGCATCTACGATCGCACTGCAATGGCATGACCGTCGCCATTTCCGACGAGCGCAGGAAGCTGCTGGAAACGGGCGGCGGGCTGATCCATGCCAGGGAAGAATTGGGCGACGCACCCTTTTTCTGCGCCAACAGCGACAATCTGTGGATCGACGGCCCGCAGGAGACGCTGGGCATGATGCGCAGGATATGGGATCCGGAGCGCATGGACGCGCTGTTGCTGCTGGTGCCGCTCGCCCGCGCCAATTGCCATCGGGGGCCGGGCGATTTCCATATGGACGCGAACGGCCGGCTGACCCGGCGCAAGACCGCCCATGTCGCGCCCTTCGTCTTTACCGGCGTCCAGATCATGTCGCCCGCCCTGCTGACCGATCCGCCGTCGGAGGTTTTTTCGACCAACGTCTTCTGGAACCGGGCGATAGAGGCGGGGCGCCTCTACGGCGTCTCGCATCAGGGGCTGTGGTTCGATGTCGGCACGCCGCAGGCCATCCCGGTGGTGGAGTCGATGTTGGCCCATGGGTGACCGCACCCGCCCCGCACTGTTCAACATCCCGGCGCATCGCGCCTTTTCCGACGCGCTGGTAGCCGGCATCCTCGCCCAGCATGGCGGCGATCCGATGCGGTTGGCGCAGGGCATGATCCTGCTGCCCAATAATCGCGCCATCCGGTCGGTCAGCGACGCTTTCGTGCGGAAGTCGGGGGGCGGACTGCTGTTGCCGCGCCTGATCGCCTTGGGTGATCCGGACCTGGGTGAACAGGTCGGCGGCGCGCTCGATCCATTGGGCGAGGATGAGGTTGTGCCGCCCGCCATAGCGCCGATGCGCCGCCAGATGATCCTGGCGCGGATGGTGCAGCAGGCTTCGGCGCATCCGATGGACGCGGGGCAGGCGCTGAAGCTCGCTCAGGCGCTTGGCGCGGTCCTCGACCAGATTCAGGTCGAGCGGCTTTCGGTCGCCGCGCTGGCCGATCTGACCTTATCGGACGAATTGTCGCAGCATTGGCAGACATCGCTCAGCCTGTTCGGCATATTGCTGGCGCAATGGCCGCAGGAGCTGGCGCGGCTTGGCTGTATCGATCTGGCGGACCGCCGCAATCGGTTGCTGGACCGGGTGGCGGCGCGCTGGGCCAAGGCGCCGCCGGAGGGTTTCGTCATTGCGGCGGGCATGTCGATGACGGCTCCGGCGATTGCCGCGCTGTTGCGGCGGATCGCGGTGCTGCCCAAGGGGGCCGTCGTCTTCGCCGGTCTGGATCAGGAGATGGATGGCGACGCCTGGGACGCCATCGGTCCTTTCGATGCCGATCCCGTCACCGGCCGCGCGCCTGCCGGGCATGAAACCCATCCGCAATATGCGCTGAAGCGCCTGCTCGACCGGATGAGCGCGACACGCGACGATGTGGCGCTCTGGCGCTGGGGCAGCGAGCATGACGCCCGCGCCGTCAGGGGACGCAACATCTCCAACGCCATGCTGCCGCCGCGCCTGACCAGCCGCTGGCGCGACCTCAAGACCGCCGACCGATCGCTCGCGGGGGTGGAGGCGCTGGAGGTGGCGACCCCCGGAGAGGAGGCGCAGGCCATCGCCATCGCCCTGCGCGAAGCGGTAGAGACGCCGGGCCGCACCGCTGCCCTGGTGACGCCGGACCGGCAATTGGCGACCCGCGTGTCCGCGCATCTGCGGCGCTGGGGCATAGAGGCCGACGATTCCGCCGGTCAGCCGCTTTCCCGCCTGCCGCCCGGAACCCTGCTGATCGCCATGGCGGAGGCTTTGGCGGAGCGGTTCGCGCCGGTTGCGCTGCTGACCCTGCTCAAACATCCGCTGGTCATGCGGGGGGAGGAGCGGCTTGGCTGGCTGGAGGGCGTGCGCGGGCTTGACCTGTTGCTGCGCGGGCCAAGGCCGCAGGCGGGGATCGTCGGCATCGACCTGCTGCTGGCCGAGCGCGAGGGGGAAGACCGGCAACGCATCCTGCGCACCCGCACGCGGCTGTGGTGGGCGGATGCGCGACCCCTGCTGGAACCGTTGGAGCAGGCCTTTCTGGCCGCGCCCGACCTTGCGGCGCAATTGGCGGCCATTCGCGAACATGCCGGGCGCCTGTCGCACGATGCGGTCTGGGCCGGGCATCAGGGGCACGCCGCCGCCGACCTCTTCGCGGAGATGGAGGAAGCCGCCAGCGAAGGGCCGCGCCAGGCGGACATGCGCGCTTTGCCAGCGTTGTTCGACCATCTTCTGGGCGGCGTGTCGGTCCGTCCGCCGCAGGGTGGGCATCCCCGCATCAGCATCCTCGGCCTTATCGAGGCGCGGCTGGTGCAGACCGACCTGATGATCCTGGGCGGCCTCAACGAGGGCACATGGCCGGGGCTGCCCGCGCCCGACCCCTGGCTGGCCCCGCGCATCCGGCGGGAGATCGGCCTGCCGGGGCTGGAAAGCCGCATCGGCCTGGCCGCGCATGATTTCGCCAGCGCATTGGGTGCGCCGCAAGTGCTTATCACGCGGGCAAGGCGGGGATCGGGTGGGCCGGCGGTCGCCTCGCGCTTCTGGCTGCGGCTGAAGGCCATGGCTGGGCCGCAGTGGAAGAGCGCCGACCGCTATGCCGCGCTGGCGCAGGCCATCGATCATGCGGCGGACCACCGGCCCGCCAGCCGCCCCGCGCCGGTGCCGCCGCTGTCGGTGCGCCCGAAGGTCATTCCCGTTACCGATGTCGACCGGCTGAAGGCCGACCCCTACGCCTTCTACGCCAAGCGCATCCTGCGTCTGGCGCGGCTCGATCCGGTGGACGCCGATGCCGGGCCAGCCTGGCGCGGTACGGCAGTGCATGAAATCCTGCAACAATGGGCTGAGGCGGGCAGCGGCGACCTGGCCGATCTGGAAGCCCGCGCGAGGGCGATGTTCGACCGGCCGGACGTTCATCCCCTGCTGAAGGCGCTCTGGCAACCGCGTCTCATCGAAGCCATCCGCTGGATCGCCGCCGAGGTGGCGAGCGACCTTGCGGCGGGGCGGAAGATCCTTTCCGTCGAGATCGAGGGGCGGGCGGAGATCGCCGGGGTCACGCTGACCGGCAAGGCCGACCGCATCGACCTGCTGCCGGACGGGAAGCTGGGCATCGTCGACTACAAGACCGGCAAGCCTCCTAGCGCCCGGCAGGTCAAGGCGGGCTATGCGCTGCAACTCGGCCTGCTGGGGCTGATCGCAGAGCATGGCGGCTTTCCCGGCACGGATGCCGCTCCGGTGGCGGGGAATTTCGAATATTGGTCGCTCGCCAAGAAGGGCGACGCCTTCGGCTATCGCGAAAGTCCGGTCGATCCCATGGGCAAGCGGGACAAGATCATCACCGCCGACTTCACATCGCAGGTCTATGCCCAGTTCGAGGATATCGCCGCCGCTTATCTCCTCGGCCCGGCGCCCTTCGATGCGCAGGTGAACCCCGAAGTCGCCAATTATGGCGATTATGACCAGCTCATGCGGCTGGAGGAATGGTATGGGCGCGACGATGGCTAGAAAGGCCGACGCCCTGCAACCGCTGGCGGGCGCCCAGGCGCAGGCCGCCGCGCCCGACGCCCATGTATGGCTGTCGGCATCGGCGGGCACGGGCAAGACCCATGTGCTGACTGCCCGCGTCTTTCGCCTGCTGCTTCAGGGCGTGCGGCCGGAAAATATCCTGTGCCTCACCTTTACCAAGGCGGGCGCGGCGGAAATGGCGGATCGCATCCATGACCGGCTGGCCGCCTGGGTGCAGATGAGCGGTCCCGCGCTCGCCGCCGACCTGATGGCGCTTGGCGAGGATCATGGCCAGGAAATGCAGGATGTCGCCCGCCGTCTCTTTGCCGAAGTGCTGGAGTCGACCGGCGGCGGCCTGCGTATCCAGACGATCCACGGCTTCTGCCAGCAATTGCTGACCACCTTTCCGCTGGAGGCCGATCTGCCGCCCGGATTCCGGCCGCTGGACCAGCGGGAGCAGTCGGTGCTGGCCCGCCAGACGCTGGCCGACATGGTGGTGGTCGCGCAGGAACAGGGCGACGATGCGCTGATCGAGGCGTTGCAGGCGCTCAGCCTGCGCATGGGGGAGGGCGGCGCGGAGAATTTCCTGCTCCGCTGCGCGGCCCGGCTGGACGCGCTTGAGGCCTTGCCGGGGGATATTGCGCCCTGGCTGTTGCGGGAACTGGACCTGCCGGAGGGCGACATCGACGCCCATATCGCCGAGCGGTGCGCGGATGATCTGTTCGACATGCGGACGCTCCTGTGGATCGCGCAGGCCAATGCGGATTGGGGTACGGGACGAGCGCTGGAACGGTGCGACCGGATCGAGCGCTGGCGGAATCTCGATCCGGCGGCACGGGCGGGCGCGCTTGCCGACCTGCATGCCGTCTGGGCCAAGGCCGATGGCGAACTAATCTCCACCGCCAAGGGATGGGCGCCGCAGGTGGACGGCTATGGCGACGCGATTGCGCGCATGCATGAGGGTTGCGGCGAATTGCTGGGCCTCAAGGTTCGCGCCGCTTATGCCGCCCTGCTGGCGAAGGCGCTGCATGCCGGGCGCGTCTATGCGCGGGCCTATGCGCAGGCGAAGCAAATGGCGGGGGCGGTCGATTTCAACGATTTGATCGCCAATACCGCCCAATTGCTGTCCCAGCCGGGCATCGCCGACTGGATACGCTATAAGCTCGACCAGCGCATCGACCATATATTGGTGGACGAGGCGCAGGACACCAATGCCGATCAATGGCGGATCGTCAGGAGCATCGCCGAAGAATTTTTCACCAGCGAGTGGGAGCCGGGGCAGAAGGTCCGCACCATCTTCACCGTTGGCGATTTCAAGCAGGCGATCTTCGGGTTCCAGGGCACCAGTCCCCAGAATTTCGCGGCGGCCCAATTGCTGTTCGAACGGGATGCGCGACAGGCCGGGCATCTCTTCCACGACTTGTCGCTGGAACGCAGTTTCCGGTCCACGCCTGCCGTTCTGGACGTGGTCGACCGCACCATAGCAACGCTGAGCGCCGAGCGTTTCGGGCTGGAGGCGGGCGAAGTCCGGCATGTCAGCGCGAACCGTTTTCCCGGCCAAGTGCTGCTCTGGAAGCCTGTGGTCGCGGGCCTGTCCGACGATGCGGAGGGGGAGGAGGATTGGGCCGCCGATCAGGAGCGCGTGCTGGCCCAGACCATCGCGCGCCAGATCAGGCAGTGGATCGACGACGGGCTGATGCTGGAAAGCCGGGGCCGTCCGGTGACGGCGGGCGACATCATGATTCTGGTCCGCCGCCGCAGCGAGCTGGCGCGGCTGATCGTTGCCCGGCTCTATGAGGAAAAGGTGGCGGTGGCGGGCATCGACCGCCTGCGGTTGAACGCGCCGCTGGCGGTGCGCGACCTGCTGGCGGCGCTGCGTTTCGCCGTGCAGCCGGAGGATGATCTGAACCTCGCCGCGCTGCTGGTGTCGCCGCTGATCGGATGGACGCAGGACGAATTGATGGAACGTCTCATCCGACGCCGGACCGGCCTGTGGCAGCATCTGACGCAGACGCTGGACGATGCGCTGCTGGAGCCGTTGCGCCGGTTGCTGGGGCAGGCGGACTTCACCACCCCCTATCGCTATCTGGAGGCGATATTGTCCGGCCCGATGGACGGCCGCCGTCGCCTGATCGAGCGGCTGGGGTCCGAAGCCGCCGATCCGATCGAGGAATTGCTGAACGCCGCGCTCGCCTTCGAGAATGACGATCATCCCTCGCTCCAGCGCTTCATCGACTGGTTCGACCGGGGGGAGGTGGAGATCGTGCGCGATGCCGCCGCGCAAGGCGACTCGCTCCGCCTGCTGACGGTGCATGGCGCCAAGGGTTTGCAGGCCCCCATCGTCATCCTCGCGGACGCCTGCCTCGATCCGGATGCCGGAAATCGCGCCGATTCGCTGGAGTGGAACGGACTGCCCATCATCGCGCCGCGCAAGGCGGAACGGCAGGGCGCGATAGGCCAGTTGGCGGAGGAAGCGAGCGCCGTCGAACGCGCGGAACATTGGCGGCTGCTCTACGTCGCGCTGACGCGGGCGGAGGAAAGGCTGGTCGTCGCCGGTTCGCTCGGCCCCAGGGCAAAGGGAGAGGTCAAGCCCGAAAGCTGGTATGCCGCTGTTGAGGGTGCGCTGATCTCGCTGGAGGCGGAATGGGAGGCCGATCCGCTCTGGGGTGCGCGGCGAAGCTGGCGGGGGCACGAAATTCTCCCCCCAAAGGCGGTCGATCCGGATTTCACCGAACGCGGAGCGGCGCATGGCGAACCGCCCTGGCTTCGCAGGCCCGCGCCCGTCGAAGCCCGGCCGCCGCGTCCCCTGGCGCCCTCCGCGGCGGTGGAGGACGATGTGCCCTATCCGCCGCCCACCCCGGCGATGCGGGATGCCGCCGAGCGTGGCCGCTGGCTGCACCGGCTGTTCGAGCGGCTGGCCGACGTGCCGCCCGACAGCCGCCGCGCCCGCGCCGACAATTGGCTGGCGCAGCAGGGTCTGACCGATCCGGTACGGCGGCACGACATCATCGAACAGGCGCTGCGCGTGATCGAAGATCCGCAATTCGCCGCGCTTTTCGGACCGGACGCGCTGGCGGAGGCGCCCATCGCCGCCCTGGTGGGGGAGGCCGTGATCGCCGGGACCGTCGACCGGCTGCGCATCGGCGACGATCTGGTGCAACTGGTCGACTTCAAGACCGGGCGCATATCGCCGCTGGTCGTGGAGGAGGTGCCGCTGGCCCATGTACGGCAGATGGCCGCCTATGCCGCCGCGTTGCAGGTGATCTTCCCCGGCCGCCGGATCGAGGCGGGGTTGCTCTACACCGCCGCTCCCCGGTTCATCACCCTGCCGGCGGAGCTGCTGGCGCGGCACAAGCCGGGCTTTCCGTCCGCGCAGGAGAATTTGCCGCTTCCGCCGGTTGAGACCGACGCGACACCATCCTAAATACCCGCCAACCGAAGGAGATATTCAAAATGGCTACCAAGGCAGTCACCGACCTCAGCTTCCAGCAGGACGTCATCGATGCTGACAAGCCCGTCCTTGTCGATTTCTGGGCGGAATGGTGCGGCCCGTGCAAGATGATCGGCCCCGCTCTGGAAGAAATTTCGGAAGAACTGGCTGACAAGGTCGTCATCGCGAAGATCAATATCGACGAAAATCCCGATGCGCCCGGAAAATATGGCGTGCGCGGCATTCCGACGATGATTCTCTTCAAAAATGGCGAAGCCGCCGCGACGAAGGTCGGCGCCGCGCCCAAGAGCGCGCTCAAGGGCTGGATCGAAAGCGTTCTTTAAACGTCTGGAAAAGGCCGACTTCAGGTCAGCGGGATCATCACCGTTTCGGCATAAGCCGGCCTTTCGCGCAGCCGGTCATACCATGTGCGCACATGCGGCACGTCGGGCCGCTCCATTTGCAGCGTGAAGAAGCTGTGGGCATAGGTGCCCATCGGCACGTCCGCGACGCCGAAGCTTGCCCCCGACAGCCAGGGTTGCCGGGCCAGCGCCCGGTCGAGGATCAGCATTGCCTCACCCGATATCCGCGCCGATTTCGCGACCGCTGCGGCATTTCGATTTTCCGCTTTCCTGCGGATCAGGTTCATGAAGGCGTCCCGCTGCGCATCGGCGAAGCTGAATTGCCAATCCATCCATTTGTCGCCCTGCGCCCGCGCCGCCGGATCGGCGGGCCACATCGCCTCAGGCGCATAGCGTGCCGCCAGATAGCGCAGGATCGCGTTGGATTCCCACAGGATGACGTCGCCATCCTGGATCGTCGGGATCAGCCGGTTGGGGTTCATCGCCACATAGGCGTCGCTCATGCCGAACTGGCCGCCGACATCGTGGCGAACATAAGGAAGGCCGATTTCTCCGGCGAACCAGGCCACCTTCTTCACATTATGCGAGTTGAGGCGTCCCCAGATCGTCAGCATATCCGTCCTTCCATTTTCAGCGGAACAGCCGCTCCGCCGCCAGATCCCAAAGACGCGGGGACGAAGCCCCCAGCAGGCCGCGCTGCCGATCGCCCACGACATAAGGCGATCCGTCCAGGCGCTGGCACCGGCCGCCCGCCTCGTTCAGGAACAGCGTTCCCGCCGCATGATCCCAGGGCAAAGTGCGCGCAAAGACCGAAACGTCGTTCTGCCCCAGCACCAGTCGCGGATATTGCTCGGCGGCGCAGCGGGGAATATCCACCAGTTGGAAACTGGCCTCCGACCGGCGTCTGATGTCGGCGCGCTCCTCCTCGCTCATGAAATAGACGGCAAGCGCAGCAACGGGCAGCTTTTCGCCGCTTTCCCGCGCATAGACCTGTTCGCCGTCGATATGGCTGCCCGCGCCCAAAATGGCGTGGCACAGCCGCCCGGTCAGCGGGTCCAATATCCAGCCCGCCAGGATCGTCCCCGCATCGGCCAGCGCGACCATGATCCCGAAAGGCGGCTTTCCCACCGCGAAATTGCCCGTCCCGTCGATCGGGTCGATGAACCAGTTGAGGCCATCGCCCGCCCGATCCAGGATCGCCGGATCGGCGGCGCAGGCTTCCTCCCCGATGATGCCCGCCTCCGGCAGGATGGCGGACAGCCCTTCGGCCAGCCGGATCTCGCTTTCCTTGTCCGCGATGGTGACGAAATCGTCGGCCGCTTTCTCGCTGACCTCATGGCTGGCGAGATTCTGGTAGCGCGGCATCACGATGTCCCGCGCCACTTCGCGCATCAGCGCGACGACAGGATCGTGCAATTCCGTCGGCATCGGCTCCGCCCTATTCTCAGCTACGATAATCCGCGTTGATCGAAATATAGCCGTGGGTCAGGTCGCATGTCCAAACCGTCGCCCGGCCTTCGCCCAGACCCAGATCGACGCCGATCAAAATGTCCTGCCCCTTCAGATGCGCCGCCACCGGCGCTTCGTCATACCCCTCCACCGCCAGGCCGCGCGAAGCCACCTGGGTCGCGCCGAAGCGGATGGAAAGCTTGTCCCGATCCGCAGGTTCGCCCGCCTTGCCGATGGCTGCCACCACGCGGCCCCAATTGGCGTCCTCCCCGGCGATGGCGGTCTTCACCAGCGGCGAATTGGCGATGGAGAGGGCGATGCGATGCGCGCTGGCGTCGCTTTCCGCGCCTTCGACGGTGATCTCGACGAATTTGGTCGCGCCCTCACCATCGCGCACCACCAGATGCGCAAGCTGGCGGCAGAGATCGCCCAACGCCGCCGCGAAGGCATCGGCTCCGGCATCCTCCATGGAGGTGAGGGGCGCATTGCCCGCCTTGCCCGTCGCAAAGGCCAGCACCGTGTCGCTGGTAGAGGTGTCGCTGTCGACCGTGATGCAGGAAAAGGTCTGCCGGTTGGCGGCGGACAGCATCTGCTGCAACAGCGTGGGGTCGATGGCCGCGTCGGTGAAGATATAGCCCAGCATTGTCGCCATGTCGGGCGCGATCATGCCGGAACCCTTGATGATCCCGACCAGCTCGACCCGCGTGCCGCCGATCATGGCGGAGGCATGGGCGCCCTTGGCATAGGTGTCGGTGGTGCCGATGGTGGCCGCCGCATCTTCCCAGCCGCAGGGCGCGGCGGTGAAGGCGGCTTCCAGTCCGGCCTCGGCCTTGTCCACCGGCAGCGGAACGCCGATCACCCCGGTCGAGGAGATGAAGATGTCCGAAGGCTGGCAGTCCAGATGATTGGCGACCTTGGCCGCGATGGCTTCCACGGCGGCGCGGCCGCGATGGCCAGTAAAGGCGTTGGCGTTGCCCGCATTCACCACCAAAGCCCGCGCCGATCCCAGCGGAATGGCGTCCCGGCACCATTCCACCTCAGGGGAGGGGCATTTGCTCTGCGTCGTGACGCCCGCGACCGCCGTTCCCTCGGCCAGTTCGACATAGGTGAGGTCGCACCGGTCCCAATTCTTGTAGCGCGCTCGTGCCACGCGGGCCGTGACGCCCGCAATGGGCGGAAGTTCCGGGAAGGCGGCGGGGGCAAGGGGCGAACGGTCTGTCATGCCCGTCGCTTAGCGCAATATGCCCGTCCGTCAACGGCGAACGGCAACGGGCGGCGGCACGAAGAAAGTCGCGCCACGCAACTTTGCGCGGGCAGGGCTGGAAATCATCGTCAAACGCCTCTCATTTTCTCAGGCTTTGGCACAGGAGGCCGCGATCCGCCAATATCCCGCCCGTCCCTGTCGTTCGCATGGGGAAAATCCCCTTATTGCGCCGTCGCGCCATGCCTGCTCTGATTGACTAACGCCCGTGCGCCCCCTAAATCGCCGCGCATGTCTGCGTGCGTCGCCCTTTAAGGCGCGTGCGTCCCCTTTTGTCAGGAACTTGCATGTTCGGCGCACTCGCCAAGTCCATTTTCGGCTCCTCCAACGACCGCTATGTGAAGTCGCTGGGCAAGACCGTCGAACAGATCGCGTCTTTCGAACCCACCATCTCCGCCATGACCGACGAGGAACTGGCGGCGCAGACCGTGCGATTCCGGGAAAGGCTGGCGCAGGGCGAGACGCTGGACGGCCTGCTGCCCGAAGCCTTCGCCACGGTGCGCGAAGCCGCCAAGCGGACGCTGGGCCAGCGCCATTATGACGTGCAGATGGTCGGCGGCATCGTGCTCCATCGCGGCGAAATCGCGGAAATGCGCACGGGTGAGGGCAAGACGCTGGTCGCGACGCTCGCCACCTATCTGAACGCGCTGGAGGGGAAGGGCGTCCACGTCGTCACCGTGAACGACTATCTGGCCAGCCGCGACTGCGAATGGATGGGGCAGGTCTATCGCTTCCTCGGCCTCACCACCGGCGTCATCGTGCCGAACCTGTCGGAAGATCAGCGGCGGGAGGCTTACAACGCCGACATCACCTATGCGACGAACAACGAACTGGGCTTCGATTATCTGCGCGACAATATGAAGTATGACCGCGCATCGATGGTGCAGCGACCCTTCAACTTCGCCATCGTCGACGAGGTGGACTCGATCCTGATCGACGAAGCGCGCACGCCGCTGATCATCTCCGGCCCCACCGATGACAAGTCGGAACTCTATGTCTCCGTCGACGCCATCGTGAAGCGGCTTGACGAAAGCGACTATGAGAAGGACGAGAAGCAGCGCACCGTCACCCTGACCGAGGACGGGACCGAGAAGATCGAGCGCATGCTGGAAGAGGCCGGGCTGCTCCAGGGCGCCAACCTCTATGATTTCGAGAACACAGCCGTCGTCCACCATGTCAATCAGGCGCTGCGCGCGAACGCCATGTTCCGCCGCGACATCGATTATATCGTCAAGGATGGCAAGGTCATCATCATCGACGAGTTCACCGGCCGCATGATGGATGGCCGCCGCTGGTCGGACGGCCTGCACCAGGCGGTGGAAGCCAAGGAAGCGGTGAATATCGAGCCGGAAAACCAGACGCTGGCCTCGATCACCTTCCAGAATTATTTCCGCATGTACCCCAAGCTGGCCGGCATGACCGGCACGGCGGCGACCGAAGCGACCGAATTCTTCGAAATCTACAAGATGAACGTCGTCACCATCCCGACCAACCGGCCGGTGCAGCGCGTCGACGAGGAAGATAGTTTCTACAAAAATCTGGAAGACAAGTTCCGCGGCATCGCCAAGACCATCAAGGTCCACGCCGAACAGGGTCAGCCGGTCCTGGTCGGCACGGTGTCGATCGAAAAGTCGGAAATGCTGTCCGAATTCCTCAATCAGGAGGGCGTCAAGCACGCCGTCCTCAACGCCCGCTTCCACGAAAGCGAAGCGCATATCGTCGCGCAGGCGGGCCGCAAGGGCGCCGTCACCATCGCCACCAACATGGCCGGTCGCGGCACCGACATCAAATTGGGCGGCAATCTGGAAATGCGCGTCGAGGACGAACTGCGCGACATGCCGGAGGGACCGGAGCGCGAAGCGGCCATCGCCCGCATCGAAGCCGAAATCGAAGCCGAAAAGGCCGAAGTGCTCGCCGCGGGCGGCCTGTTCGTGCTCGCGACCGAGCGGCATGAGAGCCGCCGTATCGACAATCAGCTTCGTGGCCGTTCAGGCCGCCAGGGCGATCCCGGCCTGTCGCGCTTCTACCTCAGCCTTGACGACGATCTGATGCGCATCTTCGGTCCGGACACCATGTTCGCGAAGATGATCCGATCAAACCTGGAGGATGGCGAGGCGCTGCCCCCGTCGAAGTGGCTCAGCAAGGCCATCGAGACCGCGCAGAAGAAGGTCGAGGCCCGCAACTACGACATCCGCAAGCAGGTCGTCGAATATGACGACGTGATGAACGACCAGCGCAAGGTCATCTATGAACAGCGCAGCGACATCATGGACGCGGAGACGGTGGACGATGTCGTCGTCGACATGCGGCATGAGACGGTCAACGATCTGGTCGGCGCATCCTGCCCGCCGGGCACCTATCCCGAACAATGGGACATGGAACGGTTGAAGGCCCGCACGGCCGAAGTGCTGAACCTGGAGCCTGACTTCGACGCCTGGCTGGCGGAGGATCATGTCGATCCGGAAATGATCGAGGAACGGCTGACCGCGCTGGCCGACGAAGCCGTGGCGGAGAAGGTCAAGGAACTCGACCCCGAAAACTGGCACATGATCGAGAAGTCGATCCTGCTCCAGAGCCTGGACCATCACTGGAAGGAGCATCTGTCGACCCTCGACGCGCTCCGCCAGGTCGTGCACCTGCGCGCCTATGCGCAGAAGACGCCGATCAACGAATATAAGCAGGAAGCCTTCGCCCTGTTCGAAAGGATGCTGGGCAACATCCGGGAGGATGTGACCGGATCGATCGCGCGCGTCCAGTTCCGCATGGAAGAGCCGCTGCCGGAATTCGACCTGCCGGTCCTGCCCGATTTCATCACCACGCATATCGACCCCTTTTCCGGCGAGGATAATAGCGCGGACATTGACGGCGGGCAGATCCGCGGCATCACCACGACCCTGCCACGTCCGCCTGTGGGCACTGGCCAGGCGGGGGAATTCGCCAATCTGGACATCAGCCGCAACGCGCCATGCCCCTGCGGTTCGGGCCAGAAGTACAAGCACTGCCACGGCGCGCTCAGTTAAGCGCGCCGTCGGCATGGGATCGGGTCCGCCTGGTTTGGGCAGGCCCTAATCGTCGGGCCGGTCACCATGCAATTTCGCCCATAATTGGGCCGTGCCGGCTTCCTGCGCCTTGGTCACATATTGCGCGGCGATCAGCCATCCCTTGATCGGCCGCAGCGGCAGCACCGTCGTCAGGATCAGCACTGGCAAGCCGACGGCCAGATGCACCCATAGCCCCGGCCGGGCCAAAATCTCCAACATGATGATGAACACCACGCCGGGCACGCAGGCGAACAACTGCACGAACACGGCCGGTCCGTCCGCCGGATCGGCGAAGTCATAGTTCAGCCCGCAGACCTCGCAATGATCGCGCACCGTCAGGAACCCACGGAAGATATGCCCCTCACCGCAACGCGGGCAGCGGCCAAGCACCCCCGTCTCGATCGGTGAACGCCGCTTCCATTGCCCACCATTTTCCGTCGCCGGCTGCATCGCTGAAATCCCGTCTATGTCGTCCATCGTCATGCCATGTCGGCAATGGCTGAAATGTCGCTGTTGCAGGGAAAATATTCAATTGGGCCTTTTGCCCCAGGGCACGCATTCTTCGTCAGAAGGTTTCCGTTACGGAAAGCTGGAATTCCACCTTTGGGTAGATTGCCAAACAGCTTTCTCCCGACTATGGAAGGTCCGATTTGGATGCCCGACAGCAAACAAGTCGCGCTCCCGGCTATCCCTTGCCCGGGAGCGCTTTTTTTTGATTCGGGATGCGGGCAAAACTTCCCGTCGGCGGATCAGGATTCTCTTTCCATCGCGTCGTGCAGAACCTGATCCGGGCAGGACATCGCCAAGGCCCTGATTTTATAGCGCAACGCAAGTTCGCGATGAGCCGCGACTTCCTGCGGTGCAGCGCTCCGCTTCGCTGCGGCATCGGCTTTCACGCTTTCTTCTCTCGCGCGCCGGAACAGATAGCGTGCGTCGTTATCGGCAGACATCGTCACCTCCGATGTTTAGGCGCGCTGATTCTAGCATCGGGAAAATCGTCCCGCTTTAACCAGGATCAATTTCACCAATCTTGGGAGGAGGGAATGGCGGACAGGGTGGGATTCGAACCCACGGTGGGCTTGCACCCACGGCGGTTTTCAAGACCGCTGCCTTAAACCACTCGGCCACCTGTCCGTCGCCACGCTTCCTAGCGAACCGGGCGGCCATGCCAAGCGCAAAATCGCGGCAGGCGCTTTCGTCGGCGGAATGGCGCCTTGCGGCAATAAGGGGATTCACGCCGCGACATCCCTGTGCAACAAAAGGGGATAGGGAGATTCTTCAATGCGTTCGTCGATCTTGTGGCTATTGCTGGCACTTGCCGCCGTCATGGCGGGCAGCCTGACGGCAGACAGCGTCATGGCGCAGGAAGATCCCGCCTTTCGCGCCTATCTGGAGTCCCTGCGGCCGAAGGCGCGCGCAATGGGGATTCGGGATACGACGCTGAACAGTGTATTCCCCACCCTGACGCCCAATCCGCGCGTGATCCAGCTCGACCAGAACCAGCCCGGCGGCGGCGCCTATGCGCCCATCCCCAATTTCGAACCTTATCGCCGCCAACATGTCGATGCGGCGCGCATTGGCCGGGGCCGCGCCGCCTATCTCGTCAATCGCGCCCGGCTCGCCCGGATCGAGGCGGAAACCGGCGTGCCGGAGGAAATCATGGTCGCCATTTACGGCCATGAAACCAACTATGGTTCCTATACCGGCGATTTCGACCTGATCCGTTCGCTCGCGACCCTTTCCTATGAAGGGCGACGCCGCACATTGTTCGAGCCGGAATTGCTGGCGACGCTGAAAATGCTGGACAATGGCGTCCCGCGCAGCCGCCTGGTGGGCAGTTGGGCGGGGGCGACGGGCTATCCGCAATTCCTGCCCAGCGTTTACCTGCGTCTGGGCAAGGACGGCGACGGCGACGGCCGGGTCGACATATGGAGCAGTGAAGCCGACGCGCTCGCGTCCATCGCCAATTATTTCGTCCATGCCGGATGGCGGCGGGGTCAGCCCTGGGGCATTGCGGTGTCCGTGCCCGCCGGTCTTGATCGCAACGGCATTGCCGTGCGCACCAGGCCGGCCCGTTGCGAGCGCGTGTTCAACCGGCATAGCCGATGGCTCAGCATGGCCGAATGGCGGCGTATGGGGATTGTTCCGGCCAGTGGAAGCTGGCCCGCCGACAGGGTGCTGGCGACGCTGCTGGAACCCGATGGCCCCGGCAAGACGGCCTATCTGCTCACCAGCAATTACCGGGCGGTCCTGGATTATAATTGTTCGAACTTCTACGCCCTGTCGGTCGGCCTGCTGGCCGATGCAGTGAAGCAATAGAGCGCTTTGAGATTGCCCCTCTCATGGCTAATGAAAGCGCAAGGCACTCGAAGAATCCACCAGTCCGAAGGCAGTCCCGCATGAAGAAGTCCGTCGCCGCCCTCCTTTTCGTCGGGTTGCTGACCCAGCCGCTGACCGCCGCCGCGCCGCCCTATACCAGCGAAGCGCCAATCGCCTATCTGAAGGACATGTCGTCGGGCGCGGTCCTCTATAACAAGGGCGGCGACACGCGGATTCCGCCCGCTTCCATGGCGAAGATGATGACGGTTCACGTCGCCTTCCGCCTGATCCAGAAGGGCGATCTGAAACTCGACCAGAAATTCACCGTCCGTCCGGAAACCTGGCAGCAATGGCATGGCCCGCAGGCCGGTTCGACCATGTTCCTTTCCCCCGGCGAGCAGGTGTCGGTGGAAAATCTGCTGCATGGCATCGTCACCCTTTCGGGCAATGACGCCTGCGTCGTGCTGGCGGAGGGCATTGCCGGGACCGAACAGGCCTTCGTCGCGCTGATGAATCAGGAGGGTAAGCGGCTTGGCCTGAAGAACAGCAATTTCGGCACCAGCAACGGCTGGCCCGACGAAGGCGTGACCTATGTGACCGCCGCCGACCTTGCAAACCTGGCCGAAGCGACGATTGAGGAAACCCCCAATCTTTACAAGAAATTCTACTCCACCCGCGCCTTCACCTGGGGCAAGACGATGGGCGGCGCGGACATCGAACAGGGCAATCGCAATCCGATCCTGGGCAAGGTCGCGGGCGCCGATGGGCTGAAAACCGGCCATACTCAGGAGGCAGGCTATGGCTTCACCGGATCGGCCGAGCAGGAGGGGCGCCGTCTGGTGATGGTCGTCGCTGGCCTGACCAGCGCCAATCAGCGCATCGCCGAATCCGTGCGCTTCATGGACTGGGGCTTCCGCGCATGGAAGGCGCAGCCGCTGTTCAAGAAGGGGCAGACGGTGGAAACCGCCGAAGTCCAGCTTGGCAGCGCCACCCAGGTCGCGTTGGTCGCGCCGCAGGACATGGCCGTGACGCTGCCCCGTGCGGCGTCGTCCAACATTTCGGTCAAGGTCGCCTATACCGGCCCGATCAAGGCGCCCATCGTCAAGGGGCAGAAGATCGCCCAGCTCATCATCTCCACCCCCGACACGCCGCCGCAGATCCTGCCGCTGGTCGCGGGTGAGGACATCTCCGAAGCGGGCATTTTCGGCCGCTTGTGGAACGGGCTGAAGTCGTTCTTCGGGTGACGCAAGGTCGCTTCATCTCTCTGGAAGGCGGGGAGGGCGCTGGCAAGTCCACCCAGATCAAGGCGCTTGCCGCAGCCTTGCGCGGGCGCGGGCTGGAGGTCGTCGAAACCCGCGAACCCGGCGGCAGCGAAGGGGCGGAGGCCATTCGTGCATTGCTGCTGACCGGCGGCGCGGATCGCTGGAATCCCCGCGCCGAAGCGCTGCTGTTCGCGGCTGCCCGCGCCGATCATGTCGAAAAGACGATCCGCCCCGCGCTGGATCGCGGCGCATGGGTGCTGTCCGACCGCTTTCTGGACAGCAGCCGGGCCTATCAGGGCATGGGCGATCTGACCGATGCTGACATATTGGCGCTCCACCGGATCGGCAGCGAAGGATTTTTGCCCGACCGCACCCTCTTCCTCACCCTGCCGGAGGCGGAAGCGACGGCGCGCGCCCGGTCCCGCGACGGCGATGTGTCCGACCGGATCGGCGGGCGGGACCAATATTTTCATCAGGCGGTCGCCAGCGCTTTCACCCGCTTTGCCGGGCAGGAACCCGCGCGCTTCGTCGCGGTCGATGCGTCGGGCGACAGCGCAGCCGTGACGGAACGCCTGCTGCATGCGCTGCAAGACCTGCTGCCATGACGTCACTTCTCGGCCATGACGAACAAGCGCGCACATTGCTGGGCGCGGCGCGGAGCGGCCGTCTGCATCATGGCTGGATATTGACCGGGCCTTGGGGCATCGGCAAGGCCAGCTTCGCCCGCGCCATCGCGCTGCGCCTGCTGGCCGAAGCCGCCGGGCCGCCGGTTTCGGGCGAAGGGCTGGACGTGCCGCAGGATCACCCGATCCGCCGCCTGTTCGAAGCCGAAGCGCATCCCGACTATGCCGACCTCTATTGCCTGGAAAAGGAAAGCGGCACGGCGCGCAACATCACGGTCGACCAGATCCGCAGCCTCCAGCGGCTGATCCAATCGGCTCCTTCCATGTCCTCCCGCCGGATCGTGGTGATCGACAGCGCCGACGATCTGGAGCGCGGGGCCGCCAACGCGCTGCTCAAGAATCTGGAAGAGCCGCCCGCCGACATGCTTTTCCTGCTGGTCAGCCATGCGCCCGGCCGCCTGCTGCCGACCATCCGTTCCCGCTGCCGCACGCTGCGCTTCGACGCGCTGAGCGACGATGCCATGCGGACCATATTGCGTACTGCGGACGAAGCGCTGCCGGCGAAGGAGTTGGACGCCCTGATCCACGCGGGGGAGGGTTCACCCGGCAAGGCGTTGCGCTATGCGGGCCTGAACATCGCGGATATCGAACAGTCGCTTGCCGCCATCGCGGCTGACGGCGACCCCGGCAACCGTAAACGCCTGATCCTGTCCAAGGCGCTGGCGTCGAAGGCTGCCCGGCCCCGTTATGAAGCCTTTCTCGAACGCGCGCCTGCCTTCATTGCGGAGGCGGCGCGGCAGCGGCGGGGAAGCGATCTTGGCAAGGCGCTCGGCCATTGGGAGGCCGCTCGCCAGCTTGCCGGCGGCGCCATCATCCTGTCGCTGGAACCGGGCGCGGTGGTGTTCGAACTGGCCGGGCATGTCGCGGCGCTGGCGCGCTGAAAAGCGGCTTTGCGCAAGGGCGAACAACCGCTAGGGAAGGCCGCATGTCCAAGCCCTATACCATCACCACCGCCATCAGCTACCCCAATGGCCGCCCGCATATCGGCCATGCCTATGAAGTGATCGCCACCGACGCGCTCGCCCGTTTCCAGCGGATGATGGGCCGCGACGTCTTCTTCCAGACCGGCACGGACGAACATGGCCTGAAAATGGCCCAGACGGCCCGCAACCGGGATATGGAACCACGCGATCTTGCAGATGAAATGGCAAGCTATTTCAAAGCTATGAACGACGGACTGAATATCAGCTATGATCGTTTCATCCGCACCAGCGAGCCGGATCACCACCGCGCCAGCCAGGCCATATGGCAGGCGATGGAGGCCAATGGCGACCTTTATCTGGGCCGCTATGAGGGCTGGTATTCGGTCCGCGACGAAGCCTTTTACGACGAGAAGGAACTGACCGACGGGGAGGGTGGGCAGAAGCTATCGCCCCAGGGAACGCCGGTCGAATGGACTGTCGAGGAAAGCTGGTTCTTCCGCCTGTCCGCCTATCAGCAGAAGCTGCTGGACCTCTACGCCAGCCAGCCGGATTTCGTTCAGCCGGACAGCCGCCGCAATGAGATCATGCGCTTCGTCGAAGGCGGCCTTTCCGATCTCAGCGTTTCGCGCACCAGCTTCGACTGGGGCGTGAAGGTGCCGGGCAGCGACGGCCACGTCATGTATGTGTGGGTCGATGCGCTGACCAATTATCTCACAGGTTGCGGCTATCCCGACGACGCCGAACGGATGGCCCGCTACTGGTCGGAGGGCGGCGACATCACGCACATCATTGGCAAGGATATCGTGCGTTTTCATACGGTTTACTGGCCAGCCTTCCTGATGAGCGCGAAGCTGCCCTTGCCCAAGCAGGTTTTCGGTCACGGCTTTCTCCTCAACCGGGGGGAGAAGATGTCGAAATCCCTGGGCAATGTCGCCGATCCGATGGAACTGGCGGATCGTTTCGGCGTGGATCAGTTGCGCTATTTCCTGCTGTCGGAGGTCACCTTCGGCAATGACGGCAGCTACAGCGCGGAAGCGATCGTCGGGCGTTCCAACAGCGACCTCGCCAACAGTTTCGGCAACCTCGCCCAGCGGACGCTGAGCTTCATCGCCAAAAATCTCGAAGGCCGCCTGCCCGAACCGGCGGCGCAGGATGTTGACCGCAACCTTCTCGACACCATCGCTAAAGCTGCGCAAGGCTTTCAGGCCGCCATGGCTGACCTTGCGCCTTCGACCGCCATAGAGGCATGGATGCGGGCGGTCTTCGCCTGCAACGCCTATATCGACGCGCAGGCGCCCTGGACGCTCCGCAAGACCGATCCCGCCCGGATGGAGGCCGTGCTCGCCACGCTCTACGAAGCCATTGCCCATCTCGCCATCATGATCCAGCCGATCATCCCGGCCAGCGCCTCTGCCCTGCTTGACCAGATGGGCATGACCGGGGAAGGGCGGAGCTATGCCGCCATCGGCAGCGACTGGTATGCGAAGCTGCGCGCCACGGGCTTCATCCTCGGTGCGCCCAAGCCGCTTTTCCCGCGCCTCGAACTGCCTGCCGAAGAGACCTGAAACCATGCTGATCGACAGCCATTGCCATTTGAATTACAAAGGGTTGATCGAGGATCAGCAGAATGTGCTTGAACGTGCGCGTGACGCTGGCGTCAGCCTGATGCTGAACATCGCCACCCGTGAAAGCGAGTGGGATGCCGTGCTGGAAACGGCGCTGCGCGAACCCGATGTGTGGGCGACCGTCGGCATCCACCCGCATGAGGCGGACGAACATCCGCATGTCGACACCGCCAAGCTGGTCGAGCGAGCGGCCCATCCGCGGATCGTGGGCATAGGCGAAACCGGCCTCGATTATTATTACGACCATAGCGACCGTGAACGGCAGCAGCGCAGCTTCCGCTCCCATATCGCGGCGTCTCGCGAAACCGGCCTGCCGTTGATCGTCCACACCCGCGATGCGGAGGAGGATACGATCGCCATCATGCGCGATGAAATGGGGAAGGGGGCCTATGGCGGCGTCATCCACTGCTTCACCGCCAGCGGCGCCTTTGCGGATAGCGCGATGGAACTGGGTTTCTATATCAGCATTTCCGGTATCGTGACCTTCAAGAACGCCAGGGATTTGCAGGAAACCGCGGCGCGCCTGCCGCTTGACAGGTTGCTTGTCGAAACCGACTCTCCCTTCCTCGCGCCCGTGCCCCATCGCGGCAAGTCCTGCGAACCCGCTTTCGTGGCCGATACCGCCCGTTTCCTGGCCAATCTGCGGGGCGAGAGCGTCGAGCAATTGGCCGAAGCGACGTCGGCCAATTTCCGCAAGCTTTTCAGCAAGGCGGCATGAGCCTCAAGCTCACCATCCTGGGCAGCGGCACCTCTTCGGGCGTTCCCCGGATCGGCAATGACTGGGGCGCCTGCGATCCTGACGAGCCGAAGAACCGGCGCACCCGCGCATCCATCCTGGTCGAAAGTCCGACGACGCGGCTGCTGATCGACACTTCGCCGGATATGCGGGCGCAGCTTCTGGCGGCGGACGTGGTCCAGATCGACGCGATCCTGTGGACGCATGACCATGCCGACCATAGTCATGGGCTGGACGATGTCCGCCAGCTCTACCACCATCGCGGGACGCCGGTGCCCGGCTATGCGCGTCCGCAGACGCTCAAATTATTGCGGGAACGCTTCGGCTATGCCTTTGAGGGGCGGCATGGCTATCGCCCGACAATCGAACCCCATGCGCTGCCCGATGGCCTGCGTATCGGAGACATCGGCATCGCCTGCACCGACCAGCCCCATGGCGAGATTTTCTCCACCGGGTTCCGCTTCACATATGATGGCCACTCCATCGGCTATGCTACTGATTTTCATGATATGACTGCCGATATGCTGGCGCTTTACGATGGGCTGGACATTTGGGTGGTCGATGCGCTGCGCGAAAGGCCGCATCCGACCCACGCCCATCTGGCGCTGACCCTGGATGCCATCCAGGCGGTGCGGCCCCGACGGGCCATCTTGATCCATATGGACCAGAGCATGGACTATGCCAGCTTGTGCCGGACACTCCCGGAAGGGGTGGAACCGGGCTATGACGGACTGGTGGCGATAGTGGGCAAGGCTTAGAAAGCGGGGGCCGGGGGCATGGATGGCGATCAGGCGATGTCCAGTCTCTGGTATGTGCTGGCGCTTGTCCTGGTCGGATCGGCCCTGTTGGCCCGGCGCGTGCCGTCGGGCGGCCTCATGCGGATGGCGATACTCTGGATCGTCATCTTTGCCGCGCTGCTTGGCCTGTTCAAGACCGGCGAGAAATTCGGCTTGTTTTCCGGCCGCCTGGATGGGGAAGGGGGTGCGCCCGCATCCCTGGCAAGCGACGACGCACCTCCGGCGCGGGTGGAAGGGCAAGCGTTGCGCATTCCCATCGCGCCTGACGGTCATTATTGGGTGGAGGGGGCCGTCAACGGCACGCCGACCCGTTTCCTGATCGACAGCGGCGCCAGCGTCACCGCCCTGTCCGTGACCTCGGCCCGGGCGGCCGGCCTCAATTTCGATCTGAACACCCCCGATGTCAGCATGATGACCGCCAACGGCAAGATCGACGCAAAACGCTCCACCATAGCGACATTAGCCATCGGCCCGATCCGCGCCAGCGACCTCGACATCGTCGTTTCGCCAGCCTTCGGCGACGTCAATGTGATCGGAATGAACATGTTGTCGCGGCTGAAAAGCTGGGGTGTGCAGGATAAGGAAATGGTGCTGACCCCATGACGTCATCCATTGCAGCATCCATTGCAACGCCCGATCAGCGCCAACGCCTGAAGGCTATTATCGGCGGGTCCACCGGCAATCTGGTCGAATGGTATGACTGGTACGCCTATTCGTCTTTCACCCTCTATTTCGCCCAGCATTTCTTCCCAAGCGAGGACCGCACGGCCCAGTTGCTGAGCGCCGCAGGCGTTTTCGCGGTGGGCTTCCTGATGCGGCCGATCGGCGCCTGGCTGATGGGCGTCTATGCCGACCGCCATGGCCGGAAGAGCGGCCTGACGCTGTCGGTCGCGTTGATGTGCGCTGGGTCGCTGCTGATCGCGGTCACGCCATCCTATGAAACGATTGGGGTAGGCGCGCCCTTGCTACTGGTGCTGGCGCGGTTGATGCAGGGGCTTTCCATCGGCGGGGAATATGGCGCCAGCGCGACCTATCTGTCCGAAATGGCGGGCCGCAACCGGCGCGGTTTTTACTCCAGCTTCCAATATGTCACACTGATCGCGGGTCAGTTGGTCGCCATTTGCGTCCTGCTGCTGCTCCAGGCGATGTTGAGCGAAGCCGAACTGGACGCTTGGGGATGGCGCATTCCATTCCTGATCGGCGGGGGGTTGGCCGTCATCGTCTTCTGGCTGCGGCGCGGCCTTTCCGAAACCCAGAGCTTTGCCGTCGCCAAGGCGCAGGGCGCGCCCAAATCGGGCTTCATCGAACTCATCACCCGCCATCCCCGCGAAACGCTGACGGTGATGATGCTGACGGCGGGCGGCACCATCGCTTTTTATGCCTATTCCATCTACATGCAGAAATTCCTGGTCAACACCAGTGGCCTCAGCCGAGAAACAGCCTCCCAAATCAATGGGATAACGCTGTTTCTTTTCATGTTGATTCAACCCCTTGCGGGTGCTCTTTCCGACCGCATCGGCCGAAAGCCGCTGATGATCGGCTTTGGCATATTGGGCGTGACCGGCACTTATCCGATCTTCGCGACGCTGGCCGTCACCAAAGACCCGTTAACGGCGGGACTGCTGGTCATGGCCGGGCTGATCATCGTGACGGGCTACACCTCGATCAACGCGGTCGTGAAGGCGGAGCTTTTTCCGGCCCATATCCGGGCGCTGGGCGTCGCGCTGCCATATGCGCTGGCCAACACCTTGTTCGGCGGGACAGCCGAATTCGTCGCGCTCTGGTTCAAGCAGATCGGGATGGAGCAGGCATTTTATATCTACGTCACGGTGATGATCGGCATATCGTTGGTCGTCTATATCCGGATGCGCGATACCCAGCGGCACAGCCGGATATTGGAAGATTGATCCGGAATAATTTAACATAATCCTTATTATCGAACTATTTGAATGTAAGCGCCGGATAGAAATGACACCCCTCTGCTAGATAGAAATGACACCCTCGGGCGTCCTTAGCAGAGTCCGGTGGCATGGTCCTCCTGGCAGTTCGGGAGGACGCGCTTATGACGGTGGTGGCGATGAGCCATGGCGAGCTTTCGCGGTTTGACACATTGTCGCGCGTGGACCGCGGCGAACTTCGGGTTGAGGATGCGGCGACGTTGCTGGGCTTGAAGCGCCGGCAGATTTTCCGGTTGCTTGAACGTCTCCGAGTTGAAGGCGCTTCAGGCCTGGTGTCGCGCAAACGTGGTCGGCCGAGCAACCGACGTCACAGCAATGCCTTTCGCGAGCGGATCCTGTCACTGGTCCGCGAGCATTATGCGGATTTTGGACCGACCCTGGCGCGTGAGTATCTGGCGGAGCGCCACGATATCGCGGTGGGCTGTGAGACATTGCGGCAGATGATGATTGAGGCTGGTCTGTGGCAGGATCGCGCAGCTCGCCGGTCTCGCCCATATCAACCGCGCCACCGCAGGGAGTGTCGTGGCGAGCTGATCCAGATCGACGGCTCGGATCATGAATGGTTTGAGGATCGCGGACCGCGATGCACGCTGCTCGTCTACATAGACGACGCGACCAGCGAGTTGATGCACCTCAAGATGGTCGAGAGCGAAAGCACCTTCTCCTACATGGAAGCGACGCGCGAATATATCGAGCGGCACGGCAAGCCGGTGGCCTTTTATTCCGACAAGCACACGGTCTTCCGCAACGCTAAAGCGACCGCCAAGGGTGACGGCATGACGCATTTCGGGCGCGCGCTCGATGCGCTGAACATCGAGATCATTTGCGCCAACTCACCCCAAGCCAAGGGCCGGGTCGAGCGGGCGAACGGCACATTGCAGGACCGCCTGATCAAAGCGATGCGCCTGGAAGGTATCTCGTCGATCGAAGAAGCGAACGTCTTTCTGCCGAGCTACATGGTTGGGCACAATGCGCGCTTCGCTCGTCCGGCCGCAGACAGTCGTGATCTACACCGCCCTCTGGCACTGCGGGATGATCTGCACTCCGTCATGGTCTGGCGCGAACAGCGGACGGTCACGGCCGCGCTGACGCTGCACTATAACAAAGTGCTGTTCCTTCTGGAGCCGAACCCGATCAGCAAGGAACTGGTGCGCAAGCGCGTGGATGTCTGTGAATATCCTGACGGCACAGTCGAGATCCGCCACGAGGGGCGCTCCCTTCCCTATAGCCTGTTCGACAAGATGCCCCGGATCAATCAACCTGCCATCGTCGATAACAAGCATCTCGACGCGGCACTGGCGCTAGCAAAAGAGATCCAAGCGGTCGCGCCGCATCATCGGCAGCGGAACAACTATGCCCCTGCTCGCCGCGACCAGCCAATGCATCTGTTCCCGGAACCGGAGGTGCCGGTGAAGATCGATGGGCGTCGGTTGGGTGGGGCCAAGCTCAAACGTCGTCCCCGGCTCAGCCAGGCGGAATTACGGGCGCGCGGCACGCTCGAGTTCGTGAAGGCGCGCTAAAGCGGTTCTGACCGAGCCCGCTGCCGTCGCAGCGGGTCCGTGCCCTTCCCCACCACTGTTACGCCATCAGCAGGGTCTGCGCTGCGCTATCCCGAGGGCTCCACGCAGCCCCTGCTGTGATCAAGAGGTGTCATTTCTATCGGGGGCAGATAGTGTCTTCTCTATCCGGTGCGAACACAGATACAGATGGGCGGGGCTGGCCTTTCCCCCCTTGAAGCCCTATCCCTCCATGTCATCTCGTCAATCCAGGATCCCGCATGTCTTCCTCCAGCAAGGCGAGTCCCGCCGACATCATGCCGCTCGCCAATGTCATGGCGCGGCTTCGCGATCCCGAAACCGGTTGCCCCTGGGACATCGAACAGGATTTCGCCAGCATCGCTCCCTATACGATCGAGGAAGCCTATGAGGTCGCCGACGCCATCGAACGCGACGATATGGCGGGGTTGCGCGACGAGCTTGGCGACCTGCTCCTCCAGGTCGCCTTTCACAGCCGCATGGCCGAACAGAGCGGTCATTTCGCGCTGCAGGACGTGATCGACGCCATCACCGAAAAGATGATCCGCCGCCACCCGCACGTCTTCGAAGAAGGGACGGACCGCAAGGATGGCCATGCCCAATGGGAAGCGATCAAGGCGGCCGAGCGTGCGGACAAGGAACCCGATGCCAGCGCGCTCGCGGGAGTGGCCATCGCGCTGCCCGCCCTGCTCCGCGCCGAAAAGCTCCAGAAACGGGCAGCCCGCACGGGATTCGACTGGCCGGACACGGATGGCGTCATCGACAAGATCGAGGAAGAACTGGCTGAGGTGAAGGCGGCGGATTCCCCCGCGGACCGGGAGGAGGAAATAGGCGACCTGCTCTTCGCCGTCGTCAACCTCGCCCGCCATTGGAAGGTCGATCCTGAAGTCGCCCTGCGCGCCGCCAACGCCAAGTTCGACAAGCGCTTCCGCGTCATGGAAAGCCTGGCGGGCGACGGCTTTACCGCCCTTTCCCTCGATGAGAAGGAAGGCCTGTGGCAGCAGGCGAAACGGCAATTGAAGCGGCCCTGATCCGGGCCGGCCTCAACTTGCCCGCCGCTTGAGGAACCGCGCCAGCGCGGAATCCGACAGCCTTACTTCCATCAGCATATCCCCGCCATCCGCCCGGCTGGCGATCACTTCACCATGTTCGTGCAGCCAGGCCGTCGCCGCGCCGTCGGCCAGCGGCACGCGCAACGCATGAACCTGCGCGCCCGAAGTCAGCCGCGCACTGATTGTCCGCTGGAGAGCGTCCACCCCCTCGCCCGTCAAGGCCGACAGGATCACGACGTCAGCCCGCCGCGCCGCCGCCTCCCGCGCCAGCGCCGCCGCTTCCTCGTCCAGCAGGTCCAGCTTGTTCCACGCCTCGATGATCGGCGGCGGCTCCTGGCCCTCGCCCGCTTCCAGCGCCCCTTCCCCAGCCACGCCCAATTCGCTGAGCACGTCGATGACGTCGTCGCGCTGGGCATCGCTGTCGGGATGGGCGATGTCGCGGACATGGACGATCAGATCGGCCGACAACACCTCTTCCAGGGTGGCGCGGAAGGCCGCGATCAACTGCGTCGGCAGGTCCGAAACAAAGCCCACCGTGTCCGACAATATGGCCTTGTCCAGCCCCGGCAGGGCGATCTGCCGCATGGTGGGGTCAAGCGTCGCGAACAGCAGATCCTCGGCCATGACGTCGGCGCCGGTCATCCGGTTGAACAGCGTCGACTTGCCCGCATTGGTATAGCCGACCAGCGCGATCACCGGCCAGGGCGCCCGCTGCCGCCGCGCCCTGTGTAGCCCACGGGTCTTCGTCACCTGGTCCAGTTCTCGGCGGATCTTCGCCATCCTGTCGCGGATCATCCGGCGGTCGGCCTCGATCTGCGTTTCGCCGGGGCCGCCCAGAAAACCGAAGCCGCCGCGCTGCCGCTCAAGGTGGGTCCAGCTACGCACCAGCCGCCCCGCCTGATAGTCGAGATGCGCCAGTTCGACCTGAAGCCGCCCCTCATTGGTCGCGGCCCGTTCCCCGAAAATCTCCAGGATCAATCCGGTCCGGTCGATCACCTTCATCTCGGTCGCCCTTTCCAGATTGCTTTGCTGCACGGGGCTGAGCGCATTGTCGACGATGACCAGTTCGGCCTCTTCCATCCGGGCCAGCGTCGCGATCTGGTCAACCTGCCCGCTACCGAACAGGGTTGCCGGCTTGCGGTCGCGCACGCGGAAGGCCTGCGCCGCCCGCACATCGATGCCGATGGCGAGGGCAAGGCCCCGCGCCTCCTCCAGCCGGGCGTCGCTGTCGCGGCGCTCCGGACCATGGACGTCGGCGCGCACCACTATGGCGCGTGCGCCATGCGACACTTCGTCAGCGGAATCGCGGTTGAAAACAGCCATGGGTTCTTAACGCTTCGGTCCCCCGTCCGCTTCATGGGAAGCGCGACGGGGAAAGGAAAAAGCGATCAATCCCCGTCCTCGCCTTCGCCGGAGAGGTCGAGATTGTGCAACGGCTGGACCGTGGAGATGGCATGCTTGTAGACAAGCTGGACCATGCCGTCCCGCTCCAGCAGCATGCAGAACAGGTCGAAGGCCGCGATTTCGCCCTGCAACATGACGCCGTTAACCAGGAACATGGTGACGGGGCTGCCGGACTTGCGCACCGCGCTCAGGAAGATTTCCTGGAGCAGCTTCGACTTGCCGTTGCCATCGCTGGCCTTGCGCAGATCGGTCAGATCCATGGGTTGCGCGGGCATGACGGTCGAAATCGCATGTTTGTACACCAGTTGCGACTGGCCGTCCCGCCGCAGCAGTACGGAGAAATTGTCGAACCAGGTGATGATGCCCTGCAATTTCACGCCCTTGACCAGGAACATGGTCACCGGCGTCTTGCTCTTGCGCAGGCTGTTCAGGAAAATATCTTGAAGGTTGTTCACTTTGTCGGCCATGGTCTTCACCATTCCTTTATTGGCGGGACGTTACCCGCTCTCGCACTCTTAAGCAGAGTGTCTTGCCTGCCCCCGCCTGTCGGGAGCAGGAGGAACCTACCGCAATTGCGAAGAGCCGTCCATGCCTTGAATGGGTAAAAGGCGCCCTTCCGCGATCAGCCGTCCTTGCCGTCCGTAATGCCCAGCAGCTTCAACTTCCGGTGAAGCGCGGACCGTTCCATGCCGATGAAGGTGGCGGTGCGGGAAATATTGCCGGAAAAGCGCCTGATCTGGATGCGCAGATATTCCCGCTCGAAGCTTTCCCGCGCCTCGCGCAGCGGCGCGCCCATGATGGCGGACTGGCCCATCCCCTCCGAACCGCCATTGCTGGTGAGTTCGGCGGGCAGCATGTCGAGTTCGATCCGGCCGATCCGCTCGCCCGGCGCCAGGATCATCGTGCGTTCGATGACGTTGCGCAATTGCCGGACATTGCCCGGCCATTCATTGGCCTGCAACGCAGCCATGGCGTCGCTGGCGATTTCCGGCGATGGAACCCGGCGTTCCGCGGCGAAGCGGGCCAGATAATGTTCGACCAGCGGTGGAATATCGTCGCGCCGCTCGGCCAGAGGCGGGATCACGAGCGGCACCACGTTCAGGCGATAGAATAAATCCTCCCGGAACCGCCGCTCCTCGATCTCCGTCGCCAGGTTGAGCGCGGTCGAGGAAATGACGCGCACGTCGACCTTCACCTGCCGCTGCCCGCTCACGCGGGTAAAGCTCTGGTCGGTCAGCACGCGCAGGATTTTCGCCTGCGTCGTCAGCGGCATGTCGGCGATCTCATCCAGATAGAGCGTGCCGCCATGGGCCTGTTCCAGATAGCCGGGCCGCACCAGCCCGCTGGGATCTTCGACGCCGAACAATTCTTCCTCGACCCGATCCGGGTCCATGCGCGCCGCGGCGACGATGATGAAGGGCGCATCGGCGCGCCCGCTCCAGCTATGCAGCATGCGCGCCGCGACTTCCTTGCCGACGCCCGCCGGGCCGGATATCAGCACGCGGCTGCCCGTGCCCGCCACCTTCTTGATGGTCGCCCGCACCGAATTGATTGCCGCCGAAGTTCCGGTCAGCTCGTCATCCTGCCCGAAGCGGGCACGCAGCACCTGATTTTCCCGCCGCAGCCGTTCCGTCTCTGTCGCGCGCGACACCAGATGGAGCAGACGATCCGCCTCGAACGGCTTTTCGATGAAGTCCGCGGCCCCCTTGCGAATGGCGGCGACGGCGGTGTCGATATTGCCATGGCCGGAAATCATCAGCACCGGAATGCTCGCGTCCCGCCGCTTGATCTCGTCCAGCAGTTCCAGGCCGTCCAGCTTCGACCCCTGCAACCATACGTCCAGCAGCACCAGCGAAGGCCGCCGCGAATCCAGCGCCTCGATCGCGCTGTCGCTGTTGGCGGCGGTGCGGGTCGTGAAGCCCTCATCCTCCAGCACCCCCGCCACCAGATCGCGAATGTCCTCTTCGTCGTCGACTATCAGAATATCAAGCGCCATTGGCCGTCACTTTTCCAGGAGTTTTCCCATGGGGCAAGGCGATCACCTGGCCCTCTTCCAATTTTTCCAGCGCCGCGATGGGGAAGCGCAAAGTCACCCGCGCCCCTCCCCCCTCGGCATCGTCGAAGCGGATTTCGCCCATATGTTCCTCGACAATCTTCTTCACGATGGCGAGGCCCAGGCCCGTGCCCTTGGTCCGCGTGGTCATATAGGGTTCCAATATGCGCTCGCGCTCCGGGGGCAGGCCGATGCCGTCGTCCCGCACCTCGATCAGCAGATTGCCCTCGTCATGTCCCATCGTCATGCAAACATGGCCGCGGCATTGGCCGTCATCGGCGGCGGGCTTTGGCTCTATCGCCTCCACCGCATTCTTGACGATGTTGGTGAGCGCCTGCCCCAATTGCCGCCGGTCGCAGACCATTTCCACATCGGCGTCGACGGAATGATATTCGAACCGGATGTCCTGGTGCGCGACCTCGTGCAGGAACAGCGCGTGCCGGGCGATGTCGTCCACCCGCTCCCGCCGGAACACCGGCTTGGGCATGCGGGCGAAGGAGGAGAATTCGTCCACGATCCGGCGCAGGTCGCCGACCTGCCGGACGATAGTGCCGGTCAGGCGGGTGAAGGTCGCCTTGTCGCTCGTCACTTCCCCGGCATAGCGGCGCTGCAACCGCTCGGCGGCGAGTTGGATGGGGGTCAGCGGGTTCTTGATTTCGTGCGCGATCCGCCGCGCAACATCGGACCAGGCGGCGCGGCGCTGGTCCGAAAGCTGCTGGGTGATATCGTCGAAGGTCAGGATGTGGCGCGAAGCGTCCTCCGACACCTTGACCGCCAGCGTGCGCACATCGCCATGGGTGCGGATCTGCACGATCCCCGCATCCTCCTCCGACGCGATCAGCGCTGCCAGTTCCTGCGACACGTCGGTCAGCGGCCGACCGACCGGATCGTCGCCCTCCCGCACCAATATGTCCGCCGCCGAACTGTTAAGCAACAGGATGATGCCGTCCCGGTCGACCGACAGCACACCCGCCGACACGCCCGACAGGATCGCCTCGATAAAGGCGCGGCGCTCGTCAAGCTGGCTGTTCGCCGCCACCAAAGCGCCCGTCTGCGCCTCCAGCCGCTGGGTCATCCGGTTGAAGGCGGACGCCAATGTGCCGATCTCGTCCCGCGCCTGCGGACTCGTTACACGCGCCGACAGGTCGCCAGCGGTGATCCGTCGCGCCGCCATCACCAGTTCGTTCACCGGGCGCACCATCCAGTCGGCCACTTTCAGCGCGATATAGACCGCCACGCCCACCAGCAACAGCGATCCCACGAACAGCATGATGTTGAAGCGCAACTGCAAGGCGCGGGATTGTGCGGCAAAAATGTCGTAATCCGACAACACCTTCTGCGCCCGCTCGACATTGCTGAACGCCGTCGAACCGGAATCGCGGGTGGCGTAGAGATAGATTTTCGCGTTGGGATAAAGCAGCGTCACCGCCTCGATCTGGTTCGGCTTGGCGGCGACGACGACATCCTCGCCCGACGCCAGCCGCCTGACCACATCGGGCGTCAGCATTTCCGAAGCGGGGCGGCTTTCCGGATCGACCGTCGCCGCCGTGCGCGCCACGCCGTCCTTGCCGATCTCTATGATCGCGGACCGGTTCAGCTTCCGCGTCACGACCTGGTAGATATAGCCTTCCGCAAAGCGCGGGCTGGAGACGTTGGACTGGCCCAGATAGTCGCGCAGGTCGCTCGCCATGGTGACGGTTTCGTCGCGGACGTCGCGCAGATTCTGCTCATAATAGCCCCGCGCCAGGTCGCTCGCATTTTGCAGCATGCCCCGCGCACTGTCGGAAAACCAGAATTGCACGCCATATTGGAACAGCAGCGATGCGAAGATCACGACCAGCAGCATCGGCACGCTGGCGACGATGGAGAAGATCGCCACCAGCCGGACGTGCAACTGCCCGTCGCTGCCGATGGCCGATTGCGCGGCGCGCCGCTTCGCCACCCGCCGCCCCAGCAGCACCAGCAGCGCGATCGCGGGCACCAGATTGGCGACCAGCAGCAACGCCACGATCGGCGGCGTCAGCAATGTGTAGCTTTGCCCCTGCCCAGACAGCAGGAAATAAGTGATCCCCGCCATACCCAGGAACAGGACAAGGGTCACCGCCTCCACCACCGTGGCAAGGCGGCGGCGCAGAAAAAGGGGGAAATATCTTTTCCACGCCCGGCCCCGTGTGGGGAGAGTCACTGCGCCTTCCATAGTGGCTTGGTTACAACATTAATGTGCCCGATCAAACACAGTAATTGCCTCGTATCGGGCTTCCGGTCGAAAAGGAATTTCGGTTCGTCGCCGCCGTTCAATCGCCGATCCGAAGCTGCAAGGGGTCCAGGCCATAATCGGTCAGCTTCTTGCGCAGCGTGTTCCGGTTGATGCCCAGCAGCCCCGCGGCGCGAATCTGGTTTCCGTCCACGCTCGCCAGCGTTTCCTGGAACAATATGGGTTCGACCACGGCCAGCAGGTCATCATGCAGATTGCGGTTCGGCTGGCTGAGACCGATGCCCAATTGCCGCTTCGCCCATTCGCGCACCGCCTGGCCCAGCAAATTACCGGGCGCGGCATGATCGGCGGGCACGGCGTCCAGCGGCAAGCTGTTGCGCAGCATGTCCGCGTTGATCACATTCTCCCGGCTCAGCACCGCCAGCCGCTGCATCATATTCTGCAATTCGCGCACATTGCCGGGCCAATGATAGGCCATCAGCAATTGCGCGGCATCCTCCGACAGCGATTTGCGCGGCAACCCGTCCTGCGCCGCCCGGTCCAGAAAATGGCGGGCCAGCAGGATCACATCCTCGCGCCGCTCGCGCAGCGCGGGAAGCGCGACGGGCACCACGTTCAACCGGTAGTAAAGATCCTGGCGGAACCGGTTTTCCTCGATCAGCGTCGGCAGATCCTTGTTGGTCGCCGCGATGATGCGGACATCGACCTTCACCGGTTTCGATCCGCCGACTGTCGTCACCTCGCCGGACTGCAGGACCCGCAGCAGCCGGGTCTGGGCCTCCAGCGGCATGTCGCCGATCTCGTCCAGGAACAGGGTGCCGCCCTGCGCCTGCTCGAACTTGCCGGCGGTGCGGGCATGGGCGCCGGTGAAGGCGCCCTTTTCATATCCGAACAGTTCCGCCTCGATCAATTCACGCGGGATGGCGGCCATGTTGATCGGCACGAAGGGCTTTGTCCGCCGCTGGCCCAGGCTGTGGATCGCCTCCGCCACCAGTTCCTTGCCCGTCCCGGATTCGCCCAGCACCAATATGCTGAGGTCGTTCGAAAGCACGCGGGCGATGGTCCGATAGACCTCCTGCATCGCGGGGGATCGCCCGACCAGCGGCAGGCCGTCATGTGGCAGTCCCGCGTCGGACGCTTCCTCGTCAGCGCCCTTCCCTGCCCCGATCGCGTCGGACACGGCCCGCGTCAGTTCGTTGAGGTCGAAGGGCTTGGGCAGATATTCGAACGCGCCCTTTTCCGTGGCGCGGATGGCCGTGTTCAGCGTGTTCTGCGCCGACAGGATGATGATGCTCAGCGCTGGCCGACGTTCCAGAATCTCCGATACGCCGTCCAGACCGTCGCCATCCGGCAGCATGACGTCGGTGATCAGCACATCGGGCGAAAAGCTATCGAGCAGCGCGCTACGCTCCCGGATGGAGGCCGCCGTCTTCACCCTGTATCCCTGCCGCCGCAATGCTTCGCCGACGACCACGCAGATCGCCGGATCGTCATCCACCACCAAAATCGCGCCAGACGCCGCCATCATCCCATTCCCATCGGCAGCAGGATGCGGAAGGTCGATTCCCCCGCTTCCCTGTCGCGCGAATATTGCACGAACCCGTTCATGTCCCGCACCAGCTTGTCCACCAGCGCCAGCCCCAGCCCCGTTCCGTCCCGCCTTCCGGTTATGAAGGGGTTGAACAGATGGTCCAGAATATGTTCCGGCACGCCCGGCCCGTTGTCGACCACCAATATCTCGATGGGGAGCACGGCGCTGCCCTTGCCCTTCCCGACCACGACGGACACGCCGTGACGAAAGGCCGTTTCGACACGTATCTTCGGCTTGGCCGTATGCTCCAGCGCCTCGGCGGCGTTTTTGAGCAGGTTGATCATCACCTGCACCAGCGCATCCTCATTGATGTTGGCGAATGGCAGCGACGGGTCGTAGCTTTTTATGATACGGATATTTTTCGCAAAACCCGCGGCGGCGATGTTCGCCGCCCGGTCGATCAGCGGATAGATGTTCCCGCTCCCGCATTCCAGCGTCCGGTCGGTGGTGAAATCCTGCATCCGGTCGATTAGCGCGGCGATGCGGTCCACTTCGTTGCAGATGAGCTGCGTCAGCGCCGCGTCCCGCCCGCCATTGCCCGATTCCAGCAATTGCGCCGCGCCCCTTATGCCCGACAGGGGATTCTTGATCTCATGCGCCAGGATCGCGGCCGCCCCCATGGCCGAACGCGCCCCGCCCGCAGTGCCCCGATGGCCGATCTTGCGCGCCTGGCTCTGGCTATGGATCGACACCACGCGCCAGCCTTCATGATCGACGATGGGGGCGATCATCAGGTCGACCTCCATCTCCGCCGTCCGCCCGGCATGCAGGCGGACGTCATAGGCCGCGATCGGCTTGTTGCTGTGCCATATATCGAAGCGCGCCCCCATTTCCGCCATGCGGATGGTGCGCGCTATGTCGCTGCCGACGATGGCCGAACGCGCCATGTTGAGCAGCGTTTCGGCCCGAACATTGGCGTCGGCGATGCTGTTGTCCGGCCGCACCACCAGGGTCGCGACCGGCAACGCCGTCATCAGTTCGGAAAGCGCCGGTCCATCCTGCTGCGATCGGATCGAGGAGATGGTCGTCATGGCCGCCGTCATGCAGCCTTGCGCGTCTCGACCGGTCCTTCGTCGGCGATCAGCGGTTCGTAGAAACGCGCCAGCATGTCCAGCACGACATCGCCATCCGGCTCCTGGTTCACGGCGTTGCGGAATTCGGCCGAACCGGTCAGCCCCTTGGTGTACCAGCCGATATGCTTGCGGGCCATGTTGACGCCGGTATGCTTGTCATAATGATCCAGCATCGCGCGATAATGTTCGGTAATCACCCGATATTGCTCTTCCAGCGAAGGATCGGCCAGCCGCTCTCCGGTGCGGAACCAGTGCATCACCTGCCCGATCAGCCAGGGCCGCCCATAGGCGCCCCGCCCGATCATCACGCCATCCGCGCCGCTCTGTTCCAGCGCCGATTCCGCATCGTCGATGGAGCAGATGTCGCCATTGACGATCACCGGCAGCGACACGGCCTCCTTCACGCTCCGGACAAAGGCCCAGTCCGCCGACCCCTTGTACATCTGGCAACGGGTGCGACCATGGACCGTGATCAGCTTCGCGCCCAGATCCTCCGCGATCCGGGCGAGTTCGGGCGCGTTCAGGCTGGCATGGTCCCATCCCATGCGCATCTTGACGGTGACGGGCACGTCGACGGCCTTCACCGTCGCCTCGATCAGCGAAGCTGCCAGCGGCAGGTCGCGCATCAGCGCGCTGCCCGCATCGCCGTTGACGACCTTCTTCACCGGACAGCCCATGTTGATGTCGATGATGGCCGCGCCCCGATCCGCATTAAGCTTCGCCGCCTCCGCCATTTCGGTGGGCGAGCAACCGGCCAACTGCATCGAAACCGGCTCCTCCAGCGGATGCCAGGCGGCCTTCTGCAACGACTGGCGCGTCTCGCGAATCATCGCCGCCGTCGCGATCATCTCCGTCACGTTGAGGCCTGAGCCATAGCGCCGCACCAGCGTGCGGAACGGCATGTCCGTCACGCCCGTCATCGGGGCCAGCACGACCGGCATGTCAATCGTCACCGGGCCAATGGAAATCGGGGAAAGCGTTCGCATCAAACCATCACTGCCTAAAAAACAGGCAGCCCTTAGCCGAAATCCGCCGCAACGGCAAGCAAGCCAGGTCTGGCGGTCCTCTCCATGCTGCGATACAGGCGGCGGCATGACCGATAAAACCGTCGCATTGCTGGTCGCAGCAGGACAGGGCAGCCGCGCAGGCGGCGATATTCCCAAGCAATTCCGGCCGATCGGCGGCAAGCCCGTCCTGGCCCATGCCGTAGACGCCTTGGCCCGGCACCCCGCCATCGATTCCATCGTCATCGTCGTCGGTGCGGGTCAGGAAGCGGAGGCTCTCTCGGCCCTCGGCCAGCATCCGGTTGCCGCGATCGTTGAGGGCGCGGACAGCCGTCGCGGATCGGTCCGCGCCGGGCTGGAGCATATCGCATCCTCCGGCGGCGCGGTCCGCATCCTCATCCATGACGCCGCCCGCCCCTTCCTTCCCGGCGCGGTGATCGACCGGCTGCTGTCCGCCCTGGCGGAAGCGCCCGGCGCCATCCCCACCCTGCCCGTCACCGATACGCTCGTCAGAAACCAAGCCCTTGTGGCCCGCGACGGGCTGGCCCGCGTCCAGACGCCGCAGGCCTTCCATTTCGATGCCATCCTCGCCGCGCACCGGAGCTGGGACAGCGAGCGGGAAGCGACCGACGACGCCCAGATATTGCGGCATGCGGGCCATGACGTCACTCTGGTCGCTGGCGATGAAAGGCTGGAAAAATTGACCTACGCCGAAGATTTCCTCCGCGCCGAAGCCCGTTTGGGCATCACCCGCAGCATCCGCACCGGCATGGGTTATGACGTCCACCGGCTTGCGCCCGATCAGGAACTCTGGCTCTGCGGCGTCCGCATTCCCCATGACCGGGGGCTGGCGGGTCACAGCGATGCCGATGTGGCGATCCACGCCCTGGTCGACGCGCTGCTCGGCGCGCTGGCGGACGGCGATATCGGCAGCCACTTTCCGCCATCCGACCCGCAATGGCGCGGAGCCGCCTCCTCCCGATTCCTGGAATATGCGGCGGAGCGCGTCGCAAAACGGGACGGCTTCATCGAACATGTCGACCTGACGCTGATCTGCGAAGCGCCGAAGATCGGCCCGCATCGGGAGGCGATGCGCGCCCGGATCGCGGAAATACTGGGCTTGTCGCTCGACCGCGTCAGCGTGAAGGCCACGACGACGGAACGTCTGGGTTTCACCGGACGGCGCGAGGGCATCGCCGCACAGGCTGTTGCCACCCTCTCCCTCCCCGCGCTATCCTGATCGCCATGCCCGATAACATCCTTCCCGCGTCGCTGGTCGAACTGGCCGAGCGCGTCATCATCGCCAACCGCCGCGCCGGCCGCACCATAGCGGTGGCGGAAAGCTGCACCGGGGGCCTGGTCTCCGCCGCGCTGACCGAAATCGCCGGATCGTCGGAGGTGTTCGAGGCCGGATTCATCACTTATTCCAATGACATGAAAAGCGAACTTCTCAAGGTTTCGCAGGATGTCATCGAAACCTTCGGGGCGGTTTCCATCGCCACCGCATGGGCCATGGCGCAGGGCGCGCTCAACAAGAGCCATGCCAATGTCGCCGTCGCCATCACCGGCATAGCCGGTCCCGGCGGCGGATCGGAGCAGAAGCCTGTGGGCACAGTCGTCTTCGCCCGCGCCGAACGCGGCGCCAGCCCCGACAAGATCGTGGCCGACATGCATCATTTCGGGGATACGGGCCGGGGCGGCGTCCGCCTTCAGGCGGCGCTCTGCGCGCTCGAACTGCTGCTGCCCGATTCGCCCGCGCCGTAAAGTTCCGCCGCGCGGGTTTCGAATGCGCCGATCATCTTGCGCAACGCCTTGTCGAAAAGCTGGCCCGCAAGCATTTCGAACAGCTTGCTCTTGAATTCGAACTCCACTTCGAAATCCACCAGCACCCCGCCCTTGCCGTCGTCGCGGAAGCTCCATTCATTGTGGAGATGCTTCAACGGCCCGTCGAGATAATCGACCCGCACATGATCCGGCCGATGCTTGTGCACGCGGGACGTGAAGCTTTCCTTGATCCCCTTGAAGCCGACGATCATGTCCGCGACCATTTCCGACTCGTCGTCGGACCGGACCCGGATGGCGCTGACCCAGGGCAGAAATTCAGGATAGGCGTCCACATCCGCCACCAGGTCGAACATCTGTTCGGGCGTGTAGGGAAGCGGCCTTGTTTCGTTATGCTTGGGCATCGGCTTATTTGGCAGCCTTCGCCAGTTGCGCCTCGCGGGCGGCGCGCATTTCGGCAAAATCCTTGCCCGCATGATAGCTGGACCGCGTGAGCGGGCTGGACGCCACCTGCAGGAAACCCTTGGCCCGCGCGATCGCCGCATAGGCGTTGAACGCCGCCGGGGTGACGAATTCCATGACCTTCGCATGTTTGGGCGTCGGCTGGAGATATTGCCCCATGGTCAGGAAATCGATGTCGGCGGAGCGCATGTCGTCCATCACCTGATGAACCTCCAGCCGTTCCTCGCCCAGGCCCAGCATGATGCCGGACTTGGTGAAGATCGACGGATCGAGCTTCTTCACCGTCTCCAGCAACCGCAGCGACGCATAATAGCGCGCACCCGGACGGATGGTCGGATAAAGCCGGGGCACCGTCTCCAGATTATGATTATAGACGTCCGGCCGCGCCGCGACGATCATCTCGACCGCCCGTTCATGCTTGTTGCGGAAGTCCGGCGTCAGGATTTCGATGGTCGTGTCCGGAGTCGTGCGGCGCAGCGCCTCTATCACCTTCACGAACTGCGAAGCGCCGCCATCGGGCAGGTCGTCACGGTCGACCGAGGTGATGACGATATGCTCCAGCCCCATTTCCGCGCAGGCATCGGCCAGATTCTGCGGCTCATTGGGATCGACCTTGCGCGGCATGCCGGTCTTGACGTTGCAGAAGGCGCAGGCCCGGGTGCAGACATCGCCCAGGATCATCACGGTCGCATGCTTCTTGGTCCAGCATTCACCGATATTCGGGCAGGCCGCTTCCTCGCACACCGTGGCCAGCCCCTTGGCTCGCATCAGCTTGCGCGTCTCATGATAGCCGGGGCTGGTCGGCGCCTTCACGCGAATCCAGTCGGGCTTGCGGGCGCGCTCGGAGCGGTTGGCGGGACGATTGTCGGGGTTGGAGGCGATATCGGTCATGTGCCCCAGATAGCGATGCAAGAGCGCTCTTGCCAGCCCCATCATTGTTCGGCACAGACCGGCGCATGACTGATTTCGCCGACATGCTCGCTGGCTATCGCCGCTTCCGCAACACCGGCTGGACGGCCCAGCGGGAGCGATGGGGCAACCTCAATGAAGGGCAGAATCCCCGCGTCATGGTGATCGCCTGCTCCGACAGCCGAGTCGACCCGGCGCAGATATTCGACAGCAGCCCCGGCGAGATCTTCGTGGTCCGCAACGTCGCCGCGCTGGTGCCGCCCTTCGAAACCAATCCGGGCCGCCACGGCGTTTCCGCAGCGTTGGAATTCGCCGTCCAGGTGCTCAAGGTCGGCGAGATCGTCGTCATGGGCCATGGCAAATGCGGCGGTTGCAAGGCCGCGCTCACCCATGCGCTGAAGGATGCGCCTCCGGGCGAAGGCGGCTTCATCCACAACTGGATCGAATTGCTGGACGGGGCGCGGGAAAAGGTCGTGGAGCGCTTCGGCGACGATCAGGGGCGCGACGCCGAACGCGCCATGGAACATGAAGGCGTCAAGGTCAGCCTGGCCAATCTGCGCAGCTTCCCCTGCGTCCGCGTCAAGGAACGCCAGGGGGATCTCAAGCTGGTCGGCGCCTTCTTCGCCATTGCCGACGGCCGGCTCCATCTGCTGGACGAGGCGAGCGGCGAATTCCATCCCGCCCCGCTGGACGCCTGACATGACGGCGTCGATCCCCAACGGCAATGTCGCCCTGCTGATCGATGCCGACAACGCCTCCGCCGACCATTTCGACCCGGTGCTGACCGTTCTGGCGGAACTGGGCACCGTCAACATCCGCCGCGCCTATGGCAATTGGAGCAAGCCCGCGCTCAAGGGCTGGGCCAACCAGGCGGTGACGCAGGCAATCGAAACCCAACAGCAGTTCGACCTGACCAAGGGCAAGAACGCCACCGACATGAAGATGACGATCGACGCCATGGACCTGATGGCGTCCGGCCGCGTCACCGGCTTCGGCCTGATGTCGAGCGACAGCGATTTCACCCCGTTGGTGACGCGCATCCGGCAGGAGGGGATTTCGGTCTACGGTTTCGGATCGGCGAACACGCCGCAGGCTTTCCGCAGCGCCTGCACCCGCTTCATCGACGTCGGCGCGCTGACCAGTTCGCGGGAGGATGCTCCGGTCGAGCCGGTGGAACCCGGCAAGCGTCCCGACAACGGGGAGAGCGCGGAAGTGGCGCCCGATCTCGTCAAGCTGCTGGTCGACGCCTATAACGCCGTGAAGCGCGACGATCAGGGTTTCGCCCGCCTGAGCGAAGTCGGCCAGCTTGCGGGCAACCGCTCCAGCTTCGACACGCGCAACTATGGGTTCAAGCGGCTGTCGGACCTCGTCCGCTCGATCAAGAATTTCAAGGTGGAGAGCCGCGACGGCCAGACCTGGATCAAGCGGGTCCACTAATGGCCGCCATCGCCCGGCATCTGACGATCCTCGGCCGGGTTCAGGGCGTGTTCTACCGCAACTGGGCCGTGGAAAGGGCCACCGGCCTGAACCTTGCGGGCTGGGTCCGCAACCGCATGGACGGCAGCGTCGAAGCGCTGGCGGAAGGACCGGAGGAAGCGGTGGAACAATTCATCGCCCTCGCCCATGAGGGACCTCCCGCTGCAAATGTCACGCGGATCGACGTGGCGGTTGTCGATGTCGCAGGCCTTGCGTCCTTCCAGAAACGCCCGACCTGCTGATTGATGTAGTCACGGCGGGATGAGGTAGAGGGGGCCTATCCTATTCCTCCCCATCGGGAGATGGGGAGGGTCGAAGAGAGGCACGTGACTCTCTTCGACGGCTGAAGGCTGGTGGAGGGGAATGGGGCACGCCCTCCGAATTTCCCCTCCACCACCGCCTTCGGCGGCGGTCCCCCTCCCCACGCTTCGCGCAGGGAGGATTTAAGGTCCGCTCCTGCCCACCATTCCACACAGAAAAAAAGGCCGATCCCAGAGGGACCGGCCTGAAAGTTTTAGGAGAGGATGCCTGAAAGGCCCTCCCTATGTGCACTGCACCATATTATTTTGCAAGTGCGAAATAAGGAATGAGGATTGCAATCATTGCATGCTCATCCTCGCCGCCGCACTGCACTTCCAACTCAGCGGGTCAGCTTCTTGTAAGCCAGCCGCGTAGGACGATCCGCCGCATCGCCCAGACGACGCCGCTTATCCTCCTCATACATTTCGAAATTGCCCTCGAACCATTCGACATGGCTGTCACCCTCGAAAGCCAGGATATGCGTCGCCAGACGGTCCAGGAAGAAGCGGTCGTGGCTGATCACCACGGCGCAGCCCGCGAAATTCTCGATCGCCTCTTCCAGCGCGCCCAGCGTTTCGACGTCAAGGTCATTGGTCGGTTCGTCGAGCAGCAGCACATTGCCGCCCTTCTTCAGCATCTTGGCGATGTGCACGCGGTTGCGCTCACCGCCCGACAGCTTGCCGACATTCTTCTGCTGGTCCTGCCCCTTGAAGTTGAAGGCGCCGACATAGGCCCGGGTCGACATGTCGTGCCCGTTGACCTTCACATAATCCAGGCCGTCCGACACTTCCTCCCAGACATTCTTCGAAGCGTCCAGATGATCGCGGCTCTGGTCGACATAGCCCAGACGCACGGTCGAACCGATGTCGATCTCGCCCGAATCGGGCTGCTCCTGCCCGGTGATCAGCTTGAACAGGGTCGATTTGCCCGCGCCGTTCGGCCCGATCACGCCGACGATGCCGCCCGGCGGCAGCATGAAGGAGAGATTTTCGAACAGCAGCTTGTCGCCATAGGCCTTGCTGATATTCTTCGCCTCGATCACCTTGCCGCCCAGACGTTCGGGCACCTGGATGACGATCTGCGCCTTGCCCGGCGTGCGGTTTTCCTGACCGGCGACCAGTTCCTCGAACTTCTTGATGCGCGCCTTGGACTTGGTCTGGCGGCCCTTGGTGCCCGCCCTGATCCATTCCAGCTCGTCGTTGATCGCCTTCTGGCGGCCGGTCGCCTCCCGGTCTTCCTGTTCCAGACGCTTCGACTTCTTCTCCAGATAGGTGGAGTAGTTGCCCTCGTAAGGGAAATATTTGCCCCGATCGAGTTCCAGGATCCAGCCGACCACATTGTCCAGGAAGTAGCGGTCGTGGGTGATCATCAGCACCGCGCCCGCATATTCCTTCAGGTGATTCTCCAGCCACTCGACGCTTTCGGCATCCAGATGGTTGGTCGGTTCGTCCAGCAGCAGGATATCCGGCTTCTGGATCAGCAGGCGGGTCAGCGCGATGCGGCGCTTTTCACCGCCCGACAGGCTGTCCACCGGCCAGTCCGAAGGCGGGCAGCGCAGCGCTTCCATCGCGATCTCAAGCTGGTTGTCGAGCGTCCAGCCGTCCACGGCGTCGATCTGCTCCTGCAACGTGCCCATTTCCTCCATGAGCGCGTCGAAATCGACATCCTCCGGCGGATCGGCCATGATCATGCTGATCTCGTTGAAACGATCCAGCTTGTCCGCGATTTCGCGCGCGCCGTCCTTGACATTCTCCAGCACGGTCTTGCTGGCGTCGAGCTGCGGCTCCTGCGGCAGATAGCCGACGGTGATATTCTCGCCCGGCCATGCCTCACCGCTGAAATCCGTGTCGATGCCCGCCATGATCTTCATCAGCGTCGACTTGCCCGCGCCGTTGGGGCCGACGATGCCGATCTTCGCCCCGCGATAGAATTGCAGGTTGATCTGGTTGAGCACCGGCTTGGCGGCGCCGGGAAAGCTCTTGGTCATGCTCTTCATCACGAAGGCGTATTGGGAGGAGGCGGACATGGCTTGAAACAGCTCCGAAAGGCAATCGTTGGAAATTGGCGCCGGGTTAGCGGAGGCGGAACGCATTGGCAAATGGGGGATGGCTGGTTAAGCCTTCATCCATGCAGAAAATCCGATCGGGCACGCTTGCCGCCTTTCTCCTCGGCAGCATCTTCACCCCCACGCTTCCCCTGGCGGCGGCACCCTCCAGCGTCGATACGATTCGCGCCTCCGCCCTGACGGATAAGGTCGCGATGGATTTCACCGAGGGCCTCACGACGGAGGTCGGTCCCCGCCCGGCCGGCACCCCGCGGGAGGCCCGCGCCCGCGACTGGACGGTGGCGAAGCTCAAGAGCCTGGGCTTCTCCAACGTCCGCGCAGAACCTTATACCATGCCCGTCTGGCTGCGCGGCCGTGACGAAGCCCGCGTGATTTCCCCCTTCCCGCAAAATCTGGTCCTCGCCGCCCTCGGCAACAGCGCCTCCACCCCGGAAAAGGGCCTGGAGGGCGAAGTCGTCTATTTCCCGACCCTGGCCGATCTCGAAGCCGCGCCCGCCGCCAGCCTCACCGGCAGGATCGCCTTCGTCGGCCACGCCATGCACGCGACCCAGGACGGCAGTTCCTACGGAATTTTCGGCGCCGCCCGCCGCCAGGGGCCAAGCATCGCCTCCCAAAAGGGCGCCATCGCCATATTGATCCGGTCGATCGGCACCGACAATCATCGCCAGCCGCATACGGGCGTCCAGATGTGGGCCGCCGGCGTGAAGCCCATTCCCGCCGCCGCGCTCAGCATGCCCGATGCCGAACAGCTTGCCCGCATGGTCTCGCGCGGCCAGCCGGTGCGGCTGCATCTGACGCTCACCTCCAAAATGCTGAAGGACCAGCCGTCGGGCAATGTCATCGCTGAAATCCCCGGCAGCGATCCCGGGGCGGGCGTCGTCGTCGCCGCCTGCCACCTCGACAGTTGGGACCAGGGCACCGGCGCCATCGATGACGGTGCAGGCTGCGGCATCGTGGCCGCCGCCGCTCTTCAGGCCGCGAAGGCCGCACCGCTCCGCCGCACCATCCGCCTGCTGATGGCGGGGGCGGAGGAAGTGGGCGGCAATGGCGGCCGCGCCTATTTCGATCTGCATGGCAAGGAAGCCCACGCCATGGCGATGGAATCGGACTTCGGCGCTGACCGCGTCTGGCGCGTCGATTTCAGGCTGCCGCAGGGGCATGACGCCCTCGCCCGCCGGGTCGCCGCCGGTCTCGCCCCGCTCGGCATCGCCGCCAGCCGCCTGCCCGCGGGCGGAGGTTCCGACATCGAACCGCTGGTGAAGGCGGGCGTGCCCGTGATCGATCTCCAGCAGGACGGCACCCGCTATTTCGACATTCATCACACGCCCGACGATACGCTGGACAAAATCGACCCGGCACAGCTTCGACAGAATGTCGCGGCCTGGGCAGTTGCACTTTTCGAAATCGCAAATGCGCCGGAATCGCTAGGCGGTAACTGAACTTTTATTGTAGACAACACCCTGTCGCGTGATTCTGTCGCTTCACCGACGCAGAAAAGCATTGATTTGTGCAGCGCACACGTTAATGCGGGTCGCTCGCGTAAGTCACGATTTTGGCGTGGCGACGCGGCAAAATGCTATGGGAGCCGTACACAATGAAGAAGATCGCTGTTGTTTTCGCTTCGGCTGGCCTGATGGCCCTCGCCGCTTGCGGTGAGAAGCCGGCTAACGAGACCGCGAACGCTTCGAACGCTGTTGTTGAGAACGTCGTCGAGAACGCTGCCAACGCTGCGGACAACGCCGCGAACGCTGCCGACAACGCCGCGAACGCTGCGAACGTCGCTGGCAACGCCGCGAACGCCGAATAATCTTCGCCTCAGCGAGATTTTCGAAAGGGCGGATCGTCTTGTACGATCCGCCCTTTTTCTATGCTGGCGACGGCATAAGGGCAAAAGCGAGATTGACGGGCAGCACGCTTCACCGCTAAGGCCCGCGAGCGCCGGGGAGTAGCGCAGTCTGGTAGCGCGCCTGCTTTGGGAGCAGGATGTCGCAGGTTCGAATCCTGTCTCCCCGACCACCCTTCCCGATGGTCCGATCGTTCCGCGTCTTGCTGGTTTGGAACGCTGTCTTGTCATCTATCAGCGAAACAGCAGCCAAAGAATGATGATGACGGGGATTGGCACGCCCAACAGCCATAGCAAAATGCCTTTGCCCATCTGACTCGATCCTCTCTTGGTCCGCCTGTCCAACGGCCCAGGCTGCGCAGATGTTCCGCGATTTCATCGCTTGTGACGGCCCGGCATATCCCCATGCATCGCGCCCAATAAAAAAGCCGCGGCGCTCGACTTGCGGGCGCAGCAGCTTCTTCATGGGGCGCAATTCCGGACGAAGCGCAGCCCCCTTCCATAATCGGAACGCCATCGCCGCCGGTCCTTCCAAGACCCGGTCGCGATGGCGCCCCAACAACGGCGGCGTCGCCCCGCCGTTACAATTCAGAGCGCGTAATCGATCTGCGCCCAGAACTTCTTGGTGTCGGCATCGCCGGTATAGCTGGCGATCCCCTTGCGCTGATAATCGGCATATTTGACGAGCGCGCTCAGATGCTTGTTCAGCTTCAGCGTCACCTGCGCATTATATTCGTCGCCATAATGGATCGACAGCCGGTCGCTGCTGAAGCGATGATAGGTGAAGGACGCCACCAGCGGTCCGGCCTTCCCGATCTTCGGCACGGTATAGGCGATCCCGGCATAATAATCCTGGATGCCCGTTCCCGGCGTGGTCAGGAACTTGTCTGCCCAGCCGTTGAACTTGTGCAGCGTCGCAAAGGGCGTCTGGAAGGCGAAACCGCCCGCAATCCCGGTTGCGCCCCCATCCGACCCCAGCAGTTCATAACCGCCCGTCAGCTTGAAGGCCGCGACATCCAGCCCCAGTTCCGCGACGACAAAGTCCGCCGAATAATCGACCGGATTGGTCGCATAGTCGCTCTGCCGCGCATAGCTGGCGAGGTAGCTGAGCTTCACCTTCTTCGTGAACGGGACGGCGCCCGTGAAGCGCGCACCATAGGTCTGGCTGCTGTTCCGCCGCAGCGCGACGACGGCCTCATCCTCGTCCACCAGATAGGCAAAGCCGGTCAGCGTCCCCAGCTTCGTCTTGTAGGAGACATTGGCGAAGACATTGTCGCCATCGATGTTCGTCGGCCGGTTGGTCGCACCGAACTTGCCGCCGTCTATGCCCCATATGGTCCGTGCCGAAATCGCGTAGCTAAGGTCGACCTTCAGGTTCTTCACGCCCATATATTCGACGCGCACCGCATCGAAGGTCTGCTCATTCTGCCGCCAGGCGACCGATCCGACAAAGCGCTGGTCGTCCAGATTGATCCGCTGACGACCGACGGTCACGATCAGCGGCTTGGTGCGATACTGGATCTGCACCCGATTGGCCTCGACCGTCTCCGGATCAGGGACGATCGGAAAGAGCGTCTTCCCATTGACGCCACTATTATAATCCTCGCTGATCGCCAGCGTGCCCTCGGCTTCCGCCAGGAAAGCCCACGGCCCCTTGGAAATCTCGCCGCCCGCGCGCAGCCGCATCGTCACCGCATCGGCGTCGCGGCTGCTGGTGAGTGGCGCGGGACCGGCCTGATCGACCGTCTCGTAACGCAGCCGCGCTTCGACGATCGGCTTGAACACCACGTCCTGCGCCAGCGCCGGCGCCGCGATCGCGGACAATCCCGCTATTGGGGCCGATGCCGACAACAGGAAAAAAACCTTCTTCATAAATCCCCCTTAAATTGCTCCCGATGGCTTTTTTGGGCCTTTTCAGAGCATCCTCTCCAAGCCGGATTTCAGGCCGCGAGCGTCGCCGGATTGCGGTAGCGCTCATGCAGGAAATGGATGACGGCGGAGCGCGCCTCGGCATATTCGGGCGTGTCTATCGCCTCCAGCCGGTTGCGCGGGCGGGCGAGCGCCACGGTACGATCCTCGCCGATCCGCGCCGCCGGACCGTTGGTCATCATGACGACCCGGTCGGCCAGCAACACCGCCTCGTCGACGTCATGGGTGATCATCAGCACGGTGTTGTTGAGCCGCGCCTGCAAATCCATGACCACATCCTGAAGCGCCGCCCGCGTCAGCGCGTCCAGCGCGCCGAAAGGTTCGTCCATCAGCAATACGCGCGGGTTCATCGCAATGGCGCGGGCGATGCCGACGCGCTGCTTCATGCCGCCGGACAGTTCGCCGGGGCGCTTCGCGGCGGCATGGGTCATCTGGACCAGCTCCAGATTGTGCATGACCCAATCCTTGCGCTCGGCCTTGTTCTTGCCGCCCGCCGTCTTGTCGACCGCCAGGCGCACATTTTCCTCCACCGTCAACCAGGGCAGCAGGCTATGGTCCTGAAAGACCACCGCCCGGTCCGGCCCCGGCGCGTCCACCACCTGCCCGTCGAGGAAGATGGCGCCGCGGGTCGGCTTGACCAGCCCCGCCACGGCGTTGAGCAAGGTCGATTTGCCGCAGCCCGAATGGCCGATCAGCGCCACGAACTGCCCCTTTTCGACTTCCAGATCGATCCCGTCGAGCGCGCAGAAGCGCCCAGCCTTGGTCGGAAATTCGACGGTGATGCCCTCAAGCGCGAGATAGCTGCGCTGTTTCATGGTCCTGCCTCCCCTTGTTCAGCCTGCGCGGCCGATGACGCGGCCCGCAAAGGCGACGATGCGGTCCAGTGCAAAGCCCACCATGCCGATCCAGATCAACGCGACGATGGTGTCGGTCAGCAGCGAACTATTGTAGCTGTCCCAGATGAAGAAGCCGACGCCGGTGCCACCCTGCACCATCTCGGCGGCCACGATGGCGAGCCAGCTCATGCCGACGCCGATGCGCAACCCCGTGAACATGTGCGGCACGGTGGCGGGCAGCATGATCCGCACGAAATATTCGACCGGATTGAGCGCCAGCACCTTGGCGACGTTGCGATAAGCGGTCGGGAGGGTCTGCACGCCCGCCGCCGTGTTCAATATGACCGGCCAGATCGCGGTGATGAAGATCAGGAAGATCGCGGACGGCTGCGCCTGCTGAAAGATCGCCAGGCTGATCGGCAGCCATGCCAGCGGCGGCACGGTGCGCAGCACCTGGAACAGCGGATCGAGCGCGCGGAAGGCAAAGACGCTCTGCCCGATCAATATGCCCAGCGCCACGCCCATCACAGCCGCGATGCTGTAGCCGATCAGAACGCGGCTCAGGCTGGTCAGCACATGACCCGCAATGCCGACATCGCCGCCATCCTGGATGCTGAAATGGGTAAGGCCGATTTCCACGCCCTTGAACGGATGAGTGATGACCTCATGACTTTCCTGCCAGACCTTGATCGGGCTGGGGAAAGTCGCGTCGGGCGATCCGCAGAGCAACTGCCAGAAGGCAAGCAGCCCGACGACCATCACCACGGTCGGCAGCGCGCTCGCCGCTACGGATCGCGCGATCCGGGCCAGCGGATGCACCGGCGCGGCCACAGGTTCGAAACTGCGCCGGGCGATGGCCTCTTCGGGATAGGGCACGATAACCCCCAATTCGGTCGCGGCGCCGCCGGCCGAAGCCGACGGTCCGCTGGTCTTGCCGGGCGATGGCGACACCATGCTGGTTTCCTTCCTCATCAGACCCGCTTGATCGCCAGGCTGGCCAGATAGGCCTTGGGATTGGCGGGATCGAACGTCTTGCCGTCGAAAAATTTCTCGACGCCGCGGCTGTCGCTGGCCGGGCCCTTGCCGCCCAGCATCGCGGCCGCCTTGCGCCAGATGTCGGACCGGTTGACCTTGGCGATCGTGCCCTTGGTATCCAGCGTCATGGGCAGCTTGCCCCAGCGCTGGTTCTCGGTCAGGAACCAGAGGTCGTGGCTCTTGTACGGGAAGGACGCAAAGCCCGCGAAGAACTTCATCTTGAAGGCCGCGTTCGGGAATTTCCGTCCGTCGCCCATGTTGAAATTGCCCTGCAAGCGGTCGGCAATGTCGGTGATCGGGCATTTCAGATAGTCGCGGCCCGCAATCGTGCCCGCCAGACGGGTGATGTTGCCCGGATTGTCCGCCCAGCGCTGCGCCTCGATGATCGCCGCCGTGATCGCCTGCGCCGCCTTGGGATATTTCGCGACCCAATCGGACCGCATGGCGAAGCTCTTTTCGGGATGGTTCATCCACATCTGGCCGGTCGAAACGGCGGTGTAGCCAAGCTGCTGCGCGACCAACTGGTCGTTCCACGGCTCACCCACGCAGAAGGCGTCCATGGTGTCGGCCTTCATGTTCGCCACCATCTGCGGCGGCGGCACGGTGATCAGTTCCACATCCTTGTCCGGATCGATCCCGCCAGCCGCCAGCCAGTAACGCAGCCACATGTCATGCGTGCCGCCGGGGAAGGTCATGGCCATGGTGATCTTCTTGCCCGCGCCCTTGCGCTGGGCGATCACGCCCTTCATCTTGCCGGCGTTCAGGTCGGCCTTGGACCCCAGATATTCCTTCGAAACGGAAATCGCCTGGCCGTTGACGTTGAGGCGGGCGAGAATGCTCATCGGCGTCGCCTTGCCGATGGCGCCCAGCGTCAGCAGATAGGGCATGGGCGTCAGGATATGCGCGCCATCGATGCCGCCACCGCCGCTGCCCAGCACCAGATTGTCGCGCGTCGCGCCCCAACTGGCCTGCTTGGTCACCTGCACGTCGGGCATGCCATATTTGGCGAAGAAACCCAGTTCCTTGGCGATGATCAGCGGCGCCGCATCGGTCAGCGCGATGAAGCCCAGCTTGGCGCCCGTGACCTCCGGTCCTGTGCCAGCCGCGAAAGCGCCCGACGGAAAGGCCTGTTGCACCGCAGCGAACAGCGCCGCCGTACCGGTCGTCTTGAGCAGTCCACGCCGGCTGACGCCGTCCGGATTATCCCCCTCTGCCATTTCCATGTCCTTCCCTGAAAATCGTCGCCGCTGCGCGAAGGGCGCAACCGGCCGCCGCCGGAAATCAGTCCAGCGTTCGAAAGTTGATGTCGAGAACCGCCCGGCGGCATCCATGCCGCCAGCGGAAAACCAATAAAAAAGCCGCCAGGACGAAGGTCTTCAGACCTGTCCGGGCGGCGTCATTGCCAAATTGGCTCTTGCGAACCGTGGCCGAACCTTACCGTCATCGGCAGGATCGACCTGAGTGCCGAAGCGCCCCTGCTTCGACCGGTTGGAAGCTGTCACCGATTCGCGCGAGTCGCAAGTAAAATTTTTGCGTTGCACAAAATGCAACTGCTTGCCGTTTTCCGCATCCGTCGAAATGAAGGACGAAATTCCTGCCGCCGCGCAAAATCCCGCACGCTATCGGCCCTGTCGAAGGCAGGCGTCCCTAACGCTCGTAAATCGTGTTGAGCAATATATGATGATGCCCCGACAGAACCTCCAGAGCGCGATCCCGGTCACGGGCCAGGCAATATTGAGCCAGCAATCCATGCTTCTCATATGCGTCGCTGGCGTCGGTGTCCGATTTGAACATCAATGAACGGTACCGGCGGGTCTGCTCATAAAGATCGCGATAGATGGCGATCAGATGATCCGAACCGCATGCCGCGATCAGCGCCAGGTGAAAGCGCCAATGCACCCGTTCGAAAGTGTCGATTCTCGCTTCCAGATCTGCGGGCGGATTGTCGGTGAACATCTTCAGCCTATGCAGGCTGGCGACTCATCACCTTGTCGGGGCCGAGAAAGAGATCGATGCGGTCATCGCAGAGATGAGCGTGCAGCCGACGACCGACCAGACGGGAGGGAACCGAATAAATGACCCTCTCGATAGGAACGGTACCGTTACGGCTGACGTCGACCGCGATCATGGCAAAGTCTGTGGTCCGATGGGATGGCAGGCGCCCCAGCAGGCGACGTTCCTGATCGACGAGCCTGGCCTTGCGGCGGTTCGCCAAGAACTTCGAGCAGACCATCGCATCGGCAGCCGCATGGCTTTTCATCGCCTCGATCCAACTCTTCGCCCGCCGTATCGCAAGATCATGAAATCCCGACCGATAATTTCGAAGCAGACACTAAAGGGAACGCCATCAGGTCATAGGTATCTTCAACAAACAAAAGCGCTCTCGCGAAAGGCCGTGCGCAGCCAGAAAACTCACGCCGCTCTCATGAATTTTATCCATCACGTCCACACCTGGATCCAAATAGAGTAAATGGAGACCGTGCGGAGCCAACTTGCGCGCCAAGCGAGAAACCCAACTCACAAATTCAAGCCATCGCAGCCTATACTTACGAAATTCTACTGATCTACCACTCAATTTCGAGATGTGCGATTCCCAGCGCCACATCACCATATACTTCGATCGGCGCATCTTTCTTCAGTCGGAAGGGTGGAATCCGATCAAACCAGGTCTCAAGCGCGATGGTCAATTCTTTCATGGCCAAATGTGATCCCATGCAGAAATGCGGCCCTGAGGCAAAACTGAAGTGACGGGGGTGTTTGCGCGAAAAATCGACTTCCATGGGGTTGTCAAACTTCGAAGGATCCAGGCTTCCAAGAGGATAGGGTATCGTCAACCAATCGCCCGCCTTGATCTGGACACCATTGATCTCTGTATCCCGAAGACAGTAACGCACCGAAGTCGTGATGGTGTAACGCCGCATCAACTCCACGGCCCCATGTGGAATGGCATCCCGGTTGTCGCGCAGATATTGCTGATGCTCGGGATGCTCGGCGAGATGACGAAAGAACCATCCCAATGTGGCGGCAACACTATCCATTCCGCCGACGAAGAATGTATAGAATGTACCCAGTACCTCGTCATCGTTCCAGAGTCGCCCATCAATCGTCGCATTAACGATTTTGGTTGCAAGATCATCCTTGGGCGAGTTGCGTCGATCTTTCATTAGGTCGAGCAAATATGCCTTGATTTCGAATGCCGCCGCCTGACGATCGGTGATCGTATCGCCATGCAGCAACCCCTTAACCCAGGATAGAAATACACTCATGCGATCCGATGGCAAGCCCATCAACTGCATGAAGATGCTGACCGGGAATGGCTTGCCGAAAGTCGACATGAATTCGCAGCCATTTTTGTCGGCTATACCGTCGATGAGATCATGCGCGCGTTGGGAAATGCCCGGCGCCATTCCTGCTATGACCTTTGGATAAAGAAAATGACTCAAAGCGTTGCGATATTTCGTATGCGATGGAGGATCGACCTCCAGGGGCAGCATATCCCAGCTATCCCCCATCAGCTTGGAAAACCCCGTTATGCTCTTGCTGGAAAAGGTTAGCGGATCGCCAAGAATTCGCGCAATATCGTCGGCCCGTGTTATGACCCAGGATCCGCCGTCCTCCTTACCACCCCTATTGCTGAGCGGAGACCAGAATATATTCGGCTGTTCGTGAAGATTGCTCATGGCAGCGTATGGACATTTCTTCATCTCAGGATTGTCGAACACGCTGAACGGATGAATCAATTCACGCGGAACATGCGCGGGAACCTGATCAAGCAATTCAGAACTGACGGATATAGATTTACTTGTCATACCACCTCCTAAAGCCGGCCCGTCTATTCTTCAGGTGCCAAAACGACACGCAAGCCAGACAAGCCCGGCTCGAGTTTTACCTGGCACGACAACCGGGAATTCGCGCCTTTATGAGAAGACCCCTCCAACAGTTCGCATTCATCGCCTTCGGCATGACCCACGCGGCCGATCCATTCCTCGTCCACCAGGACGTGGCATGTCGCGCAGGAACATGAACCTCCGCATAGCGCCTGAAGTTCGTCATTTCCGGAACCCCGGATCGCGTCCAGCAGCGTCGCGCCCTCTTCGCCATGAAGCTTTTCCGTGGCTCCTGAACGGGTAACTACAAACAGCTCCATCATTCTCATCTCATTCGCTATTTTGGCCAGACGCCAGAGGCGACACGGCATTTCACTCTAGAAATCCGAAATCCATACTTAGCGTTTCGGCCGGAATTGCAGAAGAAGACGCATAAACTATTCTCTATGGAATGGTAACCGCCCCGAAATAGCGACTGATCCTTGTCACGGCGTGCGTATAGAACCGATGGATAGCAGGGTCAGGTTGGGCAAGCTTGAGTCATCAATCTTGCGATAGCGCAGCAAGCTGGCCGTTGCTGTGACTTTCGTCTAAGACGAACTTTTTGGTGGAGAGGGATTGGTCTTTAGCGCCCAAATCCCCCCGCCTTGGAATCATTTCCACCAACGTCTGCCGCAATAGTCAGGTTCGTTCAGTTCGGCCTAAAGCCCAGCGCCTCTGCCAAAATCTAGATGCTTGCCACCCGCGAGCGGAAAGGGCGTGTCGATCCAGCGTCGCTCGCGCGCAAGTGGGATGACAGGCAACTCGACAAAGGAGGCGTGTTCAGCGTCATGATAGATGGTCTGCGTCGCTACCACGAAGTCCGCTTCAGTCGCGCTGAATGGATCGACGAAGCTGTTCGGATGGCGTTCTCCCAGAGGGAAGCAGCTGCTGGACACTTCCACGCGGATGCGATGCCCCTTTTTGAAGACGTTGCTGGTTGCCTGCATGTCGATAGAATATTCGACAATTTCACCAGGCTTCAGTGGCTGAGGACGCGCGCGCCCCATGCGGTATCGCGCCCTTACGGCGCCGTGCGAGAGTGTTTCAGCCTTGCCGTCGGGACCGACATCCACCAACCGCATCCACCAGTCGGTATCCTCCGCAGAAGATGCCGCGAAAAGCGTTGCAGTAATCTTTCCGGTGACCTCGACATCTTCTGCTAATTCCGCCGAGGTATAGCAGAGTACATCCGAGCGGCTTTCCGCCTCACTCTGGGCGGCGCGACTTCCCCAAAGGTCGATGCCGCCGATCGATGGTACCGGATCGGCCGGGTCATAGCGGTACTGATCGGCAGACTCATATACGGGAAGATCGGTAGACAACAGGCCGTCACCGAGAGCAGTGTTGGCACCGCCCCGGCTATGCAGATAAAAGCGAGTCCGCTCAGTGTCCGGCAACGGCCAGCTAGCCTCTGCCCGCCACCGGTTTTCGCCCATGACATAGATTGTCACGGGATGGTCGAAAAAAGGATGCCTGATCTTCTTTAAATTCTGGTCCATCCAGGCAAGATTAAGCGCTTCGCCATCAACCGCCGCTTGCGACGGGAATAACAAGCAATCGACATGGGACCATGGCCCGATGATCATCCGCTGTCCTTCGCGCGCCTCAACGCTCGCCGCTTCGCGCGTCAGCCTTTCATACTGTTCATAGGTATTGCGAAGAAAAAGGTCATACCAGCCGCCGACATGCATCATGGGAATGGTGGCCCTCGCGAACCTGTCGTCGTTTTCCTCGGCGACCAAGTTCCGTTGATCGAGCCACTCGCGCCACCAGGCAAAATGACGCGCAACCGGCATATCTCGAATGGGCAACGTCTTCAGCAAGCGCGTGAACGAGTCCCCTGGGAAATTAGCCTCGACGGGCGGGATCAGATTGACGGTCGAACTAAAGCCCAACAATTCCTCCCGCACGAGAGAGAGCTGATCTTCCGACACACGGCAAGCCGCCATCTGAGACTGCTGAATGGTCCACTGGACCGCCGCTCCCAACCCGAATATGTCATCGAAATACGGCCACCCGCCGCCATACTGGGCAGGCGCGGGAGATTGCAGGAATGCAGTGACGAGTCCATCCGGCGCCTGGCCCGCGGCCGCCATAGCCGCCCCTCCGTGGTAGGATGGGCCGAAAAAGGAAACGCGCCCGTCAGACCAGGGCTGGCTGCGGATCCATTCCATAGTATCCAGGCCATCTGCCGCCTCGTTCACTAACGGACTAAACTGGCCCTCCGATCCGTAGCAACCCCGGACATCCTGATAGACCACAACGTAACCGCGTCTGACGCCTGCTGCCGGACCGGGTATTGCCGCGTTGGCGACAACATCCGTGGGCATTGCTGCCATCGCTTCCCTACTATAAGGCGTCCGCAGAATGAGAGTGGGAAACCTGCCGTTAAACGGGTCGACGCCGTCCTTGCTCGGTATTGCGATATCGGTCGCCAAGCGAACGCCATCTCGCATCGGCACCATCACGCCACGAACGGTGACAGGCGTCCATTCTGTGGCGACATTTTGACTTGTCATCTGATCCTCGGAAGCTGGTGTGCCATTTGGATTTACTTCTGAAACTCCGTCCCTCATGCGCGCCAGGAACTTTCCCTCTGACGAAAGCCGGGCGCAGCGACTGCCCCTGAAACTCAGATCAGCTGTGGCAGATCAAGCCGCCGTCTATTACGAATTCGGCACCGGTACAGTATCCGCCATCATCGGAGACAAGAAATCTGACCAGTTCGGACACTTCGCTCAGCTTGCCGATCCTGCCCAACGGGGTCTTGGTCAACAGAGCTCCCAGATGGTCGTCAATGTCCTTCGTCATGCTGGTTGCGCCGATCACGCCCGGATGGACCGAATTGACCCTGATGTTGTCGCGGCCCAAATCCATTGCCGCAGCCTTCGTCATTCCCGTGACGGCGAATTTCGTCGCGACATAAGCCAGAGCTGAGGCGCCCGCGCGCAAGCCGTAAGCCGACGAGATATTAGTGATCGAGCCTCCCCCTACGCGTCGCATTGCCGGGACCACCGCCTTCATTCCCAGGAACACGCCGATTTGGTTGACCTCAATAAACTTCCGGAAGTCGGCCTCCGTCAAGCCATCGAACGGTATGAGATAACCAAGGCCGGCATTGTTGACCAATGACGTGATCGGCCCAAACTGGCGCTCCGCGGCCTCAACAGCAGCGGCCCAGGACGAGGCGCTCGATACGTCGAGTTCGACGAAAAGGGCGTTGGAGCCGATCGAGGCCGCCACCTTTTGTCCAGCGTCAGCTTCGACGTCTGTCAGAACCACCTTGGCGCCCGCCGCAGCAAGCGTGCGAGCATGTTCTGCTCCCATGCCGCCTGCCGCGCCGGTGATTAGGACGTGCTTCCCGGTGACGTCTGCCATGTCAATGATTGAACGTCACGGTGAGGCCGTAGGTCGCCGGACGGCCAATAAAGCCGACTGTCGTGTCCGAGCTGTAGAAGGTGCTTGTCTTGTAATATTTGTTGGTCACATTTCGCCCCCAGATGAAAGCGCTCCAGCGATCGTCGCGACCGCTCACGCCAAGCCGAACATCAACCAATGCATAGGCATTCTGCTTCGTGATCCTGTTCGGGTCGGCGGCGCCGAGGGCAAAATTTTCACCCAGCCGTTGAAGGACGCTGGATTGCGCCTGGACCGAACCGCCAATGAAGGCATTCAGATCGTCCCTGATGGCGATTTTATACTGGACGTCCAGATTGCCGCTGAGTTCGGGCGCGAAGGCGAACCGCTGGCCGGTCAAGTTGATAAGCGAGCCATAGCCGTCATAATTGTAGAAGCCGTCTGACTGGCAGCCGGCGGTGCCCGGCGCCGCGTCGGCGGGTGAACAGCCGAGTATCTTGGTTTTCAGATAGGTAGCGCCGCCCGCGATGGTCAGCCCTTCGACAGGAACCCAGTCGATCTGAAGCTCCGCGCCATAGACGCGCGATTTCGGCACGTTGATCAGCTTCGGCCCGGGGCCGAAGATGGGATCGAACACCGATCCCAGCAACTGCTTGTCCTTGTAATCGTAATAAAATGCAGCGCCATTAAGCTGAAGCGACCGATTGAGCAGAGACGATTTGAAGCCTACTTCATATGCCGTCAGCTCTTCCTGCTTCGCTGCCTCAAAAGCGTCTAGTCTCGTCGATCCCAGCACCGGATAGCTGGCACCCTTGAAGCCGCGGCTGACATTGGCATAGACCATCGTGCGAGGCGCGACATCCCAGTCAATTCCCACCCGGAACGGTACACTATGTTCCTTGAGCTTGAAACGTCCCAGTCCCGGCTCATAGGTGGCAGACGCGCTCTGGCAACCGCCCGGAGCGATGGAGACTGGACCCAGGCCAAGTTGTGAACGGACAAAGCTGTACAGCATAGAGAAACCGACTTCGTCACCTTCGCCTGTCAGCATGCACCCGGAGCTCTTTGCCTTGGTCTCGCTGTAGCGAATGCCAGCGTGAATCTTCAGAGCATCGGTGATCTTGTAATCGATATTGCCGAACGCGGAAAGCGTCTTGTACCGCGAACTCACGAACACCGGGGAACTTTCGAGCGGATCGGTTATTCCGAACATCGCGAAGGTTCCGTTGATGGAAGATATGGTAAAGCGCTGATCGCTATATTGTTCAGCGCGATACCAAGCATAGGACGTGCCGACGACGTACGACAGCCTGCTGCCGATGTCGCCCGCCAGGCGCAGTTCCTGGGCTGCGGTTTCCAATGTCGACGTGTCGTTTTGCACGAGATTGGGGAAGTTTACGCCGTCGGCATCCGCCCTCGTCAATATGTCCATATGAGCGTAGGAGGACAGCGAAGTCAGAGTGCCAATATCTCCCAGCTCGAAATCACCGCGGAGGCTGGCCTGACGGAATTTGGTGTCGTTGCGGAAGTTTCCGCCGACATCCCAGTCCGCAGCGCGAGGATTGCGGGGCGTGGGCGGATAGCCGTCGAACTGTGCCGGAAGGGCACCGGGAACACGCGAACGTATCTCAAGCGATGCCGGCGCTTGCGATTCGGAGCGGTCATTGAAGCCGTTGAGATTGAGGAGGAATTTTACGCGTTCGCTCGGATGCCAATCCAACTGAAGCCGGGCGGTCGTGACGTCGATGTCGCCCAACGTCTCGTCCCGAGTATAGCTCTTCTGCCAGCCGCTGCCGAATTCATGCTTGCCTGCCAGGCGCACAGACAGAGTATCGTTCAGCGGGCCGCTCACATAGCCCTGGATGTTGCCTTCACTGAACCGGCCGTAGGTTGCGCTGCCGCCATAATGCAAGACATCGGTGGGCTTGGCAGCGATATAGTTGATGACGCCGCCAGTGGCATTCTGGCCGAACAAAGTTCCCTGCGGCCCCTTGAGAACCTCGACCCGCTCAAGATCGAGCGTCGCACCGCGCGCCATTGAGGAGAATGGCAGTTCAACTTCGTCCACATAGAGACCAACAGTCGGACGGGAACCCTGGGTCCCATCGAAAAAGCCGACGCCGCGCAATGTGTAGACAGGATTGCCCTTCTGCGTTTGCGTCACCTGAAGACTTGGAAGAACCTTGACAAGATCAGCGGGTCCGTTGACGCCCTTGGCCAGTAGCTGTTCGCCACTTACGGCCGTGATGGACATGGGAACGGTGTTGATCGACTCTGAGCGCTTCTGCGCCGTCACGATGATTTCGCCTACGCCGGCATCGCTGCGCGTACCGGTCGTCGCCGACTGCTGAGTGGCGGCTGCCGCAACGTTCTGATCTGCTGCTTCAGCGTGAGTTACTGACGCGAAGCTGACCGCGCATATAGAGGCAGTCGCCATAAACGCCGGTTTCAAACTTTTACGAAAAGCCATCTCTTCCCCTCCTGATTATAGGCCCAAACGAGCGTGTGCGCGGGCGATTGCGCCGCCCGTTCTACTGCCCTTGGGCTATGGAAATCTCTCTTGCTGGACTGGCACTGCTTGAGGTTCTGGACAACTGTGAAAGCTCCCGCCATCTCAACCATCCCATATGGAATTATGCGTTCAGGGGGATCGCTGGACTTGGTGGCTTCAATTTCATGATGTTATTATCATGAGAACGTTATTCAGATGCAATAGAATGGGACAGTTAACAACAGTCAGGAAGATGATAACGCTGTTTGACATGATGCAATCAACATGGATCTTCTCATCAGACACTTATCGCATGATCTGTTTTCAGGTATTGAACCAAGGCAGGCTTTCGCACCAAAAAATTTGGATATTGGATTGTTTAAACAGATTACTTTGAATGACGTAGTTCGCCAGCATGCTTCGGCACGCCCGGGAGCGGTCGCTATCGCCTTCAAAGAACGAGAGATCACCTATTTCGATCTTCATCGGTTGGCAACGCAAGCTGCGCTGGAATTTCGCGAACATGGTCTTCGAAAGGGTGATCGCCTCGCCTATATCGGAAAGAACAGCGCAGACTTTGCGATCCTTATCGCCGCTGCAGCGCGCAGCGGAGTGATCATTGCACCGCTCAACTGGCGACTTGCACCCGCCGAGCTGGAAGCGATACTGGAGGATATGGACCCGCGTGCAATCTTCCTGACGCCGGATTTCCCCGAATTGACCAAGAACCTTGGCGAACACTTCCGATTGATAGAACGGGTTTGTGGAGCTCGGGATAGCGAAGACGATATCCCTGCCCATTGGCAGGCCGCCCACGATCAGAGCCTGGACCTTCCCTGCAGCGAAGATGACGTCATTCTTCAACTCTACACATCCGGCACGACGGGTGCGCCCAAGGGTGTCATGCTGACGCATAAATGCCTGACCTGGCAGCGCCGCCTCAGCCCCGTTTCGTCCTCTGATCACAGCAAGCCTGATGAAATACTTATCCTGACTATGGCTCTGGGCCATATTGGCGGCATTCAGATTCTTGCGCGTGGACTGTTCCACGGTTGCAAAACGGTCATTTTGCCGGAATATGAAACCGATAGCGTCGCTCGGCTCATATCGGAGCACAGAGTATCCCGTCTCGTAATCGCGCCCACCATGTTGCGCATGCTGCTGGATCACGCCGATCGAGAGAAGCTGGACATCAGTTCCTTGCGCTACATCCAATATGGCGCTTCGCCGATGCCCATGGATTTGATGAGCCGCGCGATCGCTGAGTTGTCTGTTGATTTCATCCAGGTCTACGGCATGACGGAAATGGGGGGCGCAGTCACTGCGCTGACCCCTGAGGATCATGTCGTCGGCGGTTCCAGAATATCGTCGGTGGGTCGGGCGCTACCCGGCGTGGAGATAAGGATAGCCGGTCCCCAGGGTGCCACCCTCCCCCCACGCCAGGTCGGTCAAATCGAAATCCGCGGCGGCGCAGTCATGCGCGGCTATTGGCGCCGTCCTGACGAGACCGCCATGACCCTTACCGGGGACGGCTGGTTGCGAACAGGGGATGCAGGCTATCTTGACGAGGAGGGCTATCTCACCCTGTGCGATCGCATCAAGGACATGATCTGTACAGGCGGCGAGAACGTCTATCCTGCGGAAGTCGAGCAGGCGATATTGCGCAATCCGCTGGTGAGCGATGCGGTCGTGATCGGCGTGCCTGACGAACGATGGGGCGAAACGGTCAAGGCTATCGTCGTAGCGAAGGCGGGCGCCGACATCAGCCCGGAACGGATCATAGCTGAAGCCCGTCGACATATAGCTGGATTCAAGCTGCCCAAATCAGTCGAATTCGTCACCTCCATACCTCGCGACGCGCTCGGGAAGGTCCGCCGCAAGGACATCCGCGAACCTTACTGGGCAGGGCATGTCAAGCGTATTGCGTAACAGGCGTGCGACGAAAGTGCACACCTTTGCTGATGATCCCGTTGACCAGAGCAGAGGGAGGCTGGACCCCGGCATGCGCGTTTTCTGTGATTTCGAAATCGCCGAAGCCGGTCCGGTCCTTATGACGGACGCGGCATAGCGACTGGAACAGATAGCGGTCATGGCGAGACATGTAGGCGCCCTGAGCCACAGGCTCCGCCATGAACTCCAGTACTTCGCCATTGTCCAGTCTTATCCTGCCAATGCCGCCACGGTGGGTCGCTCCATCCGGCTCCATGTGCACGATGATGTCGACCTCGCTGGAATAATGGACCACGCCGTCCCGCACGACATAGCCAAGCCGGCGAATCTCCCTCGTATCAGTTGTCAGCATTGTCAGGAGGCACATGCTGAGATCGGGTCCAAAAACCGCATTGAACCAGCGATGCACCTTACCCTTGCCCCAGTGGCGGACGCCCCAACTGTGATCGCGCAGGCCCATGCCGTCGATGGCGCTGACCTCATCCCTGATCCGAAGCTGACCCGTTATGCGGCAGGCGGCCTCCGAATGCGGGAAAGCGAGATTGCCCTCCTCCGTTCGCCACAGGGAGATCGGCGGATAATAATCGTGCGCGACCAGCTCGAACTCGACTTCTTTCCCCGCGTGCCGCCAGATTGTGTTATGGCCGTCAAAATCATAGCTGGCGGCAGTCCCGGCCGACAGACCGGAGGTTGTGCGATCATCGATCCCCTGGGGCATGTCGAAGTCATCCGCATAGACCCAGCCCGGCGTGAAGGCATAGGCCCAGACCGTCATCTCGCCCCCGTTCAGATTGGGCGTGTGACCGACGCGCAGCAGTCCGCCGCAATCACTGGACAGGTCGCCCCAGAGCATGAGGCAGCTTTCCTGCCAGTAACGGTCGTCACCAGGCGCGTGCGTGCCTTCGTCGCGCGGCAGGAAGGTCGGAACATCAGCGCCGTCCTCAAAAGTCAGCATTCCGACCTCCCATCAATTCGCGTTCTTGCAGGGTCGCGCCATCAAAGACGCTCGAACACCGTTGCGTTGGAAAGCCCGCCTCCTTCGCACATGGTTTGCAAACCGAACCTCTTGTCGCGGCGATGCAGCGCGTGGATCAGCGTCGTCGCGATCCTGCCGCCTGATGCGCCGAGAGGATGACCGAGCGCGATCGCTCCGCCGTTGACGTTGAGACGATCCGGATCGGCGCCCAATCCATTCGCCCATGCGAGGGGGACCGAGGAGAAGGCCTCATTGACTTCGTAAAGATCGATATCGTCAATTGTGAGACCCGCTTTGGCCAGGACCCTGCGGCACGCGAAGATCGGTTCCTCGATCATGAGAACCGGATCTCCCGCCGTGACGGTCATCGCGTGGACCCGCGCGATCGGAGTCAATTGATGATCGCGAAGCGCCTGTTCGGACACCACCATCAATGCAGACGCACCATCGCAGATCTGGCTGGCACTGCCGGCCGTGATCGCCCCGTCCTTTTCAAGCGGTTTAAGGTTGGCCAAGGCTTCGATTGACGCGTCGGGCCGCACGCCTTCATCGCGATCGTGAAGCGCCAGCTCGCCATTGGCCAGCGTCACTTCCATGGGCACGATTTCTGCGTCAAAGGCTCCGCCACTTGCTGCCTCCGCAGCCTTGTGGTGGCTTTCGACGGCGAAGCGGTCCATATCCTCACGGGTCAGGCCATATTTATCCGCCAGCATCTGCGCACTGGTAAACTGGCTGAAGCCGTTGACGCCAAACCGTTCGCGAATGGCGTCGGTAATCGGCCCGCTCCCAAGCCCGGCTTCCGTTGCCAATCGATGCGCCGTGCCGATCGGAACGCGGCTCATGCTTTCCACGCCGGCCGCCACGACGACGTCATGAACGCCCGACATCACGGCCTGCGCCGCAAAATGCAGCGCCTGCTGCGATGAGCCGCACTGGCGATCGATTGTGACAGAGGGAACGCTGACGGGCAAACGCGACGCTAGGATGATGTTGCGGCCGATGTTAACCGCCTGCTCGCCTGCCTGGGTGACGCACCCCATGACGACATCTTCGATGCATTCCGGCGGCACGCCCGATCGCTCGACAAGGGCATCCAGCATGAACGCGCCCATTGCCACGGGATGATGGCAGGACAATCTTCCGCCACGCTTGCCTCCCGCGAGTCGGGCCGCTTCGACGATATAGGCTTGAGCCATTAAAAACTGTCCTTTTGCTGGCCGACATTACGGATGCGCGGCATATGATCAGACCGACCGCCTTTCTCCGCTACCGGGTTGCGGCAGCGCGCGAGAAGGTCAGTCGACAGTGGTTTGTACCTCCCTCACCGAGGCATGGCGGACGGCGAGCCGGTGAGCCATCGCCCGCCTCGCCATGAAAAACGCGCCGGCGGCGCATAGGTTGGAAAAAAGCCCGCCGGTGATCGCGACCTGCAGCGAGGCATCCCCGAAAATCGGTCTCATCGCATCGCTGCTGAAGCCCACCGCGAACGGAACGATAGCCTGGGCGATTGCGCCCTGGCAAACATTGCTGAGCGCCATGGCGGTGCCCCGCAAGCGAGGTTCGCAGGCATTTTGCAGTCCGGACAGGAAACAGGGAGCCCATGACGCTCCGACCGCAGCGGCGAAGAAGGTCATCACCAGCGCCACGTTGGTGGCGGGAACCCAGAGAACGGCCAGATACAGCAGAATGACAAGGCAGTTCGCGACGACGCCCCAGATCAACGGCCGCGCCAGCGACTGCCTCGCCAACCGGTCGGTGATGAAGCCTCCAACGATCTGGCCCGCCATGAGACCAAACGCTATGGCCGGTCCGAAAAGCAAGCCGATCTGCTTCAGATCGAGTTGATGGGTCCTGACGAAGAAGATCGGCAACCACTGGAGAATGCCGAGGCTGGCATAAGTGCCGAAAGCCGTCGAGAGGGTGAGCCAGACGAACGCCTTGTTGGAGCGTAATATCGCAAAACTTTCGCCAAGGCGATATTGTACGACCGGCCCATCATCGAACTGGCCCCGAATGGGTTCTCGCACCAATAGGAGAAAGAAGAGCGCCAGCACCACGCCCGGCGCTCCGGCGAGAAAAAAGGCCGAACGCCAACCATAGTCTGCCGCAGCAAAGCCGCCCACGATGAAGCTGCCCGCAATGCCCAGAACGCCGATCCCATGAAACAGGCTCATAGGCACCCCCCGCCGCGTCGGCGGATAATAGTCGCTAATCATGGATATGGCGGGCGGATTGACGCCGCCCTCTCCCACCCCGACGCCCAGACGAGCGACCAGCAGATGACCAAAAGTCTGTGCAACGCCGCACAGCGCCGTCATGACGCTCCATAAAGCGAGCGCGATGCCAATGATCCTGCGCCGGTGCCAGCGATCCGCGAGAAGCCCGGCAGCCACGCTCGTAATCACATATATGACAATGAAGGCAGGGCCGCTCAATAGACCAATTTGCGTATCGGACAGATGGAATTCGGCACTAATGGGCGCCGCAAGCACGGAAATAAGGACGCGGTCGAAATAGTTGAAGAAGCTGATGAGGGCGAGGAGGCTCAGAGCCAAGCCGGCCGATGAGCGCAGTTTGGAAAGGCTGCTCATGCTGTCATGTCCGCGTGCAGGAGACGATGGTGTCGCCTGGCCGTCGCCTCATCGCCGATCATCTCAGCGCTTGTCGAACCGGATGTTCAGATGTTGAAAACCGCGAAGGTGAATATGCGGCGCATATTCGGCCTTTTCACCCGGCGCGAGGCGGATGTTGGTCATCCGCGATAACAGAGCCTGAAAGGCGATCGTCAGCTCCCGGCGGGCAAGCGGGGCCCCGACACATGCATGCACCCCCGATCCGAACCCCAGATGCTGGGCGGCATTCTTGCGATCCAAGTCGATCGAGGCGGGGCACGCGAACATCCGCGGATCCCTGTTGGCGGCAGCCGAACGAAGCGTCACCCAGGCGCCCTTTGGGATGGTCACGCCATGGAGATCGATGTCCTTCAGCGCGATGCGGAACAAGGTCGTCGCCGGCGGCTCCTGACGCAGCACTTCCTCAATGAATGTCCGCAAATTGCCGTCGCGATCAGCTTCCAGCCGGGCCGCGAGCTTTTCGTCGACCGCAAGCATGGCGATGCCCGACGAAATCGCCTTGGCCGTCGTCTCCGCCCCGGCGAAGAAGAGGTCGAGCATGACGAACATCAGGATTTCGGAATCGTTCATTACCGCGCCGCTGGGCAGCTTCGAGTTGATCAGCGCGCTCAGCAGGCTGTCGTTCGGCTCCGCGCGATACTGGTCGATCAGGCCCTTGAAATAATGCTGGGCCGCGATTTCCACTCGAGCGCCTTCTATCTCCTCCTCTTCGGACTGCAGCATGCTCATGTTGCGCAGCATCACGGCTGCCGCGGCGCGAACATGTTCGATGGCCTCATCAGGCGCACCGACAAGGCGGCAGATTACAAGAAGGGAAAAATGCTCGGAAAACTGGTTGACCAGATCGCATCCGCCATCGTCGATGAACTTGTCGATCAGGCTGTCGGCGATCTCGCGGAGCATGGGGTCATATTCCTTGACCTTGCCCGCTCTCAGAAACGGTTCCAGCAAACCACGACGCTCGGCATGTTCGGCACCTTCATAATTACCGATCGGCCGCGCCCGCGGCCACCCTTCCGAAGCGAATATCTGCTTGATCTTCTCTGCGCGTTCCGGATCATTGACCGCGCGCATCTTTTCGACCGCGTGCTCGGCGGTCAACAGCGTCGGATCCTTCAACAGCATGCGAATATCTTCATATCGCGTGATGGTATAGGTCTTTGCGATCTCATCCCAATATACCGGCGCTTCTTCAAGCAGCTTCTCATACGCCTGATAGGGACATTGCGATATCTCTGGGTCAAGGATGGAGATGGGCTTGCCATTGTCCAGTTTCAGCATCACGAATCCTCTCAAATTACGTTCTATGGGGTCACCGGCGAAAAAGCGATGTCGGCGTCCTTCACGCAGTGGATTAGGTCGGTCATGCGCTTCAGCCTGTTCCTGGCGGCTTTCCCAGTCGCAAGCCCAAACTTTATTGCACATGAGCAGCTTGATCCTTCGCTAACCTTCGACACAGTCCCAGCGCAACCCCATCGAACCCTAATTCCATATAGAATTATGACGGACCCGTTGTCGGGAACTGTGACCGCCGAGCATGCGTGGGCTACGACGATGCTACCGCAATGAGATGAGCGAGAGTATAGTCCGAAAATGTCGAAAATCCTCATAACGGGAGGCACTGGCCTCCTCGGATGCCGGATCGTTGAACATCTTCTTGGTCACGGCCACGATGTAACGACCTATGATATCAAGCCCAATAGGGAAAATGTGCAATTTGGCGGAGCCGGGCCGAACATATTGGAGGGCGACATAGCCGACGCCACTCGCTTGGCTCGAGCCATATCGGATCATGCCGACTATGTCGTGCATCTTGCCGCGGTCGTCAGCGACGCCGCTAATGCAGATCCAGCCGCGACAATGCGCGCCAATGTAGGCGGCCTGGCCAATGTCCTCGATGCGGCGGCACGGCACGGCGTCAAAAGGGTAGTCTGGACGAGCAGCGCGGCGGTCCTGGGCGCGAATGCCGTCTATCGTGGGGAAAAGGTAGACGAAAGCTACGACGTCCGGCCCAACACGCTCTATGGATGTTCGAAGCTGGCCGCAGAATCCGTCTCTGCATTGCACAGGCAGCGTGGTCTTGATTGCGTGGCGATCCGACCCGCGCTCGTCTACGGCGTGGGACGGCTGACCGGCGGAGCCGGTTCGTTCAATAGCACCATTCGTGATGTCGCACTCGGCAAACCAACGGTTATCCAGAGCCTGGAATGCGTGCCCTGGCAGCTGATGTACAACAGGGATTTCGCCAAGCTCGTTGGCCTGATGCTCTTCTCCGAAAGAACGGACCTGCAGCCGGTATATAATATCCCCGCGCGGGAAATACTATCGACGCAGGAGGTGAAGGACATCCTGCTCAAAATCTGCCCCGATGCCGAGATCGCAGTGAAATCGTCACCGGCCTGGCAACCCGTGCCTCCTCTCATGGACGGTTCGCTTGCCGAACAATGCTTCGCCTTTGCGGCCGACTATGACTTTGAAGCCGCATGCCGCGAAATGATCGAGCACTTCCGCAAATGGGAAGACATATGAAAAAATGCGCCTTACCTTTGGCGAGGCGCATTTTTGCCATGTGACGGGTTTCACATCGCGGACAGTTGAATGGGGCGCCGAAATCCGGCACCCCAGCCCACCCTCAACGATATTTATAGTTGAGCGTTACGCCGAAGGTCGCTGGCGCACCGGCGGCCGCCCGATCGCCATAAACGGCAGCATCCACGAACGTGTAATATTTCTTGTTCGTGATATTCCTGCCCCAGAGACGCGCGCTCCAGTAATCGTTCGGGGAGAAGGCGATTTCGGCATTCAGAACGCCATAGGCCTTCTGCTTCAGACGATTGCTGACTTCCCAATAAAAGCCGCCATTATAGGTATAGCTGGTATTGAACGAAATCTCGCCACTCTCCAACGGCACTGTATAGGTCGCGCCCATTGTGCTGGAGAATTTGGGCGCGCGGCTCAGGTAATTACCCTTTGCATTGGGAAGAACCACAGTCGCATTGCCAAATGGGGCCGCATTGCGCGGGGCGAACGCAGCCGCCGACGGGAAATCCAGATATTTCGCATCCAGAATTTCGATGGCGCCGCTCAGAGTGAGGTTTCTGACAGGCGCGACCTCCAGTTCGGCGTCGATGCCCTTGATCCGCGCCTTGGCCGCGTTCTGAAGAAGAGAAACGATCGGCGTGCCTGTCAGGGTGATGACCTGAAGATTTTTGTAGTCGTAATAGAATGCCGACGCATTGAAGCGGACTTTTCGGTCGAACAGATCGGTCTTGAATCCCACTTCATAGGCCGTCAGCTTTTCCGGTTTGACCGGCGACGCAATATTCGCCGCAGGGCAGTTCCCAACGATGGTGATCGTGCACATCGTACCGGTGTTGAAGCCACCAGCCTTGTAGCCGGTATTCATGGATGCGAACACCATGACATCAGGAGTGAAGTGATGGTCGAGTGCTACGCGATAGCTGAGATTATCGAAGCTCGCTTTTTGTTCAGGCACGACATTAGATCGCACACCGGACGCATTCTGAGCCGGCGTCGCGGGAATTGTTGAAAGGGTAGTACCCTCATAGACTTGCGAAGTCGCCAGTTTGTCCTTGGTGTACCTCAAACCGCCAGTGATCCGAGTATCATCGGTGATTTCATACGTCGCCTGGGCAAAGCCGGCGAAACTTTCCGTCGTCAGCGGCCCGTGCCGCCGAATGCCCCGGTCCAGGAAATTCCCGCGGAGAAACTCCAAATCTTTGACGCCAGTCTTATTGTGGGAATAATAGGCGCCCACGATCCACTGAAGAGGTCCTCCAGTCGCGGAACTGACCTGAAACTCTTGCGAAAAGGCCTTAACCGGAACGAAGGAATGCGCGTATTGCGGGGTTCCCGGGCTCTCTACCCTGGGCTGTGCCGGCGAATAGACATAGGTATCGGAAGACGCATCGATATAAGCCGTCAACGACTTGAACGTGACGGAGCCTGCTTCATAGGCGACATCGGCGCTGAATTGCGACTGCTTGTTGGTGCCGATGCTTCGCGCGTTGGAATTCCAATCCCAGAAGCCGCCCTGACGCCTATAGGGCTGTGTCACCCCCGATTGAATGATGAGCGCGGACGTGCCAGGCAGATAGTTCCGATACAGGCCCTGATCCGAACGGTTGCGGGCGTAGGCGGCCGCGAGCTTGATCGTCAGGGCATCGCTGGGACTGATGACGATTTTCGAGCCGATCGCAAAATCCTCGTTGATGCCCGCTTCGTGGGTCGGCACATCAGGCACAGCGATGGGCACGCCATTGAATGTGACCGTTCCCGCCTGATCGGGCGTGAACAGATTTCGTCCCCAACCCTCATGCTGCTTGGAATAGCTGATGGCGAGATCCGCAGCCACGATGCCGCTGCCGCCACTTACATATGTGGACCCGCTGACCGTATCGAAGGTGTCGTAGCCGACCTTCAGATCCGCTGTGAAATCATTTTTAGGTGTTTTCGTGACGATCTGGATCAAGCCGCCCGTGGCATTGCGACCAAACAATGTTCCCTGCGGCCCTTTCAGCACTTCAATGCGCTCGACATTGTTGAGGGTAAGCATCGCGCCATTTGGAAATGCTTGATAGATTCCATCGATATAGGTTGCAATGCTAGGGTCGCTGCCAGCGACCTGTGACGAGTTTCCGACACCACGAAGAAAATAGACTAAAGTATTGGCTGCGCGATTGACTGACAGTCCCGGCACCGCATTGGGCAGATCGAATGTGCGCGACACCCCCTTCTGCTCGAGCGCGTTCGCCGAAAGAGCTTGGACGGCAACCGGCACGTCCTGGAGCCTTTCCTCGCGGCGTTGGGCGGTCACGACGATGTCTTCAATTCCTCCACTGGGCTGATCGTCGGCGGCTTGTGAGTTGGCGGCTTGTGAGTTGGCGGCTTGTGAGTTGGCGTCCGCAGTCCGAGCCATTGCCGTGGGAGCGACTGTCAAGGAAATACCCAACGCCAAAAGCGATGCTCCAAATCTACTCATGCGAACCTCCCCATATTTCATTTTGCGACGTCGTTTTCTGGCATGAAAAGAAATTGATATTATTTTTACTGGTTATGCAACCAGTGAGAAATTCCAGCACATATGGAATGCCTCATCCAGATTGCACTCGCACTCCACAGCAGCGCCACGCAGAACTCAAGGAATTGCCCCTGCGATGCAGACCAATCGGGGAAACAAGCGGCAAAACTGTGGTACGTAATCGTTTTTGACGCACCGCTGGGACAGTGAGATGCAAGGCTATCGCGGCGGCATGCGGATCGCACCGTCGAGTCGGACGTCTTCGCCATTGAAATAGCCGCACGTAATCATGGTTTCTGCCAGTTGGGCGAACTCTTCCGCCGCGCCCAGACGCTTCGGATAAGGAACCGACGCAGCTAGCGCGGCCTTTACCGCCTCAGGCGCGCGCCCAAGTAACGGCGTGTCGAAAATGCCGGGCAAAATCGTGTTGATCCTGATATTTTCGCCGGAAAGATCCCGGGCGATCGGTAGCGTCATGCCGACAATGCCGGCCTTGGACGCGCTGTAACCGGCCTGGCCCATCTGTCCCTCTTCCGCCGCAACGGAGGCGGTATTGACGATCGCCCCCCGATCGCCATCCTCCAGCAGAGGAAGCGTCAGCATTCCCGCCGCGCTTTTGACGATGCATCGAAAAGTCGCGATCAGGTTCAGCTGGATGGAATTTTCAAATCTTTCCAGCGGATACATCCTTATCTCGCCGGTTTCCTTGTCGCGGGAAACGGTCTTCGCGCCGATGCCGCCGCCAGCGCAGTTCACCAGGATGCGTTCTTGGCCGAGCGCCTGTCGTGCCTTCGCAAATCCGGCGTCCACATCCGGATCGGACGTGACGTTCACCTTGCAGAATATGCCGCCGATTTCCGTTGCCAAAGCCTCCCCGGCCTCTTCATTAAGATCGAAGATCGCGACCCTGACGCCATGACCGGCCAATCGCCGCGCACAGGCCGCGCCCAGCCCGCCCGCGCCGCCGGTCACGACCGCCGAGATGTCTTTATCGAGTTTCATTCATTTCACTCCGAGCATTCGGAAAACAGTTTCAATCCTGTGCCTTGGGCATGGTGCGGCCGAACGAGGCGCCACCCGCAGCCGCGACCGCCTTACGCTCGCGCCATATCTGCATATATTCGTCGCTGACATGCGAAAGCTGATGCGTGTCGAAATGCGCGTTCAACGCCTGCCGAAAACCGGACATGTCCCGCGTGCGGTTGAGCGACCGCTTGATGAGTTCCAAGCCGAAAGGCGGCGCCTGCGCAATGTGGTTGGCCAGCGCCAGCGTTTCTTCCTCCAGCTTTTCGCGCGGAACGACCTTGTTGATCATGCCGAGTTCAAGCCCTTCCTGCGCAGTCAGGCGATTGCCGGTGAAGAGAAATTCCTTTGCCTTGCGCAAGCCAAGGACATAGGGGTGGATAAGCACTTCGACGGCAGCCGCGCCCAGCGTGTGCCCGACCGGATCGGAGAAGAAGGCGTCGTCGGAAGCAACCATGAGGTCGCACATGTTCGACACCATGAATCCCGCGGCGATGCACGCGCCCTGAACTTGCGCGATCGTCGGTTTGGGCAAGTCCATGATGCGCAGGCAATATTCGTAATAATGTTCGATTTCGAAATGATAGCGCGATTCCACAGTAGGATCGGGCCGTTCCTCCTGCGACTTTTTAAGGTCATGTCCGGCGGAGAAATGCTTGCCCTTCGCAGCGAAGATGACGACCCGAACAGATGGATCTTGCGCCACGCGCTGCACGGCGTGGTCCAACTCTTCCAGTAGCTGCCGGCTTTCGGCGTTGCCCGCTTCGGGACGATTGTGCCACAGCCGGACGACGGGGCCGAGCTGCTCGTAAATTATGTCCTGATATTCCATTATCTTCTCCTGGGAGCGCTCGGCGCTCGATATGGGTTCCGATGAACTTGTCAGCGATTATCAGGCAGCCTCCAGCCCCAGCATCTGGCCCAACCGAAGCATAGATGGGCGGAATCTTTCCACACCGGGAGCAGCCCATCTTACCAGAGTGGCAGGCCCCTCCCCAAATGCAGAGTCGATCTGCGTTTGCATCACCGAGATGCGGGCAAGACCCAGGATCGAGAAATAGCGAAGTTCATCGTCCGTCGGGCGAATGCCGCCAGCCTTGACATAGGCGTCCAGAAAGATTTCCCACGAACCGACCGCTTCGATTGACAGTCTCGGCCAGCAGATATCTTCAGCGGGATGGCCGATCTTGACAAATTCCCAGTCGAGTATGGCGTTGACGCGGCCATCCTCAACCAGAAGATTGTGGGGACCATAATCGCCATGTACGACAGCTTCCCTGGGTCCGACGAGATGAAGATTGTCCCTCAGCCACTGGAAGGCATAGGTATGAACGGGTGAATCTACTCCCGTCTTGCCCAGATCTACCGCGCTGCTTTCAATCATGGACAGGATCTTGCTCCGCGTGTCCACCGTCGAGCAGCCAAACTCCGTCGCGCTCGGCGGCACCCCATGCAGTCGCGCAAGGTGCACCGCCATTTCCCGGCACAGGCCATCATCCTGTATGATGCTGGAAATTGGTGAGCCGAACGCATTACCAGCCACTTGCTCCATCACCATCATGGCGCCGCCGGCCTTCTCCAATCGACCGGCCCAGATCGGCCTCGGCACCGCAACGCCTGCGTCGTGTAGCATCTTGATAACGGGATATTCATCGAGAACGGACGTCTCAGCGATGCCTGCACCAACGTCGCAGCGGACCACCACCTGCCGGCTTTGGTGTCCGACCTCCATGGTGGAGAAGACGGTGACCTTGGAATAGCCGCCGGGGCTGAGCTTGTTCGCCTTGATAACTACGGGTTTGCCGCAGTGGGCCGTCAGCACTTCGCCCAAGCGCTGGAAGTCGATCGGTAGGTCCAGAACGGCCTCTGCGGCCGGCTTGGTTCCAGAGGCGAGCAGCGCTCGATATCGACGCTCCAGCTTCACGATGAAGGAAAAATGGCTTTGTGCCGCTTGAAGCGCACAGTCGCCCGCGGCAGGCGCGCCCGATTGCGGCCGGTCAACACAGGCGGGAACAGCTTCGACGAAAGACTGATCAATGCAACCATCAAGAGAAGGGTCCAGCAAGGCCGCGCGGGCTGCACTTTCTTCCGCGTCACTGTCATGTTTCGCCTGGTCGCGTGCGATTATGTCGGTGAGCACCCGGTAGGCGCATTGGCGCGGATCCCTGATATCGAAAGGTTCGACATTCGCGTCAGCCAGCACGTCCTTTATGGCCAGCAAGCGATTAAGATCGTAGGAATCCAACTGATATGCTCCTCGGTTCAGCGTGTCGCGGCGCGTTCGTGCCTGGGATGGATGCCGTTCTGGATCAAGCCGTTGACTAGATCCGTCGGCTCCTCCGCACCCACGTGGCAGTTTTCCGTGATCTCGAAGTCGCCCACCCCCTCGCGCCCTTGATGGGAAACGCGACAGAGGGATTCAAATAGATAGCGGCCATGCCGGGAAACATACATGCCCTTGGTGATCGGTTCGGCGGTGAACTCCAGCACCTCTCCGTCCTCCAGCTTGATACGGCCGGCGCCACCCCGATGCGTCGACCCGTCCGGTTCCATATAGACCAGGATGTCGACGTCGGTGGAGTAATGGACCACCCCGTCGCGGATGACATAGCCCAGCCGCCTGATCGGTTCGCCACGCGAATGCATGGTCAGCAGGCACATGCTGAGGTCCGGGCCGAAGACGGCATTGAACCAGCGGTGGACCTTCCCCTTGGTCCAGTCGCGAACGCCCCAGCTGTGATCCCGCAGCCCGACGCCGTCAATCACATGCTTTTCGCCCCGGAGCGTCAGTTCGCCGGTGACGCGGCACGCCGCCTCCGAATGCGGATAGGCAAGGTTGCCCTCCTGCGACCGCCAGAGGGACACAGGCGAATGGAAACTCTCCGTCCTGAAGGTGAACGAGATATCCTCTTCGTCATAGCGCCAGACGGTTTCAGCGCCATCGAATTCATAGGAACCGACCCCGCCGGCTGACTGGCCGGACGGCCCCCAGTCCTGCTCTTCTTTCGGATAATCGCGGTCGGAAGTGTAAATCCAATTCGGCGTATAGGCATGCGCCCAGACGGTCATTTCACCCCCGTTCAGATTGGGCGAATGCCCGATCCTCAGCAAACCGCCGCAATCGTTTTTCAGGTCCCCCCACAGCAACAGGAAGCTCTCCTGCCAGTGGCTGTCCGGAGCCGCCGCATGCGTCCCCTCGTCCAAAGCCGGAAAAGTAGGCACACGGGTGCCGTCTGTGTGAAAAAGCATTTCGTCTCTCCTCAAGGCCGCACATTGAATGCTGCGCCACGCCTCGCTGGCGCGCCTTGACCATGATAGTTACCCGAGACCAAAATCGCTGCCTTGGCTGCAACGTCCCTTCCAACGGTCCGAAATGGTCAGGCGGGTTTTTGGCATCTCAAAAATTCTCTCCAGCCGGCACGGGGTTCTTCGCAGCGACGATGCGACACGTCGCAACGCAACCCATAGCAGCGTCTATACCGATTTAGACCCAAGCAGCTGCACCAATCAAACCTGACGGCAATCAATTCCGTATGGAATACTCGGGAGCGAGGCATCAGCTAGTCCTTCTCCGGATAGGCACATCGTGCCATTGGAAAGACATGAAATCGTCCGGTCGGGCATGCCCAACTGATGGTTTTTGGCGCGACGCATCGCTTGGCCGCCTCAATCTCGCAGCCGGCAGAACCGCTCCAACAATGTCTCGAAGAGTTCTTGTATGGTGAATGTCGAAATTCCTGATTTTGTGGGTCACGAAAGGTTCGAAGAGGACGAGGTGTCACTGCCGCTCTGCCGACGGCTGGCGGCCCTGCTTGATCTCGAGCCTTCCGGCCTGCGGGCGGGCGACGATCTGCCGCTGCCCTGGACCGCCATTCTGTTCCCCACGCTGGCGTTGCAGAGCGAGATCGGTCCCGACGGTCATCCACGCAAGGGTGACTTCATCCCGGATATCGCCTTGCCCAAACGCATGTTCGCTGGGCGTACCATTACGCAGGTCCGTCCTCTCAAGATCGGCGGCAGCGTCAGGCGACGGTCGACCATCGCCGATGTCCAGCCCAAGCAGGGCCGCAGCGGTCCACTGGTATTTCTCACAATATTGCATGAGATCTCGGGAACCGATGGCCTCGCCTATACCGAGCGCCAGGAGGTCGTCTATCGAAGCGAAGGGTCCGCCACCAGGCCGGCCGCGCCAGAAGCGCTTCCATCGCCCGAATGGGAGGCTATCTTCCGTCCCGGCCCGGTCGATCTCTTCCGCTATTCGGCCCTTACTTATAACGGTCATCGCATCCATTATGATCAACCCTATGCGACAGGCGCGGAAGGTTATCCCGGCCTGGTCGTGAACGGTGGACTGACTACGCTCAAATTGCTTGAGTTTGCGCGCACGCATCTTTGCGAACCCCTTGTCGAATATCAGGTTCGAGCCGTCAGCGCGCTGTTCGACGGTCAGGAAATAGCGCTGCGCGGCGCGCGGACGGAAGATGGCGCCCTCTTCTGGGCCACACGCGCCGAGGCGGAAAACAGCCCCGCGATGAAGATCAAGATAAGGACATGCGAATGAATGGGGGAGTTTTACAGGGCATCAAGGTCGTCGACCTCACCAGCGTGGTCGTGGGGCCAGTGGCGACCATGTTCCTGGCCGATTACGGTGCGGACGTCATTAAGGTCGAAGCACCGGCGGGAGATCTGCTGCGTAAATTGGGCGGAGCCTCCCGCAGCGGTCAGTTGTCGCCCAAATTCCTGCATTTCAACCGAAACAAGCGTTCCATCGCGATCGACCTCAAGTCGGCCGAAGGCATGGCGGCCCTGCGTAAGCTGATCGCATCGGCGGACATATGTGTCAGCAACATGCGCGGCGCCGCGATGAAGCGGCTGGGGCTTGACGTCGACAGCCTCTTCGCGATGAATCCCCGGCTGATTTATTGCAGCCTCGTCGGGTTCGGCCAGAAAGGCCGTTATGCCGCCAAGCCCGCCTATGACGGGATCATACAGGGCGTTGGTGGCTTGACGGGCATCTTCGAGGCGGCCGATGGCAAACCCCGTTTCGTGCCCATGACGATGGCGGACCATGTCGTCGGTCTGATCGCCGCCAAAATGATGCTGCTGCAGATAATACAGCGCGAAAAGACCGGTCAGGGGGGCGCGATCGAAGTTCCCATGTTCGAGAATATGGCGGCTTTTGTCATGTCGGAACATATGGGGCAACTGACCTTCGACCCTCCGCGTGGCCCTCCCGGCGATCAACGCGTTCTCGATCCAGGGGCAAGGCCGATCGCGACCAGTGATGGACATATCTGTATATCGGCCAATACGGATGCGCAGGCCTTCGCCTTTTTCCGCGCCATCGGGCGGCCTGAACTCTGCGAAGATCCCAGATTTTGCAGCGTGAAGGCTCGTTATGATAATGTTAGCGAATATTTCGCGTTGCGGGAAGATGCGCTCAGGACGCGGACAACGGCCGAATGGTTGGAAATATTTGACTGCGCGGATGTTCCCGCCGGTCAGAGCCACACCCTTGAGACGCTGTTGACCGACGAGCATCTTCAGGACGTCGGCCTGTTCCGCGTCACGAACCACCCCGCTGAAGGAGATATTCTGAACATCCGGCTGCCGAACGACGCGGACGATCTTGCGCGGCCCGGCTACAGCCCGCCCCCTCTACAGGGACAGCATAGCGGAGATATCCTGGCCGAGCTGGGCTATTCGGACGAGGAGATAGAAAGGCTGCGCCTTGCCAATGTCATCGTCGCGCCAGGCCGTCCACAGGACGAAGAAAAGAGGATGCCCGCGTGACCTCGGTCGATCCGGCAGCTTCGCATCGCCCCGACTTGTTCCCGGGACGCGCAGGCGGCCGAGCGCCACTGTGGCGCTCTCTCCTTTACGTCCCTGCAAATGTGCAGAAGTTCGTCGATCGGGCCTCTCGGTCCGAAGCGGATGCGATCCAACTCGACCTTGAGGATGGCGTTGCACCTCCCGACAAGGCGGATGCACGTCGCGGAATTGCTGTGGCTGCGCGCAGGATCGCGGCGAGCGGCATCGACGTGATTGTTCGAATCAACCGTCCCCTTGCACTTGCGGTGCGGGACATAGAGGCCAGCGTCGGTCCCGATGTGATGGCTCTCTCCCTGCCCAAGGTGGAAAGCGCCGACCATGTCAGACTGCTCAGCGAGGTGGTGGGTGAAGCTGAGTTGCGGGCAGGAATGAATCCGGGAGGCACTCGCTTCATCCTGGGCATCGAATCGCCCTCGGCCTGGTTTCAGATGCAGGCGATCGCAGCCGCCGACACCCGGAACGTTGCGATGCTGCTTGGCACGGAAGATTTCGCCACCGCGGTAGGCATGGCGGTGAGCGCTGAAAATTTCGCCGGCCCGAAGCAGATGATGGTGCTGGCGGCTACGGCGGCGGGCATCGCTCCTCTTGGCATCGTGGGCAGTTTCGCCAATTTCCGGGACACCGATAATTTTCGCGCGATGGTGCTAAAAAGCCGCCAGCTTGGCTTCAGGGGATCGAGTTGCATCCATCCTGACCAGATACCCATTCTCAATGCTGGATTCTCTCCGCCTGAAGAAGAAGTCGAAAACGCCCGGAAGATCGTGGAGAAATTCAGTGCCGCACAGAAAGGCGCTGTGGGGCTCGATGGCAATATGATTGACTTGCCCGTATTGGAGCGAGCCCGGGCGTTGCTATATGAGCATCAGCGCATAATGGAGCGTGCGACACGCGTCGGCAATTGACCAGCCCTCGGCTCTGCTCCAAAGGAAGGAGAAGGAGCGGAACTCGGCAATGGATGCGATAAAATCTGCAAAGCGGACGCTTGAACTGTTTGAGCTGTTCGCGGACATCCGTCGCCCGGCACGCGTTGTTGAAATTCAAAACCGGTTGGACCTTCCACAATCTAGTACCTCCAAGCTGCTGCGCATGTTCGTGAAGATGGGTTATCTTCAATATGATCCAGCACACCGAACCTTCTATCCCACACTTCGCGTAACCCTGCTCGGCGGATGGCTGCACGACCAGTGGTTCGGGCATGATAGTTTGCTGATGACCATGGAATCGCTACGTGAGAAGCTCGGAACAAGCGTTCTACTGGGCATTCAGAACGACAAGCATGTGCTATACATGCTCGCGCTGCAGGCTCTGGTCCAGCCGCGACCGCCACTCGCCACGGGTACGCTGCGTCCTATCTGCCGGGCTGCAGCTGGCAAGGCGCTGCTGATGCACAAAGCTGAGGGCGATATTGGCCGGCTGGTCAGACGCATAAATGCAGAGGAGCCGGACAGCACCCTGCATGTCGATCTGAAAGATCTTCTCGCGGATCTCGCGGAATGTCGTGCGCGAGGCTATGCTTTGAGCGAAGGCGCTATCGTCGCGAGCAGCGGCGTCGTGGCCATGCCGCTGCCCAGATTACCGGGCCAGCCCGCCATGGCGCTGGGCGTGGGCGCTCCGCTGGACTGGTTGCGTGAGAATGTTGGGGAAGTGGTAGAGACATTGAGGAGCCAGATTTCGGCCATGGGCGAGAAATCCGGCGAATGAAGCTGAAAGAAAAATGGAAGTCCGGATGGTGCCTCAGCCATCCGAACTTCCATTTTGCAGGCGGCCCCATCAGTCGAGCTTGAAAACCTTCATGGCCGTGCCGCCCAGGATCATGCGGGCTTGCTCGGGTGTGGTTACATCCAGCACCGCCTTGATCGAATCCCAGCACCAGCCAAAGCCGCCTTCCGCATGCGGATAATCCTGGCTCCACATGACGCGGTCTGCGCCGACGATGTCGAGCAGACGCATGCCGGCGGGATCGTGCATGAAGACCGCATAGCAGTTATTTTCCCAATAATAGCGCGGATGCTGCTTCAGCTTGGGATTAAGTGCCTGCTGATAGCATTCGTACAGCATCGATGCCGTCTGGAGAGCGCCGGGCACCCAGTTGATTTCAGCCTCCACAAAGGCGACCTGAAGCTTGGGAAAGCGATCCAGGATGCCGCCGAAGATCAGTTCGCCCAAATTCTTCCTGAAGCCGGCGAACTGCGTCATCACGGTGACGCCCTCGCCGCCTGGACCGTCGGCATGCGCCTCGCCCACATGGAAACAGATCGGTATGTCCGCATCTTCTATCGCGGACCAGAGGGCATCGACCTCGGGCATGCAATAGTTCATCGGCTTGCCGTCCGGTCCCTTGGGATTAATCGGCAGCTGGATCGTCTTCAATCCCAGATCCTTCGCCTCGAACACGGCGTCGCGGATCTTTTCGAGATTGCCGACATTGACCTGCCCCACGCCAAAGAAGCGGCCGGGCGCCAGCTGGTTCATCTCCTTCAGATGCTGATTGTAGATACGGAAAACCCAGTCACGCACTTCAAGGTCGGGAACGTGGTGAAAGAGGTTGATGCCATTGCCGAAAGCGATTTCCTTCTGGACCCCTTCGACATCGAAATCCCGCATCCGCGGTTCGATCGACACGCAGCCCGGCACCTTCTCGAATGTCGCGACCAGGCGCGCGGCGGCGGGCGGCATCATGACCTTGCCGTTCATGATCCACTGATATTCGCCGTCCTCGGTCTTGACGATCCGGGGCGCCTTTTCCTTCAGATGGGCCGGGAAATTCTCGTAGAAAATGTCGTCAACGACAGACCAGTGATTGTCGGCTGACACCACGATTGTCCCTTCCGGCAGCTCCATCTGGCCCTCGGGCCTAGGCTGCGGAGCGCGACCGTAGGGCAGAGGATGCCCCCGCACCAGACTGTCATAGGCCTCCGCGGTTTCATTGAAGCGATAATTGTCGAGCATCGAACCTCTCCTCGTCGGATTATGAGAGGAGAATATTGCTGCCTGCGCGCAAACGCCCCCTCATTTTCGAGGGGAGAGCCGGATTTTCCTGCGCATGACGGTTATCCGTCGCCCTCCACTATGACGTTCTGCCGCACCAGATCGGTGTATCGATCTCCCACCAATGGCCTCAAAATCTCCTGATTATGTTCGCCTTTCCGAGGAGCCGGGCGCGCAAGAACGGCCGGAGTGCGGGACAGGCGCGCCACCTGTCCGTGCATGGGCAGCCAACCCATTTCCTCATCCGGCACCTCGATCAGGCTTTCGCGCTCTATGATATAGGAATCGCGCTCCAGATCCTCCGCATTCATAATGGGACCGATCGTCACCCCGGCACGATCGAACATCGACAGAACCACTTCCCTGTCGCGTTGGCCGATAAAATCGGAAATAATGGCATCCAGCTCTTCCACATGGCACAACCGGGCGGCATTGTCGGCAAAACGCGGATCACCGATCAGGTCTTCCCGCCCCATGCTGCGGAACAGTTTTTCAGTCATTCCGCTGGTCGATGCGGACAGGGCGACCCAGTGCCCATCTTTGGTACGATAGGCATTGCGGGGCGCGGTATTGCCACTTCGGCTTCCCGTCCGCGGCTTGAGCGACCGCGTGAGGCGATAATTGGCGATCTGCGGCTCCATTATGGAAAAAAGCGGGTCGAGCAGCGAAAGGTCTATGACCTGCCCCAGCCCGCCGCTTTCCTCGACAACGCGCAGCGCGATCATGGCCGCCGTTGCGCCATAGAGGCCGGCATAAGCGTCCGCCATGAACATGGGCGGCAATACCGGCGGCCGGTCAGCATAACCGTTCACATCGGCAAAGCCGGAATAACCCTCGACCAGAGTGCCGAAGCCTGGCTTGTGTCTATAGGCGCCATCCTGCCCCCAGCCCGAAATGCGAACGATGACAAGTCGCGGGTTGACCGCCAGCAGTCGCTCGGGCGCCAGACCCATTTTTTCCAGCGTGCCCGGCTTGAAACTTTCCACGAATATGGCGCTCGTCGCCGCCAGGGACAGGATCAGGTCGACCGCTTCGGGATCACGCAAATTGATCGCGACGCTCTTCTTGTTGCGTCCCCATGTCTTCCAGGCGGTCGAAACGCCCTCCACCTTCCACGCCCTTAAGGTGTCGCCCGCCGGGGGCTCGACCTTGACGACTTCCGCTCCATGATCGGCCAACATCTTGGTCAGCAAGTTGCCCGCGACCAGCCGGGACAGGTCGAGCACGCGAACGCCGTGAAGCGGCCCGGCGATATCCGGATCGAACATCTTCCTCGCGATGGGCGGCTGCGTTGCCCGATCCTGGTCCGCCCTCTCCGTCATCCTGCTCCCTCGGCGGCGCTCAACACCCGTTAGAGCCGTCGTCCATCTTCCGCTTTCCAATACTGCTCGCGGATTTCGCGTTTGTGAAGCTTTCCGGTGGCGTGCCTGGGCAGTTCCGGCATGAAATCGACGCGCTTGGGGGTCTTGACGTGCGAAAGGCGATCCCTGACCCACTGGATCAGTTCGGCCGCGAGCGCGGGCGTCGCGTCGGCCCAATTGGCCGGTTGAACCACTGCTACCACCTGCTCTCCAAACTCCTCATGCGGGGCACCGACTACCGCGACGTCGGCAACCTGAGGATGCTCGATCAGGACATTCTCGATTTCCTGCGGATAAATATTCACGCCGCCGGAAATGATCATGAAGCTCTTGCGGTCGGTCAGGTAAAGATATCCGTCCTCATCGACACGCCCGACATCGCCGATCGTGGTCCATCCCATGGCGTTGCGGGATTGCGCTGTTTTCTCCGGATCGCCATGATATTCGAAATCACGGCCGTTCTCGAAATAGATCAGGCCCTCGGAATTGACGGGCAAGGGCTCACCCTGATCGTCGCAAATCCTGATCCGGCCGACAACGCTGCGACCGACCGATCCGGGATGGGTCGCCCATTCGGCCGGCCCGATCGCGCAAAAGCCGTTCCCTTCCGTCCCGCCATAATATTCGTGGATGATCGGTCCCCACCATGCCAGCATCTGTTGCTTCACATGGACCGGACAGGGCGCGGCCGCATGGAAGGCGTTGGTCAGTGACGAAAGGTCAAAGCTTTTCCTGACCTCCTCCGGCAATTTGAGCATGCGGATGAAATGCGTCGGCACCCATTGCGATGTCGTAACCTTATAGCGTTCGATCGCCTCAAGCGCCTTTTCCGCGTCGAACCGCTCCATCAGGATGACCGTGCCGCCGAGTGTGTGAACAGCCATGGACCAGTTCATCGGCGCGGCGTGATAGAGGGGCGCGGGGCAAAGATACACGATATCCGCATTCCAGCCGTAAAGCTGCTTGCCCAGCACGGCCTGCGGATGAGGCGCAGCAATATCGGGATCCAGGATTCCCGCCCGCTTGACGCCCTTAGGCCTGCCGGTCGTACCCGACGAATATAGCATGGGGCGACCAGCGCTTTCATCCGCGATCGGCGAGGTGGGCATTTCGGCGCGCCCTGCTTCAAAGCTGGGATAGCCCTCGACCGCTTCGCCCACGATCTGGATACTGACCCCTGGCAGGCGAGATGTTATCGCCAGCGTCTCGGCCACCAGCGCCTTTGACGTAACCACGACCTTGGCTTCGCTGTCGCGAACGATATATTCCACCTCGTCCGGCGACAATTTCGACGACAGACAGGTGAACCGGAGACCGCTTCGCTGCGCTGCCCACAATATTTCGAAATAACGGGGATGGTTTTCCAGAAATATGGCGATCCCGTCTCCCGTACGCAGGCCGATCTTGCGCAGGAGATGCGCACCCTGGTTTGACCGGGCGTCGAGTTCGGCATATGTGACCGTCTCACCCGTTTCCAACATGATATAAGCGGGCTTTTCCGGAGTCGTCGCCGCATGCTGAGAGGGGTGCATCGTTTAGACCTCACTTCCAATATTGATTAAGCCGTGCGGACTGCAGCGTCATTGTCCCGCATGAACGGAGAAAAGATCGTTCTCGCCTTGCCGTGACACGCTTTACTCTCGCCCGCGCCGCATATGATTTATTCGTTTAGCGCCAGAACTACCTTGACGCACTCACCTGCATGTTGCGCCTGTACTGCATCGTTGATGTCCGAAAAGGGGAACAGCTGAACCAGCTTTTCGAGCGGCAGACGCCCCTCCCGCCAATATTGCACGAGTTGCGGAATGAACTCGTCAGGGTCGCTGTCGCCCTCTATGATGCCCCGCAGCGTAAGGCCGAACATCACCATCCGGCCAATGATGCCTGGCGGCTTCGTATTCGGCGGCGCGACCCCGACGAAGCCGAACACGCCTCTGGGCGCCAACGACATGAAACCGGCCTCCAGAACCTGTGGGCGTCCGGTCGTGTCCAGAACGAAGTCGATGCCGGCCGGAACAATGGCCCTGACAGCGTCCGTCAGATCCTCCTGCGCCATTGGGTCAATGGCATGGGTGGCGCCCAGTTTCAGAGCCAGTCGGCGCCGCTCTTCATTGATCTCGACCACGATGATCGGATGGCAGCCCTGTATCGCCGCTCCCATGACGGCCGACAGTCCCACAGCGCCGCCGCCAGCGATCAGCAGCGACGATCCTGCCGGACATGCCAGGGCGCGCAAGATGCTGCCGACACCGGTCTGCACGCCGCAGCCAAGCGGCGCCGCCAATTCAAACGGAATATCGTCCGGCAACACGACGACATTACGTTCATAGGCCAATGCGTGGGTCGCGAAAGAAGACTGGCCGAAGAAGTTCGACGAGATGCGCTCCCCGTCGCGGGAGATCGCCTTGGAGCCGTCCGCCCGCTGCCCGACATAATTCAAAGCCGGCATGGTGGCGCAATAGGCCGGCTCGCCCGCCTTGCAACGAGCGCAGCCACCGCATGAGCGGAAGGTCAGCGCGACGCGGTCCCCCTCCTTCACCTTGGTGACCGCATCGCCGACCCTGACAACGACTCCAGCGCCCTCATGCCCCAGCACGGCCGGCATGGTGATCGGCATCACGCCGTCGCGGGCGACAAGGTCCGTATGGCAAACCCCCGCCGCCATGATCCGCACGAGGATTTCATCGGCGCGAGGCTCGTCAAGCTCGACCGTTTCGACACTGAACTGCGCACCCGTCGATGGGGTCACGGCGGCGACGACCTTCAATGGCGCGCTCCCGCAAGAATTTCAAACGACTTGATCCGCATTGTCAGCCACCTCTCCGCAGCGCCCCGCTCTTACCGATATCAAAGGGCGCAAAAGCCGGTCGGCGCTTGAAAGTGCCTGAAGCCGGTCGTGCACGAATGTAGCAGGATTCACTGGTTGCTCAACCATAAACTTTGGTCGAGTTCGAAATACGCTGCGCCAGGTTCATTACGTCATCGAAACGATGCCAATGTCGGGAAGTTCAATCGGGTTTCGTCTCGGCCGCCAGGCTTCCCCGCAATGTATCGATGATATTTCGACCATCAGCGTCGAGGTCCATGGCTGGGTCGACCAGAAACTGTATCGAAAGGCCCAGTTGGATAGCACCAATCATCAAGGCCGCGGCATCGGCGACGATCGAAGCCTTGATGCTGCCATCCGACCGGCCCCGCTCGACCAGATTGCCCAATCTCTCCCGAACCCTTCCATGTGCGGCGGCGAAAATAGAGTGAAGATCCGAAGGGTCCGAAACTGACGCCGACAATAGCATGAAATGTGCACGGCGTTCCGGGTTGTGCGCCAGCTCGGCCAACCACACTTCAACATAGCGCAGCAGAGCTTCAAGGCCTGACACTCGCTTGCGTTCGACATGCCCGATCATATGATCGAGTTCTTCCTGAAGGTAGGCGATGACCGCCTCGGTCAATCCGCGCTTGGACCCGAACCGTTCCGTGACCAGGCTGGCGCTGTATCCGGATTTAGCCCCGATCGCCTGGAAAGTCGTCGCGCCGACGCCTTTCTCTGCGATCAGCAATACCGCCGCGCGGACCAGTTTCCGCCATGATTCCTGCCTGCGTACGGTTTGGGAGCGGCGGGTCGATGGTTTTGGGGATGTCTGCATGCAATACTCGTTGGATGGTCCTGGCGGCGCGGGCGGGCTGCTTGGCGACAAGTTTCTAATAGGTTTATGCCGCTTCCCGGTCATCCCCTCGCCCCGATCTTTGATAAGGTCGTCTGCTTGCTCGTCAACCACGAACCGCGCAAGCCAGCCACGACCGCGCCCGCTATGCTCTATGCCTCCCTTTGCTTCCAAATGATGATAGAATACGGACACCCGTCACATACGAGTTTGCAGAATGATTGAAAGTATCGAGGCCGCAGGCCTGCGCGAGTGCATCGCGAACATGGCGGCCGCTCATGCCGAAGCCGATATTGAGATTATCCTTGCTCGGGCGGGCTCACTTCTTGGCTTGCCTCTTCACGGCTATCATCGGGACGCTTCCCGCCCATCCTATAGCGCGGAAACATATCGGGTCCTGGCTGATCGGGGCTGGCCTGTCGAGGCGCTTGAACTCAGGTGGAAAGGAAGCGGGACGATCCTGTTGCGATTGCGCTCCGCCGGTTCCGTCATCATCATCGACACGGAAAGAACGGCGCGGGACAAAACGGCTACGCCACAGCATCGGGCTGTCAGCGCCATTCACGCGAAACATGGCATCAAGACTCTGCTGGGCGTTCCCGTGCCACGCCCGGCCGGTCGCACCGCCACCCTTTATTTCGGCGGACCGCGCGCGCCGTCGGATTTTGCCCGGATCCATGGGGAGATCTCTTCGAAGCTGCTGGCTCTGGGACATCTCGCACTTGAGGGCCTGGAGGGACCGATAAGCGAAACGTCGACGCTGGATCGGCAACTGCTCGAACTGACGACGCGCGAATGGGATTGCCTCCATCTCCTAGTGGAAGGATATCGCGACAAGGAGATTGCGGAAATGACCGGCACGAAAATGACGACCGTCCGCTACCACCTGGATAATGTCGTGCAAAAGCTGAACGCGCGCAGCCGCACGCATGCAGTCGCGATCGCATCCCAGCTGAACTGGTTGGAAGTGCCGTTCCGAAACGAGCCGGAAATGACCCAGGATGAGGTCGATCTTTAAGGGCGGCGTTGCGGCTGGTCCTCTTGTTCAGTGCTACCAGCCGATCAGCCGACGAAGGCGCGCTCGATGACATAGGCGCCGGGCGCAGCGTTGGAGCCTTCGGGGAAGCCCTGTTCCTCGAAATAGGCGCCGAACTGCTTGATCATCTCCATGCTGCCGCACATCATGATCCGGTCGGTCTCCGGATTGAACTTCTGGTCGCCCGGAATGCCTTCGAACAGCGCACCCGTCTCCATCAGCTTGTCGATCCGCACATTGTTGCGGAACGGTTCGCGCGTGACGGTCGGCACATAATGGAACTGCCCGGCCGCCTGTTCCGCCACCAGCGGGTCCTCGGCCAGCCTGCCTGTCAGTTCGTCATGGAAGGCGAGATCGCTGACGCGGCGCACCGAATGCACCACCACGACCTGCTCGTAAAATTCATAGACGTCCGGGTCGCGCGCCAGGCTGAGGAAGGGTGCAAGGCCCGTGCCGGTCGACAGCATGAACAGCCGCTTGCCCGGCAGCAGCGCGTCCGTGACCAGCGTGCCGGTCGGCTTGCGGCCGAGATAAATCTGGTCGCCGGGCTGGATCAGCTGGAGCCTGGAGGTCAGCGGGCCATCCTGCACCTTGATCGACAGGAACTCCAGTTCCTCGTCCCAGGCGGGGCTGGCGACCGAATAGGCGCGCAGCAGCGGCTTGCCATTGTCACCATGAAGCCCGATCATCACGAACTCGCCCGAGCGGAAGCGGAAGCTGGCCGGGCGGGTGATGCGGAAGCTGAACAGATGTTCGTTCCAGTGGCGAACCGACAGCACGTTTTCCACGGAAAGTGCGCCGGTCGGCTCCAGCACCGGCTTTTCGATCGTCACGTCGTTCAAGGCATCCCCTCCTGTCGCTGCCTGCATCATTGACCCACCCGGGCAAGCGATGCTCTCAATCACACACGGACTGCAGATAAACTCTCAACGCTGCACCAGCACGTCCTGGCTAAGAATGCGCGCAGGCTTGAAAGCGTCTCCATGGTCCTTCCCCAGCGCTTCCAGCCGCGCCCTTATTGATGGGAGTCCCTGACTATCCGCCCAGTAGAGTGGCCCCCCTTCGTAACGCGGCCAGCCCAGGCCCATCACCGCCACCACGTCGATGTCCGAAGCCGTTCGCGCCGCGCCTTCCTGCAGCACATGCGCCGCTTCATTCACGATAGCCAGGATCACGCGCTCCAGCAGATCAGGCGCAAACTCTTGTTCGGAACGCGCTTCGTCCCGTTCGTCACCCTCCACTTCCGGCCCGAGGGGGATCGAAAAGCCAAAGCCGCGCAACCCACACACAATCCGGGGCAAGGCATGGCCTTCGCTTAGAAGCTGCTCAATCTGCCGATCGCGCGCAAACGCAAGACGGTCGCATATCGAGGTCGCCCCGTGGCTCAACACGCACAGACGCCCTATGTCCTTCCCGAAGCGGAAAAGGGAACCGATGTCCTGGATAGAGGACCTGTCGGTTTGCACGATCTCGAACAATATAGACCGCCGGGGGTCTGTACCCAGGCAAATCTCCAGATACGCCGGGTCAGACCCGTTTCCGACGATGGCCCGGATCCGATCATGGTCCGCCATCAAAGATGGCATATTTTCAAAAGTCAGGCCGGCGTCGGCGATCTTCCCGGCGGATTCAATGACAATGCCCGCAGCCTCCCCTTCCCGCACCAGGGTTTCCGCAGAAGGACCGACCGCCGGGACGGCGACCTTGTCGATACCGCGGGTCGCGCCGGCTCCTGTTTCAGGCGGCTTGGCGGCTTGCCGCTCAGCAAAGAAAACATAGCGCAAGGCTGCGGACTGCGGGCTGGTCTTCAACTCCTCGAAGAGTATCGCCTCTGCAGCGACTCCTTCCGCGAAGGACAGATCAATGGTCTTTTCGACCGCGCTGATGATATTCTGCTTCGCCTTGTAGCCGTCGTGGCGCTGGCGCAACATCTCGATTAGCTTGCGGGCCTGCGTCTTCTGCTCGGGCGAGGAGGGCATCCGGTCTGTCCGGTCCCGGGTCTTGATGACCGACGCCTTTTCATGTGCGACCGTTCGCGCAAAGGCGACAGCCCCTTCGCCCAACGCACCGTCTTCGACCAGACGGTCGATCAATCCCATTTCCATCGCTGCCGCCGCCGCGATCGGTTCCCCTGCCAGCATCAGGTCCAGCGCGTTCGATATCCCCACCAGACGGGGCAACCGCTGCGTTCCTCCGGCGCCGGGCAACAGCCCCAGATTGACCTCAGGCAAACCGCACCGGGCCGAATGCGCGGCCACGCGATAATCGGCGGCCATCGCCAGTTCCAATCCACCGCCCAGCGCGGAACCATGAATGGCGGCGACCACCAGCTTGGTCATGCCTTCGAGGATCACCTGCAGGTCGCGCAGGGTCGGCTCGGCCATGGGCTTGCCGATCTCGCTTATATCGGCGCCGGCGAAAAAAGTGCGTCCGGCGCACATGATGACTACCGCCAGAACCGCTTCGTCATCCGATGCCCGCGCGAGCGCTTCCGCCAGCCCCTTTCGCACGATGGCGCCCAAGGCGTTGACCGGCGGAGAATCGACGACGATCATCGCAACCCCACGGTCGACATCATAGCTGGTCACGTCGTTCACCATCAGCATGCGCCCGGCTCTTTTATCCTGTTCCATCCCGTCGGCCTGTCAGCCGCGTGCCACATTGACGACCTGTGGAACCATATATTCCAGCAGTCCCTCCAGGCCGTTCTCCACGCCGAACCCGCTCTGCTTGTGCCCAGCGAAGGGAGCGTCGGCCCTGACCTGGAGATTCTGGTTGATCCAAACCGTGCCCGTTTCCAGCCGACGAGCAATCTCCAGCGCGATATTCTCGTCTCCCGACCAGACGGCGCCTGCCAGGCCGAACTCGCAGTCATTCGCGCGCGCGACGACCTCGTCGATGCTGTCAAACTTCAGCATGGGCAGGACCGGGCCGAAGGCCTCCTCGCGAACGACCCGGGACGTTTCCGGCGGGTTGTCTACGATGGTGACCGGAACGAAATAGCCTTCTCCGGCCGGGGCGCTGCCTTGGATAAGCTTCAACCCATTCGCGCGGGCATCGTTGATCAATGCCAGGACCCGTTCATATTGCCGCTTGTTCTGAACTGGCCCCAGAACCACGCCCTGTTCTGAACCGTCACCCATCCTTGTGGAGCCAGCGAGAGCGGCCAGACGATCCCGCAACGCGTCGTAGATGGAAGCATGGACATAGAGGCGCTTCGTCGCGATGCAAATCTGTGCGCTGTTGAAGAAGGCTCCGAAGAAAATCTTCTGCGCCACCTGATCCAGATCGACATCAGGCATCACAATCGCGGCGTCATTGCCGCCAAGCTCGAGCGTGACGCGCTTGAGATCGCGGGCAGCTGTCTCCATCACTTTTTTCCCGGTCTCGGTCGAGCCGGTGAAGGCGATCTTCGCAAATCCGGGATGCGCGGTCATTAGCGGTCCCAGATCATCATTCCCGCAAATAACGTTCAGCACGCCCGCAGGCAGGATTTCGCCGAACAACTCGCCCATCTTCAGCGTGCATAGCGGCGTGAAGGGTGACGGTTTGAGCACCATCGTGTTGCCAGCCAACAGAGCCGGCGCGATTTTCCAGACCGCCAGCGTCAGCGGGAAGTTCCACGGCGCGATAGCGCAGACGACACCCAACGGCACATAGCGTGTTTCGACGAACCGTTGAAGACTGTCTTCCAACACATGGACGGGCGGTTCCATCCTGGACACGGCCTTGATCCAGTTGCCTGCCGCCTCGACCTCGACCCGTGCTCCCGCGATAGGCCGCCCCTGCTCTTTTGTGAAGAGCCTCGCGAAATCCTCCGCATGGTCGAGCAGGGCATCGCCCAAGCGGCAAAGCATAGCCTGGCGTTCAGAAACGGGCACGTGCCGCCACCGGGCGTAGGCGGTCCGAGCGGCCGATACGGCCTCGTCAAGCTGCGCAGGCGTGCAGACCGGCGCTTGCGCGAACACTTCCCCCGTAGCGGGATTTATCACGCCCAGATCAAGGGTGCCCGCCACTGCCGCGCCGCCGATCGTCATGGAATATTCGCTGTCGAAACGCACGGCACTTTCCTCATTTGCTCACCGCCGACACACCATCGGGTCCGCACGGAAATTGCGGCTCGGCCCGCTCAGTGCATCTTGAAGCGGATTGGAACGCTCTTGGGTCCGCATACGAAATTTGCCTTGAAGCGGACCGGTTGCCCATCCAGTTCGACATGGTCGAGCCTGGGCAGCAACTCCTCCCACAGGATGCGCATTTCCATGCGTCCAAGATGCTGTCCCAGGCACAGATGCGGACCATAGCCAAAAGCGAGATGTCGGTTGGGCGATCGTTCGATGTTGTAACGGAACGGATCGTCGAAAACCGCTTCGTCGCGATTGGCCGACTGATAGCACATCATCAGCCAGTCGCCCGCCTTTACCTGCGCGCCCGCAATCTCGACATCCCTGGTCGCGCAGCGCATGAAATGCTTGATCGGGCTTTCCCACCGGATGGATTCGTCGATGTGGCCCGGAATGAGCGCCGGATTGCCTTTGAGCTTCGCATATTGATCCGGATTGTCGGCCAGCGCCCAGAGACCGCCCGCCAAAGTGTTGGACGTCGTGTCATGGCCCGCAGTCGCGACAATCGTATAATAGCTCATCGCCTCCTTGTGACCCATGGGACAGCCATTGACCTCTCCATTGGCAATGATCGTCGCCACATCGTCACGCGGACAGCGGCGGCGGTCCTCTGTCAATTGGGAGAAATAGCCTTCCAGTTCGGTGAAGATCGCGTGCCTGTTTTCCACCGCCTTGATCTTGTCGACCTCGGCGCCAGAACGGTTAAGATCGGGGTCTGCCCCGCCAAACAGTTCCTGGGTCAGCTTGAGCATATAGGCTTCGTCGCTCTGGGGGACGCCAAGCAGTTCCATGATGACGCGAAGCGGATAGAGGAACGACACGTCACGCGCAAAATCGCAATGTTCGCCAAAGGACGCCATCTTTTCGACAGCCTCTCGGGCGATTTCACGCACCCGGCTCTCGATCCGCTTGAGTCCCTGGGGAAGAAATGCTCCCTGCGTCAGCCGCCGGTAGGCCATATGATCGGGCGCGTCCATCTGCACCAGCGTGCGGACCAAGTGCGGCGAACCGTTCATCAGCTCGCGCACCTTCCTGTCGGCCTCGGTGGTGGTCAGGATGACAGAACGTCCGCCATTGCCGAAAATCTCCGGTTGCCGTTCCACTTCCTGAATATCGGCATAGCGGGTGACGGCCCAGAACGGATCATAATCCTTGGGCTGGACCTGCGCGAAGGGCGCGTTGCGGCGAAGCCAGGCAAAAGCTTCATCCACCGGGTCACGATCCGCGTAGGCTTTGGGATCCACGATCACGTCGGCCGTAGATTGGGGAACATTCATATCGCTGACTCCTCTCCGCGCCGACAGGTCGTTCGCGTTTTTCGTTTCCGGCTTAGGTAAAATTTACTGGTTGATCAACCATAAATTGTTCAGCGGCACTGGCCCGCGTCAATCGCCCAGCGCCGCCGACGCAAACCGGCCGTCCATCCAGATCAAAGGGTCGATCATGGGATGGTTGACGATTTCAACTACCTCACCGATGAACAATGTATGGGTGCCGACATCGATGCGTGACGTGATCTGACATTCCAGGCTCGCGGCGGCGTCGCACAGGACGGGCAGACCGGAAGGCGATGGCTGCCACTCGCCGGTGTCAAATCTTTGCCTGCCCTTGATGGCCCCGCTGAAGACCGAAACAAGGTCGCGATGACGTTTAGCCAGCAGATTGACGCAGAAGCGGTCATTTTCATGAAGCACCGGCGACAGGCTGGTCGTGCGGTTGACTGCAGCCAACAAGGTGGGCGGATCGGCGGTGACCGATGTCACCGCCGTTGCGACAATCCCCGTCCAGCCATCACCTTCGCCGCCCGTCAGAATGGCAATCGTGGAAGCAAGCCGCCGCATGGCCTGTTTGAATTGTTCGTCGATCATACTTCATCCTGACACGCAAGCGTCGTCACCGAAAAGAGGCGCGGAACAGTCAGCCCGCCGTTGCGCCATTTTCCGGCTCGCAGCCGCATTGCCGGCGCCCCAGTTGCAAAGCCAAGCTATTGGGATCTCCCCATAGGCCCCAAAGCCCCGCCGCACGGTTATAATACCAGCTCAGCCCATATTCGAGCGTGAAGCCAATCCCGCCATGGACCTGCAGCGCGATGTCGAAGACGGATTGCGCGCTCCTGCTCGCATAGCAAAGCGCCCGCGTCGCCGCCAACGCGCCGCCGTCCCCATCAACCGCCTCCTCCATCTCCTCCGCGAGCCTTGTCGACACGCAGGACAAGCCATATTCAAGCATCTTACCTTCGGCGAGCAAATGCTTGATCGCCTGAAAACTGCCGATGGTGCGGCCAAACTGCTTGCGCAATTTGGCGTAGTCCACAGCCATAGCGAGGCCGGTTTCGGCCAGCCCGCACAATTCCGCGACCGTTGCCAGCCGCCCGAACCGCTCGATCGCCTGTTCGACCTGCAGGGCCTGCGTCCCACGAACCAGAACGGTTGCGGCCGCCTGCTCGAAATGAACCATCGCGAAGCGCCGGGACAGATCGGGCGTCGAAAGTTTCTCGACGCGCACGCCGGCCGCGGCGGCGTCCACCAGCAAGAGGACCGGCTCGTCACCATCGAGACCATGGACCAGGAGGGCGTCGCACAATTCGACATTATCGACCAACGTCTTGAAACCGCTGATCCGGTCGGCGGAAAACCGGCATCCCGCCCATACGTCCGGGCTGACGCGCTGGTCAGGCGTTTCGGTCAGGCGCGCCATCGCCAGCAGCTTTTCTCCCATCATATAGGGTTCCAGTAATTGCTGCGCCACTTCTTCCGCCGCGCGCCATGTCAGCGGGAGACCGATGAACATGTCGATCGTGGGGCCGATGATGGGGTGCCGGCCAATCGAACGAAATATCGCCTCGACCTGAGAAGCGCCGGCGGACGATCCATGATCGGTCGCCAGAACATAGGGCCATCCAAGGCCCAGCAATTCTGTCCAGACGCTCTTCAGTTCTTCACTGGAAGGAAATGGGCCGGTCGGCTTGATCGGCATTCGCGCCGCAAGGAACCGAGACGCACCCCGGGCGATTTCCTCGTTCAGTTCAATGTCTATGCTCACTGAAGCTTACCTTCTCTGGGCAGGCCTAGGATACGCTCCGCCACGATGTTCCTCTGAATTTGTGCGGTGCCGCCATAAATGGATGCGGCCCGGCTCCAGTAATATCTCTGGACGATGCGGTCGGCATCCAGCCCTCCGGGATGGCGGGAGGAGATATTCGCATATCCGCCCAGCAGCTCCCGGCTCCAGCGCGACAGCTTCTGCTCAAACGCCGCGAGCACCATCTTGTCCAGGGAATCGGTCACGTCCGGCTCGTCCGATCGCGCCATCAGCCGTGCCGCGATAGGACGGGACTGGGCTTCAAAGGCATAAAGGTCGGCGTCCAGCTCCCCTATGCGGCGCGCCACCCAATCTTCGACCGGCGCACCACCGGCGCGCAGTTCGTCCACAACCATCTGGAAATCCATCGCCAGGTCCGTGGTACGGCGAAGCATATAGCATCCCCGCTCGAACGAGAGGGTGTGCATGGCATAAGCCCAGCCTTCGTTCAGCGAACCGAGCAGGCCGTCTTCGGGCACGAACACATTTTCAAATGCTACTTCGGCGAATTCCGCCTCGCCGTTCAACTGCTCGATGCCTCGCACCGTTATTCCGGGCGTATCGAGCTTCAGCACCAGATAAGAGATACCCTTGTGCGCAGGGGCCGAACGGTCGGTCCGGACAAGCAGTGCGATCCAGGTCGCGACCGTAGCGCGCGTGCTCCAAATCTTCTGGCCATTGACGATGAAGCCGCCCTCGACGCGCTCGGCCGTCGTGGTCAGGGAAGCGAGATCGGACCCGCTGTTCGGCTCGGAAAAGCCCTGACACCAGACCTCCTCTGCGGTCAGCATCTTGGGCAGAAGCCGACGCTTCTGCTCGTCGTCTCCGAATTCCACGATGGTCGATCCGACCACGTCTACGGCGTTGATCATCGGTGGCGGACCACCGGCGCGGGTGAGTTCCTGCGCGAAGACCGCCTGATGCACCAGCGTAAGGCCCCGCCCTCCGCATTCCACCGGCCAGCCGAGACCCAGCCAGCCCTTGGACGCAAGATAACGCTGCCAGTCGCGCAGCGCCTGAAGCCGCTCGTCAGGATCATTCGGGATGACGGGAAATTTCTGTTCGGCAAGCCACGCCCGTGCAACGCGGCGAAACTCGCCCAAATCCTCCGGAAGTTCAATCAATTCGCTCATGCCGCATCCTCAACCTGCATTCTGCCGACCGGCGCCTGGATCGCTGGTATCATTGCTGGCTGTCAGCGCAACTCGGTCGGCGCGACGCGGCGCAAGGCATTCCATATGGAATGTGAAGGCGACCTAATACTGAGATCGGAACTTGGCTGGTTACGCGGTCATTCCATATGGAATGAATGCTCGAGCGGACGCCGTCCTGGCCCCCGCTTGGCAAAAACATGCCATATGGGATGCCGAGAGGATTCGTCTGCATGAGTTTCGCGCCGGCCAACCATATCAATCAGCCATTTGCGGCGCGTGCCGCGATGAGCGGCGCAACATCGTTGACCTGTATTCATTGATAAATTGAAAGGCGTCCCCAATTTGACCGACTATATCGTCATTGGCGCGGGTTCCGCAGGTGCGATCATCGCTGCCCGCCTCTCGGAGGACGCAAACGCCAATGTCGTGCTGATCGAAGCCGGGGGGCGCGATAGCAGCTTTCTGTACCACATGCCTGCAGGCTATCTGGGCTTGGTGAAGGCCGGGATGGGGAACTGGTGCTACGAAACCGTTCCACAGCCGGGTTTGAACGGGCGCACCATGTATTTCCCGCGCGGAAAGGTTCTTGGCGGCTCCAGTTCCATCAACGCGCTCGTTTTTGTGCGCGGAAACGCTGGAGATTTCGACGGCTGGGCGGAATCCGGAGCGCAGGGCTGGTCCTATCGCGAATGCCTGCCCTACTTCAAGAAACTGGAAAGTTTTGAAAAGGGTGAAGATCCCTATCGAGGCGGAAACGGTCCGATCGGTGTAAGCGCAGGTCCGCCGATTGAAGACATGTCGGATCTGGGCCAGGCAGTGATAAGGGCCGGCATCGAGGCAGGCTATCGGATCAACCCCGATTATAATGGCGCTACGCAGGAAGGTTTCGGGTCGGCTAATTCGAACATCGCCAATGGCCGTCGACAGAGTACCGCATCCACTTATCTAGCGCAGGCTGCAGGACGGCCAAACTTCCGGATCATCTCGTCGGCTCATGTTACGCGCATCCTGTTCGAAAAGGGACGCGCCGTAGGCGTTGAATATATCTCAAAAAAGAAACTGCATCGCCTCGATACAGGCGGTGAGATCATCCTTTCTGGCGGCGCCGTGCATTCTCCCCAGCTTCTGCAACTGTCGGGCGTTGGGCCTGCGGCGCTGCTGCGCGCTGCGGGGGTCGACGTGGTCGTGGATCTGCCAGGCGTTGGCGAGAACCTGCAGGATCACCTCACAGTGAACCTTCAGCAGGAGATCACCAAGCCCTGGTCGGAACTGGGCAAGATGAAGCCGCTCAACACGATAAAGGCGCTGGCGCAATATGCCCTCTTCACCTCGGGCCCGACGACTTCCAACGGGCAGGAGATTCTTGCGTTTCTGAAAAGTGACAACGCGCTCGCAGAACCCGACATCCAATTTCACTTTCCCAAGATCATGGTCCAGGATCACGGTCGCATCATCATAAAGCGGGAAGGGATCACGGCCGTAGCCAACTTCTCCCGGCCACGCAGCCGGGGAACCGTTCGGATTTCATCCGCTGATCCGCGGCAGGCGCCGGTGATCGATCCAAAATATTTCTCCGACCCCGAAGATATCCGGATCACACGCGAAGCCATTCGAATGGGTCGGGACATTTTCGCGCAGCCGGCATTTGACGATCTGCGCGGGCCGGAATTCGCGCCGGGCGAGCAAGTGCAAAGCGACGAGGATCTCGATCAATATATCCGCGACACAATATATAGCGGTTATCATGCATGCGGAACCTGCAAGATGGGTGTGGACGAGTTGGCGGTGGTTGATCCAACGACGCTCAAAGTACGCGGGATCGACGGGCTGCGGGTGGCGGACGCCTCGATCATGCCGGCGATCGTCAGTGGAAACACCAATGCCGCATCGATGATGATCGGCGAAAAGGCCGCGGATCTCATCAAGGGCATCTCTCCGGCCATGTCCTGAGTGGGAACGGCTCCCGCATCCCCGCTCTATCTCATTCAATCCATTTATCAGCGAGGCTCAGAACGTGACATACAGACTTTTGATCGACGGTCAGCTTGTTAATGGATGTTCGACCCTAGATGTCGTGGACCCGGCCACCGGCCTGCCGTTTGAAGTTTGCGCACGTGCTGATGAAGCACAACTGGAGGAAGCAATAGCCGCAGCCAGGCGCGCATATCCGGAATGGTCACGACGGCCTTATAGCGATCGCCGGAAATGCATTGGCGAGCTGGCAGCGCAGCTAGAGCGGCGGAAGGACGAGTTTGCGCGTCTTCTCACCCGTGAACAGGGCAAGCCATTGCTGGAAGCCGGATATGAGGTCGCAGGCGCCGTCGCCATTCTTCGTTGGCATGCCGAGAACGAGTTACCGCTGGAAATCATGCACGACAGGGAAGACGGCCTTTTCGTTGAGCAGCGCACACCGCTCGGCGTGGTAGCGGCAATCGCCCCCTGGAACTTTCCGCTGATCCTGATCGTCGGCAAGATTGCGGCAGCTTTGAATGTGGGCAACACGGTCGTTGCCAAACCGGCACCAACCACCCCGTTGACGACCGCGCTACTGGGTGAAATTGCCGCCGAGGCGCTACCGCCTGGCGTTCTCAACATCATTATCGACGCTAATGACCTAGGCGCGCGCCTGACGAGCCATCCGGATATAGCCAAGGTCAGTTTCACCGGATCGACGGCTACCGGCAAAAGGGTGATGGAAAGCGCAGCAAGTTCCCTCAAGCGCCTTACCTTGGAACTGGGCGGAAACGATGCCGCCATCATTCTCGATGATGTTGATGTAAAGAGCATCGCACCCAGAATTCTCTCTGCTGCCATGATGAACGCGGGCCAGATTTGCCTCGCGGCCAAGCGCGTCTATGCCCCGGCATCCTTATATGATGAACTGTGCACGGAATTGGCGCGCCTCGCCGACAACATGGTCGTGGGGAACGGGCTTGATCCGGAAACCAACATGGGGCCGATCCAGAACAGGCAACAATTCGATCGCGTCCGCGAAATCATCGATGATGCCCGGCAGAACGGCAATGTCATCACAGGCGGAGAAGCATCGACCCATGGGGGATATTTCATTACGCCCGCCGTGGTGAGAGATTTGTCGGACGAGGATCGTCTGGTGGCGGAGGAGCAGTTCGGTCCGGTCATTCCGATCCTCAGATATGAGACGATCGACGAATTGATCAGCCGCGTAAACGACTCAAAATTCGGGCTTGGTGGGACTGTCTGGACCGGGGATCCCCTAAGGGGCATCGAATTGGCAAAGCATATTCGAAGTGGCGTCGTTTGGGTCAATCGACATCTGGAGATGCCCTTCGATATACCAGTCGGTGCGGCAAAAGAGTCAGGTTTTGGCGTTTCGCAAGGCCTGGACGGGCTGAAGGAATATACACAGCTTAAAATCATCAACGCAGCCAAGCCTTAGCCAGTTTAAGGACGCTGACAACCATGATCCTTCGTGTGGCGACTGTTGCAGCCCACGCGCTTAACTCAGCCCGAATTTGGCCGATTTTGGCGTGAAGCTTTTCCAGGTCCGCTTCGCTCAGCCGACGATCAACTCGACCGCGAACTGGACTTGCGTCGCATCGGCCATTTGCCCTGCGCGCTCTTCGTCGTCGCGGCCCTCCCGCTCTGCCTTGGCCAGCAAAAGAACACCGCCGTCCGAGGTCAACCGGCCACCATCGAAGGCGGCAGTGATCTTCTTGCGTGCGATCGCTGGGAATCGAATTTCGTTTCGGATAGGCTCGGTCATGGCGGGTGTAGCCTGCGGCATTTTCTGCCCCGGAGTAGGGGCGGCTTAGACACCCAATTTCCTACTTCAGATCAGAGCCTTGCGCGACTCCCGCCAACCTTCCGGGTCACCCCGGTGAATAGGACGGGTTAAGCACGTCGCCCATCTCGCGCAGCGCGTGCTGCGCCTGGGAGACGGCCATGCCATAGCCCGGGATAATGATGACGTTCTCGGCTTCCTTCATCATATACGCCGCGTCTTCGGCAGCGCCGCGCTTCCACGGACGCTGCTCCTTCGCCGCCCCGTCGCCAGCAGAAGCCTCAGCCCCGAACCCGCCCGCAATCACTGCAAAAAAGCTGCGGTTCATCGCTTTGCACATGATGTTGGAAAGGATGGCACCGGAAGAGCCCACCAGCGCACCGGTCACGATCATCGCAGTATTATGAAGCGTGAAACCCATCGCCGCAGCAGCCCAGCCTGAGTACGAGTTGAGCATCGAGACCACCACCGGCATGTCCGCGCCACCGATCGGGATGATCAGCAGAAATCCTGTACTTCATCCCACCCCCACTGTGTCAAAATATAACGTTAGATTAGAATCAAATACCGCCTCATCGCATGGACCGAATCGGTGAGGGGCCACGACCTCACGCCACGATTGAAGCAAATATCTGCATACGACCGACCTCAAGCCGAAGCTTGGGCGTAGCGCCCGTCAAGATAGATCAGCGGATCTCGCGTGCCATCGCCGAAGACTTCCAGGACACGCCCGACAAAAATCACATGTGTGCCGTAGTCCAGATTGGTGTCATTCTGACAAACCAGCGAGGCTTGACAATCTGCAAGGAATGGAACCCCCTCCTTGGACATCTTCCAGTCGTGCGTCGCAAAGCGCTCCTCGCCCTTGGCAGCTCCGGCACAGCGATTAGCCAGATCCTCTTGCCCGCTCGGAAGAATGTTGACAGCGAAAGCATTCCCCCGGAGTAGCACCGGAGATATAGAGGCACTCTTGTTGACCGAGATCAGCAGCGACGGCGGGGCCATGCTGACCTCGCAGAATGCGGTAGCAGACATAGCGTATCGCACACCTGCCTCCGCCGCTGAAATGATAACGACTGAGCGCGCAAGGCCTCTCAAAGCATTTCGAAATTGATCAATCATTGCGCCACACACCCATTTTTCGCACTTACAACCGATTCCAGGAGGCAAGCGCCAATTGAACATATTATAAACACGTACCAGAAATATTGCCGTCAAGCTGCCAGCCTAGACACTGCCTTAAGCCCAATATTATCCATCGGTAATCCCAATCCGCAGGAAGTCGAAGACTATCATATTATTGTTTATATATATGTACCACTTTTTTGGTTCCTGCAAGATAGTAAATTGGCACCCAAAATGTCCGTGGTCGGCATCCCGATCCTCCGCTAGCGAGCAGGCGGGCCGACGCCCGATCGCCCGGGGTAGCGACCGTGGATCTGGTGGCCTGCCCGTCTCGGGGCGCACGCCGCCGCCACGATTGGGCTCGGACCGGCACACTGTCTGCCGACATCCAAATCTTTATATTCGATGCTGAAGTGCTTTCACTTTTGGTTCTTGCAAGTCTTGCGAGCACCATGCCCAAAGCTGGAAGGCCTCACCTGACGAAAATCGAGAAATGATAGCTAGACCAGTTCCCGATCCAATTTCGTTGGAGCGATTGCTTTAAATTTTTGGTTTACCGCGTTTTCCAAGTCGGCCGGCGGTTCCACCGTAAGCGCGAAAACCTCCCCACATTTTCGCAGGCGCTGATCTGGCTATGTTTCGCCCCTCATCCGAGGGGTATCGTAGTGGCTGATGATGTAAGAACCTTCGAAACAGGTTTCGAAAGGCAGGAGGGTCAGCGGCCCTCGCGTATGGATGTCATTCCAGCAGGGCCGATGCGGCGGCGCTGGTCGGCCGAGGCCAAGGCACGGATCATCGCGTCGAGTTTTGAACCCGGCGCCAACATCGCGGAAATTGCGCGAACGCATGGGCTGCTGCCGCAGCAGCTCTACGCATGGCGGCATGACAGCATTCCGGGCAAGCGCCTGGCGAGCAAGAAGCTGGGCTTTGTTCCGGCGGTGATCGAAGATGCGGGTGGTCCCAGCTCGGCTGATGGTGGAGGCGATGAGATCGTGATCCGCACGGCCGCCATCGCGATCCACGTGCCGTCGGGCGCGAGCGAGGAACATATCGCCCGGGTTCTCGCCGCTGTGAGCCGGTCGGGATGATCATTCCGCCAGGGCCGCTCAAGGTGATGGTGGCGACAAAGCCGGTCGACTTCAGAAAAGGCGCGATCAGCCTGGCGGCGCTGGTCGAGCATGAACTCGGACTCAAGCCCTTCTCGGGGGTGGTCTTCATCTTCCGCTCGAAGCGGGCGAACAGGATCAAGCTGCTGGTCTGGGACGGCACCGGCCTGGTGCTTGTGAGCAAGGTCTTGCAGACCGGAGGCTTTCATTGGCCGCGGGCGCACGATGGCGTGATGCGGCTGTCGGCATCGCAGGCGTCGGCCTTGTTCGAAGGGCTGCAATGGTCGAAAATGCACACGCCGCGCACCCAGGTTCCGGTGACGACGCGATAGGTCGCACGCCTGATTCCCTTGATCGAAAGGCCATTGCGGACCGATCCAAAACTGCCAGAAATGGGGCATGTCCGCCACGGCAGCCGACCTTCCCGACGATGTCGCCACCCTCAAGGCGATGGTCCTGGCCGGCCTCGATCGTGAAGCCCGGATGCAGCATATCATCGACCATATCACCCGCACGACCTTCGGGAAACGGTCGGAGAAGCTGAGCGAAGATCAGTTGGCGCTTGCCTTCGATGATCTTGACGTCGCCCGTGCTGAACTGGAGGCGCTTGGCGAGCAGGCGGCCGGTCAGAAGAAGGAACGGGCACGAAGGGAAAGCGGGACAGCACGGGCGTCGTTGCCCGCGCACCTGACCCGCATTGAGGAAGTGATCCTTCCAGACGAGAAGGAATGTCCCTGCTGTGGAGGCGCGCTGCACTGCATAGACAGCGACATATCGAGCCGGCTTGATGTCATCCCGGTACAATATCGCGTCATCGTCACGTCCCGACCGAGAATGGCGTGCCGCGCCTGCAGCGAGGGCGTGTTCCAGGCGCCCGCGCCTAAGCATGTGGTGCCAGGCGGCCTGCCCACCGAGGCGCTGATCGCCGATGTTCTGGTCAAGAAATATGCCGATCACATGCCCTTCTATCGGCAAGCGCAGGCGCTGCGGCGGCAGGGCATCGAGGTCGACCGGGGAACCATGTGCAACTGGGCGGGTCGAGCTGCGGCCTGGCTTGGTCGCCTGACCAGCCGGATGAAAGTGGATCTGCTGTCGGGCGCGAGGCTGTTCGTCGATGAGACCACCGCCAAGGTCCTGGCGCCTGGCACCGGCAAGGTGAAGACGGGATATCTCTGGGCGATCGCTCGTGATGATGGCGCGCATGGCGGCACCGATCCACCGGCGGTCGCCTACACCTACATGCCGGGTCGCGGGAAAGTCTGGGCGGAAAAGCTGCTCGGGGACTTCACCGGCATCGTCCAATGCGATGGTTATGGTGCCTATAAGCACATAGAGGCGCCGGACCGGAAAGGCGGCCCGGGAACGCTCGCCTTCTGCTGGGCGCATGTCAGGCGTGGCTTCTTTGACGACGCCAAGGGTGGCAACGCTCCGGTCGCCGATGAGGCGCTGCGGCGGATCGCCAGCCTCTATAAGATCGAGGCGCGTATCCGAGGCTCCAGCCCCGAACACAGGTTGGCGGTGCGCCAGGCTGAATCCGCCCCGATCATCGCCGACATGCGGCCCTGGCTTGAGGAAATGCTGCCCAAGCTGCCGCGGAGCTCCAACACGGCTGAGGCTATCGGCTACACCCTCAACCACTGGAAAGGCCTCGTCCGCTTCCTCGAGGATGGACGGATCGAGCTGGACAACAACACCGTTGAGCGGTCAATCAGGCCGCTTACCCTCCAGCGGAAAAATGCCCTGTTCACAGGTCATGATCTGGGGGCTGAAAACTGGGCGACGTTCGCCAGCCTCATCGAAACCTGCAAACTGAGCGGTATCAACCCGCAGGCTTACCTCACCGACGTCCTCGCCCGTATCGTCCTGCGCGGCGACGCAGATCCGATCGATGATCTGCTCCCCTACAACTGGCTAGATAGCCGCACCCCCGTCAGCGCCGTCATCGATCAGGCCGCCTAACGCCTCCCAGTGGGAGTGTTTTAGCGCTTACGTTCCACCTGCTTGGTTCACGCTTGAGTTTCCGAACAGGAGCACATGATAAGTGGCGTACATTGTCTGAATTGGCTCGATCTCATCTTAACCAGGGATCACGGCGGACCAAGCCGAACCCGGCTGACATTCGCTCGCTTGCCTGACCGTCGTTTTCTTTGCCGCCTGATCACTGACTTCAAGAATCATCGCATGCAAGCCCCACCATCAACATTAAGAGTCTGGCCTGTGATATATGACGCATCTGGCCCCGCGAGGAAGGAAATGGCAGCCGCCTGTTCTTCCACCTTGCCTTGCCTGCCCATTGGAATCGTCGCGACAGCCGCAGCGAGCATCGCCTCTCGCTCCATCTTGGCCGCAGTGGCCAGTCGTCTATACGTACCATCCACCATGTCGGTGTCCGTTGCGCCTGGGCAAATGGCGTTGACCCGAATGCCATGTCCGGCAAGTTCGGCAGCCATTTGCTGGGTTAAGCCGATGACACCGAATTTGCTCGCGCAATAAGCACCCAAATTGGGCATGCCCTTACGTCCCGCCATCGACGAGACGTTGACGATTGCCCCCCCTTTTCCCGCGTTGATCATCTGGGCGGCGCATGCCTTTGACACGCGGAAGACGCCAGTCAGATTGATATCGATTGTCTCATGCCAAAGGCGCTCGTCCAATCCGATGATCGGCGCGGCCCCAGCTTCACTCGGCACGCCGGCATTGTTCACCAAAATGTCGAGGCGGCCGCAAGAATTCATGATCTGCGTAACCATGGCATCCACTTGTTCTGGCTGGCTGACATCACACGGCAGCGCGAGAGCCTGCCCACCTGCCGCGACAATTTCATCAACTACGGACTGCGCGCCTCGCCATCCGGTCGCACGCTCATGCGGAGGAAAAGAAGAAGTATCACGAGGTCTTGCGGAGACCACGACAAACGCACCCTCCCGGGCGAGACGGCAGGCCGCGGCGCGACCGATCCCCCGTTGCCTTCCAGCGCCCGTTACGAGTGCCACTTTCCCCTCAAAGCCAGCCATATTCACTATTCCTGCAGTTTCAGCCAAACGCATCCGATATCGCTATTGGGAGAGGTCTTCTCGCGCGCGCGGACGAGCAACATAGGCGCCTCGCGCCTATCTTGGGTAAATCTACGTCATGCAGCGCCCGAGCGGCTCTGGCAGCCCAGTTGCCCCCAGTCCGTCAATGACGTAAAGATACCCGCTGGGATCGTCGGCGGGCCGGCCTGCGACGGCCGCCGGATCAAAGCTAGTCACGAACAGCCGGTCCAGATCGCGACCGCCGAACTGGACGCTGGACACCCATTTCACGCCCGTGTCGAGGATGCGTTCGACAGTTCCATCGGGATTGAAGCAGGCAATCTTGCCTTGGCCGCAGAATGCCATCCAGATCCTGCCCGCAGCATCTACAGTCGCCCCATCGGCGAGCCCGCCAATATCGGCGCAGTCGACAAGCAGACGTTTGCCGCCAATCTCGCCGGTTTGCGTAGCATAGTCGTAGGCGTAAATTTTGTTCGGGATGGTATCTGCAAGATAGAATGTTCCTCCATCAACGCTCCAACAGGGACCGTTGCAGATTGTGAATCCGGTATCGAGCATGTTCACGGTTTCGCCATCGAAGCTGTATATCGAGGCAATCGGTTCTCTTGCCTTTGACGTCCCGCCGGCCACAAAGCGGCCCTGTCGATCAACCTTGGCGTCATTCAACTGCTCTATTGTACCAAGGCCTGCGACTTGCGCTAACGGCGTGAAATGCCCCGTGCCGGTATCGAATTTGTAAAAACCATCGGCAAGGGCCACGACAAATCCGCCACCGGCAACGCGTGTTATCGCGGCGGGCTGCTTGGGGGTCGTCCAGTTCCGGAAGCGCCCTGCTGCCGGATCATAACACCAAATCCGGCATTCCCTTATGTCAACAAAGTAGAGGAGCTGGTCGATCACATCCCAGTAGGGACCTTCGCCCAGCACAGACCGCACGCTTCCCAACCGCTCGATTTTCAAGCTCGCCTCCTTGGGTTGAATTCTGGAACGCTTGTTGCCAGCTGATTGCAGTCACTGTTCAAGATGGTAGTCTTTCATCATATCCCGCAACCTCGCCTTCAGAATCTTTCCGGTTGCGCCGATCGGGATAGAATCGACCATGATGACATCTTCTGGAATCTGCCACTTGGCGATCTTGCCTTCGTAGAAGGCCAGGAGATCATCCCGGTCTGCTGTGGCGCCGGGTTTGAGGACAACTACGAGAACCGGTCGCTCATCCCATTTGGGGTGAGGCACACCAATGCACGCTGCCAGAGCCACGTCGGGATGGGACATGGCGAGGTTCTCGATTTCGATCGAACTGATCCATTCGCCGCCCGATTTGATCACGTCCTTGCTGCGGTCGGTAATCTGCATAAATCCGTCCGCGTCGATTGTCGCGACGTCACCGGTGGCAAACCATCCTTGGGCGTCGGCTCCGCCAGCGTCCTTGCGATCTCCGGTTGGATCGAAGTATTGGGTTATCACCCAATGTCCTCTAACCAGCAAGTGCCCGGGAGTAATACCATCCCAAGGCATCTCCACGCCCTCGTCGTCGACAATCTTCATATCTACCCCAAAGACTGCTCTTCCTTGCTTTTCGCGCAGTGCCCACTGCTCATCATAGGAGAGCTTCTCGTGCTTTCGTTTCAACATGCTGAGCGTTCCCAACGGGCTCATCTCTGTCATACCCCATGCGTGGATCGCATCGAGTTGCCGCCGTTCGCGCAGATTGCGCAGCAATGCCGGGGGACAAGCAGCGCCGCCAACGATGACGCGGCGCAAATCAGCCAATTCCAGTTTATTATTGTCGGCATGCGACACCAGCGATTGAAGCACGGTCGGGACGCCGGCGATAAACGTCACGCCTTCCGCCGCGATGAGTTCATAGACGGACTGGCCGTCTAGCCGGGGGCCTGGAAACACGAGCTTTGCCCCGGTAAGCGACGCCGCATAGGGAATCCCCCAAGCGTTGACATGGAACATCGGCACAAGTGGCAGGATTGAATCGCGCGCTGAAAAGCCCATCGCGTCAGGCAGGCTGATGGCGTAGGCGTGGAGAACGGTGGAGCGATGACTGTAGAGGACGGCTTTGGGACTGCCGGTGGTCCCGCTGGTATAACACAGGCTGGCCGCCCCATGTTCGTCGAAGGCAGGCCAATGGTACGCGCTCGATTGCGCGCCGATCCACTCTTCATAGCTGATGAGCCCCGATGCGCGATCGGTATCGGAGAGAGATTCCGGGCCGCATAGCGCAATCCATGCTTTGACAGCAGGGCACTGACCACGGATCTGACCGATCAGCTCCAGAAAGCTTAGATCAAAGCAGATTATCTGGTCGATCGCGTGATTGATAATCCAGGCGACCTGATCGGCATGGAGCCTAGGATTGATGGTATGAAGGACGCGCCCTGCCCCCGCCACACCGAAGTAAAGCTCGAGGTGACGGTAGCCGTTCCATGCAATTGTTCCTACCCGATCCGATACCGCGAGCCCTTCAGCTTCGACGGCATTTGCGACTTGGCGAGCCCGCGAAGCGCAGTCTTGGTACGTGGTTTGATGCAGGTCGCCCTCCACCCGGCGGGAAATGATTTGTGCATCCCCATGGTGACGTTCTGCGAAGGAAATTATGTCCGAGATCAGCAGTGGGCGATCTTGCATGTGTCCCAAAAGCACAGCTCAATGATCCTCATCTTCGTACCGAACCAGGCCGCATTCATTAGCGCACCCCCGGCAAATCTTGTATCACCCGCAAGGCTGCAGATGCGTCCGCGAGATTCGTTTCCCGTTCACTTCTGGCGAGCGGTCCGCCCCTTAACAAAGGCCTCTACCGCATTCCTGAACGCCGGTTCCTCAATCAACACGCCCTGCCGATCAGCTTCCAGTCCAAGCTGCTCACTGAGCGTATTATGATCTGCTGCCTGGAATGCCAGCTTGAGCTCACGAAAAGCAGATGGCGAAACGCCCACCAGTCGCGCCGCAAGGTTTCTCGCCTCGTCCAGTAACACAGAGTCGTCATGGCACTGATGAATGAGGCCGATGCGCACGGCATCCTCGGCTGAAAGGCGTTCCCCCAGCAGACACAAAGACAATGCGCGGCTATAACCGAGAATGCGCGGTAGCAGCCAAGTTGCGCCCATGTCAGGCAATAGTCCCAGCCGAGACGAAAATGGAAGGTTGAAGTAGGCCGAACGAGCGGCAATGACGATATGGCAAGCGATCGCCAGACCAAAGCCGCCGCCCACCGCGGGACCGTTTATGGCACCAATGACCGGGACACGCGATGCCCAGATTTGCTCAACCACAGGCGAGCAGATGGTGTGCATGAAATGGGCAACGCCAGCACCGAACCCTGGTTCGGTCATGCGCGTGTCCATCGCGCCCAGTTCTGCGCCAGAGGAGAAACCGCGGCCATTGCCCGTGAGGATCACGGCTTTGGCACCCTGCTCAGCATCGATGCGTTTTAGTTGGTCCAGCAATTCGCCCATAAGCTCATAAGACATCGCATTGAGCGTTTCTGGGGAATTCAAGGTGACAGTATGAATGCCATCCTGAGCATTATGCAAAACTAGAGGCATGTATTCCTCACCTTTTTTTCTGGACAGTTCTTCAGAATGTTGATCCGCTCCGGATTTACAGCTTTCGGCTTGCTGCCATTGATACGGCCAGCCTTGAATTAAAGATGACGGCGCCAAGCTATTCCTTAAATACGGCGGGGCGTTTTTCCATAAAAGCATTGACTGCTTCGACGAAATCGGGAGATTTACCAAGGCGGGATTGGTGCTGCGTTTCGACCTCAAGTTGCGACTCCAGGTCTTGCTGGCAGGCCAAGCTCATGATCTGGCGCAGCGTGACAAGCGCGTCACTTGGCATCTGCGCGAGTTGGCCGGCAAGGGTGATGGCGTCGTCCAGGCAGTTGTCGCTGACATCCCAGACAAGACCCCATTGCTTTGCTGTGGCTGCGTCGAGGCGCTTGCCGGTCATGCAAAGCCCCATGGCGCGCGCATAGCCAATTTTATTGACCAGAGTCCAGGTCGCCCCGGCGTCGGGGATCATTCCAATCTTGTTAAACGACTGGATGAAAGAAGCCTTGGTGTCGGCAACGATAATATCACATTGAAGCGCAAGCGACGCCCCTGCACCGGCGGCAACGCCGTTGACGGCCGCAATCGTGGGAACACGAAGACCTTGCAACATCCGAACTGTCGGGTTGTAAGCCTCGCTCAGCAGCTTGCCGGGATCGATCCGCTCCATAAGGCCGTCGTCTGGTGTCATGTCGATCTTTGACAAGTCAGCGCCGGCAGAAAATCCACGACCCGCACCGGTAATGACCAGCACGCGACAATCCCGCGTGTCCGCGATTTGCTGCAAGACCGCCCTGATCTCAGTTTGCATTTCACGCGTAATGCTATTCAGGACGTCCGGGCGATTGAGAGTGAGAATGCCGACCTGCTTGCGCACCTCGTACTTTACGAATTTAAAGTCCATCACATCATTCTCCAGCTCTGACCGACACTTCGGCTTGAGCACGTGCTCGGATATCGCCCAATAGTTCCTTCGTATGCTCACCGATGCGCGGCGCATGTCCCGGCGTGAAAGTGCCAGCGCTGAACCGAACAGGAGGTTGCATCTGGAAATATGGTCCTTCGGTGGGATGGTCGACAAGCTTGAAGAAACCGCCAGCAACAAGCTGCGGATCTTCGAGCAGTTCGTCTATCTTTCGAACCGGCATTGCCGGCACGTTAATCTGACTCAATAGCGTCATCCATTCACCGGTGGTGCGGCTAGGTGTTCGCTGTGCAATAGCTGCGTAGAACTCTCCGACATGTTGAACTCGCAGCAAAGATCCTTCTACGGGATTTGCCGTAAGCACTTCAGGGCAACCGAGGAGATCGAACAGATTGTGCCAATTCTGGTCTGTGTATGGCAGGATGCTGATGTAGCCGTCCGCAGTCGGAAACGGCTTGCGGTCCTTGTCCATGATGCGGCGATAGCCGAAGGATCCGACCGGTGGTTCGCAGGTTCTTTCGAACAGATGTTCTTCCAAAAGAAAGTGCACGAAGCACTCGAACATCGGTACTTCGACATACTGCCCCTTGCCGCCCTTCAGCTTATTGATATAAGCCGCAAGCACAGCCTGAGTTGCGTAAAGACCGCTAACCTTGTCCGCCACGATTGTCGGCATGAACCTCGGATTATACGGTTCTGCTGCGCGGGCGCACAGGTCGACCAGTCCACTGCCAGCCTGTATAGTGTCGTCATATGCGGGAAAATCGGCATAGGGCCCCACCGAGGCGTAGCCGACGCAATGCACATAGATGATTTCGGGAACTTCGCGGACGATTGCCTCATAGTCCAGGCCCAATTTCTTGATCGCGATGCTCCGAACGTTGTGAATGAAAACATCCGCTGAGCGAATGAGTTCGATGAGGGCTTCACGATCTTCCGGATTTTTGAGGTCCAGGACTACTGACTTCTTGCCACGGTTCAGTGTCAAATGGATCGGGCCCATGTCGGGGCAATGCTTGGCTTTACCACTTTGCCGGAAAAAATCCCCGTCAGGAGATTCTATTTTGATAACCTCCGCGCCCATATCGGACAGCATTTGCGTACTGTAGGGACCAAAAACGATCGTCGAAAGATCGATGATACGAATCCCTTCCAGCATTCCTTTTGTCGATGAAGAGGTGTTCACGGCCGCCCCCCTTTGATTTCAACGATGAAGTTGGAAAGTTCCGAATGATACTGATCATAGCACTCGATCATCGGCACGTGCGCGCACTCAGGCAAAACTACTAGCCGGCTCTGAGCAATTAGTTCGTGCGAAGTTTGAGCAATGATCAAAGGTGTTACTGAATCATTTTCACCAGCCATGATCAAAGTGGGCAGATGCAGATTCCGCATGATGGTGCGTTGGTCGAGAGGTCCTAGGGCTTCGAGAGTCCGGATCGCCATCGGGCCTGTCTGCAGGAACATTCGCTGAACCGCCGCAACGTCTTCGCGCGACCGGTTTGCCGTGAAACAGCCTGTAGCAACTGCCAAAGCGGTGGCGACTTTGTCCCGTCTGAAAGATGCCGCCATGCCGGCAAGAACATCTCCTGTTATGCCGATAGTGAGGTCCTCGGCATCGGTGTAGCGCGGCGTAGCAGCGCAAGTCAGCACCAAAGCCTTGCAAGCGCGCCCTAGTAGGGCTGCTGCCTCCACCGCAACGGCACCACCTTGGGACCAGCCGTTCAGGATTACCTCATCGATAGCTAGCGCATTGATGAGGGCGAGAAGATCGTTCGCGCCATCCTCGATGCTCGCGCTTGGAAAGTCCTTGTCGGACTGCCCACAAGCCCGCTGGTCAAACGCCATGACGGCATGACCTTTACCGGTGAGGAAATCGATCGTTGGGTCCCATGCGCGCGAATTGAGCCCCCAACCATGGATCAAGACAGTAACTGGCCCGGAGGAGGGATAATACTCATAGTACAACGATCGATCCGTTGCGGTCTTGAAGAAGGGCATGCGAATCTCCAAAAATGGCAATCAGGCGGGCACGAACACCGTCAGTGAGAATTCTGGAGTCAATGACACCATCTTCGCCCTGAATGCCTGTCCGACCGCAAGATCATCATTATCGACGTCGACTAGGCGGCAGATGACCCGAGGGCCTTCCTCCAGTTCGATTAGAGCAACGATAAAAGGGACGTCTTCCATCAGTGATGGCAATGGTGGGGTACTGGTCTCAGTCCAGGAAAAAAGGGTCCCGCGTCCTGAACATTCGGCCCAGGCAAGTTCGAACGAGCCGCAGTGGGCGCATCGTTCACGCGGGATGTGATGCCATGCTTGACATCCCGAGCATTTCTGGATGCATAGCCTATCTTCGCGCGCAAAGGCGTAAAATTCATTTGCGAGCCTGCTTCGCGCCGGCGCTATGAAACTGATTTGGCCACTCATGTCATTCACTCCGCAAGACCGCTAGGCCGCCGTCACCAAAATCGCCCCAGCCGGTCACGACTCCCACGCGCGCGCCCACTACCTGTCGACCGGTAGCCTCGCCCCGCAGTTGCTTCACGGCCTCGTTTACATGATTCATCCCCCAGACGTGAGCCTCCGAGTGCAATCCGCCATGTGTGTTTGTCGGAAGGTCGCCGCCCAGGCGGAGCCGCCCGCCCTTCACAAAATCGCCAACCTCACCTCGTCCGCAAAAGCCCATGGCTTCCAGTTGCAACAGAGAGACGAAGGAAAAACAGTCATACACCTCGAGGAAATCGATGTCGGCATGCTGAACTCCTGCCTGAGCGAACGCTCGCGGGGCCGCTTCAGTCAGACCGATCCGGAAGAAATCCTCTCGAGAACAGAAATCGTCCGCCGGATAAGGATGCCCTTCGGCAACCCCGGCTATGAATACCGGCTTCTTGCGCAAATCCTTAGCACGAGCTGGCGAACAGACAATCACAGCGCAGGCACCATCCGTCTCAAGGCAGCAGTCGAACATCCGGAATGGCTTCGATATCCAGCGCGATGCATCATATTGCTCGCGGGTAAGCGGGCGACCGTGCATCAAAGCTGAAGGATTGAGCTGCGCATGGCTCCTGCTCGTCAGGGCGACTTCAGCCAAAGCGTCCTCATCGGTTCCGAACATGGCCATGTGGCGCGTGGCCAGCCAAGCGTACCATTGCACGGGCGAGACGGCACCATGGGGAATGTAATAGGAGCCGAGCGACCCGGCGATCGCCTCTACGTTCGTCCCGACCTTGCTGATGCGTCGATCAGTGTAGCCATTCCAACCCATGGGAACCAGCACACATTCAGCAACCCCGGTCGCTACTGCCATTGCCGCAGTTTGCAACGCAACAACTGGGCTCGCACCGCCCATAAGCACTGTGGAAGCATAGCGCAGATCGGCAATGCCAAGATGCGCTGCAAGCTGTTCAGCCGTAGCGGCCACCGGTGGCCCGACAATGCCATCGATATCCTTGCCCTGAAGGCCGCAGTCCTCCAGCGCGGCGCCGATGGCCTCAAGCAGTAGCCGCAATTCCGATTTTTCGGTGCCGCGGGTGAACTCGGTCTGCCCGATCCCGACGATGCAGGATTTGTCCGCTAATGTGCTCATTCGCCTGTCACTTTCCGGTATAAATGGGAGACCGCTTCTCGGCGAATGCCAGCGGCCCTTCCTTAGCATCTTCCGATGCCGCAACGTCGTCCCACGCCTTATCTTCAAGGAGGTAGGCCTGGTCGAACGGAAGACCCGAGCTTTCGACCATCACGCGTTTGGCAGCCACGACGGCCAGCGGCCCGTTGGCACCGATCTGGCTGGCGATCTCAAGCGCCTTGTCCATTAATGCTTCACGTGAGGTAACATAATTCACGAAGCCATATTCAAGAGCTTGGGCAGCCGTGATCGGTCGCCCGGTCAGCACCATCTCCATCGCCTTGCAATGAGGCATCTGCCGCGTCAGACGAACCAGAGATCCGCCTGCCGGCAAGATGGACAGCTTGACTTCCGGAAGACCAAATGTTGCACTCTCGGTACAGACGCGGATATCGGTGCCTTCGATCACCTCGGTTCCGCCCGCTACACAGTAACCGTTAATTGCGGCAATTACCGGCTTTGGAAAGAACGTACGGAGCATCGCTACATCCCTCACCTTGGGATGAGTATCCAGAATAATTTGCTCGAATTCGTTTTGCGGTGCTCGTGCTCGCGTAAGTACAGGAATAAGCGACTTGACGTCACCGCCAGCTGAAAAGGCTTTATCGCCTGCTCCAGTGATAACAACACTGCGGATATTGTCGTCCGCAGCCCAAGCATCCCAAGCTCGAGCCATCTTCACGAACATCTCCGCGTTCATCGCATTGTGACTCTCCGGTCGGTTAAGAGTCATAATCCCTACGTGCCCGCGAACTTCCGTAAGCAAAACCGACATTTTCGTACCATCCTTTTTATGCGCAAACGCGCCAATGCCTTAGGATAAGCAACCCGCCATTCGCGACATGGCCGCGCCCTGTCCAAATCGAACAACAACCAGACACGGTCCGCACCCATAGACGTAGGACGGGTCGGCATGTCAGTCAGATGCTTATGCCTGTTGCCGAGGAAGCTCCTACGAAGCTTGGCCTGATAACGCACGGCACGTTCAAACACCGGCACATCGACAACGGCTGAACAGCCAATCGGGATCTCCCTCCATGTTCCGCTCGCGACTCGTCAGTTCAATCCCGCTGTCGCGTTGCAGGTTAACTTCCTAGACCTCATGATCTATCTGGTACTGTTTGTCAAAACATAGTTTCTCTCCTCAAGCTGCAGACCATTTTTGGAGATGTTCATCGGAGCGCGGCGGCGTCGATGGCCGACGGCAAATTCACATTCGTAACGAAATCAGCTTATCCTGGTCGGAGGCGGATCCCGTAACGAGGGCGAGCGCAAAAACGGGCAGCCCAAAGCCGATTTATGGTACATAGCCATAAAAAAGCTTTTCAGGTTGACAGGCTATCTATAAAACGAAATGGACTGATAGCCTCCTTCGGAGATCCCAAGGGACGACGCGCGCAAGCCTGCCACTGATTTTAGTGTCCATAGTTAGAGGTTGCGTACGTTTGAGATAAGGACTGTGTAATGACTGAAAGTGCCGTCGCCTCAGGCTCACGCAGCGCGACTGCAGGGGTCGCGGTCCTTCTACTGGCCTATGTCTTTAACTTTGTTGACCGCCAGATCATCAGCGTTCTTGCTATGCCGATCAAAACCGACCTAGGACTTGACGACCAGCAACTTGGTCTAATGGGCGGCGTTGCGTTCGCGATTTTCTACACGACGACGGCAATTCCGATTGCTTGGCTCGCAGATCGCAAAAGCCGCGTTAATATCATTGCGGTCTCCATCACGTTGTGGAGCCTGTTCACGGCAGCATGCGGCACGGTTCAAAGCTTCTGGCAACTTTTCTTCGCCAGGATGGGCGTGGGCGTTGGGGAGGCCGGAGGGGTAGCGCCGTCCTATGCGTTGATCGCCGACCTTTTTCCCCGCGAGCGACGCGCGAGCGCCATGGCTCTGTTCTCACTTGGTGTTCCGGTTGGCTCCGCACTCGGGGTGTTCTTCGGTGGATGGATTGCAGGAAATCTCGATTGGCGCGCTGCGTTCGTTATTGTCGGGTTGGCCGGCCTGCCAGTCGCGTTGTTGGTAAAATGTACCTTGAAGGAACCATCACGCGGTCGGTTCGATGATTCTCCCGCGACTGCGCTTGATCCCGCGGCCTCGCCGAGTGTCAGCGAGGTCACCCTTCGTCTGCGAAAGACTCCCGCTTTCTGGCTTCTGTCATTAGGCGCAGCTTGCGCTTCTGCATTAAGTTATGGCCTCATGTTCTGGATGCCGAGTTTCTTTGCACGCACTTACGGTCTCGGCATCGGCTCGGTCAGCTTGTATTATGGAACGGTTCTGCTCATCGGAGGCGTGCTAGGCATTTTGGCGGGGGGGTGGATTGGTGACCGTTTGGCCAAAGCTCATACCGGAAGCTTCGCGCTTGTCCCCGCGATTGGCTTGGCGCTGGCGATTCCAACCATTGCCGCTGCCCTGTTTGCAAAGGCGCCGATGCTGAGCTGGCTTCTGTTCACGTTTGGCCAGATGCTTGCCTCCGCTTGGTTTGGGCCGGTAACTGCCGGGATCCAGCAGATTGTTCCTGCCAACATGAGAGCCATCGCTTCTTCCGTTTATCTTTTCATATTGAACCTCATCGGAATGGGCGTTGGCATATATGTTCTCGGGTTCATGTCCGATTGGATGACCCAGGAGTACGAAACGGCAGCACTGCAGTTTTCCATACTTTACGGCCTCGCCTTTTATGTCCTTAGCGTCGTCGCCTTCCTCATGGCGGCACGGCTGCTTTCTCGCGAAAAGACATACCGGTGTGCGAAAGCAGAGCCACAACCGGTGGTACCGTTCGACTCACAGACGCATTGACGCATTCTGACTATTTGGGAGATTCAAGTGAAACAGTGTGACGTTGAGGTGACGTATGAGAGCAGCGCTTCCGCCTTTCGCCATCTGCTTGAGGCCAGAAGGTCCATCCGTAGCTTTCTGCCTACCCGTGTACCGGACTCTATGATAGCCTCCGTGCTGCAAGATGCGCAATGTGCGCCATCCAACTGCAATACCCAACCGTGGCATGTTCACGTCGTTTCTGGCAGCAGCCGCGATAGGCTCAGCCAAGCTCTGCTCGCTGCGGAGGCCGCGGGACGCATGTCGCTTGATTTTTCCTTCAGCGCAAATGACGTACATGGCATTTACGGTGAGCGCCTCCGCGAGCAAGGCGCGGCCTACTATCAAGCCCTGGGCATCTCGCGTGAAGCATTAGCGGAGCGGAGAGCGGCCTCATTGCGCAATCTCGAATTCTTCGGCGCGCCACATGCCGCTTTTTTATTCATGCCTGTATTTGGTGATGCAGTGCGGGTCGCGGGTGACATCGGAATGTATGGGCAGACTTTCCTGCTATCTCTTGCGGCGCATGGACTTGGTGGTGTGCCCCAGACAGTCTTGGGCATGTATGCAGATACAATTCGCGAAGAACTGGGTGTCGATCCATCGCTGAAACTGCTGTTTGGTATCTCCTTCGGCTATCCTGACGCGACATCCGCTGCCGCCGCCTATCGGATTGAGAAGGTCCCATTCGAGGATAGCGTGGTCTTTCACAATTAATGTCTGTCGGCATGATAAGGGCCATTAGGGATTAGGCTATTTTTCAATATATATGCTTTTCTCAAAATGACCTTTCGAGATTGTCAAGCACAAGCGGCACAAATTTAAGGACTCAATTTATGCTGAAAAGGAACCTCGTGCGGGCCCGGCTGGAAAATGGCGAGAATGCCATAGGCATCTGGGTTCAGACTGGCTCCGCGGCTGTTGTAGAAATCGCAGGTGAGGTCGGCCTGGATTTTGTACTTATAGATGGCGAACATGGCTCATTTGGCTTCGAACATTCCGTCACACTGATTCGCACCGCCGAAGCTGCCGGGCTAACGCCAGTTGTTCGGGTTCCCGTGGGCGAACCTGTCGACCTTGGTCGGTATCTCGATGCCGGAGCCGGCGGCCTTCTGATACCGCAAGTTCGCTCCGGGGAACATGCTCATGCCATCGTGTCGGCGGCAAAGTACCGTACAAAGAAGTTCCCTGCAGGAACCAGAGGTGCGTGTCCTATTACTCGCGCCACCGCGTACGGCTCCCCCAATTGGAAAGATTACGCAGAAAAAGCGAACAATTCATGCCTGGTGTGGATGCTGCTTGAAACTCCAGAAGCTTTGGATGACTTGCCAGCAATCCTGGATGTGTCTGGAATTGACGGTATCATGCTGGGTACGCATGATTTAGCCGTGGCAATGGGATATGACGGCGACCGCGGACACAAGGATGTGCTAGCAAAGATCGAAGGCGTCGCTGCACAAATTCGCGCCAAGGGGATCGAAGTCATAGGCTCACTTGACGATTCAAGTCCTAGGGCAGCGCTGCTACAGCACGACACTCTCACGGCTGAAGGAACGAGGATTTTCATGACTGCGTCAGACGGTCGGGTTCTCTTCAACAGTTTCCGAAATCTACACACAGCGTTAAGACACGGAAGCTGCGACAATCGATGAATTTGCCACCCGAAAAATTACATTTTATCAGCACATCGCCTTTCGCTAAGTTTGTCATATTGACCTGCCCCCCGCTGGGTCCCTCGACCTGATGTAGAGTCTGCCCCAAGGTGCGCTGCTACCCAACCTTGGACCGCTCGGGTCTGGAGTTTTCCGCCTGGTCCGGGTCCGGAGGGCTGGTGTCCCCGGTCGGGTTTGCCAGCATGATCGGGGGGATATTCCCGATCGCGCTGTGCGGTCGCTCTTCGTTGTAGTGTCTACGCCAGCGGTCCAACTTTTCGCAAGCGTCTTCCAGCGACAAGAACCAGTGCGTGTTCACGCATTCGCTGCGCAGCTTGCTGTTGAACGCTTCGATGAAGGCATTGTCCGTCGGCTTGCCAGGCCGCGAGAAGTCGAGCGTCACACCCCTTTGGTAAGCCCATAGATCCATGTCCCGCGAGACGAACTCGCTGCCGTTGTCCACCCTGATGGTCTTCGGATAGCCCATCTTCCGGCAGGTCCGATCGAGCGTGGCTACGACGTCCTCTCCGCGGTAGCTGAACCGTGCGTCGATCACCGGCGAGAACCGGCTGAACGTGTCGACCACCGTCAGGATCCGCAGCTTGCGTCCCGTCGCCAGTTGATCATGGACGAAGTCCATGGCCCACACATCGTTGTGCCGGACTGCCGGAGCGCGATCTTCTCGCAGCTTGGCCTTCACTCGACGCTTGGGAGTCTTGTTGCGCAGCTGCAGTCCTAACTCCCTATAAAGCCTATAGACCTTTTTGGCGTTCACGACCCAGCCTTCCCGGCGAAGTGTCAATCGGCCCCGGATATTCACCCCTGATAAGCGCCCAACATTGACCCCCTGATAGTGCGCCAGGATCGTCGGCATGGGGGTGAGGCGGCGGAGGGCGTAGCCCGGAGCCGGCTCACCCCCATGCCGATGGCGTTTCTCCTGGGCTATCAGGCAGCTTCGCGGTTCTTGAAGCGCCAGCTCTCGTTGCCGGTTTCGATGATATCGCAATGGTGCGTCAGCCGGTCGAGCAGCGCGGTGGTCATCTTGGCGTCGCCGAACACCGAGGGCCATTCGCCGAACGCGAGGTTGGTGGTTACCATGATCGAGGTCTGCTCGTAGAGCCGGCTGACCAGGTGGAACAGCAACTGACCGCCAGACAGCGCGAACGGCAGTGTCAACGGGCGCCGAAGATTCCGCAAAAGTGGGCATCTAAAATTCCCTAGTTTGGCGGGACGGTTGTGTCGGTGATCAGCCGTGATGGAGATCGGGATTTTCCTTTGCTGGCGGGCGGCCACGCCGTTTGGGCAAGGGCGGCGGGTTGATGGACGGTGCCATGCGCGCATGCTCGGGCAGCAGGTCAGCGTGCTGTCGCATGCGATAGCTGGAGCCCTCGATCTGGATGACCACCGCGTGGTGAAGGAGGCGGTCGAGCAGCGCGGTGGCCACCACCGGATCGCCAAAGACATCACCCCATTCGGCAAAGCCGCGGTTGGATGTCAGGATCATAGCGCCCTTTTCGTATCGGGCATTGACGAGTTGGAAGAACAGGTTGCCACCGCCCGGCGTAACAGGGAGATACCCGATCTCGTCTACGACGAGCAGCGCGGATCGGCATAGGAAGCGGATCCTTTCGCGCAGCGTGCCCTCCCGTTCCGCCTTGGTCAGTGAAGCGATCAGATCGGCGAGCGGGATGAAGTAGACGCTCTTGCCCGCCTTCACGGCCTCGACTGCAAGAGCAGTGGCGATATGGCTTTTTCCGGTACCGGGCGGACCCAACAGATGCACCACCTCGGCCCGGTTGATGAAGTCCAGGCCAGCGAGCGCCAGGATGCGGTTCCGGTCGAGCGATGGCTGGAAGGAGAAGTCATATCCGTCCAGCGTCTTGATGATCGGCAGCCTTGCCATGCGCAGGGCCGCCTTGATCCTGCGGTTCTCCCGGAGCGATAGTTCTTCGTTCAGCAATATGTCGATGGCCTCGATGCCATCGATTTTGCCCTGCTCTATGCCGCGCAGGGTGGCGTCGAGCATCTCCAGAGCGCGTGGCATTTTGAGATGGACCAGGCTGCGGCGGATATTATCGACGCGGGATGCGGCACCCCCTTGGTTCATGGCCGTTCTCCCCGCGCCAGTTGGCTGCCGATCGCCTGATAGATGGCCAGGGAGCGCACAGCGACATGCTCGCCTATACGACCGATGGCGATTACCTCTTTGCCATGGATACGGCGCTTGGCGCCGCTGCCGCCTGTCCGATGCGCAGGATCGATCCTACACTGCCGACGCCCCTCAAGAACCGGGTGCTCGGCAATGACCTGGCCCAGGTCTACGATCCTGATCTTGTCAGGCAACTGCTGGATTTCGACGACGCGCCGAGTGCGATCGGGAACGCTGTAGTAATTGCCGCCGACAGAGACCATCCCATCATGGCTGACGCGGCGCTCCAGCTTCAGAACGGCGTCAAAGCGACCCGCCGGGAGCAGCTGCAACTCAGGCTGCTCGGCGGCGAAGGCTTCAACAATAATCCGCTGCGTCGTCCCGTGGACACGGACATTGGCGACGGTATCGAGCCAGTCGATTAGCTGGACATTGAGATCGTCCAGATTGCGGAAGCTGCGGCCCAGGAAGAAGTCCTTGCGGATATAGCTGAACGGCCGCTCGACCTTTCCCTTGGTCTTGGCCCGATAGGGACGGCAGGCGCGTGGCACGAAGCGGTAATGCCCCGCCAGGGCCAGCAATGATCGATTGTAGATGATATGGCCCTGATCATCTTCGCCGGTTACGGCGGTTTTCATGCGATCGTAGAGGATTTCGATCGGGACGCCACCGAGCGCTTCAAAGGCCTGCATATGACAGCGCAACAGAGTTTGGAGATCCTGGTGCATGACGTAGCGTGCAAACAGGAAGCGCGAATGTCCCAGCACCAAGCTGAATAGCCAGACGATCCGGCTGACGCCGGGCTCATCGGTAAATTCGACGACGAACCGGGCAAAGTCGACCTGTGCCTGCACGCCAGGCGGCGTCTCGAACCGAACCTCGAAGGGCTTGGGGCCGTTTTCCGGTCGAATCGCTGCCAGGAACCGCTTTACCGCAGTATAGGCGCCCATATACCCCAGCTCACGGATTTCCCGCGTCAGACGCGCCGCCGTCAGATCGGGAAAGGCCACCACTCGCTCACGCAAAAATTCTAGATAGGGTGCCAGTTTGTTCGGTCGACCCAGCATGCGTGGGCCGTAAACCGGGGCCTCGACACCCCGTTCGATATATTTTCGGATGGTCTTGGGATCGCGACCAGTGCGTCGGGCAATGGCGGATATCGATACGCCCTGCCGATGTAATTCGAGGATCATCATCAATTCTCCAAGTCGGATCATCGGCCCCGTCTCCGCGTCTGCAAAGGAGATGAGGACAATGTCGGCTCATCTCATTCTGCCGGGGCTAGCCCCGGCAGAATGAGATGAAGGGGCCACCAACTAGGGAATTTTCAAAGCCCACTTTTGCGGAGAATTGCATGACCGATGACAGGCAGATAGCCCAGTTCGTCGAGGATCACCAGGTCGAGCCGGGACAGATGATCGGCAATGCGCCCCGCTTTTCCTGCGCGGGTTTCAGCTTCGAGCCGGTTCACCAGGTCGATGGTGTTGTAATATCTGACCCTGGCGCCGGTGCGCACACAGGAGCGTCCGATCGCAATGGCAAGGTGGGTTTTTCCGGTCCCGGTCCCTCCGACCAGCACGGCATTGCGCTGGTTGGCCAGGAAGGCGCCGGTGGCCAGATCGCGCACCAGCCCTTCGTTGATTGGCGTTTCGGCAAAGTCGAACGCCGTAATTTCCTTGGCCAGCGGCAGCTTGGCGATCGTCATCTGATATTTGATCGAGCGCGCCTGCTTTTCGTCGATCTCGGCCTTCAGCAGATCACCGACCACGCGGCTTGGGCTATGTTGTCGCTTCACCGCATCGGCGATCACCTCATCATAGGCGTGCCGCATGCCCGCGAGCTTGAGCGTCCCCATCATCTCCAGTATCTCATGGCGTTCCATAGAACCTCCTCAGGCTATCGTAACGGGCGCAGTCGGCGACGGGCTCGTGACGGAGCCGGAGCGCCTCGGGCGTGGCGATGGTCAGCGGCGCCGATGGCTGGCGCTGACGGGTCAGGATATTGAGCACGACATCGCGGCTGACGGTGCCGCCGATCAGCGCCTCGGCGCACGCTGCCTCGACCGCATCAAGCCCATCGCTCAGGACCGCCGTCAGGATGCCGACCATCTGGCGGTCGCCATCAGAATGGCCACTCAGGCGGCGACGTACCCGCTCGATTGCGGGTGGAAGCGCCCAGTCCTTGAACGGTGCGCCGTTGCGCAGCGCGCCGGGCTTTCTCGCCAGGACAGGGACGTAATGCCAGGGATCATAGATCGTCTGGTCACGGCCGAACCGGCGGTCATGTTCGCCGACTATCTCGCCTTCCTGCCGGATGACGATGCGGTGGGCATAGGCGTGGATATCCACCGGCCGCCCCGCTGCCGCCGCATGTACCGAGTATTTATTATAGTCGAACCGCACCAACAGCGTCTTCGATACCGACGCGGGCAAAGCGTGGAAGCCGTCGAAGGGTCCGCGATAGGCGATCAGGGCGGGACGGTCCGCGGTCTCGAACACCTCCCAGACCGTCCGGTCCTTCAACTCGGGATGCGCCGCGTGCTTCGCCCGCGTGACACAGCGATCCTCCAGCCATGCGTTCATCTCGGCGTAGCTCTTGAACCGCAACCGGGGTGTGAAGAAGCGTTCGCGCACCAGGCCCACCTGATTCTCGACCTGGCCTTTTTCCCACCCCGACGCCGGCGTGCAGGCAACCGGCTCGACCAGATAATGCCCGCACATCTGTCGGAAGCGGCGGTTATACTGGCGCTCGCGACCGGCAAAGATCGCGTCGACCGCCGTCTTCATGTTGTCGTAAATACCGCGCTGGCAGGCGCCACCGAAGAAGGCGAACGCCTTGTCATGAGCATCGAAGACCATCTCCTGGCTCTCACGCGGATAAGCCCGCACGTAGAACATCCGGCTATGGCAAAGCCGCATGTGCGCGACCTTCACCGTGGTCGTCGCCCCGGCAATGACGACGATCTCATGGCTCCAGTCGAACTGGTAGGCTTCACCAGGTGCGAAGCTCAGCGGCACATAGGCCGCCGCTGTCACCGCTGAGCGCTCTCGATGCCAGTTTGCCGCATACCGTCGGACCGCGTCATAGCCGCCACGATAGCCAAGACCCTGCAACTCCTCGAACACCCTGACCATCGTCAGCCGCTCGCGCCGGACCTTGTGGTCGTTCGCCTCCAGCAGCTTGTTCAGATCGGAGGCCCAAGGCCCCAACTTCGGCAAGGGCTGCACGCTGCGTTCGTATGTGAAAGCCGTCTCGCCCGAGCGCAGCACCTTGCGAACCGTGTTCCGCGAAACGCCAACCAAGGTCCCGCACGATCTCCTTGATCGACTTGCCCTTGACGAAAAACTCGCGCCGGATGCGCGCCACCGTCTCCACGATCAGCATCTCCCACCCGCTCCCGCAGCAAAGTGCAAGAGCCTGAACCGCAACCGTTCAGGGGGTCAACTTTGGACGCCCATCACCCCAAAACTGGGGTCAACATTGCAGGCTTATTCACACCCAGCTTCAAAATCTCCCGGCTATGCTCGCCTTTATGGGGAGCTGGGCGCGAAAGAACGGCCACGATCCGTTGGCGATTACCCCAAAGCGGTCGACTCGGCTGGCGAGCAAAGACACCCTGTAGTCAGCCTCTATAGTCGCTCCAGCGCCGCCTCTCGACGAGCGCACACACTTCGTATGCGAACTCACTGCGGGTTTTCGATAGTTCTCGCGTACTGGGGGCTGTCGTAAGAACCCGTATAAGCTTGCCCACAAACGCAGCGTAGAGCATCCACCGATCGAAGGCCGTGGCATCTGGCGAAATATTGGTCAGCAGCTTAGTCCAGCGATCTATATTTTCGCTGTTGAGTGCCCACAAACCTGGTCGCAACGTGGGGTCGCGGTGGGCTTGTACATATACTGGATAACACGCCAGACTGAGATCGCGAAATTCCGTCGCCTCCCGCAAAAATACGGTTGCAAGCAAATCAATCAGATGATCCTTGTCCAGCGATGCATGATCACCGGTTCCCGCATCTCCGCGATACCGGTGCCTGGTCATTTCGAACAAACGTGCCTGCGCAGCATTACACAACGCCGAAATCGAGGGAAAATAGTAGGTAGGCGCTGCAGCGGTCAAACCCGCGCGCTCAGAAATGTTACGAAAGGTAAGGGCCTCAATACCCTCTCCGACGATCAATTCGGCAGCTGCATTAAGGATGCGCTCCCGCGTGCCGTCTGATTTCTTGCCACCGACGTCGACGTCTACATGCGACTCAGATACATGAAAGGACGGGTGGTCGGATCCCAACGAACCGGTAAGGAGCAGTGCGCGCATCTCTTCTTCGGACAGCCCGAGCGGCGTGACGATGAAGAGCAGGCCGATCACTGTATCTATGGCGGATACCGCCGCGCTTTGTACGTCATCGACGCCCAGCAGCGATGCAATGTTCTGCCATAGCTCGTCCAGCGTGGTAAACCATACCTGCGCCAGTTCGCGCATACTTTCATCGCGGGCTGCATTGACAAGTATCTCACACCACGCAAGTGTTTCTACCTTATGCTTGCCAGCTGAATTAAAAACGAGTTTCAAAGCGAAATCACGAAAAGATAGCTGCGCGTCGGGCCCAAGGCTACTGGCAAACCGGCGGAAAGCGTCGACATACCGTGCCAAAAGGGTGCGGGATGCGTCGGCGATGATGTCGCCTTTGGTCTCGTAATAATAGGTTGTGGCGGCCAACGAGACATGCGCTTCACTCGCAACGCGCCTATGCGTCACGCCGCCCATACCGTACCGCGAAATCGCAACTATTGCGCCCTCGGTTATCCGGCTCTGCCGTGCCGCCGAACGATCCTGTTTGGTCAATCTGCGATTAGGTCGAATCTCGGGCAACACGTCGGTAATATCTGCGTCTTCGGGATCCATCATTCCGCCTAGTATTAAAGACCGTCAAACTGCTTACGCTTCACATCAACGCTCAAGTGCGACACCGTTCATGGCGCAGCGTGTGATCTCAGTGCGACCAATAATGAACTCCTTCACGCTTGCTCCTTCGACGATTCCTGCCCGCCAAAGCGACTCACGTCAAGAGCGCCACCCATAGTTGCTCGGGCATACAGACTGGACCAGCAGATGGCCGACAGCTCTGGAACGAGTTAGAAGTCATCCCAACTGCCAAGCGGCTGCTAGTCGAACAGCTCGGCCATTCCAGCAGCAGCTATCGCAGCGCGATCCCCGGTGAACCAAGCGTTCACGAGGAGGCGATCGTGGATTCGCCAGCCGTCGTCCGTCCGAACCAGTTTATCTTCATAGTGTCCTCCCATAACAAAGAGAGGGTCAGAAACCTGCTCGCGCCAAACATGGGTCGCAATGTAAAGAGAGCGCATAGCCGCGCTGTCACCGTTGACAGTCACTTCGAAGTTTGTCGTAACGTGCTGTGTCGCACCAAAAAGGCTATCAAGAAACGGCAATGCCAATTCAAGTTTCATCTCTGGATTCATTCGGAGTTTTGGCAATCCAAAGAGAGCGTCCTTCGTAAAGCATGACATGAAAAGATCGAAGTTCTTCGTGTCAATGCTTCTTGCGTATCGCAATGCAACACCAATAATCTCACGTTCTTCAAAAATATCTAAATCGCTCATTTCGTAAAAACCTCTCTATTATCAGCAATCAAAACTGCTGGTTAATTTTATCCTGATTGCCGAACCTACCAACCATCTTTTGTGCTGCCGCGACGCAGTTTGCATAAAAAGTGCCGACCAGCTTTCGCAATCAGATCAAGGCCGCCGATATCCCGCATTATTGAGGGGCAAACAGGGACGAAGGTCAGGGCTAGCCGGTTGCATGCCTGGCCCCCCGCCCCTTTGCGTTATCAGAACCTCGTGGACAGTCTGACCTGAACCGTGCGCGGTAGAGCTCCTAGACCCGCTTGATCAGCGCGGACACCGGCAGCAGTTCCGGTACCGGCTCCGGTTGAAGCGGCATCAAAAGCCCCTTGAATGTAAAATTGGTTAGTAAGGTTCTTGCCAATGACCGCCAGTTCCCAGCGCCCATCTTCCGCGCCAAACCGGACCGATGCGTCAAGCGTCGCATAGGAACCCTGCCTGCTATCAGGCTGAGCAAATCCCGACGCTAGATATCCACTTGAATATCGGCCATCAACTGACACGCCAAACATATGGTCGTGCCCGACAGGAATTTCATACCCGATGCCAAGCGAACCGGTCCAATGCGGCGCTACCGAAAGAGGCTGTCCGGCTAAATCCTGATAAGCTGGAATTTGCGCGCCTGTCGGAAGCGCGCCTGCTGAGTTCGCAAAAAGGCACCCCTCCGATGGCGTCTGTCCAGTAAAGCACGGACCAAAGAAGCTGGTGTACTTTGCCTTGTTGTAACTCACCGATCCATGGACATTCAGGCCCGAGACGGACCGAGGGGCAAATTCAAAGTCTAGATCGACGCCTTTCGTTCGGGCATCCGCAGTCAGCGTCTGATAGGCGAATACGGCGGAGTTGAAATAGTCAACCTGAAGGTCAGCATACTTGTAGGAATAGGCATTCAAATTAAGTCTAAGTTGGCGATCTAGCAATGTCGATTTCAGCCCCACTTCAAATCCACGGGCCTTCTCTGCACCGAACGCAAAATCACCTTGCGGGTTGGAAGAAAGAAGACTGTTGATCCCCCCGTTCGAGAAGCCACCCGACTTATAGTTGGTTTTGTACGCCCCGTAGACCATAATGTCGTCAATCGGCTTCCAGGTCAGCGTGAATTCAGGCGACCAGTCGTTGAAGACCTGGTTTGCGGTCACTACTCCCAGTCCGTCGGCTGAGTTTTGCGGCCGAAAGATCGGAATCAGGGACGTGACATAGGGCTGGGTAAAGTAGCTGTCCTTTGTTTCATGCGTGTAACGAACACCGCCCGCTATCTCCAGCTTTGGCAAGAATTTCCAGGTGACCTGCCCAAAACCCGCGAGCGTCTCCCCGTCGGTATAGGAAATCTTGTAATTGGTGAGGTAGCGCGTATCAAGTGGCTGGGTGGCATCTTCAACGTTGGCAATGACGTTGTACTGAGCATAGTCACGCCGGGTTTTCAGATACATTCCACCCGCCATCACATTGACCGGGCCATCATACTGCGTTTGCACCCGAAACTCATTCGAGAAAGCATGATATGTGGAATTTTCAGTTGTCCAGATACCCCCAAAAGGATTGGACTGAAGATCTGCCGAAATCAGAAAACGGTTGTTGTTCCAGTTGTAGTTTGTCACGTTCGTAAGCGAAACATCCCCTAAGTTCCATTCGAACGTGTTCGTGGCCGCATAGGATTTGTACCGGTTAAAAAGTGATCCGTCCTTGGATGCGAACGGGATCGAGGGCGCAATGTCGGAGGGAAGGTTATTTTGCCGTGTGACGAAGTCGCGGCGGCACGCCTGGCCGTTCAATTGGCTAACGCCTGTTGGACAATAAAAAATAACACTGTTCCATCCAGCGTTATTCACTTTGCTATGCGTGCCAGACAGCTTGATCGTGTTGGTGATATCGGAGGTCGGCTCCCATTTGAGCGTGATCCGTCCAAGCAGTTCCCGTTCACCAGGCGTTTCCGAGTCTGCAGGCTGAGCGATATGATTGGGGTAAAATGCAAAAGCGAAAGGCGTCGAAATATTGTTGTAATAGCCGCCGAACATCTTCGATCCCCGCAAGGCGACACGTATCCCGAACGTGTCACTGAGCGGCATGGAACCGATCAGTTCAGTCTGAATCTGCTGTGATTTGAATTCATAGCCAGCACGCGCAATGATTTCAGTTTTGTCGGTTGGGTCTGCAGTCGTGATGCTGATAAGACCTGCCGTTGCATTTTTGCCAAAAAATAGAGCCTGTGGGCCCTTAAGAACCTCAACACGGGCGAGGTCAAAGAAGCCCTCGTTAATAGTGCGCCCCTGCCCGTAGTAAACGCCGTCGACAACCGTTGCGACCGACTGTTCGATACCGATTGACGTGGAAGACGAGCCAACCCCACGCATCGTTATCTGTGCGCCAGAGCCGGTCGAAGCGCGGGCGACTGTAAGCGTGGGCGTGGCGGCAGCAATACGCTCCAGGCTGGTAAGATCACGCGCCACAATCGTCTCTGCCGAAATCGCGGTGACCGCAACGGGAACGCTTTGCGCGCTTTCAGAGCGTTTACGCGCCGTTACGAGGATGTCCACGATGCCGCCGGCGCCCTCCGCCGCAGCGTCAGTATTTTGTTGTCCGTGCGCAGCGCCAGTTAATACGCCAAAACCCAAAGCAATTACGCTTACGGAACAGGTAAACTTGCCAAGCGAGTAAATCATATATGCCTCCCCAATAAATATCGTCAATTTTTTAGCTGTTTCTGAATATACTAGGCCGTAAGACCTCCGTCTATAACCATCTCAGATCCAGTCATGAAACTTGATGCTTCAGAACAAAGGAGTAATATTGCTGTTGCGACCTCGTCTGCTTTTCCCATTCTGCCAACAGGATGGCGCGACGAATAAAGATTTCGCGCAGATACAATATCCGGGAAAAGTCCATCTTGTACCATTTTTTCGTAAATTCGGTCCATCATTCCCGTCTCGATGCACCCGGGATGAACACTATTTACGCGAATTGGTATACCTGTGATACCATATTCTACTGCTGCGCTTTTTGCTAACAGACGTACTGCCCCCTTGCTGGCACAGTACGCAGCCTGATTAAGGCCACCGCGAATTCCTCCCACGGATGACAAGAGCACGACGGACGCCCCGCCTTTGCGTAGCTTGCCGCTGCGCGCTAACAAATCCTGTGAGGATTGCAGTGCCAGGAAACTACCTGCAACGTTTACGTCCATACAGCGGCGAAAGTCATCCACCGATGTCGACGCGATAGACGCGACATGCTCAACGCCCGCGCAATGGATCAGGTTGTCGAGACGACCATGGCGGGCTTCAATATCGGCTATGACAGCCTGCCAGTCTTGCTGGTCCGTTATATTCAATCGTCGATAATTCCCTGATCCAAACTCGTCGGACTCGGCAACGAGATCGGTAGCCAGCACAGTCGAGCCGGCGTCAATAAGCACTCTCGCGGTCGCCCGACCTATGCCACCCAAGGCACCGGTCACCAGCGATACAGTGCCCATCAAATTGGAAGTTGACATGGATTTACTCGATCATGGTCTTGAGTTAACGGTGCTGTTAACCAGCTTTTGTACGCTGGTTCATAACGCGACAGCCGTTGTCGGCATTTCTTCGAACAGAATGGTTTTCGCCTCGAGAAACGGCAACACACCGTCACGTCCGCCCTCGCGGCCAATGCCTGAGCGCTTGAACCCGCCAAACGAAATACCGAAATCGAACTTGAATGCATTGATGCCTACGGTACCGGTCCGCAGTCGACGCGCTACCGCGTAAGCGCGTTCCGGATCGTGCGTGAAAACGCTGGAGTTCAAACCAAATTCACTATCATTGGCAATATCGATTGCCTGATTTTCGTCATCGGCAGGAATAACGCAGACGACTGGTCCGAAGATCTCTTCGCGCGCAATTACGTCACGATTATCAACATCTGAAAAGACCGTCGGCTCTATATAATAGCCCCGATTTAGATCGCGCGGACGCCCGCCCCCCAGGGCCAGTCGCGCCTTCGAAGCGTTTCCGACTGCAATGTACCGCTCGACTCTGTCGCGATGCACAGAAGATGACAATGGGCCCATTTGAGTGTCCGTGGCGAACGGATCACCTACCTTGAACCTCCCCAAGGCACATGCAAGTGCCTCCACAAACGCATCATGGCGTCGTTTGGGAACAACGATCCGGCTTAATGCGGCACAAACCTGACCTGTCATAAGCGCCGTCGATGCTGCTAGGGATTCTGCTGCCAGTTCCAGATCATAGTCATCCAAAATTATTGCGGGTGACTTGCCACCAAGTTCCAGAGTACAGCGCGCGATGCGCTCGCCGCATATGCTGCCGATCCGTTGCCCTGCCGCGGTGGATCCGGTGAAGGTAATCTTGTCCACACGGTTATCGCGCACCAGCAGTTCGGAAACCTCTCTCTGCGCTGTCAGAACATTCAATACGCCTGCAGGCAACCCGGCCTCTTCGCAGATTTCCGCGAGAATATATGGCGCGCTCGGCGCTTCTGGAGACGCCTTGACGATCACCGTACAACCCGAAATCAATGCTGGCGCGACCTTGTACGCCATAATCAGTCCGGGAGCATTCCATGGCACGATGGCCGCGACCACACCGACTGGCTCCCGGACAAGCAGGGCGGGTTTGCCATCCCCGGCCTGATGCGTTTCCTGCCATGCGAACGAGTTTGCCAGTCCCGCATAATAACTAAAGACTTGCGCTAGGCCTGGGCCGGAGTACTCCGACATTGAGCGCAAAACTCCCGCCTCGGCGCTCCAGTGGTCTGCGAGCATGCCCGCCCTCGCCGTAAGGCCTGCAGCAATTTTTTCGAGGTACGTTGCTCGCTCGGCGTGGCTCATCCGCGGCCACGGCCCTGTGTCGAAGGCCTGACGCGCCGCTGTGACCGCGAGTTCCACATCGGCAGCCTGTGCATCGGCCACCGACAGGAACACCTCCTCACTCGCGCTATCGTAGACGTCAATGCGGCCTGCTGTGGAAGGCGCAGTCCAGATGCCGTTGATAAACAACTTGTCCGGGTGTTTAATCTGGGAAGTTCTGAAGGAACTCATCTATCACGTCCTATCAAAATGCTGAAAATGCCGAAGGCCAGGCGTCCTTGTCCGCTAGAGCTGCGAAATGGTCCTGAGACGATCTGTCATTGCCCTTGCGGTGACGTCGGCCTGCGGGGCGAGAAATTCAAAACCATGAGGCACACCACTATGGACATGTAGTTCCAGTGGCACCCCGGCCCTCGCCAAGTTCAAAGCAAAAGCAATAGATTCGTCGCGAAAGATATCAAGATCGCCTACCTCGATGTAAGTCGGTGGTAGTCCAGAGAAATTTGTCAGCCGCGCCGGTGCCGCTAGTGCAGGTACGAGATCACCACCAATGCGCTCTCCCAGTAGCGCCTGCCAGCCAGTCCAGTTGTTGTCGGCTGTCCACGTCGCGTATGGCGCTATTGCCGGATCAACCTCCGTTCGACGATCGTCTAGCATGGGATAGATGAGGATTTGGCGCGCCAGCGCTATGCCCCTGTCCCGCGCTGCTGCTGCTAGGCCCGCCGCCAGTCCGCCACCAGCGCTATCACCCATCACCGCGATCCTCGCCGGATCGACATTCAGCCCTTCTGCATTGTCGATGAGCCAAGTCAGCCCTGCCACGCAATCTTCCAACGGCACCGGATAAGGGTGTTCCGGGGCAAGGGCGTAATCCACCGAAAGCATGGGAACGCCGGTAGCAGCTACGTAAGATGCTACCACCCCGTCGTAATTCTCGGCAGAACCAGAGATCATGCCTCCACCGTGAATATACAGTACTGCAGGGCCCGAAGAACCCGCCTTTTGCTGGTACCACCGCAAACCGACAGCCCGGCCATCGTCGGATCGTGTTTCACGCACGGAGACAGTCACGGCATCAGGAAGAACCAAAGCCGTCGCAGCGGCTGCAAAAACAGCATCGGCGGTTTGGCGCAATTGCTGCCAATTTCCTCGTGGGACCGAGGAAAATGGCTGATAAGTCTCCATTTGAGCAACCGATGCTTCAAATTGGGGGTCCAATCTGCTGGCCATGGCCCTAACCCTCCCCGGCCAAGACTGCGCTCTGAGTCACAACGCCTTTCGTCAATGTAAAACCCTCGTAGCCGTTGGCACGGACCTGCTCGCACTTACGGCGGTAGACATCGAGGCCACCTGTATAAGGCATAAAAACACGTGGCTTACCTGGAACGTTTGCACCGAGATACCAGCTGTTTGCAGCCGGAAGCAGCGTTCGCGATGCGACCTCGTTAACATGATCCACCCACGCGTCTTGCGCGTCACGTCGCGCTTCAATAAGGGAGATGCCATCGGCTTTCATGTCGCCGATGCAATCGGCAATCCATTCGACATGCTGTTCGATGGCCACCAGATTGTTGGTGAGCACCGATGGACTACCGGGTCCGATGACATTGAAAAAGTTTGGAAAGCCAGCGACCATGAGCCCGAGCAGCGTACGTGGTCCCGCAGACCACTCGTCTCGCAGCGAGATGGCCTTGCGGCCACGAATGTCGATCTGCGACAAGGCACCAGTCATAGCATCGAAGCCCGTGGCGAAGACTATTGCATCAAATTCATGAAGTACGCCGCCCGCGATGACGCCTCTGTCAACAACCCGCTCGATCGGCGATTTGTTGACGTCGATCAGTCGGACATTGGGTCGCTTAAAGGTATCGAGATAGCCGGCGTCAAGGCAAGGCCGCTTGGCACCTAAAGGGTAATCCTTGGGTATCAGCAGGTCCGCCAATTCAGGATCACCAAGCTTTTCGCGCATCTTCGTTTTCACGAACTCTGCCCCGACATCGTTGGCAGCCCGATCCAACAAGAGATCGTAAAAGGTATTGAGCAGTTCTAGACCGCCCCGATCCCACCGGCCTTCCAATCTGTTCCGCGCTTCCTCCGGGGTCAGTTCAAGAGCGCTTTCGGTTCCCAAAGGCGTTGCTAGTCCGCCGAAACTATAGGCAGCTTTTTTACGTTGTTCGAAGAAATGCGCTTTGGCTTCCTTGACGTAGCCGGGCTCTAGGGGACCGTTGAAGGCAGACACGCAGTAATTCGCGGTACGTTGAAATACAGTCAATTGACCGGCCTGCGCACCAATTTCCGGGATCACCTGAGCACCGGATGATCCGGTTCCGATGACTGCCACGCGCTTGCCAGCGAAATTTACTTCGCTACTGGGCCAGTCGTGCGTATGATAGGTTGCGCCCTCAAATGTCTCGAGCCCCGGAAAATCAGGGATGCGCGGGACCGAGAGGTTGCCAGTCGCCATGATGCAAAATTGCGAGGAAATTTTTTCACCGCGATCCGTCTGGATTACCCAGCGCCCGGACGCCTCGTCGTAGTACGCGGACATCACCCGCGTGTTAAAGCGAATATCGCGACGCAGCTCGAGTTTATCTGCTACGTAATTCTGATATTTGTTGATTTCGGCCTGGCTGGGGTACCGCTCAGACCAGGTCCACTCGCGCAGGATTTCCTCGGAGAAGCCATATTGGTACTGTATGCTTTCAACGTCGCAACGAGCACCCGGATAACGGTTCCAGTACCACACGCCGCCAACTTCGGGCCCGGCTTCAATGACGATCGCAGAAAGCCCGAGCTTTCGCAGCTTGTGCAACATGTACATCCCGGAGAAGCCGGCGCCGACAACAACTGCATCGAAGCGTTCGTCGCCAGGCGAGCTGATCTTCCCGTCCGCCTTGTTCACAATATTGGACTCCATCTGGACTCTCCCGAAAACCGTACGCAATTCACTTTACCTCTACGGCGGATATGATGTTCGATTAACTTAACGGCGATTTGAACGTTATTTACTTTTTTCTCGGCGAAGATCGGCGTTCCTACTTGCAATATATTGCCGTATTTGAACGATCTCTTTATCAGAGAGTTTTTCGCTGAAGTCCGGCATTCCAACGGACGTCAGGGCCCCCTTCACAAGCATTGGAAACGCCTCGTACACTTCCGGTGAGATAGACCGCAGGTCCGGCGGTCCGGCGCCACCGGCGACTGCGTCTGCACCGTGACAAACTGAGCAGTGAATGGCGTAATTAAGAGCGCCCGCCTTGATGTCCTTTCCGCCTCCGTTTGCGGGCAGCGCAACCAGTGGACGGTCGGGCAATACTTGTGGGGGGAGCGTTTCCTTGCCGCCAAGCTTGAACACAAGGATCCGCGCGCTTGAAAGGACGTCCACCTTGGGCGCCAAAGCCCCATTGAGCAGCGGAAAGATGCCACCCCAGCCTGCCGCCACAGCGATATATTGCTCACCTTTTATCCGGTAGGTGACCGGTGGCGCCATCACGCCTGTCTGCGCGGAGAACTGCCACAACAGCTTGCCATCGCTAGCGCGAAACGCGACTAGGCGACCGTCCGCAGTGCCTTGAAACACAAGGTCGCCACCCGTGGATAGAACCCCGCCATTCCAGATCGTATCATAGTCATGCGACCAGACTGCCCGTTGCCGGATCGGATCCCAGGCAATCAATCGTCCCTTCCAAGAACGGGCGATGGCCTCTCGGTCGCGCTCATTGCCCAGGCTGGGGAACTTGCCATCTTTCACCACATCACCCCTGCCGGGTGCCGGAATAGGGGCCGGGCCCGTGATGCCGCCGACGTTCATCGTTCCGAGGTGCTTTGACATCGGAGCCTGAGTGAGCTCCTGAAAGAAGCCCGCCGTAATCTGAGCTGGAATGTAGACCAGCCCAGTCTGAGCGCTGAACGACATTGGCTGCCAGTTATGCGCGCCGACGGAATCCGGTGAAACCACTTTGGCTTCGCCCGGACCATATCGAGCAATCGCTTCATTTACGATCGCGCGACCCGTTTTCTGATCGATCCCGCTAGCCCAGTTCACCGGCACGAAATTCTTCGCCGAGATAAACTGGCCGGTGACCCGGTCAAGGACATAGAAGAAGCCGTTTTTAGGCGCCTGCATGATGACCTTGCGCTTACGGTTTCCAATTTGAAGATCGGCCAGGATCATATTCTGTGTAGCGGTGTAGTCCCAGGAATCTCCGGGTGTAGTCTGGTAATGCCAGACATATTCGCCAGTCTTTGGACGCAAGGCTACGATCGACGAGACAAAGAGATTGTCGCCCTTCCCTTCGCTTCTCAGCGTGCGGTTAAAGAAGGAAGCGTTGCCCACTCCGATATAGAGAAGGTCGAGCTCCGGATCGTAAATCATCGAATCCCAGACGGTGCCGCCACCGCCCTGCTCGATATATCCCTTGCCGTACCAGGTGGGCTGGGCAATTTTCATTGCCCGAGTGTTGGAATCCGGAGCACCCGGTCCGCCCGGTACGGTAAAGAAGCGCCATGCCTGTTTGCCAGTATTTAGATCATAAGCCGTGATATAGCCTCTAACACCGAATTCCGCCCCTCCGTTGCCGATGACCACAACGTTTCCGGCGATGACTGGCGCACCCGTGATGGTATAGTTCCGAGCGCGATCTACGATCGTATCGGCGCTCCAAACCACTTTCCCGCTTTTGGCATCCAGCGACACCAGTCGTCCATCAAAAACACCAACATAGACTTTGCCGTTCGCCACAGCGACGCCACGATTGTTAGGGCCACAACAACCTCTACCCGTTATTCCACGATCGACTTCAGGGTCGTAGTGCCACAACTCTTGTCCCGTCGTTGCGTCAAGTGCATATACGATGCTGTACGGACCGGTGACATACATGACGCCGTCCACGACAATCGGGGTGGCCTGCATCCCCCGGTCCGGATCAATCTTGAAGGACCAGGCGAGCCCGAGTTCGCGGATGTTGCCCGAGTTGATGTTAGACATTGGGCTAAACCGCGCGCCATTCACAGATCGTCCGTGCAAGGCCCAACCCTGATCGGTCGCTCCGTCGTCAAAGGCATTGCTCTTGGTAGCAGAGCAGCCAGACAGGATTAGCCCCGCCGCGCTCGCCCAACCTACCAAAAAATGCCTGTTCACCCTGCTCTCCTATCTAACTATCCGGCAATGACGCTGTCACAGCACCATGTTCGCGAGCCCACTTGGCCGCGTTCGCGCGGCTCGACGCATATGACACTTGAATAGTGGTACAAGTTTTTTCGGCAATGTCCTGGATGGCCATTCTCAAGTCCGTTCTCGCCATTCTGAAATCGCTCGTCGATTGACGTCCTCAATCTGCGTGGCGGCACGAAAGGCACTCGGGCTGTGAACGCAGCTATGCGCGTACGAGGGAATGCAGTCAGGCACCATCGTGGCTAGATCCCAAAGCTCCGGCAAGGCCCGCATCGAGACGATGTCAATGTCGGTATAGCATAGAAAGCGCCCCTCCCAACGGGGGTAAGGCCTCGCGGAAATCTTTAATACTCATTCCCGTCTGGCGTTTAAACGCCCTAGAAAGTCCGGAGGCATCCGAAAACCTCAGCTTCATCGCAATGTCCGGTAGCGACGCGGAACGGCTCGCCAGCAGCTTCTTTGCCTTGCGAATTTTGGCGTCGTTGATCACTTCCGAGAGTGTCCGTCCTTCATCCTTTAATCGCCGGTGGAAGGTTCGTTCCGACATTGCAAAGCGGCGCGCCGCTTCGGAAAGGGACGGGAACCAGTCTTCATCGCTGTCCAGCAGCGCTTCCAGTCGCTGCACCAATGACACTGGCGGTTGGCAGGCTGTAATTTGCCGAACGCACTCTTGCGTGTAAGCATCGCAGAGGTTCCTGTCGGACATAATCGCCGGAACGCTGGTCGCACCGCGTCTGAACCGCCATTGTGTGATTTGGGCATTGAATTCGACCGGGCAAGGAAAAGAGGCCTGTAATTCATCCCAGTTCTCCGGCGGAGGGGCTGCCAACGAAATTCCTTCCACCACCTCGCCTGAGTTGCCTGTCAAATCTTGTATCAGCGTACGAATGAGACCTAAATCTCGATACAGAGAAAAATTGCGGAACGCGCCCGGTATTCCCGCATCCTCACCCACAAGGCGGCTGGACCCGTCTGCAGCAGCGATAAGATTGTATTTGATCAACGAATATGTGAGCGCCTGATACTGCGAGCAGCCGGCAAATATTTCGCCAAGATTTTCGGCGGTCATCATGGCAATGCCAAACGAGCCATAACTGGCTGCTCTATAGCCGAGTCCCAGTTCCACCCAGAGATTGCTTGTATTCGTCGTTGCAGCAAAGAATCCCTGTTGCAATCGCAGTTCAGCCCCAGCCGTAACGGCATTCTGCATATCCGTTACAGTTGGATCCACGCCAGATCGACGGCAGAAATCCTGCCAATTGATCCCCATCCGGCGGGACAAGACGTCTCGCATTATGCGGGCGCTGTGGTTAGGTAATTGCACGGAGAGCGCGTCTGCCCTCATCTCATTATCCTATCCCAATGATTATATTTTCTAGGAATGTACCATTTTTTTTCAGCGTTGCAATACTCTCTGCATAATCTGGCGCAGTGGTATAGCGATACCCAGAGCCAATGGTCTGAAGGGCTGGCTGGCTGACATCCCCCCAGATCGCCGGCAACTCCCAATACCAACACCCCGAACCGCTTTTTTGGACTTTGCACACCGCCGGAGGTGAGCGCGAGGCGCCAGCACGCTATGAATGAGAGGCCTCATCGCGAATACAGGCCAGGCACCCTACGTCCTTCGGGCTGTGATCGCGCGGAGGTAACGGGCCGTTCCGAGCCACAATCTCCCTAGTGCCGACCATGTGCTGGACAGAGACCGGCTTTTGTCATCCGGCACTCTGTCCCCCTGAGCCTTTTAAGATGCGGCGTCACCGGCCAGCGCCCTGTGACGATATTTGGCCGCAGGATGCCGATCGTTAAGGCGCGATGTTCCAAACCATTTCTTGCGAAGCGTTCCCGGGGCGTAATCGGTCTGCATCAAACCACGTCGTTGCAATTCGGGAACGAGATAGCGCGAGAAGTCAGCCAATTCTCCTGCCCCGTTCAAAAATGCGATGTTTAATCCATCGATTCCGGACGCAGCCCATTCTTCTATATGAGCAATGACTTGGTCCGCAGTGCCTACAGCATGCGGATACATAGCCTTCATCAACGCCTCGCGGAAAGTCCACTGCTTGTTCGGAAAACCTTCTGCGAGCGCACGCAGAGCGCCCTGCATCGCTTCCGTGTTGAGGTCTCCAATCGGTGTATCGACATCAACATCCTTGAGGTCTACACCCATGGCTGCGCTCAGATAGGCCAGCCCCGCCTCATCCTTCAGGAACGCATGATACTCGGCAGACTTCCGCTGCGCTTCTTCCTCCGTGGCGCCGACAATGCATGTGAACGCCTGAAATACGAGCGCGTCATCGGCGTTTCGACCAACCTCTACGAGTTGCGAGCGGAGGTCGTTGACAAATGTTTCAGCACCTTTCGGACTTTTTGCCGAGATAAATACCGCTTCTGCGTTACGAGCCGAAAAGGCCCGCCCGTCAGACGATGAACCTGCCTGGAACAAAACAGGTACTCGCTGAGGTGAAGGTTCGACGCAGAATGGACCGGCACAACTGTAGAATTTGCCGACATGGTCGATGGGATGGAGCTTGGCCGGATCTGCGTAAACGCCCGAGTCTACATCGCGGACGACCGCATCGTCCTCCCAACTGCCTTCCAGCAACTTGTAGACTACATCGACATAGTCGGCAGCGCGTTCGTAGCGCTCCGCGTGCGTAGCAACTTCTTCAAAGCCCACGTTACGCCACGCCGTCCGCTGAAAGGATGTGACTATGTTCCATGCCACACGACCTTCGGTCAGATGATCGAGTGAAGCAACGCGGCGGGCGAACGAATAAGGCGGAGCCTGGATCACGTTCTCGCTGAATGCGAAACCGAGATTTTCCGTCGCAGCGGCGAGCGCGGATATGAGGGTCGCGGGATCGTTGATCGGGAATTGCACCGAATTCCGCACCGTAGCGTCGCGCGATCCGCCAAAGGTGTCATAAACTCCGGAATGATCCGCCCAGAAGATCGCGTCGAATTTCGCCGCTTCCAGATCGCGGGCAAGTTGGATCCATGACTTCAGGGACCTGTAATCATGCCCTGCCGCCAGCGGCTGATTCCATGGCGTACCAGGATATCCGGACGGTGAATTTGTCGTGAACATGCAGAATTTGAGCGGACGACGCTTTCCTGACTGCCCCGTTACATCATTCGACATTTAAATTCTCCTCAGACCCCGCGAACTTGCTGCGGAATACCGTTGGTGATTATTTCAGGTCTACCTCTGATAGCTCTCGAGCATTTTTGCCCAGCCGGCTTTCAGATCGTGCTTCAGATGCACCTTGAACATCTTCTGCGCGTTGCTTCCGTCCATCAGGGGAACCGTTCCTTGACCGACAGCGTCGTTTGACAGATCAATCGACGCTCCCGGGATCAGTTCTCGCAAAATTGCCATCGATTGCTCGACAGTCACAGTTTGATCGACCGGTGCGTTGTAAATTCTTCGGTCAGCCTTCGGACCGAAGGCTGCCGCACAGAACACCTCAGCCATGTCCTCATTAAACATGGGCTGCCACTTCGACGAAGGACCGCCAGCGAGCGCCGGAAAGGTCGCGTGTTGGCCCAGAGCAAGCCGACGCAGCATATCATTGAATTGTCCAGTGGCTCCAGAAAGCCGACCAAGTCCATAAACATAAGCGAGACGGAAGCCGACGACATCGAGGCCATTGTTATTGTGGTATGCCTCGGCTATTTGCTCGCAGGCAACCTTGGTGGCGCCGTAGGGGCTCGACGGACCTACGAGATCGTCTTCAGTAACCAGTGCTCCCTCGGGGTATCGTTCCATCCGACCATATACCCCGGCGGTGCTGGCCCAGACCATCCGCTCAATTTCATGAGCTTCTGCGAGTTCGCAAAGATACGCGGTCGCAGCGCAGTTGCCCATGACGGCACTTAGCGGATCGGCGACGGAATGATGCTTTATGATAGCTGCCAGGTGAATGATCCGCTCGATCCGGCCCTTCTTCACCGTCCGCATGAGCTTTGGCAAATCGGCGATATCGCCGCGAACGATCTCCACCTCATCCCTCACCTGGCCGAGGTTTTCGAGATTGGGTGAAAGATCATAGACCACGACCTTGTGGCCGAGGGAGACAAGCCTCTTAACAGTCGGACCTCCAAGAAGTCCCGTTCCCCCCGTGACCAAAATATTCGCCATATGACCTCACCCTTCGAAAATTAATTTTTGTCTGTTTGCTTATAGATACGCACAGGACATGACAGTATTGATCGCTGTATAAACTAGCACTTCTTAGTCACCCATAATTGTTACGCCACCATCAACTACAAGATTATGGCCTGTAACAAATCTTGACTCCTCAGAAGCAAGGAAGACCGCAGCTCCGGCAATATCTTCAGGCGCGCCGATCGATCGAAGCGCCGAACCTTGCTTAAATTTCTCAAGTAACTCCGGGTTGTCCCACAGCGACTTAGCGAAATCAGTCTTGATCAGTCCGGGCGAAATTGCATTGACGCGAATTCCATGTGGACCGAGCTCCTGCGCCATGTTCCTGACAATCTGCAGATCGGCCGCCTTTGTGACGTTGTATCCGCCGATCACCATGGATCCCCGCATGCCTCCGATGGAGGACATGATGATGATCGAGCCCCCTCCCCGCTTGATCATGTGCGGAGATGCCATCTGGACCAACCAATGGGTCGCAAGGATATTGTTTTCCAGAAGCTTCCTAAACTGATCATCCTCAAGTTCGGACATGGGACCGTAGGCCGGATTACTTGCTGCATTGCAGACGAGCACATCAAGGCCGCCTAAACGCGCGACTGTTGCATCGACCAGGTTCTGGAGTTGGTCTTTTGCACCGATGCTGGCGCTGATCGCGATCGCAGCCTCGGAACCGCAGATACTGTTGATTTCCGAAGCTACCTCGTCGCATGCTGTCGCCTTGCGGGACGAGATGACCACTTTCCCGCCCCGCTTGGCCAAGGCAAGGGCAACACTCTTTCCAATGCCGCGAGTTGACCCCGTGACGACGCAGACCTTTCCGGCAAGATCGAACATAGATACCCCGCCCCTTACTTCAGTACGAAGCTGGGGTAAGGTGCCTTCTCGGCCCTCAGCTTATCGACGTAGTTATGAAAACCGCCAAGGTAGGCTACCGGAGCGACCTTCTTACCTGGGATGTTAGCACCCAGAATCCATGAATTTGCACCGACCCCGTCCTTGAGGACCGTGGTATCAATAACTTCTTGGGCCAGATCAGCCCAACCTTGCTCGGCCTGCTCGGTCACTTCCATGACTGCATCGCTGCTTTGCGAACGGACGAATTTTATTGCATCTCCGATCCAATCGATATTGCGCTCGATCGTGGTCGGCACGTTCCCGAACGTTGCCAACGGACCCGTTATCATGAAGAAATTGGGGAAGTCGTGCGTTGCTACGCCAAATAGGGTTTTCGCGCCCTCAGCCCATTTTTCCGCAATAGTCTGGCCCGATTTACCACGAATTTCGACCGAAGTAAGCGCGCCGGTAAAAGCGTCAAACCCGGTAGCGATAATCAGGTCATCAAACTCGAAGATCGATCCATCCTCAAGCTGCAATCCCTCAGGAATCACACGCTCGATCTTGTTGGTCTTGATATCTACCAGCGTTACCTTGGGGTTGTTGTAAGCCTCGTAGTAACCGTGCCCTGCTGGCGGACGCTTGGAAGCGTAAGGATGATCACGAGGGGAAAGAAGCTCGGCCGTCTCAGGATCTTTCACAATGCTGCGGATCTTGGCGCGAATAAATTCGCTCGCGGCTTGGTTGCATTCAGGATCGACCATGACGTCATCAAAGGTCTCGAAGAGGAAACGGAAACCACCTCGTCGCCACCCCTCTTCGAAAATTTCCATGCGCTGGTCTTCGGTGAAATCCCGGTAAAGGCGGCCTGTGACATCCATGGGCATGGCGAAGGCATGCCGGTCAACCTTTTGCCAGATTTGCGGATATCTCCGCTTGATGTCAGCCCTGAACTCATCATCCAGATCGTGGTTCTGCGCGGGAATGACGAAATTGGCCGTCCGTTGAAAAACGGTCAGACTATCGGCGTGCTGGGAGACTTCAGGCACAATCTGAACGCCGGTGGCGCCGGTCCCGATCAGGCCGACCCGCCGCCCGGTAAAATCGGGCTTTTCATCCGGCCATCGCGCAGTGAGCAGGACGCGCCCCTCGAATACGTCGAGACCGGGAAATGGGGGGATAAAAACGGACGAAAGGATGCCCATAGCGGAGATAAGGAATCGACAAGCATATTCTTTGTCACCGACGGAAACGCTCCATTGCCTGCGATCCGCGTCATATATCGCTTTGTCAACTTTCGAGTTGAAGACAATATTGCTCCGAACATCGAGCTTGTCCGCAGCATAGCTCAAATATTGGCGAACTTCGTCCTGCTTCGGATAACGCTCAGTCCAGTTCCACTCCTGCCCCAATTCTTCAGAGACAGAAAAACAATAGTACCAGGCCTCGCTGTCTGTTCTCGCCCCGGGGTACGTGTTCCAGAACCAAACGCCCCCGACATCACTCCCTGCTTCGAGGCAAAGCACATCGCGTCCATCCTGCTTCATTCGGTTCAGCATACCGATGCCACCAAAACCGGCACCGATCACGATAACTTCGTGGAACTCTACCTTGCCCATGAAAACGCCTCTCTCAAACACAACCTTCTCCGGAGCCCTCGCATCAACCGAGTCAGCACCGTTTCATAATAGGTACTGTTTTTTAAAAGATGTTGCAAGCTTGTTCGAATGAGCGCCTGTCGATAGCGGGGGAACGCACAGGTCAGCGACGGTAAACGATCTCAATTAATCCTGCCTAGTCGGCCAGAAAGCCGATCTTGCGACTATAGCCAAGTTTTCTGGGGTGATTGCGCATCCAGGCAGCAAATAGGGGAGGACCTTGGATCACCTGCCAAGAGGATAGCAGCAAGGCTTGCCATGACGAGCAGAGGCTGCGAGCTGAGAGCTTAAAACTGGTATAGATGATCAAATTATAGTTGGCCACAGCGCTATCATATTGATCAAGTGCATCCTGCTTGTGCAGTAGCCCGAAGTATGTCTCGGTTCATAATCATGGTATGGATTGCGCTTACGCCAGGGTTTCCCCCCGCCCCTTGCCAGCACCCAAGCCCCGAAAATTTCTACCGCCTCCTCGACCGGTCTGAAAACGTCGAATAAAGACCCCAATGGTGAACTGTACTTCGGCTCGGCCCCCCGGTTGCGCAGCCCGATCGGTGCTCCCGGTTTGGACCGTCCTTGCAAGGACGAATGTCATGCAAGTATTTGGTCGAGTGGCATGCTGAGGAACGTATCGTCGAGCTTTTCCACCAGCGCGAAGCTGTTCTCGGTGGCCGGCAATATGTACTCGAAGCAATATCGGCATGCGGCCAATTTTGCTCGATAAAAAGCTTCGTCCAGCATATCCTCGTCGGCGAGCCTACGCTCGGCAGTCACCGCTTGCCACAGCCACAGCCACGCAACGACCACGGTTCCGGCCGCGTCGAGGTAAAGCGTAGCGTTGGCCAGACCAAGTTCGTCATTAGTCTGACCGATAACAGCGGCAGTTGCTCTCTGCATCTGCGCTAGCGCCTCAGCAAGTCTAGCCGCATACGGGGACAAGGCATTGCTGCCCAGTGCCTGCCGAATAGTCTCGTTAATGCGATCTGCCAGTAAGTGCAGACCGCGACCGCCTTCCAGTCGAACCTTGCGTCCCAATAAATCAAGGCCGTGAATTGCGACAGTGCCCTCGTGAATGGGGTTCAGACGATTGTCCCTATAAAGCCGTTCGACGGGGTGATCCAAGGTATATCCTGCGCCGCCAAGGACCTGGATAGCCAGATCATTCGCTTGAAGACAGTGCTCCGACGGCCATGACTTAGCAATCGGGGTAAGAATATCCAACAGGATGCTGGCATCCTTTCTTTCATCACCCTCCGAGACTGCCGCCTTGTCGATCAATAGCGAACAGTAGTAGCACAGCGCGATCGCGCCCTCGACTTTGGTTTTTTGCGCCAGCAACATTCGGCGAATGTCTGGGTGCTCGATCAACGGAACCTGCGGTGTCTTGGGATCCTTTTGACCGATCCGGCGACCTTGAAGTCGCTCCTGCGCGTATGATCGCGAGTAAAGATATCCAACCAGCCCCGACATAGCCGCACCGTGACCGACACCGATCCGCGCCTCATTCATCATGTGGAACATGTATCTGAGGCCCTGATGCGGCTCACCAACGAGATACCCAACCGTGGCGCCCGTTTCTCCAAAATTGAGCATGCAGTTCGTGATACCACGCTGCCCCATTTTGTGGTTCAGGCCCACCAGCGTAACATTATTGTCTGCGCCAGGATTACCATCCTTATCGACTAGCCGCTGTGGCACGATAAACAGGGAAATGCCTTTGACCCCTGCCGCCCCTCCCGGGATTTTCGCAAGTACCAAATTGACGATATTTTCCTTGATCTGATGCCCAGCACCAGAAATCCACATCTTCGATCCGTGAAGGTGGTAGCTGCCATCTCCAGCAGGCTCGGCCCGAGTGGTGATATCCGACAATGACGATCCAGCCTGAGGTTCGGAAAGGCACATTGTACCGGTCCAACGTCCCTCAATCATGGGCGCTGCGTAAAGCCGCTTCTGCTCGTCGGTACCGAATGCCACGAGCAAATGAGCCGCGGCCGTCGTCAGGATGGCGTAGTTGGCAATCGCCTGGTTAGCCGCGATGAACATGCCATCGACCGCCATTGCCATGGTATACGGCAACTGCAGTCCACCATCATTGTGTCCAAAGGTCTGCGCTGACAACCCGGCGTCGGCGTAAGCCGCAAGGGCAGCGCCAACCTCGGGAATGATTTGCACTTTGCCGTCAACCATACGGGGTGGATTTGCGTCCAGTTCTACCGCCGACGGTAGAAAGATCTCCGTCGCCATTCGCTCCGCAGAGTCAAGTATTTGTTCCACCGTGTCACGATCACAATGAGCATAAAACGGGCTGGCTAAAATTTCGCCCAGTCCGAATACGTCGAAAAGAACGAACTCGATATTACGGCGGTCGACGATGGGTGACACGATAAAAACCTCGATGTTGGATGCTCCGGCGACCAATTTGAAATCGTAAATTGGTCACATGGAATTCAAAGGATCGTCATTACAAGCCAATCGGCAATCGCAGCCGGAGTTGTTTCGCCCTCGATTTCCAAGTTGACCCCGACAGTAGAGAGCAGTTGCCCCGGCGCGCGCTGCTCAAGGTTTAATAGAGTAAAAACCGCACGTACCCGCTTGCCGGACAGTACCGGCTTCAAAAAGCGCACGCGATTAAAGCCGTAATTTATTTCCATCATGGCCGAAGCGATCTTAGGAAGACCTGTTTCAGCCATGGCGGACAACATCGACAGCGAAAGAAACCCATGGGCGATTGTGCCACCGAAGGGAGTGTGACTAGCCGCTTCGGGATCGATATGGATAAACTGCCGATCTTCGGTCACAGCTGCGAATTGATTAATCCGCACCTGGTCGAGCGCCACCCAATTCGAAGTGCCGACCGTTTGCCCGACCAATGCCCTGTAATCATCCAGTCCAATGCGCGGCACGCTCATGGATATACCCCTATTTGCTTACAAATCGCCAGGTTTCCCTGACGCTTGACCCGCGCTGACCCTGAAAGCTGGGAAACCAACGGCGTTAAGGCGCGGCTTTCGATATTCTCACAGCACTTCGAACAGCCCCGCAGCGCCCATGCCACCCCCCACACACATCGTCACCACGACGAAGCGCGCACCGCGTCGCTTGCCCTCAATCAGAGCGTGGCCGACCATCCGCGTGCCCGACATGCCATATGGATGCCCAATCGAAATGGCCCCCCCATTGACGTTCAGAAGGTCATTGGGAATGCCCAGCGTGTCCCGACAATAGAGCACCTGCACCGCAAACGCTTCGTTCAGCTCCCAAAGTCCGATGTCGTCCATTTTTAAGCCGAAGCGCTCCAGCAATTTGGGCACTGCAAAGACCGGTCCAATGCCCATCTCATCAGGCTTCGTACCGGCAACGGCCATGCCGACATAGCGCCCTAATGGTACGAGACCCCGCCGACTTGCGAGACCTGCTTCCATGACGACGCAAGCCGCGGCACCATCGGACAATTGGCTGGCATTACCGGCGGTTATGCAGCCACCATCCAGGACCGGCCTGAGACCGCGAAGCCCTTCGATCGTGGTCTCGGGGCGATTGCCCTCGTCCTTGATGATGCGAACGTCCTTGTAGCTCGATGCACCGGTGGCTTTATCGGTCAGCTTCATCTTCGCCTCGACCGGGACGATCTCCTCGTCAAATGCACCGCCGGCCTGGGCCAAGGCGGTACGATGCTGCGATTGCAGTGCATATTCGTCCTGCGCTTCGCGGCTAATACCGTAACGCTTTGCCACTGTTTCCGCGGTATCCAGCATCGGCATGAACATGTCGGGCACCATTGCGACAAGTTCCGGGTCCGCGGTTACGCGTAATTCCGCCGTCTGGACAAGCGAGATCGATTCGACACCCCCCGCCACTACGACGTCCATGCGATCCACGACGATCTGCTTTGCCGCGGTAGCAATGGTCATCAGACCCGAAGAACATTGCCTGTCAATTGACATGCCCGAAACCGTATGGGGAAGTCCCGCGCGCAGTGCTGCGGTACGGCCAATAGTGGCCTGATGCCCCTGCTGCAGCGACGCGCCTAGCAGAACGTCGTCAATCTCAGCAGGATCGACGCCGGCACGCTGGACCGCCGCGACGATTGCGTGCGACGCGAGCGTGGGCGCGGGCGTTGCGTTAAACGCGCCCCGATAGGCGCGACCGATCGGCGTTCTGGCCATAGACACAATCACAGCATCGCGCATTTCAGGCCTCCTGGGTCACTGCGAGGCGGAAACCAGCTTTCCGCAATTCAACATCACCCTGGACGCCACCGCGCTCGGGAACAATCTCCCCGTCGCGATCGGTAAGCTCGGCATACCGGCTAAGGATTTGCTCTGCCGCATCTTCCCCGGGTGGAACGAAGATGCCAGACGTCAGGGTGATGTTGGCCTCCTCGAAGCTCCCTGCGCCAGCACAAATGATTGCCCGATTTGGCGCAGCTTCGGAGACGAGGGCCAGAACGGCGGGGCTTACCTGGGCTGGAGCGAGAGCATCGAGCATATTCTGAGGCATCAAGCCTTCGAGCATCCGCGTTGCGGCTGTTGGCGCCAGACAATTGACGCGCACGTTGTACTTTTCGCCCTCCAGACCAAGTGTTTGCATGAACCCCACGAGCGCCAGCTTGGCCGCACCATAGTTCGACTGCCCGAAATTGCCGTAAAGGCCTGACGACGAGGTAGTCATAACAATACGACCATAACCCTGATCGCGCATGAGATCCCAAACTGCCTTGGTGCAGTTAACGGCGCCCATCAGGTGGACGTCCACCACTGCACGGAAATCGGCCAGATCCATTTTGGCAAACGTCCGGTCGCGAAGAATGCCCGCATTATTGACAAGAATATCCACGCGACCCCAGCGCGCGATCACATCGGCAACCATCGCTTCCACTTCAGCATAATCGGTTACAGAAGCACCGTTCGCAATTGCCTCACCACCAGCTGATTTGATTTCTGATACCACTTTTTCAGCGGCTGATAAGGAAGCCCCCGTGCCATCCGCCGCGCCACCAAGATCATTGACGAGCACCTTGGCTCCCTGCCGAGCAAGAAGCAGCGCATGCTCGCGCCCCAAACCGCCACCTGCCCCTGTTACAATTGCGACGCGGCCACTAAGATCCACCATACAACTCTCCATCTTGAGGTACGCGCCGGACCAGCCAAACGCCTGAAACCTCGCATAAGCAACGACGCCGTTCTAAGCCGACTCGTTCATAGGGTCAATATTATTTGAATATTCGTACCGGTTAATCCGGAATGCCGGCTTCGCTTCTGTAATGATCACCAATGTAACGCGGTCTAAAATGCCGGAGACGCTTTCTGTGTGGAACAGTCCGACCACGCACGCCGCGTGATGCACGTTTCGAGAACGTCAACTGCATCACTAATATGGCCCTCGCGGGCCTTCGAAGGCACCACGAGGGTACTGATCACTTCATATCAAGCCAGATTAAGAAGCGACGTCGTCACGCGACAGCAATGCGGCATTACTCGCTCGTCAACCTGAGAATATGCTTGGATGAACCAGCCTTTGTTCGAAGCTACGACCTTCTCGCGCGCTACACCGCAGTGTAACCGCCATCAACCATGATATGCGCGCCGACAATAAAACTGGCTTCGTCCGAAGCGAGGAATAGCACCGGTTTAGCGATTTCCTCCGGTTCGGCAATTCGCCCGATGGGATGAGCTGCGACCAGTTGAGACATTATGTCGTCTGTTGCCTGCAACTCAACCATTGGCGTGCGAACGAATCCGGGAGAAACGCAGTTTACACGGATGCCCCTAGACGCAAACTCGATACCCAATGAGCGGGTCAGATTGACAACGGCTCCTTTAGCGGCGGTGTAAGAGGCGTGCTCTGGATACCCGACATGACCTAGGATGGAACCGATATTAACGATGGCGCCCCCTTTCCCACCTTCAAGCATATGCCGAATTGCAGCCTGCGACACGTAGAAACAGCCATCGAGATTAACGGCGAGCGTCCTGCGCCACTCCTTGGGCGACAAAGATTCACTCGGCTCTACCGCCCCTATCCCCGCACTATTGACCAAAATGTCTATTCCGCCCAAAACGTCTACAGCGTCGGCGACCATCCTTGTAGCTTGCGCAGCGTCACTTACATCAACCGCTAAACGCAAAACTCGTTCGTCTTGGTCTATTTCAGGAAGCCGCAAATCTGCACTTGCAACCTTAGCTCCTTCCGAAAGAAAGGCGGCCACACAAGCAGCCCCAATGCCCGATGAACCGCCAGTGATAAGTACGGTCTTGTCCGCAAAACGCCTAATCATAGGTCATCTCCATGAGGGGCCGGCCTCGAAATTAAGTTGATAAGTATCAGCGGGCTAGCTTGACGCTGGACAAATTCATTGAGCCGTAGAATTGAAACACCGCCCCGATATTAAGGATGGAACGAGTTAAATATAACTCTAAATAAAGTGCTGGTTATTCTTCTGCTGCCAACTCATCCTCAGCCATTTTCTTGGCATTCTGAAGATGTTCCGTAATATATTCCGGGTCCAGCGGTGGCCTGTGGACGCTGAGTCCCCCGTCAACTGCGAGTTCGGTTCCTGTAACGAATGCAGACTCATCCGAACCGAGATAAGTGGCAGCATAAGCTATGTCCGACGGACGACCGTATCGGGGGAAGGGTTGCCAATTCGATGCCATCTCGTGCAGGTGTTGAGGCATAAGGTCAGCAACAGCAGGCGAAGCGCCCACCGTGGCACCCCATATGGATGTGAGGTACATGCCAGGAACAATGACGTTAACCCGTATATTATCTTTCGCGAGATCGAATGCTGCCCAACGCCCCAAGTGTAAAACAGCACCTTTGGCAACCACATAGGCCACAGGCGTTTGTGCTTTGAAAGTTTTGCATGACGCCGAGGAGAAAAGAATAATTGATCCATTTCCCCTGCGCTTCATGGCCGGAATGGAGTGCTTGATCAAGAATACGTGACTGCGCAAAAGCACGGCTTGCGCATCGTCCCAATCCTCGATTGTCACATCAGCCAGACCTTTCCTGGCCGCAGGACTGGCTGCGACATGGCACATAATATCTAGGCCGCCAAACTCTTCCTCCGCCATGGAAATAGACCGAGCGATGTCGTCTTCGCTCCGGATATCGCAACGACAGAATTTGACGTCGCCTCGGAAACGAGCTTCAAGTGCGGCCCCCTTCGATTCCTGAATGTCGGCAACGACGACTTTCGCGCCTTCACGGACGTACATCTCCACGATGCCCAGCCCCATACCGGACACCCCGCCAGTGACGACCGCTACCTTGCCTTTCAAACGAGCTTGCATAGCCACTCAGACCTTCCGTGTGCGTTAACCGCAAGCGCTAGGATTGCGCTTAACTAATGCCGAATGTTGGTACTAAAACTTTGAAGTGACCCGTACTCCATAGGTTCGGGGCATGCCCCACGCATAAATCGCTTCGTCGCCAAATGGCGCTCCAGATTCAAAATATTTCTTGTCAAACAAGTTCTTCGCAAAGACCTCCACCCGATAGCGATCACTTGCGTCGGCCCATCCGGCACGAGCATCGACGAGTGTATAAGCTGGTTGATAGGTAAACGGCGAATTGTCCGGACGGAAGTTTTTGCGACTTTGATAACTCGCGTTAGCGCCAAAAATCAGCCTACTGTCATTTGCAAGCCGCGGCTCCCAATTGAAACCCCCGAAAATGGAGGTTTTGGGCGTATTAGCTAGGACGTTGCCATCAATCGGCCGTCCACCGATAATGACCCCCGGTGCCCGAACCTTATTATGATTTAACGATAGACCCGCATTAAATGAGAGCTCATCGATTGGACGGAAAGCAATTTCGGCCTCCAGTCCGTCGATCTTCGCTTTACCTATGTTGGTGTACACCACGCCGATGGTGTTCGTCCCTGGAATAGGAACGGTGGCAGCAGCTTGAATTTTATCCCAAATAGTATGGTATATTGTCAAATTAGCGGTAAGACGCCGGTCTAGCCAACTGGATTTGACACCAAGTTCATAGGCGGTGATCTTTTCAGGCGCCACAGGTCCTGCGGTCGCAGCCGAAAATTGCCCCGTCGCATTAAAGCCGCCGACTTTATACCCGGTCGAAGCTGTTGCAAAAAACATGACATCTTGCGCTACGTGATAATCTGCCCCTAGCCGCCAAGTGATAGCATCCGGCGCTGTCCCAGAATCGAGCAGGAATGTTCTTGTGCCCAACCGAGTTCCCGGAACGCTCCCAGCAGAGACACCAGCCAGCAGGATATCCTTTTTATCCTTGGTATACCGCGCGCCAGCAGTCAGATTGAATGTGTCGGTGAGAGCATAAGTGCCCTGAGCAAACACAGAGTAGCTTGTTATAGACTGATCGGCCCAGTTACCTGCAGGTATGAATGGCAAACTCGAGGTGTAAAATCGCTTATCGTGATAGTAAAAACCTCCGACTTGCCACTTCAATTTATCACTTTTTCCACTTAAGCGAATTTCTTGGCTAATCTGTTCATGGTCAATGTCGAAAACTTGTAAAAATCGTCCTGCTGACTGGCCTATAGGAGCGCGATCAGCATCAAAGCCCTCAAATTTCCGGATCGTTTCATAAGCGGTAATCGACGTTAGCGTCACCCCTCCAAGATCCAGTTCGATATGGCCGCTTGCACCCCAACCATGCCGGGAAAAGCTAAGATCCTCGCCAGAATAAGCTAAGCTCCGGGTGAAAGTTGGGTTACGATATCCAAGACTGTTGACACATTGATTGGCCAGCACCTGATCAAGGGCACAGGAAGCAGCAGGATTTCCTGGTTGCCGCGTACCTTTGAATGCCCCACCATCGTTCCGACCCGACGCATCTGTGAAATGCGCAGACAGCGTGATGCTTAATGCGTCAGTCGGATCGAAAGCCAGAATGCCACGAAGGTCAACCGCGTGATCCGTGGTCCCCAGACGAAGACCATTTACGACATCAGTCTGGTATCCGTTGTTCGAATTAAAGCGACCGGCCAGGCGCGCTCGAACGGTATCGCTGAGGGGGCCGGAAACATAACCTTCCAAGACCACGTCATCATAGTTGCCGTATTGCACCGTCGCACCGGCGGCGAACTCCTGCGTTGGTTTTGCCGATATGAAATTGATCAATCCACCGGTCGCATTACGCCCCCACAAAGTGCCTTGGGGGCCACGTAAGACTTCAACCCGCTCCAGATCGAAGACTGGCGTGGCTGCAAGCGCGTTATTTCCTTGATAAACGTCATCGCGATACGTTGCGACCGAAGACTCACTAGTATAGCTCAGGTCCAACATGGCCACGCCGCGGACGACGAAGATAGGAAAACCAGCCGCGCCCGCTGGCGCTTGAAAAGTAATACTTGGCATCTGACGGAATATATCTTGAGGCTTGTTTACGCCCATGCTTTTCAGGGCGTCGCCGCTCAACGCAGAGACCGCAATTGGCACATCCTGAAGCCTTTCCGAGCGGCGCTGGGCAGTTATTACGATATCAGCTCCAGCAGGCTCTGCAGCTTGCGCCAGCGGGCTCGTACTGTCTTTTTCGCCTGTCGCCACCTGAGCATATCCTGGGACAGTCCCGGCAAGCGCGGAACAAGAGCCTAGAAGCGCTCCAAGAATAAATTGCTGCCTCATGATTTTTCCTCTCTTAGTACCACTTTTTTTCATTCTTTCGGTGACGAGCGATTTTCAGTCAAGAAGATTCTCGTCGGCGTGCCGGAAAACCTGGAGATGCGGTGTTCGACGCATTTCTTCTACCCGCAAGAAAACGCTTATGGCTCGATGGAATAGCTGCATCTTGGAGCGCTACAACGCCGCGTGAGCTGCCCGGACGCCCACTAACGCCCCCATTCGGCTTCCATCCACGAACGACTGGCAGGTGAATGTTTGACCTTATGTACCACATTCGATAGGTTTGATCATATTGATCTGCAGAGACTCGGCAGAAGTGCTGATGCCACCGTAGCCCGCGAGGTGATGCACTACCGAACCGACAGAGATCTGCGGCTGAAAAGATGATCGCGTTAAACAAGGAGAGAGTTATGGTCGTTGAAGGAGTGCGCGCCGGGCGGGATGAGGAAGTCAGGATACTCTGGATTTCAGATACTACGCCCCAACAGATGGCTAAGAACCCCGATGACCAAGCCTTGGTATACGAGAATATGCTTGAATATGTTCGAAGCGTTGCTCGATCTAACACAAAGGTAGATATACATTTCGTGAAAGATAATGCGGGAGAAGCATTTTCACCCTGGCTTCGTTATCCCCGTGCCCTCCTTGCGGTCGAAGTGATAGAGCGGGTTAGGCAAGCGGATCGAGATGGATATGACGCCGCATTTCCGGGCATGTGCTTTGGCGAATTCTTCCTTGAGGAAGCGCGTCAGGCTGTGACCATGCCCGTTGTAGGCGCGGCGGAATCATCGATGATGGTTGCACAGCTTTTGGGTAAGAAGTTCGCTGTCGTAACGACCTTTCAGCGCTTTGAGCGACCGATCGAAGATCGCTTGCGTGCTCATCGGTGGGAGAGCCGAGCGATAGGCAACCGACCGATACGGTCATATACACCGGACCTGTCTCAGCAGATGGTGGATGCTTATAAAGGCCGACCCGAACGCATGATTGAAGAGTTTGACCAGCACGCCCAGCAGTGCGTGAAGGAAGGTGCCGACGTGGTTATTTGCGGGTGTAATCCATTAGGTGCGGCCCTTTCGAAGGCTGGCTATAAAGAGGTTGCGGGGACTGGCGTTCCGGTCGTTACTGCCCTTTCTTCGATGATCAAGCAGGCGGAGATGCTGGTCGATCTAAAACGCAGTCTCGGAATGGCAAAATCGGAAGCATTGGTTGGGCCGTATATGACTACGCCTCAAGCGGTTCTCGAAGATTTGGAAGCGCGTGGGATCGGGATGAAGCCATCCTATTCCAACGCAGAGCCCGCCTATTCCAGCTGGACACCCTGATTTACCTCTGGCCGTGAGGCTGTGGTTATGATTCCATCGCGTTGGAGTGATGGAGGTGCATGTGTCTGTGCAGCGTGGATTTTTCGATTTGGACGAGCGGTATGCGGCGCTGTCGGCCGCGGGTGATCCGCTTGAGAAACTGAACGCCCTGATCGATTTTCATGGTGTTGCCTCCCCGCCGGTGATTCGACGTGGGCAGCCCTAAACACCATCAAATCTCGTTGCGTCGAATGACACAACGCCATGTGTGTCGCCACGCACACGAGTCGCATGGATGGGACCGGAGCAAAGCCTGCGCGAAAATTTTTTCGTGATTGATCTGAGGCTTCCGGGCTTGTGCTGCCCGCACAAGCAATCGATCGCAGGAAAAATCATGTCTCTAAAACTGTGAGACAAAGTGTGAGACAAACCGCCTAAAACTGCGACTAAGTCATTGAAAACAAACGATTGGTGGGCCCGGCAGGACTCGAACCCGCAACCTAGCCGTTATGAGCGGCCAGCTCTAACCATTGAGCTACAGGCCCCACCTTGGATGCCCGGATAGGCAGCATCAGGCCGCTTGGCAAGCCCGTCCGCGCACCTGAACCGCGCCAAGCAATTGATCGAGCGTCACCGACCGGACATTCCGCCGGTCCAGATGGCTCAGCACCGCATCCCACCAGCGATAGAAGGCCGTCCGGTCCGCCTCGCCCCGAACATAGGGCGTATGCCCCGGCTCCAGCGTAGGGGAGTGGAAGGAGAAGTTCAGCACCGGCACGCCCTCTTCGATCAGGGCATCGATCGCGGCAATCGCCTCCTGCGGCGCGATCCCCTCCGGCGTCAGCGGAATCCGGATCAACATCCGCGCCCGCGCCAGCGCGCCCGCGACAGGCCCCATGCGCTGCGCCACCCGATAAAGCCGCTCCCCACCCCCCCGCAACAGCCCGGCAAAAGCGGTCGAGAGAGGCAGTTCCATCAGGCTCCGCTTCGGCCCCGCCCAATAGGGATATTGCGGCAAGCCCCGAAAATCCGGCCCATATTGCCCGCTATAATCGAAACGCCCGCGCACCGAACTGTCGAGCCTGAACCCCGCCTCCTCCAGCAGGCGCGCACTGTTCGGCCCCACGCCATAGCGCCCCGCCCGATAGGCGACCGGCCGCGCCCCGAACCGATCCGCTATCCGCAGGCACAGCGCCTCCAGCTTCGCCCGCTCCACCGCTTCGGGCAGGAAACCGACATAGCTGTTGGCCGCCGTCACTTCCTCGACATGGGGCGGATTGACCCAGGGATGGAGATGCGCGCCGATATCCGCCGCGCCATCGGCCAGCCACCTACCCATCATCTCCGCCGCCGCATCGCTGTCGACCACCGGATAGTCGGTCACGTAAACCGGCTTCACCCCCGCCGCCGCGAAATAGGCCTGCCCACGCGCCATGCCGCCAAGCGCCGTCACGCCATGCCCCGTCCGCCGGAAGGGCGCGTTCCAGTCAAACTCCTCCTCCGTATCCACGAACAGCATGAAGCGCGTACCGAAGGACGGATCGAACGCGATCCTGTCTTCCGCCGCTGGCGCGCGAAGCAGGCTGCCGTCATGGGAAAGCTTGGTCATCCCGCCACCGCTATCCGGATTTGGTTGCGATAGGGTTTCCTCAGGCGAAAATCAGGCGCTGCCGACCGCATCCTCGGTTTCGGCGACGGCAGGCACGGCGAGCAGGAAACGGCCCGGCTCGATCTCCAGCGCGCCGCCGCATCCCGTCGCCAGACTGCGGATCAGCCGCAGCGAAAAGCCCAGGCCCAGCAGCGGCCCGTCCGCCCAGTTACCGTCCGGCATATAGCCCGGATCGAGCAGCCGATCCTCCTCCATCCCGGCCAAAGTGGATGGCCGGTCGATCGCCAGCACGACGCGCCCATCGGCTCCGTCGGGCTGATACCAGCACACCCCGGTCAGCGCCTCTCCCGCAGGGGACACGGAAATCAGCGTGCGCAGCAGATGCTGCACCATGCGCTCGCCCTGCACCGGGTCGATCCGCACCATCGGCAGGTCGCGTCCCATGGCGATGTCGATCTGCGCGCTGTCCCCCTGTTCCCGGAAGCGCGCCGAAACCTGCGTCACCAGCAATGCCGGATCGACCGCGCGCGGCGTTTCGCCGCCCTCCCCTCGCGAAACCCGCGCCGCCAGGTCCAGATCGTCGAAAGCCGTCAGCAAATGCCGCGCATCCACGGCGATCTTGCCCGCCATGTCGCGATATTGATGGCCCGCCGGACCGAACAGTTCCTGCTCGATAATCTCGGCAAAGCCCAATATCGCGTTCAGCGGCGTGCGCAATTCATGCACCAGTTGCCGGATCGAATCGGCGGAAAGGCCCGCGATCGACACGGATTCGGCACGCGGGTCGGACGCGACCTCGTGCAGGAAGGGCCGCCGCGCCTGCCCGCGATAGCCCTGGAACCGGCCGGAGCGCGGATCGAAAAAGGGCGTCGCGGACATCCGCCATTCGCCCGCCATCGTGCCGCCCATGATCGTGTAGCGGCCATTCTGGAAACCGCTGCGCCGCATGAAGGCGCCCGCGACATGCCCGTCAGGCCCGCTGCCGCCCTCCAGCGCCGTCTCATTGAGCGCAAGCCCGATCAACGCCGCCCGCGGCCCCTGGTCGATCCAGACGATGGTCCCCGCCGAATCGGTCTCGAAGGCGAAGGCGCGCGGCCCGGCAACGGCTGCGCGGTGCGGCGGCTCCTCTTCCTCGCCTGCCCGCCGCGCGCTGGTGAAACGCGCGATCCGGTCGACCAGGTTGCGAATCTGGCTCCGCCCCTCGCCCGCCTCTTCGACAGGCTCGCTCTCTGGCGGCGCGGCGGGCGGATCGGCCTGCACGATCATCGCCTCGGTCAGCAGCATGTCTTCCTGCTCCACCTCGGCATCGCTGGTCAGCACCAGATCGGTCGCGCCAAAGGCGGCCAGCCCCTGCAACGTGTCCGCCCCAAGGTCGCGCCGCGACCGCAGCACGCCCCGCGCCGTCGGCGTCAGGCGCGGCAACATCTCCACCCACACCGCGTCGGGCAGGCGGGCGCGGGACATGGCCGCCGCCGCGATCGCGGGCCGGTCATTGGCGAAAAACTCCACCAGGCTGGGCGACCGCAGCCGCCCGCCCAGTTCCACGACAGTCGCGATCCGCTGCGTTTCCGACAGCTTCGGCGACAGCCCGTCCAGCCGCTCCAGCAACGCCCTACGCTCGGCATCGGACATGATCGACCGGTCATGCCGGTCATTTTGCGCCAGCAGATCGACGCATTGCCGCCACAACGTCACGGCGCCCAGGCCGCTTCGGCTTTCCGCGGCAAGAACCGTCTGCATGAGATCGTTGAAGCGCACCCAAATTCCCCATTTCCGGCATCGGCCGGGCATATCGTTACACAGGAATAATGCTTCGCGGACCAAAGGGGAAGGGTCGCAAATGGGTTCTTATGCGAACGTCGCATAGTGGGACAATTGCATTGCCCTGAAATATTATTATGATAACCCGATATTAACAGGCAAGGAAATAAGCGGAATAATGGCCGGCCCCAATATTGACGACATCGACCTCCAGATTCTGGGCGAATTGCAGGGCGATGGCAGGATGACCAATGTGGAGCTGGCCCGCAAGGTGGGCCTGACCGCTCCCCCCTGCCTGCGCCGCGTCCGCGCACTGGAGGAAAGCGGCGCGATCAACTCCTATCATGCCGTGGTGAACCCATCGATGCTGGGCTACACCATCACGGTGTTCGCCATGGTCAGCCTGAAGAGCCAGGCCGAAGCGGACCTGAAAGCGTTCGAGGATCATATCGCCACCCTGCCGGAAGTGCGGGAATGCTATATGCTGAACGGCGAGATCGACTTCATATTGAAGGTGGTGGCGAAGGATCTTCAAAGCTTCCAGCAGTTCCTGACATCGAAACTGACCCCCGCCCCCAATGTGGTGAGCGTGAAGACGTCGCTCACCATCCGCATGTCGAAGAACCTGCCGGGCGTCCCGCTGCCGGTTTGATGGGGATAGTGTAAAGGGTGGAGAGCGGACGTTCTTTTTACCCCTCTCCCTTGAGGGAGAGGGCTGCGCAGACTTGGCAGCTTGCTGCCTAGTCGTAGCTGGGTGAGGGGGTTGCGATCCAACGGATCGCGCGGGCCGCAGGCCCGCCCCCTCATCCAACTGCGCCTAGCCTCGCTTCGCTCAGCAAGGCTCCGTATCCTTCTCCCTCAAGGGAGAAGGAATGTCCGCCATTGGCCAATACCAACCGCCCAATAACCGGCCTCATCAACCCACCGGCGGCACCACCACCGGCGTCAACGCCGTCTTCCGGCTCTGCTGATCGACCCACACCGACCAGAATCCCGCGACATTCGCCCAATTACCCGACGTCACCTGCGCCAGCGCGACCTTCGCGCCCGCCAGATCGCCCGAACGCGCCAGCGCCACGCCAAGCCGCGCATTGACCTTGTCGGCATCGATCCCGCCCTTGCTCAGCGCCAGCCGATATTGCCCCACCGCCTGCGCGAACTGGGCAAGGGAGAAATACGTGTCGCCCACCGTCATCGCCGCCGACCCGTCCTTGGCCGCGGCGGCCTTCTTCACCGCCGCGGGCAGGGCCGCGATCTCCTTGGCCGCCTTGGGCGTCGCCGATTTCATGAGCTGCGCCGTCACCGCCTGCGTCGGCGTCAGCTTGCCCGCAGAGCGCCCGGCCTCGATGATCGCCTTGGTCTCCGCGCTATAGCCCGTCTTGTCCGCCAGTTGCGCATAGACCTGATAGTCGCGCTCGCTCGCCATCGCGCCATTGGCCGCCTGCAGGCGGTAAAGGTCCAACTGCACCTGCGCGTCCATGCCCGGCGCGGTCAGGTAATTGACCAGCGCGGACCGCCATTCGCCCGCCGAATCATAATGGCCCAGCCGCTCGCGATAGAGCGCCCCGACCTCGGCCCAATCCCCCGCCTGATAGGCCATGGAGATCGCCCGGTCATACCAGGCCGCCGGGATCGGCTGCCCCGCCGCCCGCTGCCGCGCCAGCGCCTCCCGCACGAAGACCCGCGCGTCCTTCGCCTTGTTCCGCCGCAGCGCGATATCCGCGCGCAACATGGTCGCGTCGATCGGGTCGTAACCCAGCGTCCTGGCGTAATCGAGCTGCGCGGTCGCATCGTCATAATTGCCGACGACGAAGGACAGATAACCGGCGATATAGCGCAGCCGCGGCATGTCCCCCTTCGGCACGGAGGATGTCTTGAACATGTCGTTCAGCGCCACGCGCTGCGCCTGCCGGTCCACCTTCAGCACCGCCAGTTCGAACCGCAGCCCGGCCGCGACATAGGCCTCGAAATCGCTGACCGGCATCAGCCCGGAAATCGCCGCCTGCGCCGCCGCGGCATTGCCCGCCTTGATCGCGCCTTCCGCCGCCTGGGTGGCGGCGCGGAATCCGTCCGACATCTGGATCGCCGGACCCACGGCAACCGGCTTTTTCGCGGCGGCGGGCACGGCGGTCAGCAAAGCCGCCCCGGCCAACAGCCCAAAGGTCGGAATCGAATGTCGCATCATGGCCATGTCAGCCATCCCCCTTTTCGCCTGGCGCAGGCCAGATCATTCTCATGTTCGAAGACAAGGAAGGCGCGCCGCCCCCGATGAGCGGCGCGCCCCGATCATCGATAAATCAGGCCTTGGTGGCCAGATAGGCCAGCCACAGGTCGGCGATCTGCTTGCGCGAACCGGCCTGCACCGACTGGAACGCCGCCTTGGCCGATACATTGTCGCCGCCCAGCGCCTTGGCGATGCCAATGCGGGTGTTGATCTCGTCCGCGTCGACCCCGCCCTTCTGCTTGGCGAGTTCGAACATCGCCACCGCCTTGGCATAATCGCCATAGCCCAGATAGGCGTCGGCGGTCGCAGCCGCGATCTTGCCGGTGGCGGCCTTCTTCGCGTCGGCTTCGGCCGCGCCCAGCGAACCCTTGTCGCCCGAAATCTTCGCCACGGCGGGCTGATACAGGTCGCCGCCCTGGCTGCCGTTCAACACGCCCTTGCTGCGGCCGGAATCGATCGCCGACTTCACTTCGCCGTAAATGCCGGTCTTCGACGCCATTTCGGCATATTCCAGATAATCCTGCGCCAGCACCAGACCGCCGGATGTCGCCATCAGGCGCAGCACGTCCAGATTCTCGCGGTTGGAGATGTTGGGATTGGCCTGCTGGAACAGGCGGACCAGCGTGCGCAGATTTTCGCCGTTGGGGGCCGCCTGATAGGCGGACTTCGCCCATTCGGTGACTTCCGGCAGCTTGGCGGTCGCGGCGCGGCTGACGCCGATCTGATACCATTGCGCCGGCACCTGCCCGCCGGCCGCCCTGGTGGCGTCGGCCGCCGCCTTCAGCGCCGCCAGCCCCTGCTGGTTCAGGCTGCGCTGCGGTTCGACGGAGGGATTGGCCGTGCCCGCCTTGCCGAAAAAGGCCTGGGCCAGCGTCACGTTCACCGCTTCGGGCTTGTACCCGGCGGCGCCCGCCGCCCTGGCGCGGGTGATCGCCAGATCGTAATTCTTCGCCTGCAACGCCTGTTCGGCGGCGACCGCGTTGAACTGCCCGGCCTGTTCCGGCGGGGTCAGGCCGCTGTCCAGCATCTGGGTCAGCGCCTCGCTCTGCATCGCCGTGTCCTTGCTGGCGATGGAGGTGTTCAGCTTGATCGCGCCGATCTGATATTTGTCGTCATTCGACTTCGCCTTGCTGTCCGCATCGGCCAGCGCCACCTTGGCGCCCGCGAAATCCTGCTTTTCAATGGCCTGCTGCGCGGTCTGCAACGCCTTGATGACGTCCGGCGACACGTTCAGCTTCGGCGCGCCGCCCTTCTTCTCTTCCTTCTTCGCCGCAAAAGCGGGAGCCGAAACGGCGCCACCGGCGAGCGCAAGGGTCAGCGCGAGCGCCACGGGGGTAACAAAACGCATGTTCATCTTCTCCTCTGCGCCTGGGGGAAAGGCGGCCTTTGCTTGACGCCGATTAGGGGTCGGCGCGTGAATAACGTTTGAACGACCTATATGCACCAGTTAACCGCCTGTCAGCCCCCAGGAAACAATCTGGCGCGCCATTCCTGCAACTCATGCCCCCCCGCGCACGTGCGCGATGCGTGACATTATTGTTTCGCTCCGCTAGTGCAGGGCGACCAACAATAATCATCCAAAAAGAGAATCGCATTGACCGACGAGACTGCCCTCGCCGACCCTTCGGACATCAGCCCCATCTCCATCGTGGAGGAGATGAAGGCAAGCTATCTCGACTATGCCATGTCTGTCATCGTCGCCCGCGCCCTGCCGGACGTGCGCGACGGGTTGAAGCCGGTGCACCGCCGCATTCTCTTCTCCGCCCATGAATCGGGCTTCCAGCACAACAAGCCCTATCGCAAATCGGCGCGCATCGTCGGCGACGTGATCGGTAAATATCACCCCCATGGCGACAGCGCGATCTATGACGCCCTGGCGCGCATGACCCAGGACTGGTCGATGCGCGTGCCGCTGATCGACGGCCAGGGGAACTTCGGTTCCATGGACCCCGATCCGCCAGCCGCCATGCGCTACACCGAAGCGCGCCTGGCCAAGGTGACGACTGCCCTGCTGGACGATCTCGACAAGGACACGGTCGACTTCCAGCCCAACTACGACGCTTCGGAAAGCGAGCCGCAGGTTCTGCCCGCGCGCTTCCCCAACCTGCTGGTCAACGGCGCGGGCGGCATCGCGGTGGGCATGGCGACCAACATCCCGCCGCACAATCTGGGCGAAGTGATCCGCGCCTGCCTCGCCTATATCGAAAACCCCGGCATCACCATCGACGAACTGATCCAGATCGTCCCCGGCCCCGATTTCCCGACCGCGCCGCTGATCCTGGGCCAGTCGGGCGCCCGCAGCGCCTATCATACCGGGCGCGGCTCGATCATGATGCGCTCGCGCCACAAGATCGAGGAAGGACGCGGCGACCGCCAGTCGATCGTCCTCACCGCCATCCCCTATCAAGTCGGCAAGAACGGCCTCGTTGAAAAAATCGCCGAAGCCGCCAAGGACAAGCGGATCGAGGGCATCAGCGACATTCGCGACGAATCGAACCGCGAAGGCGTGCGCATCGTCATGGACCTGAAGCGCGACGCCACCCCGGAAGTCGTGCTGAACCAGCTCTGGCGCAACACCCCCGCCCAGTCGAGCTTTCCGGCCAACATGCTCGCCATTCGCGGCGGCCGCCCGGAACTGCTCAACATCCGCGACATCATAGAGGCGTTCGTCCGCTTCCGCGAAGAGGTCATCACCCGCCGCACCAAATATGAACTCAACAAGGCCCGCGACCGCGCGCATATCTTGCTGGGCCTGGTCATCGCGGTCACCAACCTGGATGAAGTCGTCCGCATCATCCGCGGTTCGGCCAGCCCGGCGGAAGCCCGCGAAACCCTGCTCGCCCGCGACTGGCCGGTGGCGGAAATCGCGCCTTACCTCAAACTGGTCGAAGCCATCGAGACCGAAGCGTCCGGCGACACCTATCGCCTCAGCGACACGCAGGTCCGCGCCATCCTCGACCTGCGCCTGCACCGCCTGACCGCGCTCGGCCGGGACGAGATCGGCAGCGAACTGGCCGAACTCGCCGCCGCCATCGCCGAATATCTCGCGATCCTGGGCGACCGGGTGAAGCTCTATGCCGTGATGCGCGAGGAGTTCGAGGCCATCGAACGCGACTTCGCCACCCCGCGCCTGTCGGAAATCACCGCCGCCGCCGACGGCATAGAGGATGAAGACCTGATCGAGCGCGAGGAGATGGTCGTCACCGTCACCGTGCAGGGCTATATCAAGCGCACCCCGCTCGAAAGCTTCCGCGCACAGGCCCGCGGCGGCAAGGGCCGCTCCGGCATGGCGACCAAGGATGAGGACGCGATCACCGAATTGTTCGTCACCTCCACGCACACGCCGGTCCTGTTCTTCTCCACGGCGGGCAAGGTCTATCGCCTGAAGGTGTGGCGCCTGCCCGAAGGCGGTCCCGCCACGCGCGGCCGTCCGATGGTGAACCTGCTCCCGCTCAGCCCCGGCGAAACGATCCAGACCGTCCTGCCGCTGCCGGAGGATGAGGATAGCTGGAAGGATCTGCACGTCATGTTCGCCACCGCGAACGGCACGGTCCGCCGCAACAGCATGGACGCCTTCGCCAACATTCCGTCCAACGGCAAGATCGCCATGCGCTTCGATGACGACAGCGACGACCGCCTGATCGGCGTCGCACTGCTGACCGAAGAGGATGACGTCCTGCTCGCCACCCGCCAGGGCAAGGCGATCCGCTTCCAGGCGACCGACGTGCGCGAATTCCAGAGCCGCACTTCGACCGGCGTGCGCGGCATGACGCTGAAAGGCGACGACGAGGTCATCTCCCTCTCCATCCTCCACCGCTCCGGCGCCGATCAGGACCAGCGCGAGGAATATCTGCGCTTCGCCCCGTGGAAGCCGGAAAAGGAAGGGGAAATGCAGGATCAGGACATGTTCGCCCTGATGAAGGAACGCGAACAGTTCATCCTGACCGTCTGCGCGAACGGCTATGGCAAGCTGTCCTCCGCCTATGAATATCGCCGCACCGGCCGCGGCGGTCAGGGCATCACGAACATCGACAATATCGGCCGCAACGGCCCGGTCGTCGCCAGCTTCCCCGCGACTCAGGCGGACCAGTTGATGCTCGTCACCGATCAGGCCAAGCTGATCCGCATGGGCCTCGACTCCCTGCGCGTCATCGGCCGCAGTTCGGCGGGCGTGCGCCTGTTCAACGTGTCCGACGACGAACATGTCGTCAGCGCCGCGAAGATCGAGGAAAGCGACGAAGCCGAAGACGCGGCGGAAGCGGCGGCTCCGGAAGCGTGACCGAACTTTTCGCCTACAAGATCCTGACCAAGGATCAATATGACCAACTCAAGGCCGACGGCGCGTTCAAGGGCGCGCCCGTCGACCTTGCGGACGGCTATATCCACATGTCCACCCGCCAGCAGGCCGCCGAAACCGCCGCCAGACATTTCGCGGGCCAGGACAATCTGGTGATGGTGATGGTCGACCTCGCCCCCTTCGGCGAGGCAGTGAAATGGGAGGAGTCACGCGGCGGCGCCCTCTTCCCGCACCTCTATGGCGATCTTCCGCTGAGCGCAGTGGCAGGCAAGGTCGTCCTGCGCCTGGACGAACAGGGCAAGCATCTCTTCCCGGCGGGCTTCTAGCCTTCGCCGCCCGCGCGCGAGCCGAGCACCTCCCCCAAACGTCATGCCAGCGAAGGCTGGCATCTCAGGCGAAGGCGCGCCACATTAGGGCATCACGCGGGGCGGCTACACCTACATCATGACCATCCGGCTCATTGAAGAGAGTAACCCCGAGTGGCGCGATATTTCCGACCTAATTCGATGATCGCCTGAGACCCCAGCCTTCGCTGGGGTGACGAAAAGGAAGCATGCAGGGAGCAGCCAGCTACCGCAGCCCCACCCGTTCCATCCGCACCACCTTCCCCTTGCTTACCCAATAATCAAACCCACCCCACCTGATCCGGCGCGAACAAACCGCCGCCACCTGCATCCCCAGATGCACCCAGCACACCGCAAACGGCGCAACCACATCCCACCAGAGCGACCGCCCCGCCGCCCGCACCTGCTCCGGCTCCAGCACGCCCGCCAAAATCCGCCGCCGCGCCAACACCCGCCCGACCGCCGCCGCATAACCAACAGCCACAGCCCAAAGCCCACCCCAACCCAAAGCCCAGACCCACCCCAAAGCTTGGCAACCCAGCACCAGCGTCGCGACCGCCCACATCCCCGCACTATTGGTCACGATATGCCGATACTGCCGCACCCCGAACCCAAAGGCCCCCCGCGCCTCCAGCGGACAAGCCACCAGCAAATCCCGCACCGGCCGCAACCGCAGCTTCGCCCGCCACCCGGCGAGGCCAATCGCCATATCATCCGACAACCGCCCCGCCAGCGCCGCATCCAGGTCCAGCCGCTCCGCCACCTCCCGGCTCAGGGCCATCGCCCCGCCCCAGGGCATGGTCGCGCTCGCCGCACGCGGCAAGGTCGCCAACTGCATCTCCACCGCCCCGACCAGCGCCGCACCCACCCGCGCCTCCGGCAACAACAGCCGGTAACCGGTCACGATATCCGCCTTCCCCCGTACCAGCGGAAAGAGCAGCCGCCCCACCAGCCGCGCCGGGGGCAGAATATCCGCGTCCACGAAAACCAGCCACCGATCCTCCGGCCGCAAAGCCCGCAAAGCCACCCGCAATTTATGAACCTTCTGCCCCTCATCCACGGCAACGCCCGCGCGGACGATCTGCACCCAATCCCCCTCCCGCGCCGCCAGAGCCTCCGCCGCCGCGCAACCGCCACTCGAAGCAATCACCAGCCGGAACCGCGCCGTCTGCACCTTCAACCGCGCAATCAATTCCGCCCCGCCGTCCCAATCGTCCCGCACAGACAGCAGCACGACCACGCCCTCCGGCGCTTCTTCCTTCCGGTCGACAGGCAGATGCCGCCAATAATTCAGCACGCCCAACAGGCTCAGCCCCTGCAACAGCATCCACAGCGCAAAAGCGAAACTCATTGCAAACCCAAGCCCTTTACCGCCCCGACCGCTGCTGTATGACGGCAGGCGATGCTCTCCAACCCCTTTCTCTTCACCCTCCTCCGCCTCCTCCCCGCGTCCCTCGCATCCTGGCTGGGCGGCTGGCTGTCCGCGAACGTCGCGCGCAAGCAGATGAAATTGCGCGATCAACGCGCCCGCGCCAACCTCGCCATCCTCCGCCCAGATCTCGACCGGGCCGACAGCGAAGCCCTCCTCACCCGCCGCTGGTTCAACCTCGGCCGCACCATGGCCGAACTCACCAACATCGACCGGCTGATCGAAAACGACCATATCGGCGTGGAGGACGCGGCAGGCTATCAGAAGGTGCTCGACGGCCCCGGCCCGCTGATCGCGCTGGCGGTCCATCTCGGCAATTGGGACTTGCTCGCCGCCCATATCAAGGCGTCCACGGACCGCCCCGGCCTGGGCGTCTACGACCCGCCGGAAAACCCGCAGCAGGCGGCGCAGCTCAAGCGCGCCCGCTCCAGCTATATGGGGGAAGCGATCACCGGGGACGGCGCGGCCCGCGCCATCCTGAAACACCTCACCACCAAGGACCGCGCCACCCTCTATATATTGCTGGACGAGCGCCGCGACCGCCAGGTCTGGTTCCCCCGCTTCGGCCGCGCCCTGCCGCCCTCAGGCAACCTGTCCGTCGCCCTGCGCCTTGCCCGGAAAGTCGGCGCGAAATTCCTGCCCTTCTACATGATCCGCACCCAGGGGCCCCATTTCCGCGTCCACTGGCACGCGCCCCTGGACCCGGCGACCCTGACGGATGACCAGATCATGGATCAGGTCGACGCCTTCCTCGGCAAAGCCTGCATCGACCACGCCGACCAATGGCTCGCCCTCCACGACATGGACTTGACCACCCCACCCCCTCCGTTCGTGCCGAGTAGAGGCTGAGCCTGCCGAAGCCTCGTATCGAAGCACATGGAACAACAGTTCTCACGCACCCCAACACCCGCTAAAGCCCCCCAATGTCCCGACTCGCCATAAAAATCTGCGGCCTCTCCACACCGGAAACAGTGGGCGCCGCCATGCGCGCGGACGCGACACATCTGGGCTTCGTACACTTCCCCAAAAGCCCCCGCCATATAGAGGCGGACCAGTTGCGCGCCCTCACGGCCCCGGTCCCCTCGCATATCCATCGGGTCGCCGTGCTGGTCGACCCCACCGACGAAATCCTGACCGAACTCACCGCCACGGACGCCCTCACCGCCCTCCAGCTCCATGGCAAGGAAACCCCTGAACGGGTGGCCATCATCCGGCAGCGCTTCGGCCTAAGCGTCTGGAAAGCCATCCCGGTCAAAACCCGCGCCGATATAGATGCCGCCAGGGCCTATGCGGGCGCCGCCGATCTCCTGCTCTTCGACGCGAAGACTCCGGACGGCGCGGCGCTGCCCGGCGGCATGGGCCTGCGCTTCGACTGGACGCTGCTGCGCGGCGTCCCCATATCCGTCCCCTGGGGCCTGTCGGGCGGCCTGGGCATCGACAATGTGGCCGAAGCCATCCGCATCACCGGCGCCCCGCTGGTCGATGTTTCGTCCGGCGTCGAAAGCGCGCCGGGCATCAAGAGTGTGGACAAGATCATGGCCTTCTGCAATGCGGCATCCTCATGAGGCGGCTAACCAGCACACGATGGCGTTGATCACTTGCTTGCACCCAAGAAGTGATCCCATTTGCCTGACGAGATTGATCCGATGACCGACACCCCCACCCTGCTTGGCGCCCTGCCCAACAGCCTGCGCTCCCAGCCCGACGCTTCCGGCCATTTCGGCTCCTTCGGCGGCCGCTATGTCGCCGAAACGCTGATGCCGCTGATCCTCGAACTGGAAAAAGTCTATAAGGAAGCCCGGCAAGACCCGGCCTTTGACGCCGAGTTCAGTGAATTGCTGCGTTCCTATGTCGGCCGCCCCAACCCGCTTTATTATGCGCAGCGCCTGACCGAAGCCCTGCGCGCCGAAGCGGAACCGGGCAAGGGCGCGAAAATCTACCTGAAGCGCGAGGAACTGAACCACACCGGCGCGCACAAGATCAACAATTGCATCGGCCAGGCCCTGCTCGCCCGCCGCATGGGCAAGAAGAAGGTGATCGCCGAAACCGGCGCGGGCCAGCATGGCGTCGCCACCGCGACCGTCGCCGCCCTGTTCGGCATGGAATGCAAGATTTTCATGGGCGCGAAGGATGTGGAGCGGCAGAAGCCCAACGTCTTCCGCATGAAGCTGCTGGGTGCGGAAGTGATCCCGGTCGTCTCCGGTTCCCAGACGCTGAAGGACGCGATGAACGACGCCCTGCGCCACTGGGTGTCGAACGTCCACGACACTTTCTACATCATCGGCACGGCGGCAGGCCCGCACCCCTATCCGGAACTGGTCCGCGACTTCCAGTCGATCATCGGCAGGGAAGCCCGCGAACAGATATTGGAACTGGAAGGCCGCCTGCCCGACATGCTGATCGCGCCGGTCGGCGGCGGCTCCAACGCCATCGGCCTGTTCCATCCGTTCCTGGATGACGCCGACGTCAAGATGATCGGCGTCGAAGCGGCGGGCGAAGGCCTGTCGGGCAAGCATGCCGCTTCGCTGGCAGGCGGCAAGTCCGGCATCCTGCACGGCAACCGCACCTATCTCCTCCAGGACGAGGACGGCCAGATCACCGAGGCGCACAGCATTTCGGCGGGCCTCGACTATCCCGGCATCGGTCCCGAACATAGCTGGCTGCACGAAATCGGCCGAGTTGACTATATGCCGATCACCGACGATGAAGCGCTCGCCAGCTTCCAGAAACTCTCCGCGCTGGAGGGGATCATCCCCGCCCTGGAATCCGCCCACGCGGTCGCGTCGGCGGAAAAGGTGGCGCCCACGCTGGACGCGGACCAGATCATCATCGTCAACCTCTCCGGCCGCGGCGACAAGGATATCTTCACCGTGGCGAGCGCATTGGGAGTGGAGATATGACCGCCGACCGCCTCGCCACCCGCTTCGCCGCCTGCAAAAAGGCAGGCCGCGCCGCCCTCATCACCTTCGTGACGGCGGGCGACCCGACAGCGGCCGACACCCCCGCGATCCTCGACGCCCTGGTGGAGGGCGGCGCCGACATCATCGAACTGGGCATGCCCTTCACCGATCCGATGGCGGACGGCCCCGCCATCGAACTCGCCAACCTGCGCAGCCTCGGCTCCGGCACCAAGACGAAGGACATCTTCGCCCTCGCCGCCGCCTTCCGCGCCCGGCACCCTGACACGCCGCTGGTCCTGATGGGCTACGCCAACCCGATGCTCGCGCGCGGCCCCGACTGGTTCGCCGACCAGTGCAAGGCCGCAGGCGTCGACGGCGTCATCTGCGTCGACGTGCCCCCGGAGGAAGACGCCGAAATCGGCCCCGCCCTGCGCGCAGCAGGCATCCACCTGATCCGCCTCGCCACGCCGACCACCGACGCGGCCCGCCTGCCCGCCGTGCTGAACGGCGCCAGCGGCTTCCTCTACCATGTCGCCGTCGCAGGCATCACCGGCAAGCAGCAGGCCGCGCAAGCCGCCGTCGAACTGGCCGTCGCAAAGCTCAAGGCCGCCACCGACCTGCCCATCGCGGTCGGCTTCGGCGTCCGCTCCGCCGATCAGGCCGCCGCCATCGGCCGCGTCGCCGACGGCGTGGTGGTGGGTTCCGCCATCGTCGACATCGTCGGCTCGCACGGCAACGCCGCCGCGCCCTTCGTCAAGGATTTCGTCGCCGCCCTGCGCGACGCCCTGAACGCCAACAGCCCCCATTTCCGGGAGACCGCAGCATGAGCTGGATCAACCGCGTCCGCAACGCGCTGCCTTTCATGGCGAAGAAGGAAACGACAGCAGAAACGCTGTGGCACAAATGCCCCGCCTGCGCGGAGATGATCTTCATCAAGGAATGGGAAGACAATCTCTCGGTCTGCCCCCGCTGCGACCATCACGGCCGCATCGGCCCGTCGGAGCGGTTCGAACATATACTCGACGCCGGTTTCATCCTGCTCCCCACCCCGCATGTGCAGGAAGACCCGCTCAAATTCCGCGATTCCAAACGCTATCCCGACCGCATAAAGGCCGCCCGCACCGCCACCGGAGATCAGGACGCGCTCATCAACGCCCGCGGCGCGATCGATGACGTGCCGCTGGTCATGGGCGTGCAGAATTTCGCCTATATGGGCGGCTCCATGGGCATGGGCGTCGGCGCCGCCTTCATCCAGGGCGTCAACGAAGCCATCGCCCATAAATGCCCCTATGTGATCTTCACCGCAGCCGGCGGCGCCCGCATGCAGGAGGGTATCCTCTCCCTCATGCAGATGCCCCGCTCCACCGTCGCGATCCGCAAACTCCACGCGGCGGGCCTGCCCTATATCGTCGTCCTGACCGATCCGACGACGGGCGGCGTCACCGCCAGCTACGCCATGCTGGGCGACATCCAGATCGCCGAGCCCAACGCCCTCATCGGCTTCGCGGGCCAGCGCGTCATCGAAAGCACGATTCGCGAAAAATTGCCGGAGGGCTTCCAGCGCGCCGAATATCTGCTGGAACATGGCATGCTCGACATGGTGGTCCACCGCAGCGACCTGCGCGACACGCTCGCCAGGGTGATCGGCTACCTCACCCCCCGCGCCGCCGCGTAAAAAGCCATGCCCGACCATGCAGTCTCCGACGATCCGGGCGTCCAGGCCCAGCTAGACCGCCTCGCCACGCTGTCGCCGGGCGCCGACATGCTGGGCCTGGAGCGCATCACCTCGCTCCTCGACCGCCTGGGCAACCCGCACCGCGCCCTCCCGCCGGTCTTCCACGTCGCGGGCACCAACGGCAAGGGGTCGACCTGCGCCTTCCTGCGCGCCGCGCTGGAGGCGGACGGCAAGAGCGTCCACGTCTTCACCTCCCCCCATCTCGTCCGCTTCAACGAACGCATCCGCCTGGGCGGCACGCTCATCTCCGACCAGGCCCTCGCCACCTATCTCTCCCGCGTCCTCGACGTGGCGGAGGGGATCGGGGCCAGCTTCTTCGAAGTCACCACCGCCGCCGCCTTCCTCGCCTTTTCGGAACATCCCGCCGACGCCTGCATCGTCGAAGTGGGCCTGGGCGGCCGCCTGGACGCGACCAACATCATCGAAAAGCCGGTCATCTGCGGCATCGCCCAACTCGGCCTGGACCATCAAAGCTTCCTCGGCAACACGCTGAAGGACATCGCCGCCGAAAAGGCCGGCATCGCCAAGCCCGGCGCGCCGCTGGTCACGCAACGCTATGCCGACGCCCTTTTCCCCGTGATGCTGGACGCCGCGGCCCGCAACCGCACCCAATGGTTCGCCATGGGCGAAAGCTGGGACGCCGCCGCCTATCGCGACCGCCTCCATTATCGCGACGACCAGGGCCATATCGACGCTCCGCTGCCCCGCCTGCCCGGCGCGCACCAGATACAGAACGCCGCGCTCGCCTTCGCCATGCTGCGCCATCAGAACGTCGTCCCCGTCAGCGAAGCCGCGCTGAAGGCCGCGCCCCTCTGGGCGCACTGGCCCGCCCGGCTGCAACGGCTCGACCACGGTCCGCTCCTCGCCCCGCTGCCCGACGGCACGGAAGCCTGGCTGGACGGCGGCCATAATGCCGGAGCGGGCGAAGCGATCGCCGCCTTCTTCACCAGCGAACGGCTGGACGGGCAAAAGCTGGACCTCATCATCGGCATGCTGTCAAACAAGGATCTGGACGCCTTCCTGGTCCCCTTCGCAGGCCGCATCGCCCATATCCATGTCGTGCCGGTCCCCGGACACGACCATCACCCGCCGGAGCGATTCGCCGCCATCGCCGATCTGTGGGGCATCCCCTGCACCGCCCATGAAGGGCCGCAGCAGGCCATCGCCGCCGTCGCGGCCCATCCCAATCCCGCGCCCCGGCTGCTGATCGCAGGCTCCCTCTACCTCGCCGGAGAGATTTTGCGACTGAACGGTCAATTTCCCGACTGAATTTTCTTGCGATTGACTCGCAATAGCGTACCTTGACCTTCCAACGACAAGGCAGAAGGTACGAACGCATGGCGCATGGAGAGTCCACCTCCCTCGATCAGCCCCGGCCGCTTCCCGGCGGCTATGGCAACCGGCTGTTCCTCTATGTCATGCGCCGCATGGCGACGGCGGGGGTCAACGACGCCCATGCCGCCAACGCGATGCTGGGCGCGTTCGGCCGCAGTTATCGCCGCCCGCTGGTGCTGATGCGCGCCATGATGCTGGAACTCGCCCGCACCTCCAGCCGCAAGATATTGATCGCCCCCTGCTGCTGTTCCCGCATGACATCGGACGAAGCGCTGATGATGCAGGCGGTCGGCGGCGCCCTGCGCAGCCCGCGCACCGCCTATGACGATGTTGCGGCCCTGCTGGGCAACGACCATGCGCTGGGCGCGCTCACCTGCCTGCAAGCCGTCGCCCAGGCCCATAACGACCTGGGCCGCCCGCTGGATCTCTACGCGGCGGGCTGATCGCTCGCCGCGCTGCCGACGCTTGCATCGATCAACCCCGCCCGCATCATCAACCAGAACAGGACGATCCCCGGCACCGCCAGCGCGGTTGTCAGCAGGTAGAAGTCGACATAGCCGAACCGCTCGATCATCGCGCCCGCCGTCGTCCCGGTCAGGAACCGCCCGACGATGCTCGCCGCCGCCGAAATCAGCGCATATTGCGCGGCGGTGAAGCGCAGGTCGCACAAGGCGGAGAAATAGGCGACCACCGTCACCCCGCCGATCCCGCTGGCGAAATTCTCGAAACCGATGGCCCCCGCCATGCCCCAATTGCTCTTGCCCAGCGCGGCCAGCATCGCGAAGCTGAAATTGGACACGCCCATCAGCAGCAGCCCGACCAGCACGGACCGCTTCATCCCCATCCGCGCATAGAGCACGCCGCCCACGAAAATCCCGATCAGATAGGCCCAGAAACCGATCCCCACGTCGTAAATGGCGATCTCGTCATTGGTATAGCCCATATCGTCGAACAACAGGCGGAAGGTCAGGTTCGCCAGCGTGTCCCCGATCTTGTGGAGCAGGATGAACAGCAGCACCAGCCACGCCCCGCGCCGCCGGAAAAACTCCACCAGCGGCCCCGCGATGGATTGCCACACCTCTCCCATCCCGCGCCGCGCCGTCGGCTCCCGGTGCCGCTCCGGCTCGCCCAGCACCAGCCCGGTCAACATGGCGGGCAAAGCAAAGACCGCGCAGGCCAGATAGGCCCCATGCCACCCGACCCGCGCCGCCAGCACCAGCGCCAGCGCCCCCGCCGCGACCGACCCGATCCGCCAGCCATATTGCGACATGCCCGACCCCACGCCCAATTGCTCCGGCTTCAGGCTTTCGATCCGATAGGCGTCGATCACGATGTCGAACGTCGCCCCGGCCACCCCGACCAATATCGCCGCATAGGCGGTCTGCAACAGGCTGGTGGATGGATCGACCAGCGCCAGATTGGCCACCGCCGCCATCACCAGCAGCCCGGCGAAGATCAGCCACGAAACCCGCTGCCCCAACCGCCCAATGACCGGCAGACGCACGCCATCGACCACCCAGGCCCACAGAAATTTAAGGTTATAGACCAGGAAGGCGAGGGTGAAGGCCGTCACCGCCTTCTTGTCGATCCCGTCCTGCGCCAGCCGCGTCGTCAGCGTCGCGCCGATCATCGCATAGGGAAAACCCGACGAAATCCCCAGAAAAAAGGCCCCCAAGGGCGCCTTCTGCACATAGGGCTTCACCGCATCCAGCCAGCCCTTTGCAATATCAGTCATAAATGCGGCGGCCCCCGATGATCGTTCCTGACCACCATATGGCCAAACCCCGCCCAAACAACCACCCAAAAAACCTTCTCCCTTGAGGGAGAAGGATACGCAGCCTTACCGGCTCCGCCGGTTAGGCGAAGTTGGATGAGGGGGGATCGAACCTCTCGACCAATCCCACCCTCACCCCAAATTCCCGAACAAATGCAACCCATCCGGCAGGCGCGGCAGTTCCTTCCCCCGCAGCAGCGCGTCGACGACCGCGACCGCCGCCAGCAAATCCCGCGGCGCATAGGGCTTGGCCAGACACCCCAAGGCCATTTCCGGCGCATCCACCGGACAAGCCCCCGTCACGAACAGCACCGCCACCCCCCGGCCCGCGGCAAAGCGCGCCAGATCGATGCCGGTCCTTTTCCCATGCAGCGTCACGTCCGCGATCACCAGGTCGACGCTCTCTTCCTCGATCACGCTGACGGCATGGCCATATTCATCGACGGTCGCGGCCACGCGATAGCCCGCCGTCTCCAGCACATGTTCATTGTCGAATGCGACCAGCGGCTCATCCTCGACCACCAGCACGCTGCGAATGGCCTTGCGGCGCCCCCGCGCCCCGGCTTCCCCTTTTACCAGCCCGAAAAACATTTGCCGATCCGCCCCATTTGCGCCATTCAGCCGACCAACGTGCGGGACCCCAAACGGGTTTCCCACGGTCCCTGCGCACAGGCGCAAGGACGGCACCATTCGTCAATTATCCGGCCATCCCGAATATGGGAATGCCATCCCGTTTTGAAAAGGAACGCTTCCGTGGAACCGCCGAAAAAATCTGGACCGCCCCGCCGGTCAGGCCCCGGTGGTCCCAGGCGCCCGGCGGGTGGCCCCCATCGAACGGCTGGCGCAAAACCGCCCTCCAGCTCCCGCCCGGCACGCCCTCCGTTCAGGAAGGCAAAAACCGCGCCCGACAAGCCCGCGAACCCGCATCCGGCCCGCGCGGAGGCGACGGCCAGCGGCAAGAACGAACCGCAGCGCATCGCGAAACTGCTCGCCCGCGCAGGCGTCGCTTCCCGCCGCGAAGTCGAACGGATGATCGAGGAAGGCCGCGTCACCCTCAACGGCGAAGCGATCACGACCCCCGCCACCCTGCTTTCCTCGCTCCACGGCGTGGCGGTGGACGGCACGCCCGTCGCCGCCCCCGCGCCGACCCGCCTGTTCCTCTTCCACAAGCCGTCGGGTTTCCTCACCACGGAACGCGACCCGCGCGGCCGCCCGACCATCTACGACAAGCTGCCCGCCGACCTGCCCCGCCTCATGCCGATCGGCCGTCTCGACATGACGACCGAAGGCTTGCTGCTGCTGACCACCGACGGCGAATTCAAGCGCCAGATGGAATTGCCCTCGACCGGCGTGCCGCGCACCTACCGCGCCCGCGCCTTCGGCGAAGTCAGCCAGAACCAGCTTGAAGACCTGTTCGACGGGCTGGAGATAGACGGTGTCCGCTATGGCCAGATAGAGGCCAATCTGGAGCGCCGCACCGGCCGCAACCAGTGGATCGAAATGACCCTGACCGAAGGCAAGAACCGCGAAGTCCGTCGCATCCTCGAACATCTGGGCCTTCAGGTGAGCCGCCTGATCCGCACCAGCTACGGCCCCTTCCACCTGGGCGAACTCGCCTCCGGCGCGGTAGAGGAAGTGCGCCAGCACGACCTCATCGTCTTCCGCAACAGCCTGAAGGCGCCCAAATGAGAATCATCGCAGGCCAATGGCGCGGCCGCCCCCTCACCGCCCCCAAGGGCGACGCGACCCGCCCTACCGCCGACCGCACCCGCGAAACCCTCTTCTCCATGCTGCTCAGCCGCATCGGCTCGTTCGAAGGGCTGGCTGTCGGGGATTTCTTCGCAGGCTCCGGCGCGCTGGGCTATGAAGCCCTCTCACGCGGCGCGGCAAGCTGCATCTTCGTGGAACAGGACCGCCCCGCCCTGGACGCGATCCGCGCCAATGGCGACAGGCTGGGCGTCCGCCCCGACATCCGCCAGAGCAGCGTCCTGTCCCTCGGCCCGGCGGCCAGGCCGCTGGACCTCATCTTCATGGACCCGCCCTACAATAGCGGCGCGGGCATGGTGGCGCTGGACAAGCTCAGCCGCCTGGGCTGGACCGGCCCCGCCACCTGGATCAGCATCGAAACCGACCGCCGCGAGGATGTGGAGGTGAAAGGCTTCACCAACGAAGCCACCCGCGACGTAGGCAAAGCCCGCCTGACCCTCCTGAGAGCAACGCCCTAAACTCCCTCTCCCCCACGGGGGAGAGGGCCGGGGAGAGGGGGCTGCGCAACCAGAAGGTCACGCGACCCATCCCCATTCAAGCCGCCTCAGCCTCCTCATAGGCCTGCGCCTCCCTGCCGATCAATATGTTGGCCAGGAACCAATAGGCCTGCCCCCAGGCATCCAGCACCGCGTCGGTGGCGACCTCCGCCCCCAGCACATCCCTGATCGCGGGCAGCAACGCCTCCGCCACCTTGGGATAATGTTCCGCCTTCACGCCCGTCTCGACATGCCGCTGCACCATCCGGGCGACCGCGCCGTCCAACGCCTGCAACCTGTCGATATTCTCCGCATAGCCCAATATCGCCGCCGCCAGCCGCCTGGGCTGCTCCCCGCTGTCCTGCGCGGCCTGATCGAACATGTCCTTGATCGACGCATCCTGGAACAGCCGCGCATACATGGCCGTCGTGATCTCCACCCCATGCTGGCGCAGCGCGGGCGCGGTAGCCTTGACGATGGCGATGGTGTCGGCGGTCAACTGGGTCATTTATGCACCTTTCCTTGGAGACTCGATAAAGGTGCATTTACGTTGCATCTTTTAAGATGTAAATAGAATGAATGTTTGAAACCGACACCCCGGCCACCTATGGGTTTCCTTCATGCAATTGACCCGCCACACCGACTATGCCCTCCGCGTCCTGATCCACCTCGCCGTGACCCCCTCCGGCCAGGCGACCATCCCGGAAATCGCCGACGCCTATGGACTGTCGCGCAATCATCTGATGAAGGTGGTGCATCATCTGGGCCAGGGCGGCCTCCTGGACACCCGGCGCGGCCGCGGCGGAGGCTTCACCCTCGCCCGCCCTTCCCAGGCGATCACCATCGGCGAAGTCGTCCGCTATTCGGAACCCGATATGAACATGGCGGACTGCGGCTCCTGCGCCCTCCGCACCGCCTGCGGCCTGTCGGGCATTTTGAAGGCGGCCACCGCCGCCTTCCTCGCCGTCCTCGACCGGCACAGCCTGGCCGATGCGGCCCGCGACCGGGCCGGGCTGGCAGCGATCATCGCCGCCCTGCCCGGCCCGAACACTTCGCTTACCGATGCTTGCGCGCCGACTTCCTCGCCTCACCCCGATTGATGCAGCTATCCTGCACGGTCTTGCTGCACAGCGGATACTCCTTCTGCTCGGTCGGTGGCGGCGTCATATTGCCGCCCACCGTCGCGGGATTGGCGGAAGTGCCTACCGGGGCCGATGGATCTCGCGGCACCCCGGCGGGAGCCGGTTGCATCCCCGTGTTCGGCGGCACCGCGCCAGTAGGCTGCCCCGCGTTCGGATCGGCGGCTGGCGGCGGCGCGGCTGGCGTAGCTGGAGTTGCCGGCGCGGTCCCCGGCTCAGCCGGAGAAGCTGGAGTAGCCGGCGTCGCACCCTGTCCGGGCGGAGGCGGCGCATCGGTTGCGGGCGGCTGCGCCGAAGCGGGCATATCCTGCGCAATCGCAATGCCGGTAACGCCTGTGCCGAAGGCCAATATGGCCGCACCTGCCAACAGGATCGATTTCATCGGGATCATCCTTTCCTAGTCTCACCCCGTTCTGCCGTTCGGGTTGGGGAAAGAACCGGAATTGCCACTCCGGCGTTCCGGCGATGGCGACGAACCGTTTTGGACGCGCCGTCAGACGATCCCTTCAGACGATCAGCCTATCAGGGTCAACTATTGGGAAAACGATCGAACTTCGGCAGTTCCGACCAGAGGCGCGCCCGCGCTCTTCCGGCAATCGGCACAATGGCACAAAGCGCTGAACAATGGTTCGCCCAGCGCCTCATAATGAATTGCCCCCCATCGACACCGCCCCGTGACCATGTGCTTTCCCCTTGCATGATTCGCCTTTTGTTCTCATAAACCCCCTAACGTCGCAAGGCCCCGGCCCTTGCCCCTTCCGGCCCCTCGCCCTAGTTGGAAAGCATGACCCTGCCCGCCCCCTCGCCCGACGATCCCGCCTATTTGCAGGGCCTCAACGAACCGCAGCGGGAAGCCGTCCTCACCACCGAAGGCCCGGTGCTGGTGCTTGCCGGAGCGGGCACGGGCAAGACAGCCGCCCTCACCGCCCGCCTCGCCCACCTGATCGCCACGCGCCGGGCCTACCCATCCGAAATCCTCGCCGTCACCTTCACCAACAAGGCGGCGCGGGAGATGCGCGAGCGCGTCGGCCGCATGATCGGCCCGGCGGTGGAGGGCATGCCCTGGCTCGGCACCTTCCACGCCGTCGCGGCCAGGATGCTGCGCCGCCATGCCGAACTGGTCGGCCTGCAATCCAATTTCACCATCCTCGACACCGACGACCAGCTTCGCCTGCTGAAGCAGCTTATCCAGGCGGAAGGCATCGATGAAAAGCGCTGGCCCGCCCGGCAACTGGGCGGCCTCATCGACCAATGGAAGAACAAGGGCCTGACCCCGGAGGAAATCGGCGCGGGCGAAAGCGAAGGCTATGCGAATGGCAAGGGGCAGAAGCTCTACGCCGCCTATCAGGCCCGGCTGCGCGACGTGAACGCCTGCGATTTCGGCGACTTGCTGCTGCATGTTCTGGTCATATTGAAACGCCATCGCGACGTACTGGAAAGCTATCAGCAGCGTTTCCGCTACATCATGGTCGACGAATATCAGGACACGAACAGCAGCCAATATCTCTGGCTCCGGCTGCTCGCCCAGACGCGCAAGAATATCTGCTGCGTGGGCGACGACGACCAGTCCATCTATAGCTGGCGCGGCGCCGAAGTCGCCAATATCCTGCGTTTCGAAAAGGATTTTCCGGGCGCAAAGATCGTCCGCCTCGAACAAAATTACCGCTCCACACCCCATATCCTGGGCGCGGCCTCCGGCGTGATCGCGGAAAACGGCAACCGCCTCGGCAAGACGCTCTGGACCGACATCGACGTGGGTGAAAAGGTCCGCATCATCGGCGTATGGGACGGCCCGGAGGAAGCCCGCCGGGTGGGCGAGGAAATCGAATCGATCGAGCGCGACGGCGGCTCGCTGGAAGAAGTCGCCATCCTCGTCCGCGCTCAGCACCAGACCCGCGAATTCGAAGACCGCTTCATCCAGATCGGCCTGCCCTATCGCATCGTCGGCGGCTTCCGCTTCTATGAGCGCGCCGAAATCCGCGACGCGCTCGCCTATCTGCGCCTCGTCAATCAGCCTGCCGACGACCTGGCCTTCGAACGAATCGTCAATGTCCCCAAGCGCGGATTAGGCGACAAGGCGGTGGAAAAGCTCCATCGACTCGCCCGGGCCGAGGGCATTCCGCTCGCACTCGCCGCCGCCCGCATCCTCGACACGGATGAGATGACTCCGCAGGCCCGCCGGACCCTGGGCGCCTTCATCGGCGACCTCGCCCGCTGGCGCGACCGCGCGGCGCAACTACCCCATGCGGAACTCGCCCGGCAGATATTGGACGAAAGCGGCTATACCGCCATGCTCCAGGCCGAACGCACCACGGAAAGCGCCGGGCGGCTGGAAAATCTGAGCGAACTCACCCGCGCCATGGAGGAATATGAGACGCTGGGCGCGTTCCTTGAGCATGTCTCGCTGGTCATGGATAATGAGGCGCAAGCGGAGGAGCGCAAGATCACGATCATGACCATCCACGCCGCCAAGGGGCTGGAGTTCGACACCGTGTTCCTCGCGGGCTGGGAAGAAGGCATTTTCCCCTCCCAGCGCGCCCTTGACGAAGGCGGCCTCAATTCGCTGGAGGAAGAACGCCGCCTCGCCTATGTCGCGATCACGCGGGCGCGGAAATTGTGCCTTATCCTCCATGCCGCCAACCGCCGCATCTACGGCCAGTGGACCAGTTCCATCCCCTCCCGCTTCGTCGGCGAACTGCCGCCCGAACATGTGGAGGAGGAAAGCAGCATGTCCGGCGGCGCCTCGCTCTGGCGCGCCAACTGGTCGGAACGCGCCGACCCCTTCGCCAATGTCCAGCGCGGCAGCGGTCGAGGCCCCGGCTGGCAACGCGCCCAGCAGAGCGGCCAGTTCGCGAAGGAACCCGTCCGCATCGTGGAAGCCCGCGCCTCGGCCATCTCGCTAGGCAATAAGGGCCGCGACGACATGAGCGTCGGCCTGCGCGTCTTCCACCAGAAATTCGGCTACGGCACCATAGCGGAGATTGAAGGCAACAAGCTGGAGATCGATTTCGAAACAGCGGGGCGGAAGCGGGTGATGGACAGCTTCGTTCAGCCCGCTTGAAGCGAACCATCACCGTCATTCATGGGGAAAGAGACTGCCAATCTCCTCTTGGTTACCCATGGCTCTGCCTGAGTGATGAAGTAGGAATGTCCAGTATTGAATGGAAGGCAGACATTCAAAGCCGTCATCCCAGCGAAAGCTGGGATCTCAGGCGATAGGGCACGGACCAGCCTCACGAGATCCCAGCTTTCGCTGGGATGACGATTTTATCAACGTCTGCTTCTGGCCGCTTCCAGCCCTTCCCCTCATCCGACCTAGACTTGGACGCCTCGTTGGGACCATGCGTCACCCAAGCGCCACAGCCCCCTCCAAAAACATCCTATTTCTCCGGCGAGAAACAATTGCGCCTGTCCTATTCCACACCACCGGGTCTATCCCGCATCCCTCTTTGAAACGTCCGGCAGATCGCGTCCCCACGCCTACGCGCGCCCAGGCACGCGCGCGCATACACTGTGAACTTCGGCGTAAAAATGCTAGTTTTCCGCCATTGCGCAGCAGTTTTCGGAAACCATCCGAGCCTATATCAATTCGGAAATTGGTGGAGCCTAGCGGGATCGAACCGCTGACCTCCTGCATGCCATGCAGGCGCTCTCCCAGCTGAGCTAAGGCCCCATCGTTGCGGCATCATACCGCATCGCAATGGATCAAGCCATGTCCGGCATCGAAGCCGTCGGCCCTATGTCTGGACATCCCTTGCCTGGCATTGGAGCGTTTATAGAGGTCGCGAACAACCTCTCCACACCCCTCGCCTGCGCTCGGGCGTTTTCCGGAAAAATGTCCCCCGGACATTTTCTTTCCCGGAAAACTGGTGGAGCCTAGCGGGATCGAACCGCTGACCTCCTGCATGCCATGCAGGCGCTCTCCCAGCTGAGCTAAGGCCCCGTTTCCAGTATCGGCGCCGTTGGGGCGGCGCCTCGGAGGCCGCTGCCATTAGGTGGCGGCGAACTCCTTGGCAAGCACAAAATTCAATTAATTGTCGTCGTCGCCATCGTCGCCGGCGGCGTCCACACCCAGGTCGTCGTCACCGCCCAGATCGACGTCATTATCCGGCGAATCGCCATCGTCATCGACGTCCAGATCCAGGTCCAGATCGTCGTCCGCCGTCTCGCGCTCGCCGTCTGCGGTTTCGATGACCTTCTTGGGCGCTTCCTCATAGGGCAGCGGCTGCTTCGACTTCAGCACGGGTTCGGGTTCCCAGGCAGTGCCGCAGTTGATGCAGGTGACCGGGTCATCCTTGCCCAGGTCATAGAAGCGCGTGGCGCATTTCGGGCAGGTACGCTTCGTGCCCCATTCAGCCTTGACCATGTCCGGCCTTTTCCTTCTCTTGCGAGTGCTCAAAACAGATATTACGCGGCACGACAGGGGTCGCCCGCGAAGAGACGGCGCCTTGCCATAGCGAAACCGCCCTGTCAAAAGCCGGGCGCAATTTTTCAAGCCTTACAGACGGATTTCCCCGTGACCGCTTCTTCCGACCAGCAGCTTCCTCAACATCAGACGGCCACTTTCACCGCCGCCCCGGCCCTTTCCGGGTCGATCACCGTGCCGGGCGACAAGAGCATTTCGCACCGCTCGCTGATGCTTTCCGCGCTGGCCGTGGGCGAAAGCCGCGTCGAGGGACTGCTGGAGGGAGAGGATGTTCTGTCCACCGCCGCCGCCATGCGGGCGATGGGTGCGGACATCCGCAGGCAGGAAGACGGAATCTGGCACATCCATGGCGTCGGCGTGGGCGGCCTGCTCCAGCCGACAACCGCGCTCGACATGGGCAATAGCGGCACCTCTACCCGCCTGCTGATGGGCCTGATCGCCAGCCACGCCATCACCGCGACCTTCGTGGGCGACGCCTCGCTCAGCAAGCGCCCCATGGCCCGAGTCACCGATCCGCTGTCCCGCATGGGCGCCAGCTTCACGACCAGCCCCGGGGACCGCCTGCCGCTCACCATGCGGGGCGCCTGCCCGGCCGTGCCGCTGGACTATCGCCTCCCCGTCGCTTCCGCGCAGGTGAAGTCGGCAATCCTGCTCGCGGGCCTCAACACCCCAGGCATCACCCGCATCGTCGAACCCATCCCGACCCGCGACCATAGCGAACGCATGCTCAGGGGCTTCGGCGCCGACCTCCATGTCGATGTCGAAGCCGACGGCACCCGCATCATCACGCTCAAGGGAGAAGCGGAACTGCGCCCGCAGTCGATCATCGTGCCCGGCGATCCCTCTTCCGCCGCCTTCCCGATGGTCGCCGCGCTGCTGGTTCCCGGATCGAAGGTCGCCATTGCCAATGTCGGCCTCAACGCGACCCGCGCTGGCCTGATCGACCTGCTGCGCGAAATGGGCGGCGACATCGCCATCGAAAACCCCCGCGAAGTCGGCGGCGAGCCGGTCGGCGACCTCGTCATCACCGCCTCAGCGCTCAAGGGCGTCGAACCCGACCCGGCCCGCGCCCCGTCGATGATCGACGAATATCCCATCGCCTTCATCGCCGCCGCCTTTGCCGAAGGACGCAGCACATTCCGCGGCCTGGAGGAATTGCGCGTCAAGGAATCGGACCGCATCGCCACCATGGCGGCGGGCCTGCGCGCCATCGGCGTCTCTGTCGAGGAACTGGAGGACGGCATCGTCATAGAGGGCAGCGGCGGAGCGCTCCTGCCCGGCGGCGGTCCCATCGCCACCAAGCTCGACCACCGCATCGCCATGAGCTTTGCCGTGGCCGGCCTGGTATCCAGGGACGGCGTCACCATCGACGACATGCGTCCGGTCGCCACCAGCTTCCCCGGTTTCACCGGCCTGCTGCAATCGCTCGGCGCGCTGGCATGACGCTCGATTTCGCCAATGTCATAGGCCTGATCGGCAGCGGCCTGATGGTCGTCGCCTATGCCTATAGCAACATGGCGAAGGTGCTGAACTTCATCCTCTTCAACCTGCTGAATCTGGTCGGCGCGCTGCTGCTGACCTATTCTCTCACGGTTCATTTCAACGTCGCGTCGATGGCGCTGGAAGTCGTCTGGGCCTTCATCGCCCTCATCGGCCTCGCCAAGGCACTGCGGAAAGGCAAAGCATCATGATCATCGCCGTCGATGGCCCCGCCGCGTCAGGCAAGGGCACGATCGCCAAGGCGCTGGGCCGCCATTACGGCCTCCCGGTCCTGGACACCGGCCTGCTCTACCGCGCGGTCGGCCTCGCCGTCCTCAAGGCCAGCGGCGACCCGGACCATGAAGCCGACGCGCTGGCCGCCTGTGGTTTCGATGACGCCATGCTCAGCGATCCGGCGCTGCGCAGCGAAGCGGTCGGCTCCCTCGCCTCCCGCGTGTCCATCCATCAGAGCGTCCGCAAGGCCCTGATCAAGCGCCAGCGCGACTTCGCGACCCAGCCGGGGGGCGCGATCCTGGACGGGCGCGACATCGCCACCGTCATCGCCCCTGACGCCGACGCCAAGATCTTCGTCACCGCCAGCGTCCATGTCCGCGCCCAGCGTCGCTATGACGATGCCTCGTCGCATGGCGGCCACCCCGATATGGACAGCCTGATCGCCGACATCCAGGCCCGCGACACCCGCGACATGAGCCGCGATCACGCCCCGTTGCGCGTGGCGGATGGAGCGGACTTGCTCGACACCAGCAATTTGACTATAGACGCGGCCGTCCAGCAGGCCATTGCGCTGGTGGACGCCCAGTTGGAACGTCGGCGACAGGCCTGACGCGATGACGGCGCTTGGGATTCCCACGCGCCCTTTTTGCTTTTCCATGGGCGTCGACTCATCATGGCCGAACGGACGTTCGCGCGGCAATCCGGCCACGCGGGCAGTTTGGCCTGAAAGACCACCGGACACAACCGGTAGGCCAGCAATGACGAGTGAAGGACTACAACATGGCCTCTACGGCATTCCCCTCGCGCGATGATTTCGCCGCGCTTCTCAATGATTCTCTCGGTGGCGAGGATGGCGGCTTCGAAGGCCGCGTCGTCAAGGGCACCGTAACCGGCATCGAAAACGACATGGCGTTGATCGACGTCGGCCTGAAGTCGGAAGGCCGCGTGCCGCTGCGCGAATTCGCCGCTCCCGGCCAGAAGGCTGAACTGAAGGTCGGCGACGAAGTCGAAGTCTATGTCGACCGCGTCGAAAACGCCCATGGCGAAGCCATGCTGTCCCGCGACCGCGCCCGCCGCGAAGCCGCCTGGGACAAGCTGGAATCCGAATTCACCGAAAATGCCCGCGTCGAAGGCGTCATCTTCGGCCGCGTCAAGGGCGGCTTCACCGTCGACCTGGACGGCGCCGTGGCGTTCCTGCCAGGTTCGCAGGTCGACATCCGTCCGGTCCGCGACGTCACCCCACTGATGGACATTCCGCAGCCCTTCCAGATCCTGAAGATGGATCGCCGCCGCGGCAACATCGTCGTGTCGCGCCGCGCCATCCTGGAAGAAACCCGCGCCGAACAGCGCAGCGGCCTCATCCAGACGCTGGCCGAAGGCCAGATCATCGAGGGCGTGGTCAAGAACATCACCGATTACGGTGCGTTCGTCGACCTGGGCGGCATCGACGGCTTGCTGCACGTCACCGACCTCAGCTACAAGCGGATCAACCATCCGAACGAGATGATCAACATCGGCGACACCGTCCGCGTCCAGATCATCCGCATCAACCGCGACACCCAGCGCATCTCGCTCGGCATGAAGCAGCTTGAAAGCGATCCGTGGGAAGGCGCCGCCGCCAAGTATCCGGTCGGCGCGAAGCTGTCGGGCCGCGTCACGAACATCACCGAATATGGCGCGTTCGTCGAACTGGAAGCCGGTATCGAGGGCCTGGTCCACGTTTCGGAAATGTCCTGGACCAAAAAGAACGTCCACCCCGGCAAGATCGTTTCGACCAGCCAGGAAGTCGAAGTCCTGGTTCTGGAGGTCGATCCCGAAAAGCGCCGCATCTCGCTCGGCCTCAAGCAGGCCCAGAACAACCCCTGGGACAGCTTCGCCGAACGTCACCCGATCGGCTCGACTGTCGAGGGCGAAGTCAAGAACGCGACCGAATTCGGCCTGTTCATCGGCCTGGACGGCGACGTCGACGGCATGGTCCACATGTCGGACATCGCCTGGGGCATTTCGGGCGAAGACGCGCTGGCGCTGCACCGCAAGGGCGAGACGGTTCAGGCCGTCGTTCTCGACATCGACGTCGAGAAGGAACGCATCAGCCTCGGCATGAAGCAGCTTGAGCGTGGCGGCCCGGCCGCTGGCGGCACCACCGCCGCCGCTGCCGGCCTCAACAAGAACGCGATCGTCACCGTGACCGTTCTGGAAGTCCGCGACGGCGGCCTGGAAGTCCAGGCTGGCGAAGACGGCGCCGCCGGCTTCATCAAGCGCAGCGACCTTGGCCGCGACCGCGACGAGCAGCGTCCGGAACGCTTCCAGATCGGCCAGAAGTTCGACGCCATGGTCACCGGTTTCGACCGCGCCAAGAAGCCGACCTTCTCGGTCAAGGCGATGCAGATCGCCGAAGAGAAGCAGGCCGTGGCACAATATGGTTCGTCCGACAGCGGCGCGTCGCTGGGCGACATTCTGGGCGAAGCGCTGAAGGCCAAGAGCGAGGGCTGATCTCCTTCGATATCTAACTAAAGTAATATGGCCCGCTGGAACTATGCTCCAGCGGGCTTTTTCTATTCCCAAAATGAGAAAGTCATACCGATATTGGCCGATTGTCACAGCCATAAGGATTCATTATAAATAAAGTGGGAACCAGAAGGGGGAGTCTGGAGGACCAATGATACGCTCTGAACTGATACATAAACTGGCTGAGGAAAATCCAAGCCTCAATCTCCAGGAAGTCGAAAGGATCGTCGATCTTTTCTTCAAGGAAATTGTCGATCGCCTTTCAACCGGCGGGCGAGTGGAGTTGCGCGGCTTCGGCGCGTTTACGACACGCGCACGCGAGGCGCGAACAGGACGGAATCCGCGAACGGGGGAGCAGGTTCCGGTGGATGCCAAGCGCGTTCCCTATTTCAAGCCCGGAAAGGAAATGCGGGAACGGTTGAACACAAAAGCCACCGTCTGATTCAACCACATCCTTGACCTCCGTGCTGTTAGCCTTCAGTGGGTGACGGCCCGAGCGGACGTGGCGAAATCGGTAGACGCAGCGGACTTAAAATCCGCCTCCCCCTGGGAATGCGGGTTCAAGTCCCGCCGTCCGCACCACGGCTTCTTTCAGGGGATATATCTGCCTGGAATATTTTGGGGTCGTCACCTTCCGGCTCGGAAAAGGCGGTAAAACAAAAGCCTGAAGCAGCCGATCCGATGCCATTGGCTCGGAATCCGTTCCAGTCCTGACCTTATCGCTGGATATCTGCGGCGATTGTGGCGATGATCGGCCATGGCCGGCGCGATCAATCCACAAAGTTTCAGCGATTCCCTCGTCATCCTGGGGGCAGCGGGACTGGTCATTCCGGGTTTTGCCCGGTTCCGGATCAGCCCGGTCATCGGCTTCATCCTCGTCGGCTTGGCGGTGGGTCCATCGGGACTGGGCGCGCTGGTGGGCCAATATCCCTGGCTCTATCATGTCACCATCTCCAACAGGGCGGCGATAGAGCCGTTCGCCGAGCTTGGCGTCATCCTGCTTCTGTTCTCCATCGGGCTGGAATTGAGTTTTCGTCGCCTTTGGACCATGCGAACGCAAGTATTCGGGGTCGGCGCCACAGAATTGATCGGCGGCGCTACTCTCATTGCACTTGGCCTTTACTTCCTGGGTCAGGCGCCCGCCGGCGCCTTCGGCCTGGGCCTCGCGCTGGCGCTGTCCTCCACCGCGGTCGTCCTGCCGATGGTGGGCACGCAAAGCGCCGTCGGCCGCGCCGCCTTTTCCATGCTGCTTTTCGAAGATCTGGCGCTGGTCCCCATCATCTTCATGCTGGGCGCGCTGGCCCCTTCCGTCGCCGCAAGCCCTGACGGGGCCTGGAGCGAACTGGCCGACACGCTGCTCAAGAGCGGCGTCACCATCGTCATCATGCTGGTCCTGGGCCGCATCTGCCTGCCGCATATCTTCAGCCAGGCGGCGCGCACCAAAAGCCCGGAGGTCTTTCTCGCCGCCAGCCTTCTGGTGGTCATCATTTCCAGCATGGCGACATCCATCGCCGGCCTGTCGCCCATCGTCGGCGCGCTTCTGGCCGGATTGCTGATCGCCGAAACCGACTATCATGGCGAGGTCGAGGTGATGACCGCGCCGTTCAAGGGGCTGGCGCTGGGCGTCTTCCTCATCACCGTCGGCATGGGACTGGACGTGCGCGTCATCCTGGCCAACTGGCCCAACCTGCTTCTGGCGATGGTGGGCGTGGTCCTTGCCAAGACTCTCGTGACCGCGGCGCTGCTGTACATTTCGGGCGCAAGGAAAGGCGTGGCGCTGGAAGTCGGCGTGCTGATGTCCAGCCCTTCGGAAACCACCCTCATCGTGCTTTCCGCTGCGGCTGCGGCGCAGTTGATATTGCCCTCCACCGCCACCTTCTGGCAAATCGTGACGGCGATCGGCCTTACCATCACGCCGCTGCTGGCGCGGCTGGGCCATGATATCGCCCGGCGACTGGAGATGGCGCTGGGGGAAGAGGCTCCGGAGATCGGCGAAGATCAGGCGGAGGCGGCTGCCGTGGTGATCGGCTTCGGGCGCGTTGGACGGATGGTCTGCGACTTGCTCACCCTGCACAAGCAGCGCTTCATCGTCGTGGAATCCGACCCCGATGTCGTCGCGGAAGCGCGGCGTAGCGGCTATCCTATCCTGTTCGGCGACGTGTCGCGGACCGAAATGCTCGACAAGCTGCGCCTGGGACATGCGCGGGCGTTGATCCTGACCATGGACGATCCCGTCCTGTCGGTCCGGGTGACGAAGCGGGTGCGCGGCTGGGTGCCGGATTTGCCCATCATCGCGCGTGCACGGGATACCGACCATGCGGCTCAACTCTATCGGGCAGGCGCAAGCGACGCGGTGCCGGAGACGCTGGAAAGCTCGCTTCAACTGGCGGAAACGGCGTTGGTCGACTTGGGCGTGGCGATGGGGCCGGTGATCGCCTCCATCCATCAGACCCGCGAAGACCTGCGCATGGGAATCAAGGACGCGGCGCAGATGGAAACGGCGCCCAAGCTGCGGCGGTTGCGGCCGGACGAGGTGCCTTAGGCATCCTCCTCCGGCGGGCTGAAAACCGACCAACCGGCGCGGCGGGCCAGTTCCTCCAGGGCCAATGTGCCGAGTTGGCTGTTCCCATTTTCATTCAGGCCGGGGGACCAGACCGCTATGGAGGCGCGGCCAGGGACGATCGCCAATATGCCGCCGCCTACCCCCGATTTGCCGGGAATGCCGACGCGGAAGGCGAAATCGCCCGATGCGTCATAATGGCCGCATGTCAGCATCAGGGCATTGATGCGCTTGGCCCGGCTGGACGAGACCACCCGTCCGCCCTCCGGATGCTGGCCATCGAGCATCAGATAACGTCCGGCCAGGGCCAGTTGACGGCAGCTCATTTCGATCGCGCATTGGTGGAAATAGGTGCCAAGCACCAGATCGACCGGATGCCTGACATTGCCGAAGGCGCGCATATAATTGGCGAGGGCCATGTTGCGGAAACCGGTCGCGGTTTCGGAGGCCGCAACGGTTTCGTTGATGGCGATACTGTCGTCACCGGCCAGATAGCGGACGAAGCGGAGCATTTCCCCGATGGCGACGCGGGGCTGGTGCCCGCCCAGATTGACGTCCGCGACGACGATCGCACCCGCGTTTATGAAGGGATTTCGGGGAATTCCCCTTTCCTGCTCCAGTTGGACGATGGAGTTGAAAGCGTTTCCGGAGGGTTCCCGCCCTACCCTTTCCCAAAGCTGGTCACCGACCTTGCCGAGCGCGAGGGTGAGGGCGAAGACCTTGGAGATGGACTGGATGGAGAAGCCCGTCCCGGAATCTCCGCCTTCGATCAGGCGGCCGTCGGCGGTGGCGATGGCGATGCCGAACTGGCCGGGGTCGACCTTCGCCAGTTCCGGAATGTAGCTGGCGACCGTGCCACGATCTTCCCGGATCGCGGCTTGGGCGACGATGTCGGCGAGGATCGCGGTCAGGTCCATGGCTGGCCTCAGATGCCGGGGTTAGGATTGGGGTGACATAGGTTACATGATGGAGACGTAAGAGCGGAGCCGGGCATAGCTCGTTTGGGGTGGCGTAGGACAGGGAAATGTATCGGACGGTGACGAGTGGCGAGTCTTGGCCATCAGGGGACGTTCGATATGATCATCATCCCAGCGAAGGCTGGGATCTCAGGCGATAGGGCACGGCCTAGCCTCACGAGATCCCAGCTTTCGCCGGGATGACCGCTTGCAATGTCCGTCCACCCCGCCTCAAACCACCCCTCTATATGTCACGGGGAGGGTAGCGCTTAAACCGTGACATTGGCCAGGGTGGCCCTGACCGCATCGATCGCGGCTTCAGCCTTGTCGCCTTCGGGGCCGCCGCCCTGGGCCATGTCGGGGCGGCCGCCGCCGCCCTTGCCGCCAAGGGCTTCGACACCGGCACGGACCAGATCTACGGCGCTGATGCTGCCCTTCAGATCGTCGGTCACGCCGACGGCGATGGTCGCGCGGCCGTCGACAACCGTCAGGACGGCGGAGACGCCGCTGCCGAGGGTCGCCTTGTTCTGGTCGACCAGGCCGCGCAGTTCCTTGGGGTCGAGGCCCTCTATGACCTGGCCGATGAAATTCACCGCACCGACCCTTTCCGGGCCTGCCGCCTGAGCGGCGCCTCCGCCGCCGATAGCCAGCGCCTTCTTCGCTTCGGCCAGTTCGCGTTCGAGCTTGCGGCTCTGTTCGACCAGCGCGGCGATGCGGGTGGGGACTTCCTCCGGCGTCGTCTTGAGCGCGGCGGCGGACTGGCGCAGGCGGTCTTCGCGGTCTGAGAGCCAGAGACGCGCCGCTTCGCCGGTCAGCGCCTCGATGCGGCGGACGCCCGATGAAACGGCGCTTTCCGAGATGATCTTGAAGATCGCGATGTCGCCGGTCGCACGGACATGGGTACCGCCGCAAAGCTCGACCGAATAGCTGCGTGCATCGCCCTTCCCCATGGAAAGAACGCGGACCTCGTCGCCATATTTTTCGCCGAACAGCGCCATCGCGCCCGCCTGGATGGCGTCGTCAGGCGTCATCAGGCGGGTCGTCACCGCTTCATTATGGCGGACCTGCTCATTCACATCGGCTTCGATGGCGGCGATCTGGCTGTGGGTCAGCGCTTCGGGATGGGAGAAGTCGAAGCGCAGGCGATCCGGCGCGACGAGGCTGCCCTTTTGCGTGACGTGCGCGCCAAGCCGGTTGCGGAGCGCCGCGTGCAGCAAATGGGTGGCGCTGTGGTTGGCGCGGATGCGGTCGCGGCGGTTGACGTCGACGCTAAGGTGAACCGTGTCACCCACTTTGATGCTGCCCGTGCCGATCTTCGCCCTGTGGGCGTGGAGGCGGCCCAGCGGCTTGGCGGTATCCTCGACATCCGCGACCAGGCCGGATTGCGAACTGATCGTGCCCGCATCGCCCATCTGGCCGCCGCTTTCGCCATAGAAGGGCGTCTGGTTGGTGACGATCAACACCGTCTCCCCCGCCGACGCGCTGTCGAAGTTCACACCGTCCTTGACGATCGCCACGACTTCGCCTTCGCCCTCGGTCGAGCCGTAGCCGATGAACTCGGTGTTGCCCGCCTTTTCCGCGATGTCGAACCAGATTTCGTCCGACGCCTTTTCGCCGGAGCCCTTCCATGCGGCGCGGGCGGCGGCCTTCTGCTCGGCCATCGCCTTGTCGAAGCCTTCGCGGTCGACGCCCAGGCCGCGAGAGCGCAGCGCGTCTTCGGTCAGGTCATAGGGGAAGCCGAAAGTGTCGTAGAGCTTGAACGCGGTTTCGCCCGGCAGCGTGCCGCCTTCCGACAGATCGGTAGTGGCTTCGTCCAGCAGCTTCAGGCCCTTTTCCAGCGTCTGGCGGAAACGGGTTTCCTCCCGCAGCAGGGTTTCCTCGATCAGCGGCTGGGCGCGGACCAGTTCCTGATAGGCGCCGCCCATTTCGGAGACCAGGCTGCCGACCAGGCGGTGCATCAACGGCTCCTTCGCGCCGATGATGTGGGCGTGGCGCATGGCGCGGCGCATGATCCGGCGCAGCACATAGCCGCGACCTTCATTGGCGGGCAGCACGCCGTCCGCGATCAGGAAGCTGGTGGAACGCAGGTGATCCGCGATGACGCGGTGGCTGGCCTGATGTTCGCTGTCTGTGGCGGTTTTGGTCAGCGCGCCCGATTCCTCGATCAGCGCCTTGAACGTGTCGGTGTCGTAATTGTTATGGACGCCTTGCAGCACCGCCGCGATGCGCTCCAGCCCCATGCCGGTGTCGATGCTGGGCTTGGGCAGTTCGCTGACGATCTCGTTCGCTTCCTGCTCATATTGCATGAAGACGAGGTTCCAGATTTCCACGAAACGGTCGCCATCCTCCTCCGGGCTTCCCGGAGGACCGCCCCAGATATGGTCGCCATGGTCGTAGAAGATTTCCGAACAGGGTCCGCAGGGGCCGCTGTCGCCCATCGCCCAGAAATTATCCTTGGTGGGGATGCGGATGATCCTGTGATCGGGCAGGCCCGCGATTTTCCTCCACAGGTCGAAGGCTTCGTCGTCCGTGTGGTAGACCGTGGCGGTCAGCTTCTCCGCCGGGAGGCCCCATTCCTTCGTGAGAAGGGTCCAGGCGTGGGTGATCGCCTGTTCCTTGAAATAGTCGCCGAAGCTGAAATTCCCCAGCATTTCGAAGAAAGTATGGTGACGCGCCGTATAGCCGACATTGTCCAGGTCATTATGCTTGCCACCGGCGCGGACCGATTTCTGGCTGGACGTCGCCTTCGTATAGGGGCGGGTTTCAAGGCCCGTGAAGACATTCTTGAACGGCACCATGCCCGCGTTGACGAACATCAGCGTCGGGTCGTTGTGCGGCACCAGAGGCGCGGACGGAACGATGGTGTGGCCGTTGGCCCCGAAATAGTCGAGGAAGGATCGGCGAATGTCGTTGGTCGATGTCATGCGCGCGATTTAGTGGGAAGCGCTCCAACGCACAAGCGGGGCTTTTCGTCGTTTATGGGAATATCGGTCGATGGGGTGGCGGAGCGGGATGGGTGGCGGAATAATGCGCTGATGTCGCGCATTTCCCCTCCACCCCTCGCTTCGCGAGCGGTCCCCCTCCCCATCTTGCGATGGGGAGGAATTTTTTAGAGCGCCTTCGCCAGGGCGCGATATTTGTGGAGCAGCGGTTCGGTATAGCCGTTGGGCTGGGCCACCCCTTCGAAGACCAGGGCGCGGGCGGCCTGCCAGGCCAGGCTTTCCGGATGGCCGCTCATCGGCTTGTAGAGCGGGTCGCCGGCATTCTGGGCATCCACCTTGGCGGCCATGCGGGTGAAGGCCGCGTCGACCTGTTCCGCCGTGCAGACGCCGTGGAGCAGCCAGTTCGCCATATGCTGGGACGAGATGCGCAGCGTGGCGCGGTCTTCCATCAGGCCGATGTCGTGGATGTCGGGAACCTTGGAACAGCCCACTCCCTGGTCGATCCAGCGGACCACATAGCCGAGAATGCCCTGCGCATTATTATCCAGTTCCTGCGCGATCTCTTCCTCCGACCAGTTGCGGCCCTGCGCGACGGGGATCGTCAGCAGCTTGTCGAGCGGGGCGATGGCTTCCTCCGCCCGCTCCTCCTGGCGTTTGAAGACATCGATGCCGTGATAGTGAGTCGCGTGCAACGTGGCCGCCGTGGGGGACGGAACCCAGGCGGTGTTGGCGCCGCTCTTCGGGTGGACGATCTTCTGGTCCAGCATATCGGCCATGCGATCCGGCGCGGCCCACATGCCCTTGCCGATCTGGGCGCGGCCCGACAGGCCGCAGGCAAGACCGATCTGGACGTTGCGGTCTTCATAAGCGGTGATCCAGTCGCTGGTCTTCATCTCGCCCTTGCGGATCATCGGACCAGCGCGCATCGACGTGTGCATCTCGTCCCCCGTGCGGTCGAGGAAGCCGGTGTTGATGAAGACGATGCGATCCTTCACCGCTTCGATGCAGGCGGCGAGGTTGGCGGAGGTGCGGCGTTCCTCATCCATGACGCCGACCTTCAGCGTGTAGCGGGCGAGGCCCAGCATATCCTCTATGGCGTCGAACAGGCGGTTGGTGAAACCGACTTCTTCGGGCCCGTGCATCTTGGGCTTGACGATATAGACGCTGCCCGCGCGGCTGTTGCCGCCTGCCCGCTTCAGATCGTGGAGAGCGATCAGCGTCGTCACGATGCCGTCCAATATGCCTTCGGGCGCTTCCGCGCCATTGGCCAGCAGGACGGCGGGCGTGGTCATCAAATGGCCGACATTGCGGACGAACAGCAGGCTGCGGCCCGGCAGGGTGAAGGCCCCACCCTTGGGCGCGATATAGCCGCGATCCGGGTTCAAGGCGCGTGTCATCATGGCGCCGTTCTTTTCGAACGTGTCGGCAAGGTCGCCCCGCATCAGGCCCAGCCAGTTGGAATAGGCGGCGACCTTGTCCTCCGCATCGACGGCAGCGACCGAATCCTCCAGGTCGCAGATGGTCGTAAGCGCGGATTCCAGAATGACGTCGGCGATGCCCGCCGGATCGCCCGCGCCGATGGAGTGGGAACGGTCGATGACCAATTCGATATGCAGACCGTTATGGCGCAGCAGGATCGCCGTGGGATCTTCCGGAGCGCCGCGATAACCGACAAAGCCGTGCTCTTGCAGCAAGCTGGTCGCCACGCCGTGCGCGCCCTCGATATGCAGGTGAAGTTCGCCGTTCCAGACCTTTAGCCGGACGATGTCGGCCCAGCCCGCATGCCCCTTCAGCGGTACGGCGCGGTCCAGGAATGCCTTGGCCCAGGCGATGACCTGCGCGCCGCGTGCCGGGTCGTACCCCTTGCCCGAAGGCGCGCCGGGCAGCGCGTCCGTACCGTAAAGCGCGTCATAGAGGCTGCCCCAGCGCGCATTGGCGGCGTTCAACAGGAAGCGGGCGTTGAGGATCGGGACAACGAGTTGCGGCCCGGCCAGACGGGCGACTTCGTCGTCGACATTCTCGCTGCCGATCCGGAACGGCGCGGGTTCGGGGACCAGATAGTCGATCTGGCGCAGGAAGGCTTCATAAGCGATTCCGTCGAAGGGCTGTCCCGCCCTTTCCTGATGCCAGGCGTCGATCTGCGCCTGAAGATCGTCGCGCTTCGCCAGCAGGGCGGCGTTTTCAGGGGCGAATCGCGCGAAGATCGCGGCGGCGCCCTGCCAGAAGGCGGCGGCTTCGATGCCTGTGCCGGGCAATGCGCGCTCTTCGATGAAGCTGGCGAGTTGCGGCGCGACCTTCAGGCCCGCGCGCTCAATCATGCTGGTCATGGAATGATCTCCTTTGGGGCGGGACCATAGACGGGCTTCATTATGGCGTGTAGACGCTATTATTCGAATACAGACTTTCCTCTGGAGAAACAAAATGATGGACCCGGATTACGATCTGTTCGTGACCATCGTGGACGAAGGCGGCATGGCGGCGGCGGGACGGCGGCTGAACATCTCCCCCGCCATGGTGTCGAAGCGGCTGGTGCGGCTGGAGGAACGGCTGGGCACGCGGCTGATCCACCGGACGACCCGGCGGCTGGCGCTGACGCCGGCGGGCGAGCGGCTGCATGAAGACCTGCGCGGGATCATGGCCGCGCTGGACGAGGCGGAACGGCGCGTGTCCGGCGCTTCGGCGGAGGCGGCGGGGACGCTGCGGGTTTCGGCGCCGACATCCTTCGGGCGGATGCATGTCGCGCCCCATCTGGCCCGCTTTCTGGAGGCGCATCCCAAGGTGCGGATGCAGATCGACCTGTCGGACGACTATGCCGACCTGCTGGCCACGCGGGCGGACCTGGCCATCCGCATCAGCGCCGATCCGGGGCCGGGCCTGGCGGCGCACAGGCTGGCCACCAACCGGCGGGTGTTGTGCGCCGCCCCCGGCTATCTGGAGCGGTTCGGCGTGCCCGCGACGATTTCCGATCTCAGGAAGCATCGCCTGCTCGCGGCGGATGGGCAATTGCCCTGGCGGCTGATCGGACCCAGGGGCGCGGCGACCGTGGAAGGGAGCAGCCATGTCCGCACCAACAGCAGCGAAATGGTGCGCGAACTGGCGCTGTCGGGCGTGGGAATCGCATTGCGCTCGCTCTGGGACGTGAGCGACGCGCTGGAGAGCGGCGATATTCGGCAGATCATGCCGGACCATGAAGGATCGGCGGATGTCGGCCTCTATGCCGTTCATCTGCCGCAGAATGTTCCGCCGCTCGCCATCACAAGGTTCATCGATTTCCTCGTCGGATTATATGCCCCCCGCCCGCCCTGGGAACGGTCGGCCATTGCCCCCGCGGAAAAGCAACTCTAGAGGCATTTCATGGACGATAACACCCGCCGCGCCGCCCTTGACTATCACCGCTATCCGCAACCCGGAAAGCTCAGGATCGAACCGACCAAGCGCATGGTCAACCAGCGCGACCTGGCGCTGGCCTATTCGCCCGGCGTGGCCGCGCCCTGCATCGACATTGCCGCAGACCCAGAAAAGGCGATGGACTATACCGCGCGCGGCAATCTGGTCGCGGTGATCTCCAACGGCACCGCCGTGCTGGGACTGGGTGCCATCGGCGCGCTCGCGTCCAAGCCGGTGATGGAGGGCAAGGCCGTCCTCTTCAAGAAATTCGCCGACATCGACGTATTCGACATAGAGGTCGACACCACCGATCCGGAGAAGTTCATCGAGGCGGTCGCCCTGCTGGAGCCGACCTTCGGCGGCATCAACCTGGAGGATATCAAGGCGCCCGAATGCTTCGCCATAGAGGCGGAGTTGAAGAAGCGGATGAAAATCCCCGTCTTCCACGACGACCAGCATGGCACGGCCATCGTGGTGGCGGCCGCCGTGCGCAACGCGCTGGTGTTGCAGGGCAAGACGCTGGCGGATGCGAAGCTGGTCACGTCCGGCGCGGGGGCGGCGGCGCTGGCCTGCGTCGACCTGCTGGTGTCGATGGGCCTTCCGATCGAGAATGTGACGCTGACCGACAAGGACGGCGTCATCCATTCGGGGCGGGAGGGGATGTTGCCGAACATGGCCCGCTATGCCCGCACCACCAATGCGCGGACCCTGCCCGACGTGCTGCCGGGGGCGAACCTGTTCCTGGGCCTGTCCGCGCCCGGCGTGCTGAAGCCGGAATGGCTGCCGCTGATGGCGCCCAATCCGCTGATCTTCGCGCTCGCCAATCCGGAGCCGGAAATCCGCCCCGAAGCGGCACGGGAAGCCCGCCCGGACGCCATCATCGCGACGGGGCGGTCGGACTATCCCAATCAGGTCAACAACGTCCTCTGCTTCCCCTATATCTTCCGGGGCGCGCTGGATGCGCGGGCGACCGAGATCAACGAGGCGATGAAGGTCGCCGCCGCCGACGCCATCGCCAATCTGGCCCGCATGCCCGCGCATGACAGCGTCTCCCAGGCCTATGGCGGGCGCAAGCTGGCGTTCGGGCCGGACTATATCATCCCCACCCCCTTCGACCCCCGGCTGATCGCGGAGATCGCCTGCGCCGTCGCCAAGGCGGCGATGGACAGCGGCGTCGCCAAGAAGCATCTCGACCTGGAAACCTATAGGCGGCAGTTGACGCAACAGAACGCCCGGTCGGCGCAACTGATGCTGCCGGTGTTCGAGGCCGCGCGCGGCGCCCAGCGGCGCATCGCCTATGGGGAGGGTGAGGATGAGCGGGTGCTGCGCGCCATCCAGGATGCGCTGGACGAAGGCATCGTCCGCCCGGTCATCGTGGCGCGACGGCGCATATTGGAACAGAAGCTGCCGGAAATGGGCCTGCGTTTCGAACTGGGCCGCGATGTGGAGGTCGTCGATCCGGAGACCGACCATCTGCTGATGGGCGAACTGGTGGAGGGCTATCGCGCCGTCGCCGCGCGCAAGGGCGTGTCGGGGGCAGAAGTGGTGCGCCACGTCTATCGCCGCCCCAGCGTGACCGCCGCCATGCTGCTGCGCACCGGGCGGGTGGACGCCGCGCTGGTCGGCGGCAACAGCGATTATTGGGGCGAAGTCGAACATGCGATGCGCATCATCGACCGCACGCCGGGCAGCAGCCGCGTCTATGCGCTGTCGGGGCTGATCCTGGACGCGGGCGCGCTGTTCATCACCGACACCCATATGGTGCCCGATCCGACGCCGGAGCAGATTGCGGAAATGGCCCTGCTGGGGGCGACGGAACTCAAGCATTTCGGCCTGACGCCGCGTGTCGCATTGCTGTCCCACTCCAATTTCGGGGCGTCGCATTCGCCCAGCGCCCGCAAGATGCGGGAGGCCGTCAAGCTGGTGAAGCAGGCCGCGCCCGATCTGATGGTCGACGGGGAAATGCACGCCGACGCCGCGCTGAGCCAAAGCCTGCGCGAGCGGCTGATCCCCGACTCCCGGTTCGAAGGGCCGGCCAATCTGCTGGTCATGCCCAATCTGGACGCGGCGAACATCACGCTGACGGCGCTGTCCGCTTCGTCCAGTTCGCCGACGGTCGGGCCGATGCTGGTGGGGCTGGCTCAGCCGATCCATGTGCTGACGCCCGGCGTGACGGCGCGAGGCATATTGAACCTGACCGCCATCGCGGCCGCCGAGGTCGAGCGCGAGGGGTGAAATTTAACCTTTGAGGGTAATGGACGGGTCATGGCGCGACAGGTTTCGACAGGGATGAAGCTGGCGATCGGGGGCGGCGTGGCCGCTGTGGCTCTGTTGCTGGGCCTGTCCATGGGGCGCGGACGCGATCTGGCGCCGGATCGGACAGAGGCTGTTCAGACGAAGCCGGAAACCAAAGCGGCCAAACCCGTCGAACGCACCCGCGCCCAGCCCCTGGCGGTTGATCCGCATGCCTTGACGGTGAAGCGCGTCCTGCCCATCGACGGCCCCTTCCGTCATGGCGACTATGCCTGGGACGAAGGCGGGGCGCCGACGACAGGACCGGTCATCATCACCGTGGATCTCAAGGCCCAGACGCTGTCGGTCTTCCGCGCGGGATATGAGATCGGATCGGCGGTCATCCTCTACGGCGCCGACGACAAGCCAAGCCCGGTTGGCGCGTTCCCGATCATCCAGAAGGATGCGGATCATTATTCCAGCACCTATAATAATGCGCCCATGCCCTATACTTTGCGGCTGACCAGCGACGGCGTGGCGATCCATGGCAGCGACGTGCAATGGGGCAACGCCACCCATGGCTGCATCGGCGTGCCCAAGGCTTTCGCGAAGAAGCTGTTCGGCGTGACGAAGCTGGGCGACCTGGTGGTCATCACCGACGGCAAGATGCTGGACACCAGTCACGCAAGCTGAGTTGCGCCCCATGCCATCGCACCTGCAATAAAGTCATCCGCCCATGCCTTGATTTCAGGGGGTGACGCCATCATGTGACGGCCCTGATCCCTATCGCACCGCAACATGGAGCAACCGATGGCGCAGGCCAGCCGCGCGGTTCATCCCGCCCTTGTCATCCTTGCGCTCTCCATGGGCGCGTTCGCCATCGGCACGACCGAATTCGCGGCGATGAGCCTGCTGCCCTTCTTCGCCGGGGACTTGCGCATCAGCGATCCGATGGCGGGCCATGCGATCAGCGCCTATGCGCTGGGCGTGGTGGTCGGCGCGCCGGTGATCGCGGTGCTGGGCGCGCGGTTGCCGCGGCGGACACTGCTGATCGGGCTGATGGCCCTGTTCGCGGTCGGCAACGGTTTGAGCGCCCTGTCGCCCGACTATGCGACCATGCTGCTGTTCCGGTTCCTGAGCGGCCTGCCCCACGGCGCCTATTTCGGCGTGGCGGCGCTGGTGGCGGCGTCTCTGGTGCCGACCGACCGGCGCGCGCAGGCGGTGGCGCGGGTGATGACCGGCCTGACCGTCTCCACGATCATCGGCGTGCCGGTGGCGAACTGGACCGGACAGGCGCTGGGATGGCGCTGGGGCTTCGGCATCGTCGCGCTGTTGGCGATGATCACCATGACGCTCGTGACGCTCTATGCCCCACGCGACGCGGGCGATCCACGGGCCAGCCCGATGCGGGAACTGGACGCCTTCAGAAAGCCGCAGGTGCTGCTGACGCTGCTGACCGGCGCCATCGGTTTCGGCGGGCTGTTCGCCGTCTATACCTATGTCGCGTCGACCATGATTTCCGTGACCCATGTGTCGGAACGGCTGGTGCCGGTGGTGCTGGCGATATTCGGCGTGGGCATGACCATCGGCAATCTGGTCGCGGCCTGGGCGGCGGATCGGGCGCAGAGCCGGACCGCGATCATCGTGCTGCTGTGGAGCGCGGCGTCGCTGGCGCTGTTCCCGCTGATGGCGGGGAATGTGTGGAGCCTGTCGCTGGTGATCTTCCTGATCGGCTGCGGCGGCGGCCTGGGCAGCGTGCTGCAGACGCGCCTGATGGACGTGGCGGGCGATGCGCAGACGCTGGCGGCGGCGGCGCATCACAGCGCCTTCAACGTCGCCAATGCGCTGGGGCCGTGGCTGGGCGGCATGGCGATTTCAGCGGGTTACGGGCTGACGTCGACCGGGTGGATCGGCGCGGCGCTGGCCCTGGGCGGGTTGGCCGTCTTCCTGCTGGCGCTGGGCCTGCGCCAAAGGTCGATGCGGCTGGCGGCGGTGGCTTGCGAGTGAGAGGAGCCTGCCCGCGAATATGTCAGTCGGGCCTGCATAGCGGATCGCCCCGGCCGTCGCGGGCCTGAAGGGCGGTGGCGGCGTCGCTCGCCACGCGGGGGAAGCTGACGCCTTCCAGCGTGCCGCGCCCCTTGCAGACGTCCGCGCATTTCATGTCGACCACGCCGGGCAGCGATATCTGGTCGCCGTCATATTGCGCCACGACGATGCAATCGCTGCGGGAAAAGCTGAGGATCAGCTTGTCGCCCGTACGCCGCGCAGACCCTTCCCCCGCGCAACTCTGATCCTCGCCAAAGCTCGCCTCCAGGCCGAAGCGGTAATCGCCATTCCTGCCCGGGATCACGCAGAATGCGTCGCGGCCCGCCTCATGGTTGCGCTGATAGAGGCCGATCGCCGATATCTTCGCCGCATCCGCGATCGCGCCGGTTTCGATGGCGGCGCGCTCCAGGCCGGAAGCGGTCTGGATGCCGCCCTCATGACGCCCAGGCACGGGCGCGGCTTCGCGCTGGCAGGCGGCGAGCAGGAGCAGTGCGGAAAGGCTAGTCAGCCGCATCGACGGGGGTCAGGCCTTCCGGGCCGACGCGGCGGAAGAAGCAGGAGCGCGCACCCGTGTGACAGCTGGGACCGGCTGGAACCGCCTTCACCCAGACCGCATCCTGATCGCAATCGATGCGGATGTCGCGGACTTGCAGCATGTGGCCGGATGTTTCGCCCTTCTTCCAGAGCGACTGGCGGCTGCGCGACCAGAAATGGGCCAGGCCGGTGTCGACGGTCAGTTTGAGCGCCTCCGCATTCATATGCGCGACCATCAGCAGCTCGCCACTGTCCACATCGGTGACGACGGCGGTGATCAGGCCGTCCCGGTCATATTTGGGATTGAGGGTCAGTCCCTTGTCGCGCGCTTCATCCATGAGCGGGCTATAGAGCGCGCAGGGCCATATGCGAAGCCCCGATTATCACGGGATTTGAGAGAAAATGGGGCGATCGACGGGATCCGAACCCGCGACCTCCGGTACCACAAACCGGCGCTCTAACCAACTGAGCTACGATCGCCACGGGGGCCGTGCCCCGTAAGAGAAGGGCCACATATGCGGCCCATCCCGCGCCGTCAAGCGGGTGCATGCGGAAAATGGCGCGAGGAAAAAATAAAAGAGAAAAGGGACGAAGAGCTTCACGCCCCCGCCCCTTTTCCTGCCTGTCGACTTCAGCGCGCGCATCGGAGTCCGGCCCCGTGCCGCTGCGCCATTCTCTCCGTAAAACTTTCGCCAACCGCGACGCCGGCTCAAAAAAACCGGAAAAGGCGCCCTCCAGGGAGAGCGCCTTTGAAAACCCTTAGTTGACCGAGTCCTTCAGACCCTTGCCCGCCTTGAACTTCGGCTGGGCGGAAGCCTTGATCGTCATCGTTTCGCCAGTGCGCGGGTTGCGTCCGGTGGACGCCTTGCGCTGCGAAACGGAGAAAGTGCCGAAACCGACCAGGCGCACTTCGTCGCCCTTCTTCAGCGCGCCGGTGATCGCGTCGAAAACGCCCTCTACCGCCTTGCTGGCGTCACTCTTGGAAAGGCCGCTGCTTTCAGCGACAGCGCCGATAAGATCCTGCTTGTTCATGCCTTGGGAACCCCCTTCTAGCTGTTTGGATAACTTAGGAATCGCGGCGTAGGCGGCGCAATAAGGCCCAGCTTTCGGGCCTTGTCAAAGGGAAAGCTGCGTCGACGGCTACTCAGGCAGGATTTTCGGTCAAAACCCTGACGAATAGCCGTCAAATCAGACGCTCGTCAGCCCGGATCAGTGCCGGATCGGGGCTTCCCCGTCCCGCGCCTGCGCCGGATTCGGTTGGGCGGCCAGGTCGTCTTCCTCGGTCCAGGCGATCGCCTCCGGCTTGGACATCAGGGCGCGGGCCAGCACCTCGTCCACATGGGACACGGGGACGATTTCCAGCCCTTCCTTGATATTGGCCGGAATCTCCGCCAGATCCTTCTCATTCTCAGCCGGGATCAGCACCGTCTTGATGCCGCCGCGCAGCGCCGCGAGCAGCTTTTCCTTCAGGCCGCCAATGGGCAGCACGCGCCCGCGCAGCGTGACTTCGCCCGTCATCGCCACATCCTTGTGCACGGGAATGCCGGTCAGCGTCGACACGATGGTCGTCACCATGCCGATGCCTGCCGAGGGGCCATCCTTGGGCACCGCGCCTTCGGGAAGGTGGATGTGGATGTCCTTGCGGATGAAGATGCTGGGCTTGATCCCGTAACCGGGCGAGCGCGCCTTCACATAGGAGAAGGCGGCCTGGACGGATTCGTTCATGACCTCGCCCAGCTTGCCGGTGGTGCGGATCGCGCCCTTGCCGGGCACCGTCACAGCCTCGATGGTCAGCAGTTCGCCGCCCACTTCGGTCCAGGCCAGGCCCGTCACCGCGCCGATCTGATGCTCTTCCTCGCCCACGCCATGGCGGAATTTCCGCACCCCGGCATAGTCCGCCAGATTGTCCGGCGTGATCGTCACCTTCTCATAGGCGCCTTCCAGGATCTTGCGCAGCGCCTTGCGGGCGAGCCGCGCCACTTCGCGCTCCAGCGTGCGGACACCGGCTTCGCGGGTATAGTAGCGGATCAGGTCGCGAACCGCTTCCTCCGTGACCTCGAACTCGCCTTCCTTCAGGCCATGAGCGTCGATCTGCTTGGGCAGCAGGTGCCGCTGGGCGATCTCGACCTTCTCATCCTCGGTATAGCCCTCCAGCCGGATGATCTCCATGCGGTCAAGCAAGGGTTGCGGCAAATTCAGGGAGTTGGCGGTCGTCACGAACATCACGTCTGAAAGATCGACGTCGATCTCCAGATAATGATCCTGGAACTTGCTGTTCTGTTCGGGGTCCAGCACCTCCAGCAGCGCCGATGCCGGATCGCCCCGGAAATCCTGGCCCAGCTTGTCGATCTCATCCAGCAGGAAGAGCGGGTTCATCGTCCCCGCTTTCTTGAGGTTGGTCACGATCTTGCCCGGCAGCGAGCCGATATAGGTGCGGCGATGGCCCCGGATTTCCGCTTCGTCACGCACGCCGCCCAGAGACTGGCGCACGAATTCGCGGCCCGTCGCCTTGGCGATGCTGCGGCCAAGCGAAGTCTTGCCGACGCCCGGAGGGCCGACCAGGCACAGGATCGGGCCTTTCAGCTTGTTGGTGCGCGCCTGCACGGCCAGATATTCGATGATCCGGTCCTTGACCTTCTCCAGCGCGAAATGATCCTCGTCCAGGATCGCCTGCGCCTTCTTGAGGTCGGTCTTGACCTTGCCCTTCTTGCCCCAGGGCAGGCCGAGCAGCACGTCCAGATAGTTGCGCACGACCGTCGCTTCGGCCGACATGGGCTGCATGCCCTTCAGCTTCTTCAACTCCGCCGTCGCCTTGGCGCGGGCTTCCTTGCTCAGCTTGGCCTTGGCGATCTTCTCGGTCAGTTCGGCGAGTTCGTCGCCTTCCTCACCCTCGCCATTGCCCAGTTCGCGCTGGATCGCCTTCAACTGCTCATTCAGATAATATTCGCGCTGGGTCTTTTCCATCTGCCGCTTCACGCGGCCGCGAATCTTCTTCTCGACCTGGAGCACGCCCAGTTCGCCTTCCATGAAGGCGAAGACCATTTCCAGGCGCTTGACCGGATCGGCCTCGACCAGCAGCGACTGCTTGTCGGCGACCTTGACGTTGATGTTGGCGGCGATGGCGTCGGCCAGGCGACCGGCATCCTCGATCTCGCGCAACTGCACCGGGGTTTCGGCGGGCAGCTTCTTGTTGAGCTTGGCGTAATTTTCGAACTGTTCGGCGACCGAACGCATCAGCGCCGCAGCCTCCGGCCCCTCGGCGGGCAGTTCCTCGACCGCGCTCACTTCCGCGTTCATATGGCCTTCGCCAGGGGTGAGACCGTCGAGACGCGCCCGCTGCTTGCCCTCCACCAGCACGCGGACCGTGCCGTCGGGCAGTTTCAGCAGTTGCAGGACCACCGCGATCACGCCGGTATCGTAGAGCGAATCCTGCCCCGGATCATCCTCCGCCGGATCGAGCTGGGAAACGAGGAAGATTTCCTTGTCGCCCTCCATCGCCGCTTCGAGCGCGGACACGCTTTTGTCGCGGCCCACGAACAGCGGCACGATCATCTGCGGGAAGACGACGATGTCACGCAGGGGAAGAAGGGGATATAGCGTAGTCATTCACTCTCCGGGGCGACATTTCAGCCCAATCATGCGGTTCATCGTCTTTATGGGGAGAGTCGCCGCATCGTTCAATCATGCCTTATAGGGTCGGAATGATGAATAAGGGCTGATTCCGCCATAATTTAACGTCAGAAAGGCAGTTTGAAGCCCGGCGGCAGCGGCAGCCCGGCGGTCATCTTGCCCATTTCAGCGTTGGACACTTCGTCCGCCTTCTTGCGCGCATCGTTGAACGCCGCGGTGATGAGGTCTTCCAATATCTGCTTTTCCGTGGGGGCGAGCAGGCTGTCGTCGATGGCGACGCCCAATATGCGCCCCTTGGCCGATGCGCGGACCTTGACCAGCCCGCCGCCCGCGCTGCCCTCTACCTCCAGCTTGTCGAGATTGTCCTGCGCGCGTTGCAGTTCCTCCTGCACGCGGCTGGCCATGCCCAATATTTCGTTCAGATCTTTCATCGCTCTGCGCTCCATTGTTCAAGCTCATCGCTAAGCTCGGCATCGGGGAAGGCGGTCAACGCCGCCTTGACCACCGGGGTTTCCATGATGGCGGCGCGGGCATCCTCGCGCTGCCGGTTTTCCTGCGCCATCAGGGTCGGCGCGACCGGGCCTTCGGCCTGCCGCACCTGCCAGGTGAGGCCCGTAATGTCCTTGAGCGCCCGGGCGGTTTCGCGGAAGAAATCGCCTTCGCCATACCAGGGGTCGGTCAGGCGGATTTCCAGCAAGGGCGGCGCATAGTGGGAAAGGCCCGCGCAATCCTTCAGATGCTGGGACAATTGCCCCCTGCCGCGCTGGTAGAGCAGTTCGATCAAATCTTCGAAGCTGGCGGGAAGCTGCGCGGCCGGATTGCCTGCCGGGGCCGATTGCGGCGGCTGGCCTGGGGTTGCGGCGGCAGGCGCGCCATCGCGCAGCAGGCGGGCGATCTCGCCCGGGTCGGGCATGGTGGCGGCGTGCATCACGCGCAGCAGCGCCATTTCGCAGCTTTCGATGGGCAGCGCGGCGCTGGCGACCTCATCGTGCCCCTTGAGCAGAAGCTGCCAGAGGCGGTGGAGCGGCGCGAAGCCCAGTTGCGAAGCCCATTCGGCCAGCGCTTCGCGTTCCTCGGCGGACTGGCCGGGACTGGCGATGTCGCGCCCGGCCTTCACCAGCGTGACGGTGTGGACCAGTTCGAGCAGGCCGCGCATCAGGGACAGAGGCTCGACGCCCAGCGCATATTGATCGCGCACCGCGCCCAGCAGCGCGCCCGTGTCGCCCTCCAGCAGCAGGCCGAGCAGGCGGCGAGTCGATCCGCGATCCGACAGGCCCAGCATGTCGCGAACCTGCATGGCCGTGACGATCGGCGATCCTTCACCCATTTCGGCATGGGCTATGGCCTGATCCAGGATGGAAAGGCCGTCGCGGGCGGAACCTTCGGCGGCCTGGGCGATCAGCGCCAGCGCATCGGGTTCGGCGGCGACCGATTCCGCCTCGACCACATGGGCGAAGTGGGCGGCCAGCAATTCCGCCGGAATGCGGCGCAGGTCGAAGCGCTGGCAGCGGGACAGGATGGTGACCGGAACCTTCTCGACTTCGGTGGTGGCGAAGATAAATTTCACATTTTCAGGCGGTTCTTCCAGTGTTTTCAGAAGAGCATTGAACGCGCTTCTCGACAGCATATGCACTTCGTCGATGATGAAAACCTGAAAGCGGGCGCCGAACCCGGTATTACGGGAAATATTGATGATCGAACGGATGTCGTCGACGCCCGTATGGCTGGCAGCGTCCATTTCAATGACATCGGGATCGCGCCCCTCCGAAATGCCTTCGCAAAATTTGCAGACGCCGCAGGGATCGATGGTCGGTGCGCCCTGCCCGTCCGGGCCGACGCAGTTCAGCGCCTTGGCGATCAGCCGCGCGGTGGAGGTCTTGCCCACGCCGCGCACGCCGGTCATCAGGAAGGCATGGGCCAGGCGGCCCCGGCGGATCGCATTGGCCAGCGTCTGGACCATCGCGTCCTGCCCGATCAGTTCCCGGAAATTGCGCGGGCGATATTTGCGCGCGAGGACGCGATAGGGCTGAGGGGAATCGGACATTCGAATCTTCTAGCCGTTCGTGCAGGGCTTGGCGACCCGAAGGGCAGCCTCCATCGTTCCAATATCGAAAGAAGAAGTGGACCGTAAGAACGGGCGCCATGTGGAGGTGGGAGCCGGAACGACCCGCAGCGAAATCACTGTGGCTGCTTCCGTCAGGACCTGACCAGGTTCGCGACGACTACGTCCGCCCGACTCCCGGCGCGGCATATGGCGAAAGGCGGGGGGGATGGCAAGGGGTTAAGGGATCGGCCGGATAAGCGCTTCCCGCAGGAGCACGATGGTTTTTGGGACTATGGCTGCGCGCTCTTCCCAGCCTATTCCAACCCCGTCTTCTGCGCCTTGCCCACGAAATCCAGCGCGGCGCGGGCGGTTTCGGCAATGGCGGCTTCGGCTGCCTTCGCATCCACCGTGGGACGGTCCAGGTAGATGGCGAGGATATATTCCTCGCCCGAAGGGGCCTTCACCAGCGCGACGTCATTATAGGCCGTGCCGCAGCTTCCGGTCTTGCTGCCGGAGGTCCAGTCCTTGGGCAGGCCCGCCTTGATGCGGTTGCCGCCGGTGGTGCTGGCGTTCAGCCAGCCGCGCAGCTTTGCGGCGCTCTCGGCCTTCAGGTCGCGAAAGATCAGGCGGCCCATCAGGCCTGCCATGGCGGCGGGGCTGGTGGTGTCGCGATCGTCGCCCTGCGCATTTTCGTTGAGCGCCGGTTCCGTCCGGTCGAGGCGCGTCACGCTGTCGCCATGGGTACGCATGAATTTCGTCAGGCCTTCCGGCCCGCCGATCATCGGCAGCAGCAGGTTGGCGGCGCTGTTGTCGCTGACCTCCACGGCGGCGGCGGCCAGTTCCTCCATCGACATGCGGCCGCGTTTGACGTTCTTTTTGACCACCGGCGCATAGTCCAGCAAGTCCGCCTTGTTGAAGCTGATCTGCCCTTCCAGCCCGAACTTGCCGCCTTCCGCGCCAGCCAGCACCGCGGCGGCGAGCGGCGCCTTGAAGGTGGAGCACATGGCGAAGCGCTCATCCCGGTTGAAGCCCAGGATCAACGCCCCCTTGCTGTCGACCAGCGCCACGCCCAGCCGGCCGCCGGTCCCGGTCTCGATCTCCTTGGGATTGCGCACCGACTTCATGGCGGATTCACTCACCATATAGCGGGGCGGCGGCGGCAGCAGCGACTGGCGCGGCGCTTCTTCCTGCGCCGAAGCCGAAGCCGCGAGCAGCAGGGCCGCGAGGAGCAGGCGCTTGGGCAAGCTCACATCCCCTGCATATTGTAGGATTCGCCGGGGATGCGGACGGTCAGGCTTTCCAGTTTCTCGTCCAGCACGATCTGGCAGGACAGGCGGCTGGTGCGGGTCGCGGCGGCGGCCAGGTCCAGCATGTCCTCCTCATCCTCGCTCGCCTTCTTCAGCTTGGGGAAGTCGGCGGCGTCGACGATGACGTGGCAGGTGGAACAGGCCATCTGGCCTTCGCAAGTGCCCTCCAACGGCTGGCCCGCGGCCTGGGCTATATCAAGCAGGACCGATCCGGCCGGTGCTTCGACTTCCTGTTTACGCTCTCCATCCGCGCTGATGAAGGTGACCCTTGTCATGATGCGACGTTCCCCGCTTTACAGCGCCCATATTTGGGCTGCTTTGTTCATTATCCTCGCGGCATCCTCCAGTTCGGCCAGTGTCGTGTACCGGCCAAAGCCGATCCGCACCGATCCACGCGCCTCCGCATCTGAAAGGCCGAGTGCGCGCAGCACATGGCTAGGCCGCCCGGACCCGCTTGCGCAAGCACTACCGAGCGAAAAAGCGACATCGCGGCATTCCGACAACAGCCGTGCGCCGTCCACTCCCGCGCGGCGGAGGTTCAGATTGCCGGGATAGCGGCTGGTTTCGCTGCCGTTGAGCGTCCATTGCGAAAAGAGCCTGCGGGCCGCCTGCCACAGCATATCCACATGGGCGCGGTCGGCGTCGGCATGTTCGCGCATCAGCCGGGCGGCGATGCCGAATCCGGCGCAAAGGGCGGGCGACAGCGTGCCGGATCGCAATCCGCCTTCCTGCCCGCCGCCGTGGATGATGGGGGTTAGGGTCACGCCGTCGCGAAGCCAGAGGGCGCCGATGCCCTTGGGGCCGTGGATCTTGTGGGCGCTGATCGCCACCATGTCGCATTGGGCCGGGATGGGGATGCGGCCATAGCCCTGCACCGCATCGCACAGGAACAGCGCGCCCGCCCGATGGGCAAGGTCGGCCAGTTGCGCGACCGGCTGGATGACGCCGATCTCATTATTGACCAGCATGGCCGCGACCAGCGCCACGCCGGGGCGGATGGCCTCTGCCGCTTGATCGAGGTCGATCAGGCCATCGGACCCGACCGGGAGGACGGTGACGGCGCGCCCCGCCCTGCCCCCTGCCCTGCCTAGCGCTTCGGCCGTGTCGAGGACGGCGGCATGTTCGGTGGCGATGGTGACGATGCCGCCTTCGGGCGCGCCCTGGATCGCCATGTTGAGCGCTTCGGTCGCGCCGGAGGTGAAGAGCAGGCGGCCGCCTTCGGGAAGCAGTTTCAGGATTTCGGCGCGGGCCACCTCGACCTGCGCGGTAACGGCCCGGCCCAGGCGGTGCGGGCTGTGGGGATTGGCGAACTGGTCGCGGAGCAGCGGGACCATGGCTTCGAAGGCTTCGGGCGCGAGCGGCGTCGTCGCCTGATAGTCGAGATAGATGGTCACCGGGCGCGCTCCGCCATCCTGGTCCAGGCCGCGATGAAGCGGTCGATGTCGGCTTCGCTGGTGGCGGGTCCGAAACTCACCCGGACGACTTCGCCCGCCTGCGCCTCGTCCCAGCCCATGGCGTGGAGGACATGGCTGGGCTTGAGCGAGCCGGAGGAACAGGCGCTGCCCGCCGAGACGGAAATGCCCGCAAGGTCGAACTGGATAAGCTGGGCGCGGGCCGACAGGCCGGGCATGCGATAGCTGGCGATATAGGGGATGCGCGGGGCGTCGCGGGCGACGATCTGGCCGCCGGACGCCTCTATGGCGGCGTCGAGTTGGGCGCGGAGGGCGGCGGCTTTGGGGAGCCAGTCGGTGCGGGCTTCGAGGGCGGCGGCCATGCCGAGGATGGCGGGCAGGTTTTCGGTGCCGGGACGATAGCCCTGCTCCTGACCGCCGCTGGGGTGGATCAGGGTAAGGTCTTTGATGAGCAGCGCGCCGATACCGGGAGGACCGCCGAATTTATGAGCGCTGATGGCGATCATGTCGGCGTCCGGAAGCGGCAGTTTGGCGGCGCTCTGGGCGCAGTCCGCAAAGAGGATGACGCCTTCCCGGTCGATGGCGTCCAGCGGCTGTATGACGCCGGTTTCGTTGTTGACATGCTGGATGGCGAGGAGAACCCTCTCCCCCGTTCGCTCCGGGCCTTCCCCAATGGCGGAGAGGGTGGCGAGACCGTCGGATGTGACATCCAGCCGTTCGGCCCCGGGGGTCACGCGCAGCACCGAATCATGCTCGACCGGCGATGTCAGGATGCGGCCCGCCTTGGCGCGGCCCAGCCCCATCGCGATGGCTTCGCTGGCGCCGGAGGTGAAGATGATCTGGCCATCCCAGCCCAGCGCCGCGCCGATCCGGCGGCGCGCATCCTCCAGCGCGGCGCGGGCGGCGCGGCCGTCTCCATGCGGGCTGGAGGGGTTGGACCAGCTTTCCAGCGCCTCGGCCATCGCGGCTTTCGCCTGGGGCACGATGGGCGTGGTGGCGGCATGATCCAGATAGAGACGGTCGGAAGCCACGGACGGGAAACACTCATTGATTGCGGAAATGGTGGCGACTTCTATATAGGCGGTCTGTCGCGCAGCGCCAGCATATGCTGCTGCGCCGTCTCCATTCGCGGCTCGCCCTGTTTCGGGTTGGGCCGCCCAGAACCATAACAGGTGCCATGCCCGACGTAATCTTCCCCGGTCCCGAAGGTCGCCTTGAAGGCCGCTTCAGCCCCCCGCCCCGTCCCCGCGCGCCCGTGGCGATGATCCTGCATCCGCACCCCCAGGGCGGCGGCACCATGAATGACCGTATCACCCAGGCGCTTTACAAGACCTTCGTGCGGCGCGGCTTCGCGGTGCTGCGGTTCAATTTCCGCGGCGTGGGCCGCAGCCAGGGAACGTTCGACAACGGCATTGGCGAGTTGAGCGATGCCGCCGCCGCGCTCGACTGGGTGCAGAGCTTCCACCCGGAGGCGCAGACCACCTGGATCGCCGGCTTTTCCTTCGGGGCGTGGATCGGTATGCAGTTGCTGATGCGGCGGCCGGAAATTCGCGGCTTCATATCGGTCGCGCCGCCCGCGAACATGTATGACTTCTCCTTCCTGGCGCCCTGCCCTTCCTCGGGCATCATCGTGCAGGGCACGGCGGACGAGGTGGTGACCGCCAGCGCCGTGCAGAAGCTGGTCGACAAGCTGCGCACGCAGAAGGGCATCACCATCCATCACGACGAAATCCGTGGCGCCAATCACTTTTTCGAACACGAGTTGGATCAGTTGATGAAGTCGGTGGATAATTATCTGGATATGCGGCTGTCGCCGGATTCGCCGATCCGGTGAATGCGGTCGAAAGATGATGAGGTGAAGGGGCTGCTTTGGCGGCCCCTTATCTTTTGGGCTGGCCTTGATGGCCACCCCCAACCCCTCCCGCTAGCGGAAGGAGACCAAGAAGTTCGGGTTGAGGCGCCTGAGCTATTTTGCGCTTGGCCTTAAAGGCTGCGGGCTTTAGCCGCGATGCGCGATGAGCGAACAGAAGAATGACTCCCGGCTGATCTGGAGCCGCTATTACAGCGCCTTTGTTCCCGCCCCGGCGGGACCGGGCTTTCTGGATCGATTGAAGGCCGCGAGCGGTGCAATCGGCGGAATTGCCATCACCGGCCTGCTTTGCGGATTGATGCTGGGCAACGGGATCGCCCATCCTCTGCTGGTGGCGCCGATGGGCGCTTCTGCCGTGCTGCTCTTTGCCGTCCCTGCCAGTCCATTGGCCCAGCCCTGGCCCGTCCTTGGCGGCAATGTGGTGTCGGCGCTGGCCGGCATCGCGGTGGCGAAGCTGATCCCCGATCCGACGGTCGCCGCCGCGCTGGCGGTCGGCTGCGCCATCGGGGCCATGTCGCTTTTCCGCTGCCTGCATCCCCCGGGCGGAGCGATTGCGCTATCGACGGTGCTGGGGGCCACCCATGGCGCGCCGAGCTACATGTTCGCCTTCGTGCCGGTGGCGGTGAATACGGCGCTGCTGGTGATTGTCGCTATCCTCTTCCATCGCATGGCGGGGCATAATTATCCCCATTTCGTGCCCAAGGCGCCCAGCGCGCATGGCACCAGCGACCCCGCCCCACTTTTGCGCTCACCGTCCGAGCAGGATGTCGAAGAGGCGCTGCATGCCTATGGCGAGACATTGGACGTGGACGCGGCCGACTTGCAGATCGTGCTGCACGATGCGGAAATGCGCGCGGCCGAGCGGGTGCATGGCCGGATGACCTGCGGCGAGATCATGTCGCGCGACGTCATCTCGGTACGGGAGGGGCAGCCGGTGGCCGAGGCGCGGGAACTGCTCCATCAACGGAGATTGCTGTCCCTGCCGGTGCTGGACAGTGCCGGGCGCGTGCATGGCGTGGTAGGCCCGCTGGATTTGGCGCGGGAGGGCGAGCGCGTGCGCGACATCGCTTCGGACCCCTATGTCGTGCATGCCGATACGCCGGTGGCGGCGCTGCTGCGGCCCCTGACCGGCGGAGGGCGGCGCGAGGCGATCGTGGTGGATGACGAGCGGATGCTGCGCGGCCTGATCACCCAGACCGATCTGCTGGCGGCGGTAGCGCTTCGGGCCTAATGGCTGCTATTTTCCAGCACCGGCAGGTCCGGGCCGGGAATGGCGGTGATGGCGACGTTCGCGAACATCACCAGCCCGGCGACGATCATCAGCGTGCCGCGCTTGCGGTCGCCCGTCCTGACGATGGCGTAGATGCCGCCGCCGGTCAGGGCTATGCCCGCCAGCATCAATATGGATAAAATCGTTCCTGCCATGAAGCAGGCCATAGGTGGGCGGGTGGACTGTGGCAATATCGCGGTTCACCTCCTATGAGGCGCGGAAACGAATCAACTTTTGAGCGATTGGACAACCGGCAGTTGAAAATAGCCCTCGCTTCCGACCATGCCGCCGTCGATCTGAAGGCGGAACTCGCCGATTGGCTGCGCGCCGAAGGGCATGAGGTCGACGATCTGGGTCCGGCGACCGCCGACCGGGTCGATTATCCGGATTTCGGATACAGGCTGGCAGCGGCGATCGCGTCCGGCGCGGCTGAGCGGGGCATCGCGCTCTGCGGGTCTGGCATCGGCATCTCCATCGCCGTCAACCGCAACCCCGCCTGCCGCTGCGCCCTGGTGTCGGAGCCGCTGTCCGCCGCGCTTTCGCGGGAGCATAATGACGCCAATGTCCTTGCCCTGGGCGCGCGCCTGACCGGCGTGGACATGGCCAAGGCCTGCGTCGCCGCTTTCCTGACCACCGATTTCGGCGGAGGCCGCCATGCCGGCCGCGTCGAGAAACTCTCCCAGCCCGCGCTTTAAGGAGCCTGCCCTATGAGCACCGCCACCCTCACCCAGCCCAACCTGTCCGACATTCGTTCGGAAGGTTATTTCACGCGCAGCCTGGCCGATGCCGATCCGGCGGTCTTCGCGGGCGTCACCCATGAACTGAAGCGCGAGCAGAACCAGATCGAGCTGATCGCTTCGGAAAATATCGTGTCGAAGGCGGTGCTGGAGGCGCAGGGTTCGGTCTTCACCAACAAATATGCGGAAGGCTATCCGGGCAAGCGCTATTATCAGGGCTGCGCGCCGTCGGACGAGGTCGAGCAACTGGCCATCGACCGGGCGAAGCAGATCTTCAACTGCGGCTTCGTCAACGTGCAGCCGCATTCGGGCGCGCAGGCGAACGGCGCGGTGATGCTGGCGCTGACCAGGCCGGGCGACACCATCATGGGCCTGTCGCTGGACGCGGGCGGCCACCTGACCCACGGCGCGAAGCCCGCGCTTTCGGGCAAATGGTATAATGCCGTGCAATATGGCGTGCGCGAAGACACGCATGTGATCGACTATGACGCGCTGGAGGCGCAAGCCATAGAGGCCAAGCCCACGCTGATCATCGCGGGCGGTTCGGCCTATCCCCGTCACCTCGACTTCGCGCGGTTCCGGGCGATTGCCGACAAGGTCGGCGCGTTGCTGATGGTCGACATGGCGCATTTCGCCGGTCTGGTGGCCGGTGGCGCGCATCCGACGCCCTTCGGCCATGCCCATGTGGTGACCACCACCACGCACAAGACCCTGCGCGGTCCGCGTGGCGGCATGATCCTGACCGATGACGAAGCCATCGCGAAGAAGATCAACTCGGCGGTGTTCCCCGGCCTTCAGGGCGGGCCGCTGATGCATGTGATCGCGGCGAAGGCGGTCGCTTTCGGCGAAGCGCTGCGGCCGGAGTTCAAGACCTATGCGCAAGCCATCGTCACCAACGCCCAGGCGCTGGCCGCCAAGCTGGAGCAGCGCGGCCTGGCCGTGGTGTCCGGCGGCACGGACACGCATCTGGCGCTGATCGACCTGCGCCCCTACGGCATTTCGGGCAAGGACGCGGACGAGGCGCTGGAACGCAGCTTCATCACCTGCAACAAGAACGGCGTGCCGGGCGACCCGCTGCCGCCGACCAAGACCAGCGGTATTCGGGTCGGTTCCCCTGCGGGAACGACGCGCGGGTTCGGCGTGGCGGAATTCGAAGCCATCGGCGACATGATCGCGGACGTTCTGGAAGGGCTGCGCGATCATGGCGAGCATGGCGATGCGGCGGTCGAGGCCAATGTGCGGGAGCGCGTCTCGGCTCTCTGCGCCCGTTTCCCGATCTACGAAGGATAAGGTCGCTTGCGCTGCCCCTTTTGCGCCCATGACGACAGTCAGGTGAAGGACAGCCGCCCGACGGAGGATGGCGCCGCCATCCGCCGTCGGCGCCAGTGCGAGGCCTGCGGCGCGCGCTTCACCACTTTTGAGCGGATTCAGCTCCGCGACATATGGGTGGTGAAGAGCGAGGGGCGCAAGGAAGCCTTCGATCGCGACAAGCTGGCGCGTTCCATCGGCATCGCGTGCCGGAAAAGGCCCATCGATCCGAGCCGCCTGGAAAGGCTGATTTCCGGCATCCAGCGGCAGTTGGAAACGTCGGGCGACGGCGAAGTCCCCGCGCGCGCCATCGGCGAGATGGTGATGGATGGGCTGAAGCGCCTGGACAGCGTCGCCTATATCCGCTTCGCCAGCGTGTATAAGGACTTCACCGACGCACGGGATTTCGAGGATTTCGCCTCGACCGTGAAGGAGGTCGGGAGTGAGTGAAGGTTCTCATGCCTCCCTCCCGTTCGCCCTGAGCGAAGTCGAAGGGCCATGTCGAGCGCGGCGAGACAACTGACGGATCATGGCCTTTTACGCCTATATTCTGAGATGCGCGGACGGTTCCTATTATACGGGACATACCGACGACCTTGAAACGCGGATCACGCAGCATCAGTCCGGTTCGATCCCCGGCTACACGTCCGAGCGGCGACCGATAGAATTGATGTGGTCCGCCGCATTTGAAAGCCGGGCGGAGGCTCTTGCCAGCGAACTTCAGATCAAGGGCTGGTCCCGGAAGAAAAAGGAAGCGCTGATCGCTGGGAATTGGGAAAAGTTGAAGAAGGCTTCGGTGTCCCATTCCTCGCCTTCGCTCGGCAGCACCCTTCGACTTCGCTCAGGGCGAACGGAGGATGAAGTTGCTCTCTCCGACGTGACGAACGATATTATGAACGAACCTGCATCCCCTCCCCCCGTCATCGTCCTCGTCCGCCCGCAGCTTGGCGAGAATATCGGCAAGGCGGCGCGGGCCATGCTGAATTTCGGGCTGGTGGAGATGCGGCTGGTGTCGCCGCGCGATGGCTGGCCCAATCCGGATGCCGGGCCGTCGGCGGCGGGCGCGGACGTAGTGCTGGAAAAGGCGGAGGTTTTCGAGACGCTGGCCGATGCGGTGGCGGATTGCGCCCATGTCTATGCGACCACCGTGCGCAAGCGCGGCGTGACCAAACCCGTCGTGACGCCGGAAGAGGCTGCGCGGGAAATCCATGCCGCCGCGGGGCGCTCCGCCTATGTGTTCGGGCCGGAGCGGTCGGGGCTGGAGACAGAGGATGTGGCGCTGGCGCGGAAGATATTGACCGTGCCGATCAATCCGGAATTCGGGTCGCTCAATCTGGCGCAGGCGGTGATCCTGTGCGCCTATGAATGGTCGAAGCAGGCCGGGCTGGAGCAGCCGACCCTGGTCGATCTGGGCGAACCGGCTCCGCAGGCGGAACTGGAGGGGATGATCGACCAGTTCGAGACGCTGCTGGAAGGCGCGGGCTATTTCTTTCCGCCGGATCGGGCGCCCGCGACCAAGCGGACCTTGCGGAACCTTCTGACCAAGCCGGGCTGGAACCATCTGGAGGTGCGGACCCTGCGCGGGGTCTTGTCCGCCCTGGGCAATCCGCGGGCGCGCTGAGGCGGGTCGAACGTCTTAGCGCTTTAGCCGATCGAACTCGTTCATTTCATAAGCGATGGACGCTTCGACCAGCTTTTCCCACAATTCCGCTATCACACCGGCTGGCGCGCCCAGGCGCTCCGCTTCGGCGCGGGCGTTTGCGATGACCTCCGCCTTGCGGGGTTCGTCGCGAACAGCCCCACGCTCCGGCTTGATCCGGGCGGCGGCGCGCATATGGGCGAAGCGCTGATCGAGCAGGGCGACAAGCTGACGGTCGATTTCGTCGACGCCTGCGCGGACTTCGGCCATGGTCGTGTAGCTTTCGGGATTCATGGGACGCTGAACTAAGCCCGGAAACCCGGCCTGTCGAGGGTTGACATCGCGTCATCGCTTCGTCATAGGCGCCGCTTCGCAATTGGTCCCGCATCCCGGTGAAGCGGTGGCCCTGCCCCTGAAATATGGATCGTAGGCGATACCGGGCATAACGTTGTCAGCAGTTGTAAGGAAATATCATGTCGAAGCGTTCCAGCGCCAAGTATAAACTCGACCGCCGCATGGGCGAGAATATCTGGGGCCGCCCGAAGAGCCCGGTCAACAAGCGTGAATATGGCCCCGGCCAGCACGGCCAGCGCCGCAAGGGCAAGATGTCCGACTATGGCATCCAGCTGCGCGCCAAGCAGAAGCTGAAGGGCTATTACGGCGACATCACCGAGAAGCAGTTCAAGAAGAGCTACATCGAGGCCGCCCGCATGAAGGGCGACACCGGTCAGAACCTGATCGGCCTGCTGGAGCGCCGCCTGGACGCCGTCGTCTACCGCGCCAAGTTCGCGCCGACCATCTTTTCCGCCCGTCAGATCGTTTCGCACGGCCACGTCTATGTGAACGGCGTGAAGTGCAACATCGCCAGCCGTCTGGTGAAGCCGGGCGACGAAGTCACCCTGGGCAAGAAGGCCCAGGAAATGGCGCTGGTCCTGGAAGCGCAGAGCCTGCCCGAGCGCGACATTCCCGACTATGTGTCGCCCGATGGCGCCGCGAAGGTCACCTATGTCCGCGTCCCCTCGCTGGACGAAGTGCCCTATCCGGTGAAGATGGAACCCAATCTGGTCGTCGAATTCTATTCGCGCTAAGATTTCGGTTATGCGAATTACGGGAAAGGCGGTCCTTCGGGGCCGCCTTTTTTGTTTGTTCAACAAGCCTTGTCTGGTTGCGGGCGTGCTGGCATCAACGACGCATCCACTGTCTTTTCAAGGCCCTTGCCATGCGCGCGCTTTTGCTGACCTCTCTGATCGCCCTGACCGCAGGGGGCGCGGCGGTGGCCGCTTCTTCCGGCGACGGCCCCTCCATCGACACGATGAAGGAGGTGGTGAAGGAAATCTCCTCAGACGCCTATGAAGGGCGCGCTCCGGGCACGGCGGGGGAGGAAAAGACCCTGGCCTATCTGGTCCAGCGGTTCGAGGCGCTGGGGCTGAAGCCCGGCAACAAGGGTAGCTGGTTCCAGGACGTGCCGCTGGTGGAGATCGACGCGAAGAATGTGTCGCCGCTCCGCTTCACCGGGGGCAAGAGCGCGGTGTCCGCCGCTTACGGCCCGGAAATGGTGATCGCCACCTATCGCACCGGCCAGCCGCATATCGAGGTGAAGGACAGCCCTGTCGTCTTCGTCGGCTATGGCATCAACGCGCCGGAGAAGAAGTGGAACGACTATGCCGGCGTCAATGTGAAGGGCAAGACGGTCGTCATCCTGGTGAACGACCCCGATTACCAGACACCGACGCTGCGCGGGCCGTTCAACGGGCGGGCGATGACCTATTATGGCCGCTGGACCTACAAGTTCGAGGAAGCGGCGCGGCAGGGCGCGGCGGCGGCGATCATCGTGCATGACACCATGCCCGCCGCCTATGGGTGGAATGTCGTGCAATCGAGCTGGACCGGCGCGCAGCATGTCGCGGACAGCGCCAACGGCAATGCCGGCCAGTCCGCCGCCATCGGCTGGATTCAGAAGGACAAGGCGGCGGCCCTGATGGCGAGCGCAGGGCTGAACCTCGACACGCTGATAGCGGCGGCGAAAAAGCGCGGGTTCAAGGCGGTGCCGCTGAAGGGCGTGAAGGCCAGCGTCTCCTTCGACAATGCCGTTCGCAAGCACAGGTCGAAGAATGTCGTCGCCCTGCTGCCCGGCAAGACGCGGCCTGACGAATATGTGCTCTACGCGGCGCACTGGGACCATCTGGGCCATTGCGAAGCTGCGCCCGATGGCGACGACATTTGCAACGGGGCCATCGACAACGCCACCGGCACGGCGGCGCTGGTCGCGCTGGCGGAGGCGAATGTGAAGGCCGGGCCGACGGATCGCAGCCAGGTCTTCCTGGCCGTGACGGCGGAGGAATCGGGCCTGCTGGGGTCGGCCTATTATGGCAATCATCCGGTCTTCCCGCTGGGGCAGACGGTGGGCGGGGTCAATATGGACGCGCTCAGCATGGCTGGGCTGGCGAAGAATGTCGTGGTGATCGGCAAGGGCAAGTCGCAGCTTGACGGCTATCTGGACCGGGCGCTCGTCGCGCAGAAGCGGGTCGCCAGCCTGGAGCCGACGCCGGAAAAGGGATTTTACTACCGCTCCGACCATTTCAGCTTCGCCAAGCATGGCGTGCCGATGCTCTATTTCGAGGGCGGACAGGATCTGGCGAAGGGCGGCCCCGCGGCTGGCGCAAAGGCGGCCAAGGATTATGAAGAACATCATTATCACGGCCCCAAGGACGAATATGATCCCAAATGGGACTGGAGCGGCGTGAAGGCGGACCTGAAACTTTATTATGATGTCGGGCGGGCGCTGGCGAACACGACCGATTGGCCCAACTGGACGCCTGGGGACGAATTCCGCGCCATTCGCGACAAGAGCCGGGCGGGGAAGTGACGGCCTTTTGCGGCACTTGTGGCCAATGGCGGACATTAGATATCCGTTCGCCCTGAGCGAAGTCGAAGGGCTCAGCCCGAACGGAAAACTGAACGTCCGCTCTCCACCCCAATCAGCCATTCATCACAATGACTCTGGAAAGCCCTGCACGATCCTGTAGAGGGCGCGGACAGACCCGCAGACAGGAGCCGAACCCATGACTTTCCGTATGCCCGCCGAATGGGCGCCGCATGACTGGACCTGGATCGGCTTTCCCACCAATCCGCAGGAATGGCCCGGCGCGTTCGATGAGGCCCGGCGGCA